>CAJUAH010000025.1 GCA_910584375.1 uncultured Acetatifactor sp.
TTGTAACAAAGAGAATCCCGTATTTATGCGGGTTCTGGCGTTTCGCAAACGCCTAAAATTCACCAAAAAAAGAAAGGAGGTGGGACATATGGATAATCCGGTAACACACAGGGAACTGGATGCGTTTCGGGAGCTGATGGAATCAGAGAATGGCCGACTGAAAGAAGAAAACGACCGACAAAATCACCGCATCAGTGAATTGGAAGGGAGCGTCCGGGAAATCTCCAATTTGACAGCAGCCATTGAAAAGTTGGCTGCAAATATGGAGAATATGCTGAAAGTCCAGGAGCAGCAGAGCAAACGCCTGGAACAGATTGAGAGCAGGGACGGTGAAAAATGGCGCAAGGCGATAGGGTATATTGGAACCACCATACTGGGGGCAATCCTGGCTATCGTTCTGGCAAAGATCGGATTGTAAGAAAGGGTAGGCGCATGAAAAACAGAAAAAGGCCCCGCCCGCTGAGAAAACTGAAGGAAGTCATAGGCAGGATAGGCACGCTGAATCTGATATTGATTCTGGTCGGTGTCTTTTTTGTTTGGTTCAACTGGCAGATGCTTTGTATCTTCCGGGAGCAGGGAATGATCCCGGAATCATACGCTTGTGCGGTCATAGCGGCCACAATAGGTGAGTGCGGCATCTGTGGATGGATAAGAACCAATAAGGACAGGCAGAGAGACCATCAGTGGGAGCAGGAGGAAAAGCAGGCTGAGAGATCAGCAGAAAAGGAAAGCGAGGTAAAGGCAGATGAATGATATTATTTTTGAGGTTGTCAAAGTGGTGGTTATGGTGGCGGTGCTGGTCATCACAAGGTATCTGGCACCGTGGCTGAAAGCGAAAATCGGTGCCGATAAACTGGCCGCAGCGGAGAAGTGGGCCAGATATGCAGTGCTGAAAGCCCAGCAGGTTATGTGCGGATCCGCCGGGCAGGATAAGAAAGCTTATGTGGCGGAGTTCCTGAGAGATCTCCTGATAGCAAAGAACATTGCCATGTCTGACGAACAGCTTGACGTGCTGATCGAGGCGGCAGTCAAACAGATGAAGATTGAGGAAAACAGTGGCGTCGTTATCGGGGCAGTAGACGAGGCACCGGGATCTGTAGAATAAGGAGGCGGGAGTATGTCACTTATTGGGAAAACCGTAGAAGAGCAGATATGGAATTTTTCAATGGCGAGGGTTGGCAATGCTTATGGCGTTGCCGCCCTTATGGGGAATCTGTACGCAGAGAGCGGGCTGAATCCCAGGAATCTTGAAAATCTGTGCGAGAGGCGGCTGCGGGAGGCTGGAAAGCCTTACTGCACGGATGAAAGCTATACGGCCGCCGTTGACAGTGGGAAAATCGACAGGGAGGAATTTCTGCATCCTCTTCCCGGCAAGCAGTACGGCTACGGCCTGCTACAGTGGACCACAGCTGGACGGAAAGCCGGGCTATACGATTATGTAAAGTCCAAAGGTGTGTCTATCGGGGATTTGGAGGCACAGTTGGAATATCTGTTCAAGGAACTCGGCGCAAGCTATAAGGCTGTTCTGAATGCACTGAAAACGGCAGCCTCAGTCCGGGAGGCATCGGACATTGTTTTGAAAAAGTTCGAGTGTCCTGTAGACCAGAGTGAGGCAGCCAAGGTGAAGAGGGCCGGGTATGGTCAGAAGTATTATGAGCAATATGCCGGGGCATCCGGCAAACCCAAACAGGAGGGATCGAATATGGGATATTCAAGGCAGCAGGTGGTGGATCTTGTAAACAGCTGGATCGGCAAGAAAGAGTCCGATGGCAGCTATAAGTCTATCATCGACATTTACAATACGCAGAAAAGCTTTCCGAGAGGCACAAAGATGCAGTATGGCTGGGCGTGGTGTGCCTGCACCTGGTCTGCGCTTGCGGTAAAGCTCGGATATACCGCAATCATGCCGGTGGAGATCAGCTGTTATTATCTGATCGAGCAGGCCAAGAAAATGGGTGTGTGGGTAGAGAATGACGGATATGTTCCCCGGCCGGGTGATGCAGTTCTCTACGACTGGCAGGACAGTGGAACGGGCGACAATACCGGCGCTCCGGATCATGTAGGTACCGTAACAGAGGTTTATCCGTCCGCAGGCTATTTTGTGGTTGTCGAGGGCAACTACAGTAACCAGGTGAAAAAGCGTACCGTTTCCATTAACGGAAAGTACATCAGGGGCTTTATCTCCCCGAAATACTCCGATAATGCGGTAAAGCCTGCAGCAGTATCCAGGGATAAGGATGTCACAACGTTGGCCCATGAAGTTATCGCAGGCGCCTGGGGTACCGGAGAGGCGAGAAAGACAAAGCTGGCAGCGGCGGGTTATGATTATGCCACGGTGCAGGCGAAGGTCAATGAGATTCTGAACGGTTCCGCAGCAAAGCCTAATACCGAAACTCAGAATCAGTCCCAGCCGACAGAGAAGAAAGTAACGGCAACGGAATCTGCACAGAAGTATGACAAGGGTGTTGCCGGGAGCTACAAGACAACGGCAAACCGCTATCTCCGTAACGGCGCAGGGAGCAACAAGAAAGCCCTGGCGCTGATTCCGAAAGGCACAAGCGTGAAATGCTATGGATATTACAATGTCGCAAACGGAGCGAAATGGCTGTATATCCAGGTGGCAATAGACGGCGTTCTTTATACCGGGTTCAGCCATGCCGGGTATCTGAAAAAGTAGGGAGAGAGGAAAGATGAAGAATTACATCGGCATGAAAATCGTGAAAGCGGAGCCGCAGGAGAAGAACGGATGCCCCGGGTACCGGGTGAAATATCCGGATGGGTATGAATCATGGAGTCCGAAGTCTGCATTTGAAAAGGCATACCGTGAGCTGGATTGCAAGGATTTTATCAATTCGGAGGAATAGCAGATAGGCCCTGGCCGTAGTGGCTGGGGCCGCTTTTTTCGTTGAAAATGCGGAGCAAATCAGCAGAAAAAATCAATATACAAAATAACCAAAATTTGACCGGGTAATTTGACGAAATGTGCCTGAGCAACGATAGACGAGTTTACCACCTATCCTATGCCTAAAGAGGAAAGCCCGGTATTGAGCCGTGTATGAGCTTTTAGACCTATATGCTTTTTAGAGGGCGGTCCGCAGATTTGTTTCCGGCTTATCCACATTATCCACACGGATATGTGAATAAAATTCTCAAATGAGAGTAAATAAAAGCGGTCAGATTTCAAAAGCTGACCATATATTATATATATCTAATCTCTTTATCTCTTATCTCTGGTAAAGAATCCTACCAGAAATCTAATGAGAAATCATGTAAGAAATCTTACAAGCAATAGCGTGTTTGCGCGGTTTCTCGGACTTTTTCCATAAATAGCAGAAAATGAGCAGAAATGAAATGCACCAGATTTGAGCCTGAAATAATCATATCTTCCATAAATTCAAAGTTGAGAGTTGTGCGGGAATAAATTTGCATTTTGAGAAGTAAAACCATTGACAAACTCGCAGATGCGAAGTATAATATATACATAATCAAACAAAACAAATGCTTGATTAAATCCAACGGAAAGGAGGACGCCATTTGGGTAAAGGAAAGAAGAAAAGGCAGAAAGAAAAAGAACTGCTCGAAGAGCGCCAGATCAGATTCCAAATCTATGAAAGTTTGACCGCTATCATAGCAACCATAGTGACAATGCTTTTGGCAATCGTCACGGCGGTGCTGAGTTGGATTGATTAGCAACTAAGCGAACAGTTCCTTATCGGTTGAGCGGGGCAGAAACAAAGCCCCCTCAGCTGATAAGTCTACCATAAAGGAGGCTGAAAGGCAATGAAAAAAATTCGGAGATTTCTGCAGGCACTGTTGTTCATCAACTTCATGGTGGGCCTGCATGACGGAATGAGAGCCGGGAATCTGGCGGCGGTTCTGGTAAACGGAGTGATTGTGCTGGCAGTTATAGCGGCAGAGAAGAAAGATCAGTAGGAGGGCGTTAGTTATGATGAGATCGGAGTTTATAGAGAGGACGGGATTTGAGCCAACTGCAGCAGAATATGAGCAGATTGAGCAGGAGTACATGGGAACCGACATTGACAAGGATCAGTTCTGTAAGCAGTGGGTAAAGCAGGGCGGAATACAGAGAATTTCAAGGCAGAGGGTAAGACGGATTGAAGAGCTGGAGGCCGAAGTACAGCAGAGGACAAAAGAGTATGACGAACTGGATGCGGCCCGCTGCACTCAGATAAGTGCAATGCAGGAGAGGCACAAGCAGAAAGTATCGGAGATGGAGGAAACGATTAAAGCTATGCAGCAGGGCAATTTCGATCTCGCTGACAGCTACCAGAAAATGAAAGAAAAATACGAAGAGGCGGAGCGCAAGCTGTCGGTTATCAAAGAGGCATTTGCGATTCTGAAAGGGGAGGGAAAAACGGCATGAGCGTAGGAGCGCAGGTAAAGATTCCGGACATCGGACCACTGGCAACGGTGATCCAGACCGGCAGAAACGCGGTGAAGGTAGATTTCCTGGGCGAGAAGTTCTGGATTGAGAAAGATTTGCTGGAAGTGCCGGGGGCTGGTGATGATGAATGATTAAGAAGTCGGACATCGTAAGAGAGGCAGTCCGGGAGCAGGACTGGAAGAAAGCGTTGCAGATAGCGAAGGATTTTCGTATAGGAGTGACGCAGGAGCAGAGAAGTAAGATGGCGAGAGCCTATGAGTGTATCGTTCATCCGGATTTCTACCAGCAGATCGGCGTTGATATTACGGAGGCGATAGATCAGGGCAAGGCAATAGTAAAAGAATATGCAGAAAGCACAAGGAGGAAAAACACTATGATGAAATGGGATGTTAAGCATGATAAGGCAAAGAGAGTTATTGATGCGTTTCTGGATAACGCAGAGTATTGGCAGGAAAGAGAGGATTTGTCCGCAGGTCTGACGGACGAGGATAAGGAGCTGGTAAATGCGGAAGTGGCACTGATGATTGCCTCCATCCGTAAGCGCTACAAACTGCAGGAGAGATTGCCGGAGCAGGCGGCTCAGATTCAGCCGGAAGAGGCGGAGACGGTAACTTCTACGGAAAAGGCAGAAGAAACGCTGCCTGAGCCTGTAAACGAGGATAAAGAGCCGGAAAAGCCTAAGAGAACTAGGCGTACATCCACCGGCGAGAAGAAAGCTCCGTCCAGGAGGAAAAAGAAAGAGGCCCAGGGGGAAGAGCAGGCATAAGATTTTATCCGGCAAGGTTTAAACAGAAGAAAGGAGCATGAAATGGCATTGATTAAAAATGGGGTTGTTTCTTATGCGGGAGCAGTTATTGATACTTGGGATCATTGTTGGGCGGATGGAATGGTCGAAGAGACTGCCCTTGTATGGGAATTGGAAAAGCATGAGTACAAGACGGTTCAGATCGGCTACTATGCAGCAGACGGCCATGATTTCGTTGGAATCAAGGCAGAGATTGAGGTGAGCATGGAAGTTGCCAGGGATATCCTCAGAACTATGAAAACGAGTGCTTTGCAGAGCTTTTGCAGATCGGTCCGGGAGAAAAAAGAAAGAATTGAGCCGGGAATTACGGCACAAGTAGTCAGAGGGCGGAAGATCCCCAAAGGGACGGTATTAGAAGTATTTTGGGTCGGGGAAAAGCCTACATATACAGGCTATGGCACCGAAATGATTGCCGGATGCAAGGATAAAGAAGGGAATAAGGTTTGGATTAAGGCGGAATATCTGAAAAACATTACCCCGCTTAAAAGTCCGAAAGCGGCTGAGAGAAAGAAGTACATGAAATGGTATGTGGAAAGAAATGCGAAACTCCTGGTTCTCCAGGCGGCGAAAGGAGCATGAGCATGAGATATTACAGCACACAGCGCCCGGTTATGCCGGGCGGCTTTCCTAAGAAAGCGGCAGTCGAGAAGATTGAGAATTTCGACACAAAGACTTTCTGTGAAGAAATCGGGCGGGAGGCATGGGGATTCATCGAGTACCGGGAGCCTCTGACAAAAGAAGAGGCGGATGCCTATGAGCTTACCCTGGGAGGCATGAAAACATTCTGGTGCGTGACAACGGCCATATATGACAGCGGCAGGGTGGTGGCGAATATCACGAGCGTGGTGGAGGCGGTCAGTAAGCCGGAGAATGATTTCAAAAGCACAAAGCGGAAAGACATCTACCATGATTGGTTTGAGAGCAAGGAAGAGGCCGAGGCACTTGTAAAGGAGGCAAAGGACGCATGAAGAAATACCAAGTGTTCATATATGACGATGAATCCGGGTGCGACTCTCCTGCAATATTCGAGGCCAGGAATGAGTCGGAGGCAAGGAGCAAAGGGAACCAATACATTAAGGCATGGCATTTGGTCGGCGGCGTAGTCACCGCGGTTAAGGAGGTCAAGGATGAATAACAAAGAAAAATTCAGAGGTCTTTGCCAGGAGGTTTTGCCTCTGATTAACGGAATTGCGGAGGCTGTCAAAAGAAACGGATATGAGGCGATGGCGAGCCTCACGATAGACGGGGATGATTATTTCGCCTTCAGCATTCATGGTTCTGACTGGAAAATGGGTAAAGTCAACGGCGGGCCGGTCAATATGTGTTATGAGTTCAAAGAGGAAATCCAGTTGCAGAATCAGCGGCAGGAGAAAATGACTTACAACAAGGCATCCGAGAATCTGGTGGAGATTTCCCTTGTTTATGCAGGCTTGCAGGCAAAAAATGAGGTATTGAGCAGCGTTGACAGCATCACTTGGAAACAGCTGTTTGTGCAGTGGGCGAATGATTTTGAGGCAGAGCAGGCAGGTGCAGATTGGAACCAGGAAGATTATCTGGAAGAAATCGGGAAGTTTGCCCGCCGAAAGATTCTGGAGTATGTGGGATTGGAGGGATGAAGAAATATGCTGGAGGAATACATCAGGCAGTATGAAGAGGCGGTAACAGCTGGAAACAAAGCGGCTACGAAACGCATTGAGAGGGAGTTGGAAAGTCTGGGAATGGACCGGGCAACACTTCTGGTTCTGGTAAATGAGAGAAGAAAGGAGGCAAATCAGTAGAGATAAGGCCGTGACAATTCGCAGATGGAAAAGAAATCTGAAAAAGAAAGCCCGCCAGAGGAATAGGGGCATGGTAAGGGAGGCGACAGCAGAATGAATGAAACGGCAAGGCTGACGCCGGAAAGAATTGAGAATCTGGCAATCGAGATCAGAGAGTTCCTGCTGGAGCATGAAATGTGGGTTGATGTGGATATTTACTTTAACGGCAAGTGCTTTACTACCCACGATAAGGCGACAGGAAAATTCTATTACAATGACCGGGAACACCTGGTAGTGCGGGAGAATGAGGACCCCAGGACATATTTTGAATATGTCAATCCGGACCATATCCTCAGCATGAGTTTTGAGGGTGTGGTATGCGAAATGCTCTACTACGGTATGTTCCAGGGAATCAGAAATAAGTTTGATGCGATTTTCAAGAAGTACGGGCTTTACTATGAGTTCGGACATCATTGGAATTTCAGCTGTTATTACATTTAGGAGGTAGCGTTTATGGTTGAGGAAATGAAAGGTGGCTGCATCAGAGTACAGTCCAGCGCGAATGAGTGGATGGATTGCATATTTCTGGTAAGCCAGGAAGATAAGGAGAGGGCAATCGAGGTATTAAAGAAAGCCTGGGATGCTTTTTGGGAAGAGGGCGAAGGATGGTGCTATGGAAACTTCCTGGAGGCGAAAATGGTGGAGGCCGGGATTGCCTTTGATGCGTATTACGCAGATGTGGAGGGATGATAAGCGAATGGAAGAATATAAGAACATCAGCAAGGAGCTGCAGAGGATGCTTGACAAAGCGGAAGAGCTGGACTGGTCCTATTCGGTGTATGTGGAACCGAGCCAGAATAACCGGACGTATGCGGAAATGGGAAAGTATTCTCCGGCAGGTGAAGATTTCCTGATGATAATTGACTTTGACGCAGAGGATCAGGCGGAGTCGTTTCTGAAAGACCTGTGGGATTACGCAGACAATTTTGACGTTGACGGTCACGTTGAAATGTGGCTCCCGGAAAGAGGCAAGGGCGGCTGTCCGTCTACGGCGAGGGAACTTGTGGAGGATGCGGAGGCAATCGTGGAAATGATAAAGGAACTGTACGGGGAACTGGACGGCATACTGCATCCGGAATTGTCAGATGAACAGTCGGCAAGGCGCGACGAGATTTATAACGCAGTCTATGAAATGTGCAAGGTGGTAGCTGGTGATGAAGAGCTGGAATGGGATATGCACTATCTCGGAGAGATTGCTGAGCTGGCAGCAAATATGATGGTAAACAGGGGTTATAAGGTGCGCTTTCCTGCAATCGTGACGGAAGAGGACGGTTCCCAGCATATCGAGGAATATTACGAGCCGGATCAGGAAGGCGGTGAATCTGAGAATGAGTGAGGAAAGGGAATATCTGAAAGTAGGAAGTTACACGCCGCCGGATGAAAACGGCAGGGGAGAAAAGATTGTCCGTGAGTTCTACGGTCAGGGAATGATCTTCAAGAGTGACGAGGCTTTCTACGACACAGAGCATCCGGACAGGGTTTGCTACATACCGGAGCTTTCAGACACGAAGTACACCAGAAACAGCATCCTGCAGGAGTGCAACGGCCAGACAGATTTGGCCGAAGAGGTCTACGAGGCGGTGGACTGGCAGCATGTAAGCAGTCTGCTGGAAGATTGGCTCAAGAACGGAGAGCTTGATACCTGCAAAGAGTGCGGGAAAATGTTCAACTGCTATGGAGAAACGAAGTGCCCATATTGCGGGGCGGCATACAAAGGAGGCGATAACTGATAGTGAGCGTATGGGAGTGGGAACACAACAATCTGGTGTCGGAATCTGATTGTAGGGAAAATGAGAGCTGGAGACATTCATGGTGGCTATCTTCACATCAGACCGGCAGAGGATTGAAAATATGCCAGGGTTGCCCTGATGCAAATAAGGGATATGGGTATTGCATTTCTCATTGTATGCAATACCAGACAATAATCGGAGAGGCAAACAGAAAACTGAAAGAAAACGAAGGAGGTAAGGACTGATGGAAGAAAAATTGGAGGCTGTGGATTGCATGGTTTTGAATTGTGCGCTTGATGTGAGAGTCCGCAATGAGGACATTGACGATATCATGGTTTCGGCCCTGGAGGGCGGGATCAATTACTGGTGCAGAAAAGCGGAGGTTAAGGGAGAATATCTCGGAGAGTATGCAAGCGACCAGATCAGCAGAGGCGGGGAATTGATTCTGCATGATGCAGAGGAAAATAAGTCGTATACCCTCAGCAAAGAGAAGTTCATTGAGGGGCTGAAAAAGTACATTGAATCCGGAAATACGGGCTGTATTGACCGGGAAACGAACAGTATCGGAATCTACACCGGGAAACTGAACATAGATCCCTGCAATATTGACGCAGGAGCCGCAGACTGTATCATCCAGTATGCGCTGTTCGGTGATGTGATTTACGGATAGGAGGCAGGTATGGCGGCAATAGTGGTGTTGGCATTTTTGGTATTCATGGGAATGGAAAAGAAAAAGAAATAGGAGGCAGACATGAGCGAAAGTATTATTACGGAGTACAGAGGGATATGTTTCTTTTGCGGCCGGCAGGCGGAGGGGGAACATCATCTTATTTTCGGAACGGCAGGAAGAGAACTGAGCGAGAAAGACGGTTTGAAAGTTCCCACCTGCAATAACTGTCACAACATGGGAGACAAGCTGAACAGGGTACACGATAACCCGATGGCAGAGAAGTTGTCAAAGATGCTGGGCCAGGCAATTTTCGAGGGCCGGATTGGCACCAGGGAAGAGTTCCGAAAGAGGTACGGAAAATCTTATTTGTAGGAGGCGGGCTATGAGAAATGATTTAATCAGAGCAATTTTGAATTGCGGTGTAGATGATTTGAGCATCCTGGACGATTCAGGGGCGGATATGTTTAAGATCGTTGAGCAGATGCGGTTCGAGGGGCTGGAGCTTACCTTAAACAGAATCATGGCAGAAATCTTTAAGGAGGGCATCTTCCGCATGGACGAGGCGGTTAAAGCAGAAAAGAAAAGGCTGGAGACCGAAGAGTACGAAGGAACGCTGACAGAGGCAGGATTTGAGCAGCTGGAGGCGATACGCCGGTATAACCTCAGTCCTCAGAATGATTTCACATATTATGTGAATTGTCTCAATACGCATTTGAGCTGTGACAGCAGCAAGAAAGAGATTTACGAGGAAATGTTTGAGCAGGAAATGCAGAACCTCATGGATTACACCGGTTTCGACATCGAAGGGTAGGTGCAAGGGAATGGGTGAAAAAGTGACAATGGTGGCGGTTCTGGAAGTAGATAAAGAAAAACTGGCTGAGTCTGGCGGGAGCTTTGAGGATGAAATGGGATGGATTGAACAGTCTGGCATCCGGATGCTCGAATACCAGGAGCAGAAAGGGGAATACGAGTATGCGTCATTCCTGTGGAGTCGGAGTCGTGGCAGATACGAACAGGTCAACAGGGCGGTCCAGACAGAGCAGTTATGCCGGAACCGGCTGCAGGAGTACATAAGCAAAGGCTGGCTGAATGAGGACTACGACACCAGCAAGGCGGTTTTTAAGAGAAGAACAATAACAATGTTTGTCAGCGAATGGGAAGAGCTGAGCTAAGAAAGGAGAATTTATTATGCCGAATCATGTAAGAAATATTGTAAAGATGGAGGGTATCACAAAACTGCCGTTATTCAAAACGGAGTATGACGAGTACGAGAAGAGGGATATAGTCTGCTTTGATTTCAACAAGATTATTCCTATGCCGGAGAGTTTGAATGTCGAGTCTGGCAGTATGGAGACTATGGCTATTGAGGCAGTAAACAGAAAGCTCAGCCAGAGAAGATATCGTTTTCAGCAAGCATATTCCAGACCTCAAATGAGCGATGAAGATTACCAGCAGCGACTGAAAAACTATGAAAAGACAGAGGAAGAACTGCTGGAGCTGGGCCTGCAATATATAGCCAACAAGGTAAGGTATGGGGCAACTTCATGGTACGACTGGTGCTGTGATAATTGGGGGACAAAGTGGAACGCATACTCCAACGAGCAGGAGGATGCGGACACAATCATCTTTGAAACGGCCTGGTCCAATCCGGAGCCGGTTATGCTGAAACTGTCGGAAATGTACCCGGAGGCAACGATTGAACACTGGTGGGCGGATGAAGGTATGGGTAGCAATGACGGCTACAGAGTCTATCGGGGTGGTGAGATCGTTGAGGGAGATTACCATGATTCCTGCAGCAATGAGGCGTATGAGACGTACATTAAATGCTGGGGTGAGAGCCAGTGCTTATACCAGGATGAAGATGGACTGTGGCAGCGCTATGATTGTGACACCTGCCATAGATGCGATTAAGGAGGTATGCAGTATGGCTAAGACAGTTAAAATTACCACGGATAACCACATTTCGGTTGTGGAGGTTCCCTGGGATGTAGAGGCGCAGGGAGAAATGATCGGAGCTGATTGCACGGAAACTGTAAAGACGCAGCGTATGTATGATTTGTTCAAGGATTATGTTGTGATGATTGTGGACGAATCGGGGCTTATCAAGAACCGTCCGGACAATCCGGCAGCATCCTATTTGTATGGAGCTGATATTCATGGATACACGATAGCGGGCGACATCCTTTTCGGCATCCAGCGGGGGCCGGAGATACTCCCTCCAGATGATGCGGAGGCAATGAAAAATTTCCTGATGCAGCAGTTTCCTGGATTATCAGAGGCAGAGGGGGTGTCGTAAGTGAAGAATACGCTCGGAGATTTGAATAATCATCTGTTTGCTCAGCTGGAGAAGTTGGGTGATGAAGATTTGAAAGGCGATGAACTGGAGGCCGAGATAAGACGGTCCGAGGCGATGGCAAAGGTAGGAGAGCAGATCATCAAGACCGGCGAACTCCAGCTGAAGGCAATGCAGCATATGGACGAGTACGGTTACGAGAGAAAGAAAACCGTTCCGGAAATGCTGGAAGTTCGGGGGGTTGACGGATGTGGAAATGGCCGGTAGAAGTAGTGGACTGGATGCGTGAGAATACCGCAGGACGGACCACAAAGGAATTAACAATCCTTATCAACCAGCAGGGGTACGACAGGAAGTACGGCATGGTATTCACGGAGAGTATAGTCAAGGGCGCAAAGAGCCGGTATGGTTTCAAAAGCGGCACACCTACGGGGAATCCGAAAGGATATTCTGCAAAATATCCGGAGGGGATGGAGGAATACATCCGGAGCATTGCCGAGGGGAAAGAAGCCGGGGAAATTGCGAAAGCTGTATCAGAGCATTTTGGTATAGAGTTTTCTCCTTCTCAGTGCAGGGCATACAAAAAGAACCATGACATTGTAAGCGGTCTGGACTGCCGATTTAAGGAGGGTGACGAACCTGCAAACAAGGGGAAGAAAATGAGTCCGGAGCAGTATGAGAAATGCAAGGCTACGATGTTTCATAAGGGAAATGTTCCTGCGAACCACATGGAGGTCGGAGAGTACACGCATACCACTGACGGTTATCTGGTCCGGAAAGTACAGGAGCAGGGAACGCAGCGGGAGCGATTCGAGTTCGTCCACAGGAAAGTATGGGAAGAACATAACGGCCCGATCCCGGAGGGAAAGATGGTAAGTTTCCTGGATGGGGATAAGGATAATTGCGATATTGATAATCTGGTACTGATAGACAACAAGGAGAACCTGGAGCTGAACCGAAGTAATCTGAGGTTTTCCAATGCAGAATTTACAAAGGCGGGCGTTGCGATTGCCAAAGTGAAAGTGGCGGCGCGACAAAGGAGAGGAAAGAAGGTGCGGAATTGAGTATGCCTATAGGGGAAATCATCAGACAGCTGGAAAGTCTGGCAGAGCATTGCGACAGCATGATAGATAAGGATGATCCGGAAGATATTTGGAGGGTTGATACGGAGGCTCTCCAGGAGGCGGTGAAAAAGCTGAAAGGTGAGCTGAGCGGAGAAAATGCAGCGGCCACTATCCGACAGATCATGGAGAGGGAAGATGTGAACCAGAAAGAGCTTGCGGAAAAGATGGGATGCGTAAGGCAGAATGTCAGCCAAACACTGAACCGGGGGACCGTGAACATGAGATACGACAGCTTTTACCGGATGGCGAAGGCTCTTGGATACGAGATTATTCTGAGAAAAATTTGAAAAAATTTGCATTTTGAGAAGTAAAACTATTGACAAACTCGCAGTTGCGAAGTATAATATATACATAATCAAACAACAAATAAAACACACGGAGGTACGAATTATGACAACGAGAGAGCTTAGACAGATGCTGACAGAGGTAGCAAATCAGAACATGTCCGTAAAGGAACTGAGAGCAATTCTTTTTGAGGTCGAGGATCAGGATGCGGAGCTGAAGCCGGTTGATTTGATGAAGCTCACGTTTGGGAAATAAGGAGGTAAGGATTATGTATAGCATGAACGATTACAGAGCAGCTTTGAACGAGAGAGATAGCCATGATATGGAGTCCTCAGAATGGAAATTAGGACAGATGAAAGTGCAGAGCATTGTGGCAGTTATGGTAGCAAACGGTAGCTGCCAGATGGTAGAGGAAGTGATGGATGAAGTGTATAGCCTCAATGAATGTGGGGCTGAATTTGGGGATGCGGCGGTACAGTTCGATATCTGGTTACTTGAAAGTAATGGGCATGAAGAGAAGGCCCAGGAACTTAGAGAGCTGGACTGGAACTAAATATTTTTTTACCCCAAAAGCTCGCAGTTGAGAGCTGAACGAATGGTTAAAAACGCATAATCGAAAAGGAGTGTGGCTATATGCTGAGAATGCACCAGAAAATCATGTGGACGAGGACGGAATTACAGAAATTCGCAGAGTATGACGGCCTGGAGTGCGAGGCGACGCTGATGGCAGACGAGGCCATGTGGTTTGGAGGGGGAATCGCTGTAGGCAGCAGACTCCACCAGACATTGGAAAAGATGAACGATGAAATCAGTGTACTGAGGAATGAGTTAAAGGCTCTCATGGGTACCACCAGGTTCAACATTCTGATGAATGATCGGTTTACGATGAAAGCCTGGAGGGGCGAAGTCTCTGTAAGATACATAGCAAAACATCCGTGGGCGGCTCTGGAAGATTGCCAGCCGGGATGGGAATAGGAGGAAAAGCATGGTTAAGAATTTGGCGCAGTTGAAGAGAACGTTTGTAAAGGGGGCGGAGTTTGAAATTGTCGCCCATGCCCGGCAGGGATGTGTAGGACAGCACAGGAGAGTGAATGTTGCTGACAGCACAGGGTTCTATAGCATCATTCCGGATCAGCCGGACAGCCGGGAAACGCTGGCAAACAATGGCAGGGGTTCATACCTGGGCTGGAGTAAGGCGGCATTCTGGAAGTTTGAAAGCGGCATCTGTACTCTGTACGACAGTGACAAGAGTTTCACGCCGGATCATATCATTATTTCATTAAAGGTGGTGTAAGTATGGCATATCAGAGAAAGACAAGGGATCGCTGGGATATTGAAACGAATTACGGCTACGGCTGGGAAGTGGAAAACAGCGAGTACACAAGGGAAGATGCAAAGCGTTCTCTTCGGGAATATCGGGAGAACCTGCAGGCATATGGGAAATGTGATGTGCGCATGGTAAAGCGCAGAGAAAGATTGGAGGAAACAGCATAATGGAGAGAGTTTACTACAGTATAAATGAGGCATCGGCCAGGACAGCGCACCAGATGATGTCCTTCGGCGATTACAAGGAGGGCAGCAAGACAGCAGAGTACAAGAGATATGTTGACCGGGCCTATGAATTGGCAGACAAGATTGTGGAGGAAAGGCCGGATCAGGCAGACCGGGTATATAGCATGGCGGCCAGATACTCGAAGAGGATGGCTGAGTACACGAACCGGGATATACATATCGGGTGTATGTGTCCGTCTGTGATGATTTCCGGCCCTAGCAATTTTCCTGTGAGGAAAAAGGAAAAGCAGAACCAGGCGTGGGATAAGAACCATCAGTTTTTCAATGAGACGCAGGGCATCCTCAGCAAGATGGAGAGCATCCTGTACGGAAAGGAAATGATTAAGTCCAGTGACGAGGACGCAATCGAAAAGCTGGAAGAAAAGCTGGAAAATCTGAAAGATATGCAGGAGCGCATGAAGGCGGCGAATAAGGCGATCCGCTTGAAAGATACGGAGAAAGGCAATGAACAGCTGAGGATAATGGGATATTCGGACGAGCAGATCAAGGATTTGCGCGAGTCGGACTTCTGCGGGAGGGTTGGTTATCCGGATTATGCCCTCCAGAATAATAACGCCAACATCCACCGGATAGAGGGGCGCATAAAGGAATTGCAGGCCACGAAGGAAAGAGGAACGCAGGAAACAGAAAATCAGTTCTTCAAGATCGTTGAGAATACGGAGGCAATGAGGCTCCAGCTGTTCTTTGACGGAAAACCGGAGCCGGAAGTGCGGGAGGTATTGAAAAGCAATGGTTTCCGCTGGGCGCCGAGTCAGTCAGCATGGCAGAGACAGCTTACGGATAATGCCAGGCATTCCTTAAAGCTGGTTATCAAAAAGCTGGAAGAAATGCAGGAGGCGGTACCTACAATATAGGGTTTAATGACGGCGATGAAACGCAGTTCGATGCGCATGATCTGCCGGAATTACTGGAATGTTGGATTGATTTTTGTGCAGAGAATGGTTTCCAGACGGACAGTGTTGATTATGTGGAAAGGGTATGAGGAATGGCAGAAGTTCTTACCAGAAAAATCGCAAATGAATATAGAGACAGGGCGAGACTTCTGCCTCCAAACGGCCTGCAGGATATTGGAGATAGACGAAAGCTGAGAATAGAATTACAGGTCAGGTGCAATCTCACAGAGCTGGAGGCGATGAATATCATCAACGGCTACCATATCGGAGACTATGTGGTGATAGCAGAAAGGCGAGAAAAGGAAAGGAAAAAGAGAGAACAGGAGGAATGACGATGCGGGTAGAAAAAGATGGTTTTGTTCTGCACCTGGAGGGTACATGGATGGAGATTTCCAACAAGTACGGGGTGCTGGAACATGGGGATGTGGCAACCAATCCGGAGGACGTCCCGGAAGGGTATGCGGAAAAAGCGCTGGAAAAGTTCATCCAGCAGCATAGCGTATCTGAGAAAAGTAATCCGACATGCGTTAAGAAAGTGGCGTATGACGGAGAAAGAAAGGAGTATATCCAGTTACAGGCGGTACTTCCCGTGGGCGGAGATTGCTGGATTATCCAGAAGTTTGACAACGAGCTGGTGTATATAGGAGAGATTTGGTCCGGATGCAAGTACAGGGATGAAGTACAGGACTGGATGCGGACAAATTTTGACATTGAGAGCTGCCTTACAGCGGGAGTGTACCGGGACAACAAGCTGGGGGATTGTACCAACAACGGAATTTCTGCACACGCAAGCGATTTATATATCTTAGCAGAGCAGAAAGGGCCGTTTGAGCCGGAGGATATAAGGCAGTGCGTATATATCGAATGGAGAAATTGTTGCGGCGAGCAGTACATTGACTGTAAGCCTGCATATTTTCCTAAGCGCTGGTATATGGCTGGCGGAAATTTCCTCTATACCTCAGACAGCAGGTTCAGGGAGATCACGAAATCGAAATATCCGATTTCTATTCATGACCGGTACGAGGGGAGGCAGGGCACATGAAGATTGTTGGCTACTGCATTCACGGGAATAAGCAGTATGTGGCGTTTAACGAGGATGAAAAGAGGCCGGAACGGTTCAAGATCACGGACGGGTTTCACGACAGGCCGGTAAACGAGAGAAACGCAGGGAAGTACCAGGATTATCGGTGGGTAGATAAGCAGGAGGTCGATTTGAAAAAGATCATCAGCCGCCTGCGTGGGGCAAGACCGTGGCATCCGCTGCTGGAATTGCTCAGAAAGGAGAGTGCAGCATGAGCATAAGGCTGAATATCGGGCATGACGATGCGGAAAAAATCGTTGCCTGCATTAAGGGAATTGCCGGAAATGTGTCTTCGAGTGATATTGTGGAGATTGTTTTGAAAGCTCCGGAAGTAAAAGAGGCAAAGCCGCAGGAAAAGCCGGGCGCAATCATGACAAGCCGTGAAGTAGCAGATGTGCTGGGCCGGACGCATTCCGCAGTATTCAAGCAGATAGCAAAGTCCCTGTGTTCAGAGGAAACGGACGGAAAAGAGAGGGGGTATTTCCTCACTTCGTTTGTCTGCTCCCACAAAAACAGGAAATCGTACCCGATGTATGAAATGACGGAAAGTGCCTGCATGGAATACCGGGGAATGGTTGCAAAGTACGGCAGCGGAATCAAGTGCGTTGCAGACGGTATAAGGAGATTCGACCAGGCGATTCAGGAGCGGTTTCATCCGGAAAAGAAAGCCGCTGTGAGCGCTGGGGCTGGCGGAGGGTTTCTTCTGGAGGGAAAGCCGAGAAGTGAGTACGAGGAATATTGCGATATGTTCAACCGTTTTATCACTGGACCGGCAGTAGAGGGCCGGGAGATAACGGAGCTGACGGAGAAATACCAGAAGTTCTACGAGGTAATGAAGTCCACTCAGCTGAAAGCCCAGGAGAGCAATAGGCTGGAAGATGCCCTTTACGGTGTGGCAATCGAGGCAGAGATGCAGGGATTCATCTACGGTTTCAAAATGTTCGATGCTCTGCTGAATAAACAGCTGGCAACGGCATAGGAGGGATTTGCATTGAAGTACATGGGTAGCAAAAGTAAAGTTGCCCGTCATATAGTGCCTATCATCCAGAGATATATAGATGATAACCAGCCGTGGGCGTACATAGAGCCATTCTGTGGCGGATGCAATATCATAGACAAAATCCATGCAAGGAAAAGGTTTGCACATGACAAGCAGGAACACTTGATAGAGCTGTTCAGAAATCTTGACAGGCTTGGAGAACTGCCGGGATTTGTCACGAAAGAGCATTACTCAGAAGTGAGAAAGTGCTTTTATGAGCAGACCGGCATATATGAAAAATGGTATGTGGGAGCTATCGGGTATCTGGCAAGCTATAATGGCCGGTTCTTTGACGGGGGATATGCCGGAATAGTGCATACAGAAAATGGGGTGAGGAATTACTACGAAGAGGCATTGAGGAATCTGGTAAAACAGGCTGAGGACTTAAAGGGTGTCGAATTTATCTGTAGTGATTATAAGTTGCTCAACACGCAAGGGGCGGTTATCTATTGCGATCCTCCGTATGAGGGCACAAAGGAGTATGGAATAAGCAAGGGTTTCGACTATGGAGAGTTTTGGCAGTGGGTGAGAGCAATGAGTGTGGAGAATATCGTGCTGATAAGCAGTAGCGCGGCGCCGGATGATTTTAAGTGCATCTGGAGCAAACCGGTATCAAGGACGATAAAGGCAGACAAGAATCCGGTGCAGGCTACGGAAAAGCTGTTCATCAGCAGGTAAATTTTTTTGACCGATTATCTCGCAAATTCGAGATTTTTGGATAAATAGAAACGCAATGGCGAAAGGAGAAAGACGATGGAGGAATTGAGAGTAAGAGCAGGGAATGAAGAGCTGAAGGTAAAGGGCAGTTCGGAGACGATCCAGAGAGAGCGTGAGGCTTTCTACCAGCACATCAAGGAAGTGGAAGAGGCCAACATCAAGGCAAAAGCTGAGCTGGTGCAGAGGATGAAAAACGGCATGGCCTGGTACGCAAGGGTACAGCAGGAAAAGGATGCGGTAAATGTCGGAAAGCCGGGAATCGTAAGAGTCTGCGGAGAACTGATGGGAACCTGGGAAGAGATCGCCAGCGCAATCAAGTCCGGAGCCGAGTTCAAGGTCGGGGATTACAAGAAGGGCAGCACGGTGGACGGCCAGGGATTTACGCTGGTGGTTACGGATGTGACGGACGAATATGTGCGGTTCGAGAGCCGGGACTGCCTGGGCGGAACGGTCCAGTGGAACAAAAAAGACACGACAGACGGAGGCATTGAAGAGTCCAATGTGCAGGAATGGCTCATGCTCGAATTGTTCGGCAAGTTGCCGGATGATCTGCGGCAGGTAATCAGCAAAGCCACAAGGAAGTATGAGGACAACGAGGGCAACGTGAAGGAGTATGAAACACTGCTGTTCCTGCCTTCAGCATCGGAGGTATTTGACGAGGACGAATGCTACGGCGATAAAGGGCTGTATGAGCAGATGGAATACTACAAGGATCGCAGGAACAGAATGAGGGGATCGGCGGAGGGCAAAGATACATGCGGCTGGTGGCTGGCATCCGTGGGGACTGGCAGTTCGGCGTATGCGTGCTATGTCGAAGGCCACGGCCATGCCATCAGTTGTTACGCGACCGCTAAGAGTCGGGTTCCCGTCTGTTTTATCATCAAGAAATCATAACATCATGGAATCGGCGGCCTTGTGCCGCCAGTTCTTGAAAGGAGGCAGGCGATGGAACGATGGACCATACAGAGATTGAATGAGCTGGATGATAAGAGGTTTGCAATCTGCATACTGCAGGAGAGGCTTAACGGATTGAGCAATCCGTACAGCCCGCTTGCGACAAAGCTGGCGGTAGCAATAAGAAGTCTTGGCGAAGGAGATTCCGGGAGGGAAGAATGTAGTGAAACACAGGTGGCGAAAAAGGTTTTGGATGCTGTAAAGGGGATAGAAGAGTCTGGCTATCCTGAGCCGGGAGGTCTGCTCGGTTTCTGCATTGAGAGCGAGATAGACAGTTACGATAAGGTGGGGAACGGCATCATATCTGTGTTTAACAGGCATCCGGATCAGGCGGATATCCTGGAGGAAATGCTGATTGCGATTTGCGGGTGGGGTGTTGAGGGCTTAAAGGAAAGAATGGAAGAAAATGCTGAGTATTACAGCGGATTATAGGAGGACAAACGTATGGCAGAAAAACAGATTATCTACATTGCGGCTGAGCATATCAGACCGCATCCGGAGAATCCCAGGAAGGACTTGGGAGATTTGACGGAGCTGGCGGAGTCCATTAAGAAGAATGGAATCCTGCAGAATTTGACGGTGATTCCGGTGGAAGGCGAGCCGGGAGAGTACATGACAATCATCGGCCACAGGAGATATGCGGCAGGGACACAGGCAGGAGTAGCGGAGTTCCCCTGCCAGATTGCCGAGAATCTGACTCCGAGGGAGCAGATGTCAATTATGCTGGAAGAGAATATGCAGCGCAATGACCTGACGATTTGGGAGCAGGCGAACGGTTTCCAGATGATGCTCGACCTGGGAGAGACGGAGGAGAGCATTGCAGAAAAGACCGGTTTCTCCAGAACAACTGTAAAGCACCGGCTGAACATCGCAAAGCTCAACCAGAAAGTGCTACAGGAAAAAGAGAAAGAAGAGGGATTCCAGCTGTCGTTAAAGGATTTGTACGAGCTGGAGAAGATTTCGGATGTAAAGACCAGGGATAAAATCCTGAAGGAGTCCACCAGCTCCAATAACCTGGCGCAGAGAGCGAGGAGTGCATACGAGGAAATCAAACGCAAAGAGCATGAGAAAGCGTATATTAAGCTCTGCAAGGCCGAGGGGATCAAGCCTGCTCCGGAAGGTGCAGAGAATGAGCAGTGGGGCGGAAAGTGGGAAAAGGTCAAGGAGTTTGATCTGGATGAAGAGGTAAAGGATAAGCTGGGGTGCAAGACGCTGGCGGCGAAGGAAGAGCTGTTCTATGTGGTCTGGTGGAGGAGGTTCGAAATCATCAAGAAGAAAGGGAAAGAAAAGCGTGAGCTGTCCGAGTATGAGCTGAAACAGAAGGCCCAGGACAAGAGAAAGCGGCAGATTAAGGCAATGCAGAAAGAAATGTCTGCAGAGCGGGCCGATTTCATAAAGCTGGCTATCGAGCAGAAGTTTAAGCCGGAGAACGAAAAGCTGGAGGCGGTGATGGAGCGACTGTTTGGGGTTATGGTTGGGTGCGGTTCATGGATGAGCGAGCAGGTGATGCTGAGATTCATTACCGGAGAAACCTCTTTGTATGGTAAGACAGACGAGGAAAAAGCCGCATATGAAAAGCAGCGTGATGCAATCGGACTTCTCTACAAGATGATGATTTACGCCGCCAACGGAGTCTCAGATAAGGATATTGCAGAATGGAACGGGAATTACCACAAGGGGAATGGAGAGCTGGTTATGCAGTTCGATGAAATTTTGTCCTTGTTCGGCTTTTCGTATAGCAAGGAGGAATATTACAAGCTGGCAGAGGGCACTCATGATTTATTCAAGGAGGCGGATGTAAATGGGAAGTAGGCCGGAGATAACGGCAATGCTGTCATTATCTATTCAGAGGCATATTGCCCCTCATGGCGATCCGAGGATTTATTGGGCCAGGGAAGTTACCTTTGATTATGCCACCAACAAAGCAGTCCGGGTGGATTTTATGAAATTTAAGCCGGTCAACAATACGGTGTCCGGAATAGAAAAAGGCGATTTTTATTGTTATGAAGTGAAGTCCTCAGTAGAGGACTTTCACTCTAAAAACGGCCACAATTTCCTCGGAGATTATAACTACTATGTCATGCTGGAGGATGTGTTCGAGAGAGTGAAGAATGAGATTCCGTATTATGTGGGAGTGTTTGTACCGGATAAACTGAATTATCGTGGTGAATGGTACGATTTGAAATCGGTCAAGAAAGCCAAAAGGAAGGACAGAGACAGACCGGTATCTGAAATGCTGTTAATGATGTTCAGATCAGCAGCTAGGGAAGGAGGAAAAACTTGAAAGGAACAGGGAAGTACGACAAGAGCGGCAGGGAAATGATGGTTGGAGATACAGTTCATTTCAGAACAAGCGGACTGAGCGGAAGAGGCGTTGTGTTTTTAGCAGAAAAGCCAGACTGTCTCGGAGAGGACCCGTTCAGAATACGAGATACCAGGCCCGGAAAGCAGGAGGGTCGGGTATATCCGTATTATGAGGGTGCGAGGTACCGCATTGACGAAAGGGGCGGTGAGGATGGATAAAGCGTTCATCGTAAAGGGACATTGGGGCAACCTCATACTGGATGGCTCTAAGCCGTGGGAAATTCGTGGCACAGGAGCGCAGGTGCGTGGCAGGGTAGGGGTGATATTTTCTGGTACCGGGATGATCCAGGGGAGCGTTGAGATAGTCGGGTCCTCGCTACTGCTGAGAGAAGATTTCGATATGTTCCGGAAATATCATCATATCCCTGGCGAATTTGACAGCCTGCCATACGAAGAGCCGCATATCTGGTATCTAAAGGATGCCATAAGATTTACGGAGCCTATCCCATACCGGCATCCACAGGGAGCTGTGATATGGGTAAGCCTCGAAGGAAGGATGTGAAAACATGGAAAAGACAAGGATTGATTGGTGCGACAGTACATGGAATCCGGTAACTGGATGCTATCATGGATGCGAATACTGCTATGCCAGGGGTATCGCTAATCGGTTCGGAAGTTTTGAGACGATAGACGGAACCAACATTAAGATACTCAATACCGGATCAACTTTGAATTGTGCAGAGGTAAAGAACAGGGCAGGCAATCCATATCCGGTAAAATTTACACCGACACTCCACAGGTACAAGTTAAGTGAGTATGAGCAGAAAAAAGGGAGAAATATTTTTGTCTGCTCTATGGCGGATTTGTTTGGATCATGGGTACCGGATTCGTGGATTGAGGAAGTGTTTGCGGCTTGCAAAAAGGCGCCTCAGCACAATTATATTTTCTTGACGAAGAGTCCGGGGAGATATATTGAACTGGAAAAGGACAGGCGACTTCCGTGGGTTGATAACTTCTGGTTTGGCAGCACCGTGACGAAACTGGAGGATAGGTACACCTGGTTCACAGAAAAGAAATTTCACTGGTTTCTCTCAGTAGAGCCGATTATGGAGGACCTGGGACCGATGGACGAAGATGCACCTAAACCGGAATGGATTATCGTAGGCGCTGAGACCGGAAACAGAAAAAATAAGGTTATCCCGGAGAAGTCTTGGATTGAAAGTTTGCTGGAAGAGTGCAGGAAATATGACATACCGATGTTTATGAAAGCCAGTCTCGCAGAGATATGGGGAGAGCCGTTGATACAGGAGTTTCCGGAAGGATTAAGGAGAAAGGAGTAATAACGAATCCCGGTAAACCGGGTTGACCGCCAAAGCGTGAAAAGTGGCGAGAAGAAAAGGACTGACAGCAGCGTGAAAGAGGTATGAGTGGGAGCTACCTTGCGAAAGCCATACCAAAGTAGCATGGGAGGCGTGATGTCCTATCCACGAACGGAATTTGTTTCGTGGTGTTATGAAGAATCTTTCATATTACACATTGTCGTTGAGTGGCGGCAAGGACAGCCTGGCATTATTCCTAAAGATTTTAGAGGAAGATGTTAGACTGGATGAAGTGGTAACTGTGGATTTGGGTGATGAATACCAGGCAACATACGATACTCTTCTGTTTGCGGCGAGTATATGCTTGAAAGAGAGGATTAAGTTTACAGTCCTCAGCATACCAGAAACAGAAGAGTACCAGGAATACAGAGCGGCCACAGGAGTCGAGCTGGGTATGTTTGAGTTCATGGTATTCGAGCATGAAAAGCAGAATGGGTGTAAGGGTTATGGATGGTGCGGAAAGCAGCGCTGGGGAACGGCAATAAAAAGGCAGCTGTTAAATGGATACTATCAGTCATTGGAGCGGTTTGTGATTGAGTATGTAGGCATAGCAGCTGACGAGACACAGAGAATAGACATAAAGCCCCATAAGAATTATGCAAAGTCATATCCATTGATAAAATGGGGCATGACGGAGGCTGACTGCCTGGAATATTGCTATCAGCATGGAGTGCAGTGGAAACAATCTGGAATCCGGCTATATGACATATTGGATAGGGTAAGTTGCCAGCATTGCCAACAAAAGAATCTGAAGGAGTTGAGAAATATCCGAAAGCATCTGCCGGAGCTGTGGAGCAGTTTCAAGACTTGGCAGAACAGGATTTCTTTTCCGTATCGGTCAGATGGCAGTACAATTTATGACCTGGACAAAAGGTTTGCATCCGAGAATATGCAGTTAAGTTTGTTTGACATAGGAATCAAGGAGGCGATGGAGTGAGAAAATACGAATTGAACAGGAAAACATACAAGGATGTCAAGAAGATGGACCACGGACAAATGAGTGCGTTCTGCGAGGACTTGTATAAGAGAGGGTATGAGGCGGGAAAGCAGGAGGTTCTCACATTGTCTGATGAAGAGATCACGCAGGCAATCCTCCAGGTAAAGGGGATCGGGGAGAAGAAAGCAAACGACATCCTGCAGGCATTAAATTTGGCAAAGGAAAGGAAGGCGTTGACAAATGGATAGAAACAAGGTATATTTGAAAGTACCAGAGTTTACCGGCGAAAATGTTCCGGTAGCTGTAGCGGCCAGAGTAATGAAAAAGGATCAGCAGTTTATCCGCCAGGGCATCATACTTGGATTTCTGAAATTCGGAGTGGCTTTCAAGAAAGAGGGCAGCTCACAGTATGATTATTACATATCGCCAATGAAGTTTTGGGAAGAAACCGGCTATGTGTATGATGGCGCAGAGAGCTGATAATTTACGCTAAAAATGCCGTGAGATGCGCTCGCAAGTGAGAAAAATTGCTGAATAGGCAACGTAGAGGTAACAAAAATGGCGATAAGTGCTGAAATAGCGTGCGTTACCGTCTCCATCGAGGAAGCGGCGAAGGAAGGTAAGTTTTAAGCCGGAAATGCAGTTAATAAAATGATCGTTTTAACCTCCCTCGGATGAGTCTGAGGGAGGTTTTTGTTACATGTTCTCGCTGATATAAATCTGTACTCTCTTTTGGATGACATCGCACACTTCCTCCAGCGGTTTGTCTCCGGACCAGAAAGTCTGAGCCTCCTCATATATAATGTCAAGGACCTCTTTTGTGCGCAGGGGCAGAGGGCGCGCCTGATCGGTAAATGCATAGAGTTCCTCGATCGTTTCCGGCGTAAACTCCGCGGTGGTCTTGAACCATCCTTCTTCCAGTCCTCTCAGATAATATTCCATACAGTTTTTGGACATTTCCCTGTTGACAGCCAGATAACTGCTGCCTGCCGCGTAATATTGTCCCTCTTCCCCCAGAACATATGCAAAGAATGCCCAGACCCCTTCCTGATGCTCTGAATTCGCGTTCATCATCAGCACTTCGCTCAGGCTCGTGTAAGCGGGATAATACCCGTCGTCAAAGGGAAAATTAATGATCACTTTTTCCTCGCTCTCCAACTGTTTGCGCGGCGTATTACTCACAGGATTGTAATAATATACTATCCATTTCTCCTCTGTTTCCGAGGTTATTCCCTCCGGGTCAGCATAGCGCCTGGCAATCTCAAGCATCCGGGCAAACATTTCCCCGGAGAAATCACAGGTACCTTTCTCCCAGTCGATCATCCCCCACAGGTCTTCCGAGCCGCAGAGCAGATATTCCAGGATTGCCACAGAGCGGGCATTGGTATGCCACACTGCGTCCTGATCCGGATAGGTATAGAGTTTCTCCACCAGAGTCTCTATATCCGGCAGTTCCCGGCTGCCCAGTACCGATTCCCGCATCCAGCGACCAAGCGGAGTGAGATAGGATCGGATTCCGTAGACCTTGTCCCCCATGGTCAAAGCCCGCACGCCGGGGAAGTATTCCTCGTCGGTGATGCCCATGGCATCCAGCCCCTGCGCCAAATCCACCAGCATTTCTTTCTCCAGGATGCTTTCACTGATTTCTAACACGCTGCCGGTAAGAATGTCCGGCCCTCGCCCCGCCACAATCTCCGCGGCCAGCCGGTCCTCGGCGCCGTCCTCATAGGTTTCCTCGAGCCGGACGAAATAATCCGCGCTCTGCCTGTTGAAACCTGCAATTGAATCTCTCAGCCAGGGGTTCACCAGAGAGGCCTGCAATGTCAGGACTGTCTTCCCGTCCGCCAGGGCCTGTTCCTCCGATACCACCGGCAGTCCAAGAGCGGACAGTTTTTCATTATACTGGAACCGTCCCGACGTTCCCTCTGTTGGGACCGTCCCATCCTCCGGGGAGACCGGCGTTTTCGATTCCTCGGTGCTTGCGGCGGCCGTCTGTTCCGTTGCCGTGCTTTCCAACGGCGGTTCTTTTCCCTCTGCCGCCTCCCCGCCGCATGCCGCCACAAACAGTGCGGACACGAGTAGTAGCACTGCGGCTGTCTGTCTCCTCAGATTCCAATGCCTTGTCCGTTTCATCCCTTATCCCTCCGTTTTATCTGAGCCGCAGGTCCTGCCCGAGCCGCGGTTCAATACATTTTCCTTTTCTGAAAAAGTTTCCATAATATACGTACAGTATATTATATCTCTGTATGATTTACAAGTGGCAGCGGCGTGTGGGAAAACGGTAATCCGCTCTGCGAGAGCGGGAATCTCCTGACGTGGACTCGGTTAGACGTAAAAAGAACTTGCGATAGCGCAATGATTGGGCATATAATTAAAACAGTAGTACCACATGCAGTTGCGCCTTGTTCCTTTTTGGAACCGGCAGAATCGGAGAGGGTAATCATATGGGGAATGCAGGGAAGAGAGAGTGGGAAAAGGTAAAACGGTTTCTGGTGTTTCTGTTGGCGCTTACGCTTTTGACAGCGGCGGCCGGAGAAGGACCGGGGACGGTATACGGAGCGGAGAGACGAGCGGTGCGAGTGGGTTTTTTCCCCATGGACGGCTACCATGAGATCAGGACGGACGGCAGTTTCACGGGCATGGATGTGGAATATCTGGAGGCTTTGTGCGACTATGTCAGTTGGAATGTGGAGTATGTGGAGTGCGGGAGCTGGGACGATGCTCTGGACATGCTGCGGGAGCATAAGATCGACCTAGTGGGTTCCGCGCAGTATTCCAAGGAGCGGGCGGAGACGTATCAGTATGCCAGCCTGGCCAGCGGCTATACTTTCGGAGCCATCGCTGTAAATGGCGGCAGTGAGCTGGCTTATGAGGATTTTGCAGCCATGGGGGACGCGACTTTCGGAGTCGTGGACAGTTATATACGGAAAGAGGAGTTCTATGAATATATGGCGGATCACGGGATCTCCACACCCAGAGTGCGGGAGTATGGAGATACGGCGGCTTTGCAGGATGCTCTTGACGCGGGAGAGATAGACGCCCTTGTCCATTCCCTTACGGAGATCCGGGAGGGGCAGCGGGTGGTGGGGAGATTTGCTCCCATGCCTTTTTACTACATAACATACAGGGGAAACGACGATCTGATGCGGGAACTCAATCAGGGTATCGCGGATGTGAAGATGCACCGTCCGGAGCTGGAAAACGAACTGATGGTGAAATATTACGACAGCAGACTGGATCAGACGATCCTGCTCACCAACGAGGAGAAACAGTACATTGCCGAAAAGGGGAGGCTGACGGTGGGATATCTGGATGAGTACTATCCTTTTTCTTATGAGAGCGAAGGAGAGTACTGCGGTCTCACCAGACAGGTGCTGGAGGAGGTGTCCGTCAGCACGGGTATTTTCTTTGAGTATGTGAAACTGGAGGACATGGAGGAGGCGAAGACGGCGCTGAGAGAAGGCGGCATTGATATTTTATGCTATTGCGGAGAATCCTCCAGAAATATAAAGGCCCAGGGGCTGGCGGCTACAAAGGTGTATGCCCAGGTACCTCAGGTGATTATCATGCGCAGGAATGACAAATCCGGTTTCATAGGCACTCTGGCGGTGGAGGAAAGCAATGCCGCAGGGGACGCGGTGCAGAGATTCACGGGTGAAAACACACGGTTATTGACATACTCAACACAGCTTGAGAGTCTGTACGCGGTGAAAGAGGGACAGGCGGACGCGGCCATGTGCGACGGATATCTGGCGGAATATCTTCTGGGATCGCAGCTGCGTTTCAACAAGATGGAGATACACAGCGTGCTGAGCGATGTCCACAGTATCTATATGGTGGTGGAGGACCGTGGGGATTCACCTCTTTTGAGCATTCTGAATAAGGAGCTGATCGAGGTCAGCGATAAGATGGTCAATGACTATATGCTCCAGGATAATTTTTACTCCAAGATGAGCATAGAAAATTTTATCAGTGACAACAGTATTCCTATTATACTGGCTCTGTCAGTCTGCGCGGCGGCGGTTATCCTGGTACTGTTTTTCCTGCTGCGCAACAGTATGCGGGTGCAGAAACTGATGTACAAGGATACGGAGTTCAATGTCTGGAATCTGCATTATCTCCGATACCGGGCGGCGCGGAAACTTGCCGTGGACAGAAACGGCAACTACGCTGTGGCGTACACCGATATCGGACAGTTTAAGAGTTATAACGCGCTGTACGGCTGGAGCGCGGGCCAGAGGGTATTGGAGCTGGTCATCGAGGCTCTCTCCAGGGAAGTGGACGGTAAGAAGGAGCTTTATGCCCGGAGTTACGGCAGCCATTTTGTACTCTTTTTAAAATATGAGGATGAGGATGCCCTGAAAAAACGTCTGTTGGCTATAGCGGACCGGATCTCCGCGCGCATCCATGAGGAGACGGACAATCATATGCCGCTGGCCATGGGCGTGGGCTGCCTGGAGCATGGGGACAGCGACCTGCGGCGGGCTCTGTCCGAGAGTATCCAGCTGGTGGACTCGCTGAAAAATAATTACGGCAACGTGGTGCAGATTTATGATGACAGGCTGCGCAGCCAGCTGCGGGAGAACCATGCCCGGGAAAAACTGCTGGAAGCGGCGGACATTGACAGAGATTTTGTGGCTTATTACCAGGCGAAAGTAGATATCCGCAACGAGCGGATCGTGGGAGCGGAGGCGCTGGTCCGTTTCAAGGATCCCACGGCGGAGGGCGCCATCCGTGCGCCGGGATTCTTTGTCCCCTATTATGAACGTACCGGCAGGATCCGGGACATTGACTTTTTTGTGATGGAGAGCGTGTGCAGGATGCTGCGGAGGAGGCTCGACGCGGGGCAGAGCGTGGTACCTGTATCCTGCAATTTCTCCCGCGTCCATTTCACCAACGACGGCTTTCCCGAGAGATTTGAGCAGGTGATGGATCAATACAGGATCCCCAGAGAACTGATCGAGGTGGAAATCACGGAGACTCTGGTGGTGGAAGAGGTGCAGCAGCAAAAGGTCATGGAGGTCGTGGGCATCCTGCGGGAAAAAGGAGTGCGCCTGTCCATAGACGATTTCGGCTCAGGTTATTCCTCTCTGGGGGTGTTTGAGCAGATTCCCGCGTCCGTTATCAAACTGGACAGGTCGTTCCTTCTCAACAATGAGAACCGTGTCAGGCAGGTGCAGATCATGAAAAATATTGTCAATCTGGCCAGGGATCTGAACGCCCAGGTGGTCTGCGAGGGAGTGGAGACCAAGGACGATACGGAGCTTATGATGGAGATTGGGGCCTATGTGGCCCAGGGCTATCACTATTGCAGGCCGGTGCCTGAGGATGTGTTTGAGGGAATGCTGGATCGTTAGTGCCGATTGTAGAGGAGTCTTATAAGCCGAACAATTTATTTTGGTATATTTGTATAATTTTTGGTTGAAAACCCCAGCAGAATGTGTTAAAATTATCAATAAGTCCATATGTAAACATGAAAAAAGTACATATAAAGTGACAATCAGGGGGTATACGAATGAAACTGAAACAAAAATTGATCATGCTGGTTTTGATTCCTGTGGTGGTTCTGGGACTGGGCGTGGGAGTGTTCGCCTTTATTCTGGCGCGGAACGCGCTGGTGGAAACCATCGAAGGACAACTGCATGTGGCCTGTGAGGGTTACAGCGACGACCTGTACGCGTTCAAGGACATGGATATTGATATTACGATATTTGAAGGCGACACGAGAGCGTACAGCTCCATAGAGGGCGTGGTGGGCACCAAGGCGTCCCAGGAGGTCATAGACGTCACATTGAACGGCGGACGGACTTTCTTCAGCTCCAATGTACTGGTGGACGGGCGGCCCTATTACGGATATTATATTCCCACGGACGGCGGTATGCTGTTTGCCGGTAAGCCGCAGGCGGACGTGCGGGAGGTGCTGACCCAGCTGCTGCTGGCAATCCTCGGCATCTCTGTGTTTATAATCATCCTGGTCACGGTCGTGGCGTATATCATTGTCAACAGGATGGCCAAGCTCATTGTCAATGTGAGTAAGACAATCAGCTATGTTGCGGACGGGGATCTGACCGGCGAGGTACAGGACATGGCGGGAAGGGACGAGATCGCCTCCATGAACAACTCCGTGAGCGCCATGGCCCGCAAGTTAAAGACGATGGTCACCGATATCTCCAAAGTCAGCCGGGACGCCCAGAGTTCGGCGGACAGTCTGAGAGGGACGGCGGCCTCCACACTGAGCGCCAGCGAGGAGATCGCCAAGGCTATCGAGGACGTGGCCCAGAACAATACCAGCCAGGCGGGGATCGTGGTGAGTATCACCAACGGGATCGGTATCATGCAGAAGAAGACCTCTGATATAGCCGTCTGCGTGGAGGATATCGAGAGCTGTTCCGCCAGTCTCACAGGGAATTGTAACGATATGCGGGTCAAGATAGAGGCGACGCAGGAGACCAGCGAGCTGATGTCTCAGAGTGTGGTGGGGATCAAGGAGAAGATCGATGAGACCAACCGGGTCATCGCCAAGATGTCGGAGATTCTGGCCAGCATTGAGGATATTGCCTCCCAGACCAATCTGCTTTCCCTCAATGCTTCTATTGAGGCGGCAAGGGCGGGAGAGATGGGAAAAGGCTTTTCCGTTGTGGCAGACAGCATCCGTACTTTGTCGGAGAACACGGCAAAGGAGCTGGTGGGGATCAAGGAGATCATCTCCAATATCACGGAGGACTTCAAGGAGTGCGCGGACAGTATCGACGTGGTGGTGCAGAACAATTCCGAGAGTATGAAGGGTATAGAGGAGGTCATCACATCCTTTAAACAGGTGGACGAGGCCATCAAAAATACCTCCGTACAGGTGGACACCATCGGCAGAGCCGTGGCAGAGACCCAGGAGCAGATGAGAGGCATCTCCGAAGAGATCACCGTATTGGGCGATGTGTCGGAGAGCAATGCGGCGGCCAGCCAGGAGGTGAACGCCTCCATCGAAGAGCTTACCGCGCTGATGCATTCCGTGGATCAGAGCACCGTCACGCTGGCCCAGGAGGCGGAGAGCCTGATGAATGAGCTGTCCATATTCAAGCTGTGACCGATAAATATTCACAATAAAAGACGCAGCCTGCCGGTATTCAGTATTTCCGGCAGGCTTTTATTATGGGCTTTCATAAATTCTTAAATATATTTTTATAAAAACTTCGGGATTTTGCGCGGATAGTGTGTTATTATATAGTGGGTGTTACCGATCTGCAGGTATGGGGCAGAGCGGGACAGAGATTCATCAGCTCTTTGTGGCACTGTTTTACCGGTACTTGCAGGCGGTTGCGGAATCGACTTTGCCAGTGCCGGAAGGAAGGGAGAGAGATATGCGGGGACGAATCACGGCGGCAGCCATTCTGTTTCTGTGCATGGTCGGACTGCTGGCGGGCATGATCACACGCACGGTATACGCACAGGAGAGCTCGGCGAACAATGCGCTCAGCGGCGAGGTATTCCTGCTCAGACAGGACGGCGACAACTATGTGATGCAGGTGACTGTGAAAAACGCCGGGGCGGATTTTTACGGCACGGTGCAGGTGATATTTCAGGGTACCTATAAGGTGGGTAATTGTGCCTATAATACGGAGATTACCCTCCCGGCCCAGGGGGAAAAACAGTATACGCTCACGATTCCCGAGAGGGCTGTGGACGCCACAGCCGGAGCATGTATTCTGAATTTTCTGGATGGGAAGGGCAATACGGTGCAGAGCATTGCGGTGAAGAATCTGCTGCTTGGGTTTGCCACGGGGGTCTCCGTGGGTATTTTGTCCGATGACTACGCGGGGCTTACTTATCTGGACGCCGGGGGGACGGGTATCTATTTTCAGGGAGACTCCACCCCCCTGAACCTGATCCGCCTGGACCGGGACAGTCTGAGCGGATACCTGGACGGGCTTTACTTTTTGGTCATCGATCAGTTCAATGTATCGGCGCTGGCCCAGGAGGACATCGAGGCCCTGGAGCAGTGGGTGCGGGACGGCGGCTGGCTCATCATCGGCACCGGAGCCTATGCCGAGCAGACGCTCTCGGGATTTGACCCGGCTTTTCTGGATCTCGCCGCGCTGGAGATCTCCCAGCCGGGGGAGGACAATATACTTTTGGAAAACAGCCGCCAGTACGGTTATTATTATTCCTATACGGATTCGGAGGTCGATTTTTCCCAGATGACCGTAGCCCGGCTGGGGGACGCGCTGTCCAAGAACAGTTACCGCGAGAGCTCGGAAAATCCCGCCGTCTACACGGCCGTTGGAAAAGGGGCGGTGGCGGTCTATTGCTGTTCTCTCGGGGACACGCAGATGGGGAAACTGACTGACAACACGGTTCTGTATATGTTTGAGGAGCTTATGTATCAGGCGCAGAACTACGGCTCTTATAACATTTATTCCGACATGGACGCTGTGGGACAGCGGGCGCTGGCGTATATGGCAAACAGAGATTCCGGCGTGGATTTTTCACTGCTGCGTCTGCTGATTGGAGTCTATGTGGTGTTGGCGGGGCCGATTCTGTATCTGGTTCTGCGGAAATGTAAAAAGAGCGAGTGGTACTGGGTGGGTGTGCCCGCCCTGGGTATGCTGTTTATCGCAGGAGTCTTCGTGTTGGGAATGAATGCCCGGGTAAGCGAAACCAGGGTATATTCTGTCACGGCCCAAAAGGCGGACGAGGACTGGAAGGACACATATTTTCTGGCCTATCATTCGGGGGTAAAGCCCTGGAGCCTGCCGCTGGCGGAAGAGTACGAGATAGCCGGTCCGGGCTGGAACGGCTATGACGGCAAGTATATGAATAATACCGGAGAGTATTTTTATACCGTGGATTATGACAGCGAAGGAATGCATGTGGGAGCAAAGCCCCGGGAGAATTTTGAGAACGGATTTTTCTACGCGCGCGGACGCGCGGAGAGCAGAGGAACGCTCACAGGCTCCCATATCAAGGAGTTTGCCGACGCGGGAGGCAGCATCATCGGCTCCGTTACCAACGGAACCGACTGCGACCTGACCTATATGGCTGTCTGGCGGGGGACGGATCTCATGATATTTAAAGATGTGAAGGCGGGAGAGACTCTGGATCTGCCGCAGGCGGAGCGGGACGGCAGATGTATATACCAGAGCAGGAACATGGAGGACGTGGGGGATTTGCTGTTATACGGCGGGATCGGCATGTCCTATTATGGGAACGCTCAGTTTGAGGAGGAGGATATGGAGGCGTTTCTCATCGGATTGGGTATGGCCAGACAGGCGGCTCCGGAGATGGGACAGGCCGTGATCGCGGGCCTGATCGAAGAGCGCGGCCGGGTGTCTGCGGGTAAATGTAAGGAGACCTCCTATCAATGCCTGTACGGCTACGCGGAAACGGAGGTGTAACAGGATGCTGCAGATCGATCATTTGTATAAAAGCTACGGCAAATTTCAGGCGGTGAGCAATCTGACGCTCCATATACCTCAGGGGGATCTCTTCGGTTTTGTAGGGCCCAACGGCGCGGGTAAGACCACCACCATCCGCATGGTGTGCGGCCTGCTGCTCCCGGACAGGGGAAATATCGCCATCAACGGGATGGACGCGCTGACACAGCGGAAGGAGATCAAAAAACAGATCGGGTATGTGCCGGATTTCTTTGGGGTGTACGACAATCTGAAAGTGCGGGAATATATGGATTTCTACGGTTCCATGTACCGCATGGGTTCCAGGGAGATCGAGCGGGTATCGGACGATCTGTTGGAGCTGGTGAACCTCTCCGACAAGAAGGAGGCCTATGTGGATACGCTTTCCAGGGGGATGAAACAGCGGCTGTGCGTGGCCCGGGCGCTGATCCACAATCCGGCGCTGCTCGTTCTGGATGAGCCCAATTCCGGGCTGGATCCCCGGGCGAGGGTGGAGATGAAGGAGCTGCTGCAGAATCTGAGGAGCATGGGGAAGACCATAGTAATCAGCTCCCATATCCTCTCGGAGCTGTCGGAGATGTGCAACAGCATCGGGATCATGAACCACGGGAATCTGGTAGCGGCGGGACGCATCGAGGATGTGATGGAGGGCGTATTTGGCAACAATCAGCTGATCGTCACGCTGGAGGAGGGCCGTGAGACAGCGATGCGCGTTGTAAATGAACATGCGGGTATAAAGGTGGATTCCGTGGGAGAGCATGAGCTGAGACTGTCCCATAATATGACGAAACAGGAGATCGCGAAACTGATAGGAACCATGATCGCCGAAGGGGTGGTGGTGACGGGTTTCCACAAGCAGGAGGGAGACCTGGAGACCCTGTTTATGCGAGTGACCGCAGGCTGAGGAGGACAGGAAGATGTATTTGAACCCAATCGTAAAAAAGGACGTAAAAGTGCAGTCGCGCAGTATGAAGATATGCTGGGGCGTATTTGCCTATGAACTGATACTGGCGCTGGTTTTTTTCCTGGCAATGACCGTTATTCAGGGCAACAGCCGCTATTCCACCGGCAATATCTACAGCGCCATGGTGTGGCTCTATCCGATTCTGGCGGTGACGCAGCTGGTCATCCTGGGAATTCTGGTGCCTATCAGAACCGCGTCTTCCATCTCAGGGGAGAAGGAACGACAGACCTTTGATATCATGATGACTACCAGCATGTCCCCTTTTTCGGTCATAATGGGGAAAGTTATGACCGCGGTGGTGCAGAGCATGTTCTATGTTGTGGCCAGTATGCCGATTATGGCTCTGCCCTTTATCATCGGCGGGATGTCCTGGGCCTATCTGTTCCTGTTTCTGGGGATCGCGCTCCTGGTGGCGTTTTTTTCCGCCAGCATCGGCATACTGTGTTCCTCTCTGTGCAAAAAGAGTGTCGGCGCGGTGAACATGTCTTATGTATTCTATCTTATATTCTTTTTGGGAACCGTGATACCGCCTGTCGTGTACAGTGTCATCCATGACAACATGCGCTATAATCTGGGATATGTGCCGCAGGTGTATGAGACGTTCGGCCCCAATGTCTATCTGTCCCTACTGCTCAATCCGGCGGTGTATCTGATAGAGTATTTCACGGGTATCATGGCGGGGGAATCGCTGATAAAGAACGGCTTTTATGATATAAACGCCATATCCACGAAAGGCCCCATCAAGCTGGCGGCGTCGGGAAACTGGTGGATGATCCTCTCCACAGTTCTGTTTATCGGGGTATCCCTGCTGTTTCTGTGGATCGCCTCCAGACGGATCGATCCCATCAAAGGACGGAGAAAAAAGAGGTAACTATGGATATCAGGAAAGCTCTCACAGAACAGATCAGAAGATGCAGAAACAGAATGAATCTGGCCAGAGTCATTGACTGTGGGGTACTGTTCGCGGCGGCGGGGGGCGTGGCCGGTATGTTCTGCGAACTGTTTTCCCTTCTGTGGCCATTTTATCATGTGCATTTAGCGGCGGGCCTGTGTTTCGCGGTGGGCCTGCTGGCCGGGATCGTCTATGCCCTGTATCGGCGCGCGGACATGCGTCAGGCCGCCAGACGGCTGGATTCTTTTGGCCTGGAGGAGCGCATGATCACCGCTTACGAATGGATGGACAGGGGGGATAAGACGGGAGAGATATTTGCCGAACCCCAGAGACAGGACGCCTGGGCCTGCTATGAGCGGCTGCGCCATCGGATCAAAATCCCCCTCTGCCCGGATAAAAGACATGTGCTGGCGCTGATTCTGTCGGCGCTGCTGGTGGCAGCGTTGGGGATTGTGCCCTCCTCCGTGAGGGAGCGGGCGCAGACGCGCCATCAGGTGCAGGAGCAGGTGAAAAAAGAGGTGAAAGAGCTGGAGGAGTTTGTGGACGCGCTGGAGGGGGTGGATATGGACAGTCTGACCCCGGAGCAGAGAGAGCGGCTACGGGAGATCACGGAGGCCATGCGGCGCTCCGGGGAGGAGCTGCGGGGAGCGGAAAGCTGGGAGAGCCTGGGCGCTGCAGCGGAGCGGCTCGACTATAAATACGGACAGGCACAGCAGAGTCTGGAGCAACTGGCGGCGCAGCTGGCGGATCCGCGGGCGGCGGGCTTGGCTACGGCTCAGGCGCTGGCCAGGGCGGCGAACCCGGACGGAGTGGGACAGGTGTCCCCGCAGGCTGCCGTATCTCCGGGGCAGAGCGGAAACGGTTCGCCGGGCAGCGGAGACGGGGCGGGCCAGCAGGGCAGCGGAGACGGCACAGGCCAGCAGAATAACGGAGGCGGCACAGGCCAGCAGGGCAGCGGAGACGGCACAGGCCAGCAGAATAACGGAGACGGAACGGGTCAGCAGGGCAGCGGAGACGGCACGGGTCAGCAGGGCAGCGGAGGCGGCACAGGCCAACAGGGCAGCGGAGACGGAACGGGCCAGCAGGGCAGCGGAGGCGGCTCGGGAGACGGCACAGGAAACGGTGACGGTACAGGACAGGGCAGTAGCGCAGGGCAGGGAAACAGCGGCAGCGGAGGCGGCCGTGGAACAGGCAGCAGCAACGCGGCTCACGACTATGTCAGCATTCCCAATGCGGTGGGGGACGATCCTTCCCTGACCGGCAATAAATACGGGGATGATCATTCCGATTACATCCGCCAGCAGAACGGTCTTGCCTGGGAGGGAGAACATGTGGACTACAATTCCGTGATCGGGCAGTACACGGACAGCGCTTATGAGGGGATCGTGAGCGGCAGATATCCCGCCGGCATGGAGTCGGTGATACGGGATTACTTTGAAAATCTGAACAAATGATCGGCCGCGCAGGCGGAGATTCGGGCGAACAGCCAGCAAGGAGAATGCGATGTCAGAGATTGAGATTTATCAACAGAAGATCATGGAGTGCGAGCAGGAGATCGGCAAGGGGATCATCGGGCAGAGAGATATCATCCGCCAGGTCATGCTGGTCATGCTCTCCGGCGGAAACGTGCTGCTGGAGGGTATGCCGGGCCTGGGCAAGACCATGCTGGTGCGCACCGTCGGGCAGGTGTTCAGACTGTCCTTCAAGCGCATACAGTTTACGCCGGATCTGATGCCCAGCGACGTGACAGGCACCAATATCATGGTGAAGGAGGAGGGAAACAGCAGTTTCCGGTTTGAGAGAGGCCCGATCTTTGCCAATCTGGTGCTGGCGGACGAGATCAACCGGGCCACGCCCAAGACCCAGTCCGCCCTGCTGGAAGCCATGCAGGAACATACGGTGACAGTGGGCAATGAGAGCCATCTGCTGGAGGAACCCTTTATGGTGCTGGCCACCCAGAACCCCATCGAACAGGAGGGAACCTATCCGCTGCCGGAGGCGCAGCTGGACCGCTTTATGTTCAAGGTGCTGGTCAGGTTCCCCGACAAGGAGGAGCTGCGGGGGATCGTGGGGCTTACGGAGGGGCACGGGGCTCCCGAGATCCGCGGGCTTATGGATGGGGAGGAGCTGATGGCGGCCAGAAGGCTTATAGCCCGTATCCCCATTGCGGAAGCCGTTATGAATTATATACTGGAACTGGTCATGGCTACCCATGAACCGAACCCGTATATTCGGGAGGGGGCAAGTCCCAGAGCCGCCCAGGCGATGATCCGCGCGTCCCGGGCCAGAGCTTTTATGGAGGGACGACTGAACGTCTCCTTTGAGGACGTGCAGAGCGTAGCCTATCCGGTGCTGCGTCACCGATTGATACTGAGTTTTGACGCCATATCCGAGGGGATAACGGAAGATGCGGTGATCCGGCAGATCATTGACGCCAGGGAAAAGAGTATGTATGCTTGACAGACATTTTTTTGATACGCTGTCCAGATTCAGGCTGCGGATGGGGCACAAGAGCGATCTGAACATGTCCGGCAACCGCAAGTCCTCGCAAAAGGGTATGTCCGCGGAGTTTTCTGATTTTCGGGAGTATATGCCGGGGGACGATCTGCGCCGTATGGACTGGAACGTGTACGCCAGACTGGACAAATTGTATATCCGGGAGTATATGGAGGAAAAGGAGGCTGTGGTATCGGTTCTGATCGATACCAGCGCCTCCATGGATTATGGCGCTCACAGCAAGGCGGAGCTGGCCCGGGATCTGGCGGCGGTGGCGTCTTATCTGGCTCTGTACAATATGGACAGGCTCAGACTTTACGATATGAGAGATATGAGCCGGGAGCTTGCGGTCAGCGGAGGCCGCAACGCTTTTCCCAAGGTGCTGCGCTGGCTGGAACGGCTTGACTTTTCCGGGGAGGTGGATATGCTTGCCGCCGCCGGGAAGATGCGGCTGCGCGGGCCGGGCGTGACGGTGCTGATCAGCGATTTTCTCCATGAGGACATGCTGGGTGAAAACGGCGGCTATGAAAAGCTGCTGCAGTACCTTCAGTATTGCAGACAGCGTCCGGTGGTGCTGCACACCCTGGCCTCGGAGGAATTGGAGATTCCGCTGGAGGGGGCGCTCAACCTGATCGACGCGGAGAGCCGGTCCCAACTGCGGCTGACGGTGGATGCCAGAGCGATAGACAGTTACAGGCGGGAGTTGAAACGCCTGACGGAGAGGATGAAAAAAGGCTGCGCGGGGGGCAGAGGAACCTATGTGCTCTGCGACACAGGAAGGGACAGGAACCAGCTTGTGTTCCGGGATCTGAGGGTGATCTATGATATTTGAGAGTTTGTGGCCGTTGGCGCTGCTGCTGGCAGTTCCGGTGGTGATCATTTTTTATCTGTTAAAGCCCAGGGGGAAGGATCACAGAATATCCTCCATATTGTTGTGGGAAAAAATGTTCAAAAACCAGCAGGCTAAGACCTTTCTGGAAAAATTCATCCACAATATACTGATGTATCTCCAGATTCTGATGATTCTGTTTCTGGTGCTGGCGCTGATGTCGCCGTATATACACAGGCCGGGGACGGGCAGGGGCAATATGATTCTGGTGCTGGATACCAGCGGCAGCATGCAGCATGACACGGGAGAGGGCAGAACGCGCCTGGAGGAGGCGGTGGAGCGGGCCAGGAACCTGGTGGCGTCCTCGGAGGGGACGGCATTTTCCATTGTCGCCAGCGACTGTATGGGGACGGAGCTGCTGGCCGTGGGCGTGCGGGACAGACAGAGCCTGTACAGTGTGCTGGACCGGGTGGAATGCAGCGACGGCCCTCAGGATCTGCGGGGGGCGGAGAGCGTTGTGGAGACTCTGCGCACGGCACAGACGGAGCGGGGGGAGCAGAGCGCCCCGGCGGAGGTGATCGTGTTCACCGACGGCAACGGCGCCCAGGAGGCCATGAGCTTTGCCGCTTATTTTGATGCCCGGGTGCTGGTGATGGGGGATGCGGTGAGCAATGTCGCAAACAATTTCCTGACTTATACGGAGAATGCGGAGACGGCAGGTGACGGAGAGAACGGCGCGTCCGATCCAGGGGATGTATCCATAGTGTGCGCGTCCAGCCTCACCAATTACAGCGAGGCGGAGGCATCTCTGGAGGTCAGCCTGTACGACGGCAACGATCTGCGGGAGATCCGGCAGGTGACACTGGAGGCGGGGGAGACGACGCTGCTGTTTTTTGCTCCGTTTGTGTGGCAGGGGGAGCCGCTGCGCAGTGAGATCGGCTCAGTGCGTTTTGCGGGAACCCGGTCCGGAGACTCTCTGGCCGGGGATAATATCGCTTATGCGGTGGCCGGGAAGGCCGACAGGATACAGGCGGTGCTGATCGGACAGGGAAACACTTATATTGAGAAAGCATATCAGGCGGCCACGGGCATGAGCCTGACCAAAGCAAGCAGCGATACGGCTCTTGCGGAGGACGACGGCAGTGTGCGTGTCTATGATGCTGACGTCTCTGCCGGTCAGTCGGACGCTTGCAGGCTGGTATTTGCGGATACCGAAAATGCCGTCGGCACGGCGGAGCGGGTTATGCTCACCGTTACAAACTGTGATCTGACGGAGGGGATATCCTCTTTTTCGGTGGGCGTCAATGAGACAAAGGTGTATGATGTACCCCAGTGGGGCGTGGGATTTCTCTGGGCCGGGGAACAGTGCGCGGGTTATTATGGTGAACAGGACGGCGTAAAGACCGTGGTGGTGGGATTTGATATCCGGGAATCCGATTTTCCCCTGAGGGCGGAGTTCCCCATTTTTATCTCCAATGCCATCCACTATCTGGGAGATACCTCTCTTCTGGCGAACAATGTCTATCGGGCGGGAGAGCGGGTGGTCTTTCATCCCCAGGCGGATATCGATGTGAATACGCTGGAGGCGCAGACCCGTAAGGCGGGGCTTTATGAGGTGCAGGCAGGAGACATACTGGAGAGATATGTGGTACGTTTTGATACAGGCAGCCAGTCCGACGGACGGCTGCCTGCGGAGGGAACGCCGGAGCAAAGCAGCCAGGGCGATCACATGGTGAAAAGGCAGCTCAGAAATGTTTTGCTGGTGGCGCTGCTGCTGCTTTTGGCGCTGGAATGGCTGCTGTATGTGCGGCAGACGCGCAGCCGCAGCAGGTTTTATCTGGCGGTGCGGCTGGTGTGCGCGGCGCTGTTGCTGCTGGCGCTGTGCGGTGTGTCGGTGAGCAGGCGCAGCGGCGTCAATACCACGGTTTTTCTGGTGGATATATCAGACAGCAACGGGCAGAACCTGGAGGAGATGGAGAGCTATCTGCACAGGCAGCTCGGAGCCATGCCCCGGGACAACCAATACGGTATTGTCACCTTTGGCAAGAATTCTCTGGTGGATCAGTTCCTGACCGGGGAGGATCATTTCTCCGGGATCATGTCCATGCCGGACAGGACAGCCACCGATATGGAGGAGGCGGTGTCCAGAGCGCTGGCCATGCTCCCGGCTCAGGGTGCGGGGAGGCTGGTCATTCTCACCGACGGCAGGGAGACCCGGGGGGATCTGACCAACATGGCGTCGGCCCTGGCCGCCGGGCAGGTGGAAGTGCTGGCGCTGCTCTATGAACCGGAGACAGGACCGGACGCCTATGTGGAGGAGGTAAAGCTGCCCGGCTATCTGCACCAGGGGGACGCCTATTCCATGACCGTGACGGTACAGAGCAATTATGAGACGGATGCCCAGCTACAGATCTGGGCGGGCAGTATGCAGACTGCCGCCTATTCCGTCCACCTGACAAGGGGTACCAACCGTTTTCAGTTCAGGCAGGAGGTCACGGGGGAAAACGCGGAGAGTTTTGAGGCCAGAGTGGTGGCGCCGGGGGACGTCTGCGGTGAGAATGACAGTTATCATGCCTATGCGGCGGTGGACTCGGCCCCCAGGGTGCTGGTGGTATCCGGTCCGGGCGAGGACAGCGGCGAGTATGAAAAGCTGCTGCGCAGCGCCAACTGCGATTACGGCGTGGTATCTGCGTTCAACGCGCCGAAGACGCTGGAGGCCATGCTGGAATACAAGAGCATTGTGCTGGAGAATGTGTATCTGGCGGATCTGCCGGATGGCTTTCTGGACAATATTGAGACTTACGTGGGGGAGTACGGCTGCGGACTGATCTGTTGTGGCGGAGACGAGAGCTATGCCCTGGGAGGCTACCGGGAGAGCGTGCTGGAAACCCTGCTCCCGGTGGATATGGAGCTGCGGGGCGTGAATGAGATCCCCCATATGGCCATGATCATGGTGATCGACCACTCCGGGAGCATGGGAGCGAGTACGGGCAGCGGTTCCACCAGTCTGGATCTGGCGATCACGGCCGCGCAGACGGCGGTGGATGAGCTGCGTGGCAGCGACTATGTGGGCGTTCTCACTTTTGACGATACCTACAGCTGGGTGGTGGAACCCACGCTGGCCCAGGACAAGGAGGAGATCAAAAGACAGATCGCCACCATACCCGAGGGCGGCGGAACCACGATCCAGCCTGCTCTGTGGGAGGCTTTGGAACAAGCGGCAAAGTGCGATGTCGCCATCCGGCATGTGGTCCTCCTGACCGACGGGCAGGGGGAGAGTACGGATTACAGAAGACTCACATCCGCCTATGTGAACGGGGGAGTAACGCTGTCCACCGTGGCGGTGGGAGACGGCTCGGACGCGAAACTGCTGGAGCAGATCGCCCTGACCTGCGGCGGGCGTTACTATTATTCCGACATTGTCACGGATATACCCAAAATATTCGCGCAGGAGGTGTTTTTAGGCGGGGATACCTATCTGCAAAACGGGGAGTTTGCCCTGGCGGTGCGCGGCGGGGAAATCACGGACGGACTGTTCGCAAATGGCTGGCCCATTTTATACGGTTATGTCAGCGCGACACCCAAGGATACGTCTCAGGTGCTGATTGCCTCGGAAAAGGATGATCCTGTGCTGTCCGTGATGCAATACGGACTGGGGCATACCGTGGCCTGGAATACGGATGTGACGAATCAGTGGACCGCGGGATTCGCGGGTGAGGACGACTATGTACAGCTGTGGAAACGCCTGGTGGACTACAGCGTCGGCAACGCCGGAGTGGGAGAGGACTCGGTGGATGTGATGACGGCGGGAGGAACTACCAATATCTCTTATCGCGCCCTGGCCTATGATGAGAAGACCAGGGTGGAGGCGGTGTATACCGATCCGGAGGGCAATACCAGAACCCAGAGCCTGCAGGCCACGGCGCCGGGAGAGTATGAGGTACAACTGGACACGGAGAAGATGGGGATTTACAATCTGAACCTGCGGCGCATGGACGGAGAAAAGGTCACCAACGCCGTGACCACCGCGGCGGCGGTGCAGTATTCGGAGGAATATAAATTTGATATCGGAAACGGAGGTTTCAAGTCCTTTGTGGAGCGCTACGGAAGGATTCTGGAGCCGGAGGAGAATTTCTGGCAGCAGAGAAACAGCGCCGCACGGCAGAGGTATGACCTGACGCCGTGGCTGATTCTGCTGGCGATCCTGTGGTTTGTCATGGATATAGGGTTTAGGCGTTTCTGTTTCCGTCCCCAGGATACCCGACTGTACCGCCGCATGGCGGAGCGTATGGCCCGTAAGAAGAGGGGAGCAGACACCGGAAAAGGGCTGACGCAGGATGTAAGGGCGATTTCCCCGGAAATGGGGGATGAAGAGCCGGATCATGCGAATACGGCAGGAATATCGGCCCTGGCGGAGTCTTCGGAGTCGGAGACGGGGACTCCGGCCGGGAAGAAACGCAGACATCCGGGGAAAGCGGCGAAACAGCCGCCCCAGACCCTGGACACTTCGGCTCTGCTCAAAAAGAGGGATCAGAGAAATCAGTAGGCGCTATCCCTGTATGAATCGGCGGATGTTCTTCTCCGCCGCCTGGGGATTCAGCTCCAGGATGCGGTCATGGATCTTCCGAAAGGCGTCCCGGGAGGAGATATCCGGGGACAGGTCTTCTCCCCAGAAGTCCTCGGTGGTGCAAAAGACGTTACTGCTCCAGCCGTACTCTTCGCCGTATTTATTCTTTTTCTGCGACTGTCCGCATACGGTGAGGAACAGGTTTCTCTGCAGGTTCACCAGGGCGCGGTCAAAGCGGGACGCGTCCTCCTTGCCTATGCCGCAGATGCGTTTGAGATCGTGGAGAGCGACTCTGCCGCTGTCGCTGACTGTTTCATAGATGCTCTTTTCCAGCTGGCTGGCTTTCCCTTCGTCATACCATTCGTCAAAGACTGTCCCCTGTCTGCGCACGGCCAGAAAGCAGGGATACCACTCTCTGGTGATATAGCCGCCGGTACCGAAAAATACTTTGCCGTAAGCGATGTCGTCCCGCTCCTGCACAACCCGCATTCGCCATTCCCAAGGATCGGTCTCCGGATCGCCGGTATGCCATGCGACAGGGGATTGGGCGGGAGCGCAGTTCCAGCCAAAGGGAACTACCGCATAGATTCCTCTGGCGTTGCCTCCGGCCATGGAAAAGCCGCTTATTAACAGTTCTTTGCAAAATTCCGAATAGTTGTTTACCATGGGTTTTTGTCCTTTCTATTTTTCAGTTAATAAAATATTACCAGACTAAACAAGACAGCATCATGTCCTGTTTAGTCTGGTAATATGGCGGATTTCAGAGTTTGATTCCCATGCCCAGCAACAGAATATTCTTAAGGATCCAGTTCACGGCGACAATGACCAGCGCGGCATAGAGATGCCAGTTGTGGAAACGCATTCCGCGAAAGTATTTGTAATGGGTGATTCGGGCGAGAGCGTGGGAGAGCATGAAACTTCCGTACAGCGCGGCACTGTAGGGCACCAGCGGATGATACCACAGGGAATGCAGTATGTGGCCCTGGAGCAGGCTGATCAGGGCTCTTGTGCCGCCGCATCCTGGGCAGTAGAAACCGAAATAATGATAAGCCACGCAGGGGGGTAAGGAAATATGTGGCAGGAGTACATAATAGAACAGTACTCCTGCCACAAGGCTCACTCCCAGAAAAACGCATCCCAGATAAAATAAATTGTCCTCCAGCGTACGTTCCTGTTTCATGGGGTTACATTAAAGAAGAAACGTCATAGCCCATTGACGCCAGCCAGCCCATGATGGCAACACTGCCGACAATCCAGATTACGGCGAAAACAATACCGATGATGGAACATACCATACCGGCAGTAGCCAGACCGCTCTTCTGTTTCTTCTTGGACATAACGGAGCAAACGATGCCGCCGATGCCCAGAGCAATGCCCAGATAGGTGATACAGCATCCCAGCACGATAGCGGCGATACCCAAAATCAGAGATACAATAGCGAGAGTATCTGTCTTCTTGGGTTCCGGGGAGCTGGGCTGCTGATAGCCGGGCTGCTCATAAGAGTTGTTTTGGAAATTTTGACCGTCCATTTCTAAATCCTCCTCATAAATGAATAATTTGTGTTCCGTGCTTTACACGTCACTCTGTAACGGTATGCCATTACCGTCTGTATTTATTTTACCAACCAGGATCAGGATACCTTCCACAAAACCCCAGATGGCTGTGGCCATAACAAAAAAGATACCGACAAACACGCAGCAGAGCACATACCCCACCAGAGTGAGTACCAGCTGAATGACTGCCTTCTGGGTGTAACCCAGATAGAAATTATGTACGCCGAACTGCCCTAAGAATATTCCCAGCAGACCCGCGGCAAGCTTGGATTTGGCGTTTGCAGGCGGCTGTGTATAACAGGGAACACCGCAGTTTAGACATACGGTCGTCTCGGGCGTTATCGGTTTGCCACAATTGTGGCAGTAGTTGGTGCCCAGTCCCTTGCCTGCGCCGCATTTCACACACAGCACGGCCTCGTCGGACGCATAGGGCTCCCCGCAATTCTTGCAATAATACATTTTATACCTCCCGCATATATCCCTTTCGCAAAAGGAGCGCATCATGAAACATCATGAAATGCGCTCCACGTTGCTGCTAAAGCAGATGAAATATTACTTTAAGATTTTGATGGCGCCAATCAGCGGAATCTCTTTTTCCTCTTCCTTGATGGCAGCGACCAGACCGATGATCCAGCACACAAGTAAGAAGATATCGACAAGTCCGAAGATGAAACCGACAAAGGGAATAGGAGACAGCGCGCTGCAAATCAACATGCCGATATCCACGATCAATGCCTGATTCAGATGGAACTTAGCCCCCTCCTTGTCACCTGCCAGAAAGGCGATCAACCAGCCGATTATAGAGATATATGCTACAATACCGGTTGCTTTCTTATCCATAATGAAGACCTCCTATGTATTTATTATAAAACCCATTATAATAGAAAAGATTTGTTAATGCAATACATTTTTAAAAATTAATTGGACGAATTGGAATCTCCGATATTTTCTCCCCGCAGCGTCGCCAGGATGATCTGTACGCGCCTGCAGGCCCGTGAATAATTCTCCCGGGCGTACTCCTCCATGGCCTGGTTGTACTCCTCGTCGTAGGCCTTGTGATAGGAGGATACCGCCTCGGTCATATACTGTCCCGCCTCGTCGGCCATATCCTCCAGATAGTCGTATTTCTCCGGAAAATCTATGTTGGAAAATTTCATGAACGCGATCTCCAGCTCGTCCAGACAGTTCAGCAGGTCCGACGTGGCGTAGCGTATACTGTTTTCCTCGGCCTCCACCTGGATAGCGTCGATCCTGGCGCCGATATCGGCGGCGCTATCGCAGAATTCGTTGATCTCGCTGTCAAATTTGGCCTGTATGGGGTTTGTGCCGCAGGCGGTCAGCAAAAACAGGCAGACTGCGGCCAGCAGAATATTTTTTTTCACAGGATATACCTCCCAGACTTTTATACTGAATTCACTTTATCATAACAAGCGGAAGTCTACAACCGTTTGCAACAAAGTTTGCAGAGAAAGTATATAGAATATGTATACAATAAGTAAACTATAAATGCTTTTTTGTATTTTATTGTTTACATTTAAAGGAACTTAGAATATAATGGTGCTAAGGAGATCAGGGGAAGAGAAAATGGGGGAATGTGTTATGCGCAAGCAATACCATAGGGTTTGGGACATTATGGCTGAGATCATAGCGGCGTTATATCGCGCCGGGTATGGTGATACAAGAAAAATCGATTCTTTTTTGAGTTGTTGTACACAAACGCGCCGGAAATTGCTTTGTAAGGTGCAACGAATATTAGGTGAAAAAGGTGTTTTTGAGGGAATTGATGACAGATTTTTGGAGCGTCTGATCAATTTGAGGGGAGAATTGGATGAAAATGAACTGCTGTTGGAAACGTTAATTTATCTGGATAATAAAATGGCATTGGAACCGAAGTTTTTTATGGTACATCCGGGCGATGAAGTAAGCGATATGATACAATTAAATAATAATGAAAAACAGACAGGAATTATTATTTTGCCTAAACTGACATGTAATTGGAGCCGAAAAAGAACCAGCAGAAGAGTAAAAGAAAAGTCTCTGGCATTCGGCATCAATAAAATCCTGAGACACTACTATTGCGTCCAGTGTGAAAAACTGGGACAATATAGTCTGCGTCATCATATCGTAAGCAGTATTAAACGATTTGGAGAGGATATGGAACAAATACGGATCGCGGTCAGTCCTGTAACGGACAGGGATATTCTCAGGTATGAGCGGTATGAGCGAGACGGAAAAGCGCGGATCGGAATAACCGGAGTAGATGCGCAGGGAGATGGGAAGAGCTGCGATCTACAAAGACGAATGGAAAATATCATCAGGGCGGCAGAAAAACACAAAGCGGATATTCTGATTTTTCCCGAAATGCTTGGGCATGAAGAGGTAATTGACAGATGTTTATATCAATTGGCTGAAAAATCTGTTGAGGATGTGGACGGAAGAGTGGAACTCGTGCTGTTGCCTACCCAGTGGAAAGCAGCGGGCATTGGGGATACCCCATGGAAATACGGAAAGAATACCAATAATTTGTATGTTGTTTATGGCAGCAGCGGGTTGTTGAAGGAAAAGCCTGAACCCTCCTGGATTCAACAGAAGAACACCCCATATACGGAAGAAAGAGAAGAATCCGGCAAGCAGATCAGCGAGGTGGAGGATATCGTCTCGGACAATGTCATTCACGTATTGCATATTGAGGGAATTGGCCGCATTACTTTCCCCATTTGCGCAGATCTGTTAAATCCGGATTACCGCCAGATACTGATTCAACAATTAGGCTCAACACTGATTCTCTGCCCTTCCTTTTCAAAAGGAACAAATGAGTTTATTCATGCCATTGGACAGGGTGACTCTTTTGGATGTCATATAATATGGTGTAATTCCTGTGTGACTGCGCATATGCACAGTGAGGAAAAATACAAAAAGGGACTTAAAGAAAATATATGTTGTGCGGGAATATCCGGACAATACCATAACTACAATACGATAAAATCTCAAATAAAGTGTAATGGAGTGTGCGCCAAAGACAGTTGCCTGTTCTATATTGACATACCATTAAAAGGAAACGTGGGGGATAGAAGGCAACCCATGTGGACACATATAATAGCATAAAGGAGAGATGGAGGTGCAGATATGAAGAGATTAAACCAATTATTAGGAAAGATCAATCATGTGCTGTTTGCCGCAGTTTCCAATCAGAAAGCCGAGGAGGTATACGCGCAGACCAGGCAGATTGGCGAAGAAATGTCAAGGGCGTATTCATTGTATGAGAATACGGAATTGGAAGGCAAGATCAAGCAATACAGGCAATTTACGCAGGCTTTTCGCGATTCATTGGAACCGGCCGAATTGGTAATGTTTTATATGGGGATGTTGGCGGGATATACGGAATGCTTTGGCGGTTTATTCACGGAGCGAAACCAAAGTGATAAACTCAGAGTGAATCCGGCCAAAAGCCAGTATTACAATAAAATCATCCAGATTTTATCTCAGAAAGAATATGTACAACATAAGGATCTGGCAGCAGCATTGGGAATCAAAGTCAGTTCTTTGACCAGAATAATGAAGACCATAGAGGAGGATGACCAAACCTATATTATTGTTTCTTCTGTAGGGAAATATAAATATTATTGTCTGACAGATGCCGGAAAGAAATATTATGCCCAATATATTAATCAGGAACGGTGGAGAAGGCCGGAAGAAGCGATTGAGGAAATGCTTGCAGTTATAAAGAAACGGATAGATACAGACCGGGAAAATCTGCTGATAGGATATGTGTCAAAATGCTATCCATATGATTATCATATAGCTAAAAAGATGCAGGCGCTTGAGAACAGTATCAGGAGAAACGTAAAACCTGCGGCAGAACGGGAGTTCTTTACTCATTGTTTTGAAAAAAATACAGCGAAGAAGCAAGATTGGCAAACAGTCTGTAATTCCTCCATCACTGTGGTGTATCAGGCAATTGAAGAAGGGATGAATAAAGATACGGACAGCTATAGAATTTTTTCTAAAGGAAACGTGATGGAAATGGCGATATAGACATATCATAAATGGTGAGATAATTTTGTATGGGAGTATAAAATGATGGATTTTAATGATTTATTTGCTGAAATATTTTATGAGAATAATTCTAATGAATACAGAATATGCCAAAAATGTTTTCCCGTTTTGCTGGAAAAAGATTCTCCAGAGATGTTTGAACAGTTCTTTTATTGGATGGAAGAGTATATATTAAACAACGAAACGCAATTGCAGGATAATGAAAAAGCAAAAATAGAGGAGGTAAAAAAGAAATATAATATATTTTTAGACGGTATTCTAGAAAAGCTGGTAAAAGAAGATACATGTAAGGAATTGTTTTATGAAAAATTATGGAATTCCATAAAAAATATGCCTTTGTGTGATGATGAATCAGACAAGGCGGGAATTTTGTATATTTTATGCAGAAACGATCTGATCCCTTACTATAAGGTAGAAGGGATAGCTCAGATTGAGAAGGAGGAACTGTGGGAACGGATTGATAGAAATCAAAAAAATATTATTGCGGCCAGAAGCATCATCAGACAGTATGCGATCGTTGAAGATAGAGTGAGTTGTGCCCTGATGCTATTGAAACTTTTTGAACAATGCAATGATGATACAGATAAAGCGGTTATTATGTCTTATATAATAAGGTTTATTGAAATTAATGCGGTAGAGGTAGTGACAAGGCAAATATTAGAAAAAATAAAGGTGAATCATTGATCCACAAAACACATAAAAAATTTCCCTTTCTGGCACAATATAAAAAAGCGTATCAGGAAGGGAGTTTTTATGTCGGACAAAAAGGAGAATCAATACAGCGGTCAGTTGTCCGCCGGGACGGGTGGGCAGGAGGGGCGGGCGGCGGGGGATACCGTCAGCGGCAGCCTGGGGCAGGATAAGTCCTGGCTGGATCAGAAACTGGCCACAGAGAAGAACTTTGACGTGGTGACCCGCGTCATAGAAGTGGGGGGCCGGGAGGCGGCTCTGTATTTTATCGACGGTTTCTGCAAGGACGATCTGCTGCAGAAACTGTTGCAGTACTTTATGGATATGAAGGCGGAGGACATGCCCCAGGACGCGTCCGCGCTGTTAAAGAAGAGCATCCCATATATTGAAGTGGATCAGGAAAAAGAGTGGGAAAAGATCGTTTCAAATGTGCTTTCGGGCGTGTTCGCGCTGCTGATCGACGGCTACCGGGAGGCAGTGCTGATCGACGCCCGCACCTACCCGGCCAGGGGCGTGGAGGAGCCGGAAAAGGACAAGGTGCTGCGGGGCTCCAAGGACGGATTCGTGGAGACGGTGGTGTTCAACACGGCGCTGATACGGCGCAGAATCCGGGACACGGATCTGCGCATGGAGATGATGAGCGCGGGCAAGAGCTCCAAGACCGATATCGTGCTGTGCTATATGGACTCCCGGGTGGATCGGGACTTTCTGGAGAAGATCAAGCGCAAGATCCAGGATATCCGGGTGGATTCCCTGACCATGAACCAGGAGTCGCTGGCGGAGTGCCTGGTGCCGGGGCGCTGGTGGAACCCCTTTCCCAAGTTTAAGTATACCGAGAGGCCGGACACGGCGGCAGCTCAGGTGCTGGAGGGCAATGTGATCCTGCTGGTGGACAATTCCCCTTCGGCTATGATCCTGCCCACCACGATCTTCGATGTGGTGGAGGAGGCCGACGACTATTATTTTCCTCCCGTCACCGGCACGTACCTGCGGATCACCCGGTTTTTGATCTCGCTCCTCACCTACCTGCTGACGCCCACTTTTCTGCTGTTGATGCACAACCCGCAGTGGATCCCGGAGGGATTTTCCTTTATCATGCTGCAGGAGCAGCCCAATATCCCGCTGGTCTGGCAGTTCCTGATCCTGGAGCTGGCCATAGACGGCCTGCGGCTGGCGGCGGTCAATACCCCCAATATGCTCAGTACGCCGCTCAGCGTCATGGCGGCGCTGGTGCTGGGGGAATTCTCGGTCAACAGCGGCTGGTTCAGCCCCGAGGTTATGTTGTACATGGCCTTTGTGGCCATCGCCAACTACACCCAGGCCAACTATGAGCTGGGCTATGCGCTGAAATTCATGCGGATCATCACGCTGGTGCTGACGGCGCTGCTGGGCGTATGGGGATACGGGGCAGGCATCCTTCTGGCGGGCGTATGTATGTGCTGTAACAAGACCCTGTCCCACCGCAGCTATCTCTATCCGCTGATCCCTCTGAACTGGAGAAAGCTGAAAAGCAGGCTGATACGCAGGCGGCTGCCGGGAGCCAGGCAAGAGTAAAGCGGAGAATCGGATGAAAAAATTCTGTATAATAAAATTCGATATGCCCTATTCCCTTTTGGCAGGGAGTAGGGTATACTTTTTGAGTGGCATTTTATGCCTGTCAGGATAAAACAGGGAAAAAAGTATAGCGGTAATACAGTAGAGGAAAGGACAGGAAATACTATATGGCACATGAAATCAAGACAACTGTGCAGCAGATCGACGCCCGCCCTGGGCAGCGTCTGCTGGCAGTCAGCGACATACACGGACATCCTGACCGCCTGGCGCAGCTGTTGCGACAGATGGACTACGGCGGGGACGACATACTGATCCTGGTGGGGGATCTGATCGAAAAGGGTCCGGAGAGCCTGCGGACGGTGCAGTATGTGATGGATCTGTGCAGACAGAGCCCGGTGTACGTGTCCATGGGCAATGTGGATCTGGGGCGGCTGCAAAAGGTGGACGACGACTCGCCGGAGGGCGTGGAGGACTGGGCCGGTTTTTTGAACTGGGCGCAGAACGCATGGGGCGGGAGCCTGTACCACGACATGCTGGCGGATATGGGCGTCCCTATAGAGCAGGTGACGGGGGAGCGGGCCGCCGGATACCGCAGCCGCATGCTGGAGCGGTTTCATGAGGAACTGGAATTTCTCTGGAGCAGGCCCACCATCCTGACGGCGGGGAGATATATCTTTGTCCACGGAGGCATCCCCACCGAAGATCTGGAAACTTTGCTGGGAACAGATCCGCAGCCTTATCTGAAAAATGACGATTACTGGAATCGGGACGTGGGTTTCACGGAGCATACGGTGGTGGTGGGACATTGGCCTACCTGCCTGTACCGGACGGACAGGGAGGACGTGAGCCCGGTCTTTGACGCAGAGCGGCAGATCCTGTGCATAGACGGAGGCAACGGTCTGAAACGCTCCGGACAGCTCAACGGGATCCTCATTCCCCACTGTCAGGCCCCCATGGAGGAGATCGGCTGGACAGGCTACGACGGTTCCCGGCAGATACAGGCTCTGGAGCGGCAAAAAGGGCAGGCGCCTTCGGTTCATATCCAGTATTTTGACAGTCTGGTGGACTGTCTGGAACAAAAGGGGGACATGGCGCTGTGTCGGCAGGTATCCACAGGGAAGACCTTTGAGGGGCCGGTGGGCTGGACTTACCGGGACGGAGAGGGAAGAGAGCATTTCGACGACTATACGGATATGACGCTGGAGGTGTCGCCGGGAGAGACGTTGGGGGTGATCCTTGAGACGGACGCGGGATATTACTGCAAAAAAAACGGCCTGATCGGCTGGTACAGGGGAGCGGCCCGGCCTGCGGAGCGGGATCTGATCCTGCGGCCCGGCTCTCCGCCGAAAGGGGAGCGTCACCGCCGGGAGCGGGAATGGGCAGTGTATGAACTGCTGGAACGGCTGGGAATCGACTTTCAGCGGATCGACCATGTCCAGGCGGACACCATGGAGGCCTGTCTTGAGGTGGACGCGGCGTTGCAGGGGGCGGTGATCTGTAAAAATCTGTTTCTGTGCAACCGCCAGCGGACGGGCTTTTATCTGCTGATGATGCCCGGGGACAAGGTGTTCAAAACAAAGGAACTGTCCGCCCAGATCGGCAGTTCCCGGCTGTCCTTTGCCGAGGCCGTCTACATGGAAGATCTGCTGCATATCAGCCCCGGCAGCGTCAGCGTTATGGGTCTGATGAACGATACCGGGGGAAGAGTGCAGCTATTGATAGACAGGGATGTGCTGAAAGGCGAATATTTTGGCTGCCATCCCTGTGTGAACACTTCCAGCATCCGCCTGCGGATGGAGGACTTGCTGCAAAGATTCCTGCCCGCTGTGGGGCATGAGCCGCTGTTTGTAGAGCTGACGGGAACGGAGTGAGATCATGCGCAAGGCCGTTTTCCGGGAGGGATGATGTGCGGCCAGGCAGGACATATGGCGGGGGTCGGCACAGACCGGGCCCCGCCGGGAAACGGAGGAGACGGAGATGAAAATGGTCATATGCGACGACAGCGCCGAGGATATCGCCTATGTCACCGGTCTGATCGGGTCGTGGAAAAAGCAGACCGGGACGGCGGTGGAGCTGCTCTCCTTTCCCTCGGCGGAGGCGCTGCTTTTTGCATGGGAGGAAAACCGGGACATGGATATCCTGCTGCTGGATATCGAGATGGGAGAGATGAGCGGTCTGGAGCTGGCCAGACGCCTGCGCCAGTATGGGGCCGGGATGCAGATCGTCTTTCTCACCGGATATATGGAATATATCGCCGAGGGTTATGATGTGGAGGCGCTGCACTACCTGTTAAAGCCAGTGACCCAGGAACGGCTCAGCCAGGTGCTGAACCGGGCCGCAGAACGGATCGGTACCCGGGAGCGGATGCTGCGGCTGGAGCTGGCAGACGGTGTGGCGCGGCTGCCCCTGCATGAGATCCGGTATCTGGAGGTATTGCGCAACTACACCACCGTCCACGGGCAGGAGGACTACAGTGTCAAACGCTGCCTGCACGATCTGGAGGAGGAGTTGGACGACAGCTTTTATCGGATTCACCGCTCTTTTATCGTGAATCTGCGCTTTGTCAGGCGAGTTACCCGCACGGAGGTGACGCTGAAGGACGGTTCTGTGCTGCCCTTGGCCAGGGGGCGCTACGAGGGCTTGAACCGGGCGCTGATCGCCTGCTTTTAGAACGGACTTTCCTGACGGTTAAGAAAATCTTCTCTGAGGTTTACTTCCCCTCCATTGCGACAGGAGGGACAATTCTCTATACTGTACTTAGGCGCTTACGCCGAAAATGGCGGGATCGTCCGGCCTGTTATCCGCGGGAAAAGCGCTCACGAATCAGAAAGGCGGAGGTAAGGGAAGATGGAACTGAAAATAGGAACAAAGATCGTGGAATTACGCCGGAAAAAGGGGATGACCCAGGAACAGCTGGCGGCGATCCTGGGGGTGTCGGCTCCCGCAGTGAGCAAATGGGAGACGGACAGCTCCTGCCCGGATATAGCATTGCTCTGCCCCCTGGCCAGGGCGCTGGGGACAAATGTGGACACGCTGCTGTCCTTTGAGGAGGAACTGTCTCAGGAGAGCATGGGGCAGTATATGAACGAGATCATCCGGCTCTCCAGACAGGGAGAGACAGGGGCCGCGGAGGAACGGCTAAACGGACTGCTGCGCGCCTATCCTTCCAATATCCCCCTTAAGTTCTGCGCCATGTCCGCGCTGACGGTCTTTGACATGAATGAGCGGCAGGGGGAAGAGGAGACCAGACAGCGCTGGCGCAGACAGAAAAAGGAGCTGGCCCAGGCGATCCATGACGACGGGAACCCCGCTTTTTACCTGGCCTCCGTATCCATGCTGGTAGCGCTGGCGCTGGAGGAGGAAGACCTGGAGAGCGCGGAAAAATTGCTGCGGGAAAATATCGGGAAGACAGGCGACTTTACGTACCAGTGGATGCGGCTGTACCTGAAAAAGGGGCAGCGGGATCAGGCGCTGGAGGTGCTGCAGAGACAGACCTACAAGCTGGTGGGAGACCTGCGCGCTTGTCTGGCCAGTCTGATGGAGCAGGAACTGGGGCTGGAGCGTCACAGGGTTCTGGAGATCTGCCGGATCATGGAAGAGTTGGACGGCCTGTTCTATATCCAGGGCAGCTCGGGTCTGCTGGCCACGGCCAAACCTGCAAAGTACGGGGTGAAAGCATTCAGTATCGGCAGCTCGGGTCTGCTGGCGGAGGTGTATCTGCGGGAGGGAGATTCCGAAAAGGCGCTGGAGTATCTGGAAACGCTCACAGAGCAGATCGTCGGGACGCCCGTCGCGCCAAACCCTTTGATCTTTGCCCCGGCCATCAACGACAGACTGGAACAGGCGGGTTTCAGCCGGGAGATAAAAATGGCGATCCTGCAAGGATTGGAAAAAGACGCCTGCTTTGCACCCCTGCGGGGCCAGGAGCGGTTTGACACTCTGGTGCGCAGGATAGCCGACAATCTGGAAGATAATTAAGTAAAGGAGCGCGCCATGTTATTCATTGACAAACTGATCGACCGGCGTATCGCCCGCTATCAGGGCGACCTGCTGGCCACCCACTATGCGGAAGTGGAAAATATGTACAACCAGACCCGCGGGTGGCGGCACGACTACCGCAACCATATCCAGGTGCTGAAAAACTACGCCGAGCTGGGGGATATGGAGGCGGTCAAGAGCTATTTAAGTGAACTGGCCGAGGATCTGGAGACAGTGGATATGGCGCTGAGGACCGGCAATCGCATGGCGGACGTGATCTTAAACAGCAAGATCTCCCTGGCCAGATCCCGGGAGATCCAGGTGCGGGCGGACGCCCATGTGCCTGTGAAACTTTCCATCGCCGACATAGATCTTTGCATCATATTAGGCAACCTCTTTGACAACGCCATCGAGGCCTGCCAGCGTCTGCCCCTGCAGGAGCGCATGATCCGGGTCTATATGGATATGAAGAACACCCAGCTCTACATCTCCTTTACCAACACCACGGCCCAGAAAAAACAGAAAAAAGAGAACGGCCGCTTTGCCACCACCAAAGGCAGAGGCCATGGCTACGGCCTGGTGCGCATGGACACCATCATAGAGCGCTACCAGGGCTATATCCGTCGGGGCAGCGAGGACGGCGCCTTCACCACCGAGATCTTACTGCCGCAGTAACCAGGAGCGGTCTGTCGGGTTCGGTTACGGTCAGGCAGAGCCAGTGTGACGTTCGACTACGTTCGTCCCCAGGGGCATACATTTCATCCCTGAAATGTACGGCCCTTATTTTTTGTGATATCATACCCATAAATCGATCCTTATATCGGCATCCCCTGTTTGTGCCAGTACTGAATTGTGCGTGAAACCAGATAGATTGCCCATCGACGGAAACATAAATTTACGCACATACTATCCAAAGAAGAGGAGAAACACAATGAGCAATCCCAAACAAAAAAAGGAGCAATCCCCCAAAGCCCGCTACGGCATGTGCAGCAATATCCTGTACCTGCTCCGCCTGAGCAGGGAAGTCCCCGGTCTGCTGCTCCAGATGAGCGGCAAAGTGCTGGCGGGCGTGGTAATCAGCGTTACCGGCCTGTACTTGTCCCCCACGCTGCTGCGGATCCTGGAACAGCACCAGTCCCTGGACCGGCTGCTGGGAATGCTGACCGTTTTTATCCTGATCCTGCTGGCGGCAAGCGCCGCCAAGGGATATCTGGATCAACAGAACGTGCGGCTGATCGTGGCCAGGCAGGTGATCCTGAACAGGATCTGCGCCAAGGTGGGAACCTGTTCATGGCCGCTGCTGCAGGATGATACCTTCCGCGGCAAATGGGAGAGGGGAGGACAGGCCTGCAACGACAATACAGCGGCGGCGGAGGATATCTGGCGGACGATGTTTTCAATCCTGCAGAATCTGATCTGTTTTGTAATCTATCTGCTGCTGCTTGCCCGAGTGAAACTTCTTCTGGTGTTGGTCACGCTGGTGACTGCGGGATTGGGCTATCTGATCACATATTATTTTGTCCAGAAAGACTATCAGTTTCAGGAGGAGGTCACCAAACCCATGCGGGGAGCCTTCTGGGTGTTTAATGCCACCCGCAATCCCAAGCTGGCCAAGGATATACGGATATTCGGCATGCAGCCGTGGCTGGAGGGCATGTATATCCGATACCGTAAACTGGTGGAGGACATACAGAGACATCGGACGAAAAACAATATTCTGGCGGACCTGGCCAGCCTGATACTGGATGCGCTGCGAAATGGCATTGCCTATGCCTATCTGCTGGCGGTCACGTTGCGGGGCAATCTCTCCGCCGGAGAATTTCTGCTGTATTTTACGGCTGTTACAGGCTTTACCACCTGGGTTACGGGTATACTGGGCGGCTTTACCACCCTGCACCGCCAGAGCCAGGAAATCTCCGCCGCCCGGGAGTTCTGTGAGTTTCCCGAACCTTTCCGCATGGAGGGAGGCCGGGAGCTGGCAGTGGAGGCCGGGGGCAGCTACGAGCTGGAACTGCGGGATGTGACCTATGGGTATCCCGGAACCGAAAAGCCGGTGCTGCGGCATTTTAATCTAAAGATCAGCCCCGGGGAAAAACTGGCCGTGGTGGGGGTAAACGGCGCGGGTAAGACCACGCTGATCAAGCTGCTCAGCGGTTTTTTGGATCCGGACGAGGGGGTGGCGCTGCTAAACGGTGTGGATATCCGGGAGTATAACCGCCCGGATTACTACCGCCTGTTCAGCGCGGTATTCCAGGATTTTTCCGTGCTGGGCGGTTCCATAGCGGACAATGTGGCGCAGGATACCGCGCCGGACCGGGAGAAAGTATGGGCCTGTCTGGAGCGGGCCGGGATCAGGGAGCGGGTGGAGCGGCTGCCCGGCTGCCTGGACGCCAAGTTGGAAAAGAAGGTGTATCTGGAGGCGGCGGAGCTTTCCGGCGGCGAGCTCCAGCGCCTGATGATGGCGCGGATGCTGTATAAGGACGCCCCGGTGATCCTGCTGGATGAGCCCACGGCGGCGCTGGACGCCCTGGCGGAGCAGGATATCTATGAGCGCTACGATGAACTGACCCAGGGACGTACCAGTGTATATATATCCCACCGGCTGGCCAGCACCCGTTTCTGTGACAGGGTGATCCTGCTGGAGGATGGGGGTATCCGGGAGGAGGGCACCCACGAAGAACTGCTGGCTCTGGGGGGCAGATACGCGGAGTTGTTTGAGATTCAGAGAAAATATTACAGAGAAGAGGCGGAGACGGGACAGGAGGAATGCTATGAGCCAGAACAATGAAAAAGAGCAGTTATCCTGGAGGGAGATATGGCGGATCAACAGGAGGATATTTAAGATATGCGTCGGCAAGAGAAGGAGCTTTTTTCCAATTTTTATTTCGGCGAGGATCGCGGAGGCGCTGTCCCCTTATGTGACCCTGTATTGTTCCGCCAGGTTCCTGGATGAACTGACGTCAGCCCGCAGACCGGAGATGCTGGTCAGGTGGGTGCTGCTGATCCTGGGACTGACGGCGGTGATGGGCCTGGTGAAAGCGCTGCTGGGGCGGCTGAAAGACTGGGAGGATACCCTGTGCCATTTCTGGCAGTACTGGATCTATGGGGAAAAGGCATTGGATATGGATTTTGCCAAGGCGGACGACGCTGAATCTTCCGATCAGTTGGTGCAGATCATGCAGGCATCGCAATTTTCCGGGCGGGGGCTGCCCCATTTTCTGGGAGTGCTTCCCAGGCTTGTAGGCGCTTTTTTCAAAGTGGCGGGCGGTATCGCCCTGTCCGTGTCCCTGTTTACGCTGCCGGTGGAGCCCTGGGCGCGGGAACTGCCGCTGTTGAAGGTCGGGCTGGCGCTGGCGGTGGGAGGGATCCTGGGAGTGCTGCTCCTGACTCCTGTTCTGACCGGCAAACGTTTAAAGGCATGGATTGCAGTCACGGAGGCTGGCAAGGCAGGCAACCGCTTTTTCAGCTTTTACGGGTATCAGTTGTACAGGGAGGACAAACGCGCCCTGGATATGCGGATGTACCGGCAGGACCTGTATGGGCGGAAAGTGAACGCGGACAATAACAGTTGGGGGATGGGCGGCGTATTCATGAAATTGGAACAGGGGCTTTTCGGCATCACCGGCGGTATTACGGAGGTGTTGTCCCAGATCATGACGGGTATGGTTTATCTCTATGTGTGCCTGAAGGCCTGGTACGGGGCGTTTGGCGTGGGCAGCGTGACCCAGTATGTGGGGGCGCTGCTCTCCATGGCAGGTGGCGTATCCGAGCTGTTGTCCCTGGTGGCGGAGATGAAGGGCAACGCAGTGTTTTTAAAGAAGGTGCTGGACTATCTGGATATTCCGAATGAGATGTACCAGGGAAGCCTGACGGTGGAAAAAAGAAACGACCGGCAGTATGAGGTGGAGTTTCGGGACGTAAGTTTCCGGTATCCGGGGAGTTCGGAGTACGCGCTGCGCCATGTGAACATGCGCTTTCAGGTGGGAGAAAAGCTGGCGGTGGTGGGGCAGAACGGCTCCGGCAAAACCACGTTTATCAAGCTGCTTTGCAGGCTCTACGATCCCACGGAGGGAATGATCCTGCTGAACGGCATCGACATCAGGAAATATGACTATCGGGAGTACATGTCCGTGTTCTCCGTGGTGTTCCAGGATTTTCAGTTGCTGGACGCGCCGTTGGGGGAAAATATCGCGGCGGGTCTGACCTATGATGAGGGCAGGGCGGTGGAATGTCTGGAGAAAGCGGGCCTGAGGGAGTGGTATCTGACCAAGGCGGACAGAGGGCTTAAGACCCGGCTGTACCAGCATGAGGATGCCGAAGAGGGGATACAGGTCTCCGGCGGCGAGGAGCAGAAACTGGCCATCGCCAGGAGCCTGTACCGGGACGCGCCCTTTCTGGTGCTGGATGAGCCCACGGCGGCGCTGGATCCCATGTCAGAGTATGAGATATACACCCGGCTCAATGACATCGTGGAAGACAAGACGGCCATCTATATCAGCCACAGGCTTTCCTCCTGCCGTTTCTGCGACGAGATCGCCGTATTCCACCGGGGGCAGGTGGTCGAGAAGGGCAGTCATGAGGGGCTGCTGGCCAGAGGCGGCAAGTATGCAGAGCTGTGGAACGCCCAGGCGCAGTACTATGCGTGAGAGAGCGGTTCCCGCTTATTACAGGGGCGTGCCCAGGGCGGCGTAGCCGTGGTCGTACAGGGATTCGTTGACGTCCAGGATCGTCTTGCGCTGTTCCAGGGCAAAGAGGATCAGGGCGTCCCGCCTGTCCCTGGCATATAATTCCCGGTTGCAGGATATCTTTAACATCCTCTGAGTCTCGTCGCCGGAAAGCCGCAGCCCGAAAGCCAGGGCCAGCAGTTTGTCCCAGGAGGGCGTCTTTTCCCCGGAAAAGATCTGATACACATAGCCCTTATCCAGCGAGGAATCCCGCACCACCTGCGCCCTGCTGAGTCCTTTTTGGGCCAGCAGATCCTCCAGATACCGGGACAGGCTGAGGGTCAGCATATTTTCTCTGTTTTTATGCAGATAATCCTCTATGTCGGTCGCCTCTTTGATCTCGTGGTTCAGTTCTTCCGTTGTCTTGGTCTCCATGGTCTTTTTCATCTCCGTCTATCTCAGATTTCTGGTGTAACACCGTCATTCTATCAGATACCCGGCGATATAACAAGATAGTAAATATATGAAAAAAGAACTGAATTTGTGGAATTTGCGAATGTCTGCTGGCAGCAGACCACTTGGCGGGAGGAAACCGGGTATAATATTTTAGATTGCTTTTTTGAACTCAGACCGGACAAAGGCGCTGTTTACAGGAGCACGGCGGTATGGAATTTCGTGCAAAAAAAATAAGTGAAAAGCACATATTTACACGGGGATCGCGCAGTGATAGGATAGATTTGGAACAGATGAAGAATAAAACGCAGGGGAAAGAATACGGATATGGAGTACGAAGAGATCAAACTGCTAAAGCAGAGTGAAAAAAGCACGGTACATCTGGTGCGCACAGCAGGGGGTGGGGAACAGGTATATGTGCGCAAGCGCCTGGACGGGCAGCATCCGGTCTACCAAATGCTGCGGGATTGTCCCCATCCCTGTCTTCCCAGGCTGTATGAGGTGACTGTGGGGGAGGACACCACCACGGTGATAGAGGAATATATAGATGGGAGTACGCCGGACGGCGCACAGATGTCCGGAAAGCAGCTGCGGGGTATGATCCGGCAGCTCTGCGGCGTGCTGGAATTCCTGCACGGAAAGGGCATCATCCACCGGGATATCAAGCCCTCCAATCTCCTGCTGACAGAGGACGGGCAACTGTATCTGATTGATTTTGACGCAGCTCGAACGCTCAAGGAGAAACAGGAGCAGGATACTCGGTTGCTGGGAACCAGGGGATTTGCGCCGCCGGAGCAGTATGGGTTTGCCCAGACCGACGAGAGGACGGACATTTATGCCCTGGGGGCGACGCTGGAGCGGATTCTGGGCGGGAAAGCAGGGTCCTCCGCCAAAAAGGTGATACGCAGATGTATGAACCTGGATCCGGATAAGCGATACCAGTCGGTGCGGGAGGTGAGGCAGGCTTTTTTCCATACGGGGTTGAAAGCGTCATGTGCGGCTGGAGCCGTTCTGTTGCTGGCGCTGGTGGGTATCGGTATGCTGACATTTCCTCTCTGGCAACAGAGCGGAGAACCTGGCGGCGACACGCAGAGCGGGGAACTCACGGTGCTGCCTGCTCCGGGTAATCCCCATTGGGACGGGGAGACGGGCACCGCCGTGTGGGGCAATGTGCCGGAGGCAGGGATTGCGTCTGAATTGCAGTTTATGCTCAGGCTGTACAAGGCGGATACGCAGGAACCGCCCGCTCCTGATGAGGCGGGCTGGATTTTTGAAGATAAGATAAGGATGGGTGATACCGGCCTCAGAGATAAGGAAAGTATCGAATGGAGCCTGGCAACGGAACTAAATGGTAACGGTATCTACTATTTCACAATATCTGCCGTGGGGGATGGCGCGCAGTACGCGGACAGTCCGTATTCAGTTTCAGATGCGTTTATTTATACGGGAGAAGACGCTCCGCCGCTGCCCACGCCCACAGGACTCCGCTGGGAAATGTATGAAGTTGATAATACTACGCATTATCTCGCCACATGGGATAATCTTGACGTCTATGAGGATAAAGACAGTTTTAACGTGACCGTATATGATCAAAATGGGGCCTATGTTATGAATAATATTTGGTATAAACGTGCTATGGAGGAAAGATGGCGCGGCGGGATGCCGATTCAGGCTGAGTACTTAAAACTGGATAACAGGTATCGCTTTACAGTGGAGGCATATTCCTCCCGGCCCAACGAGTACGGGCCGAGTCTTCTGCCAGACCCTGCACCGGAAGAGTATTACAGCCCATGGCTTTTTGACGAACCGCAGAGAGACGAATAGACAGCGGATGGATAGGCTCAGATTAATCTATGAATATGCACGGATTGCCGCACTGGCTGGGTGTTCTGGCCTGTGCGGCATTTTTTGCAAAAAAACGAACTATTCTGCCGACAGCAGACCTATGCTGGGGAAAGGCCGTTTATAATGTGGACATACAAATTTTATAACAGGAGGAAACAGGGTAATGAAAAAGAAGGTAATGATGACATCCCTGATGGCGCTGGCGCTGCTCATATCGCCATTGGGGAGTATGGACGGTCTGACCAGGGTGAGCGCGGAGGAGCAGCAGGCTGTATCCGGGAATACGCAGGAAAAGGTGCAGTTGGATACGCCTGTCAATCTACAGTGGGGGAATGGGCAATCAAATCCGAACGCTAAGTATGGTATACAATGGGATGGCGTAAATGCAAGCACATCAAAGGATGGAGTTGCCCGCTGGGCATATGAAATCAGGATAAATGAAGAAGAAATCGTAGCGAGTGGAGTAAGGGGCGTCTATGGCACAGGAACAAAAGACGCGTCTGATCTTTATTATGTGGATATGCAATCCGGAAGTTATGATTTTCGTGTAAAGGCGTTGGCGGCAGAAGGAGATGAGAGATATCAGGACAGCGCCTGGTCCGCCTGGTCGAGCAAGATGGAATATGTTCGCCCGGAGCAGGAATTGGGCACTCTCCGGGCACAATGGGACGAACAGAAAAAGGGAGTGTGCCATGTCGGGTTTTCTGATAGTATTTCCTATGAAGACGCGCAAAAATATGTGGATCTTTATAAGATAATACTATGGAAAAAAACAGAGAATGGGCGCTATTATGTTTCTGATGCATGGAGACATCCTTTTTCAGAAAACTCAGTGGTAGATATTGATTTTTCAAATGAGATAAACCGTGATATAGACCAGGCAGGAAATGGTGGCCAATATTTTATTGAGGCAAGGGCTTACAGTTTTCGGCTCGATGAGATTGCCAGCGGGGAGATGGGGCCCAGTTCTGAACTGCTGGATATTACCGAGAGAATCGAAAATACCTCTAACTCCACGCCTGGGCAGAGCGCCGGCAGCGATAACTCCGTTCAGACAGAGCTGGAGGGACAGCTTGCGGCGGCAGTCTCCGGGACTACGGTCAAGGTGACCAGAGAGCAGAATATAAGCGCTTTGTCCAATAGCGTCATGCAGATGCTGGTAAAGCGCGGGGATGTGGCACTGGAGATGGAATATACCTATGAGGGAACGGATTATCATGTGATCATTCCTGCCGGAGCGGCGGTGGATAATGAGATTGCCTGGTATGGTCCTTTGTATTTGTCAGCGTATTACAGTGCGGCGGACGTACAGGCTCCGGCGGAGGCAGCAGCTACTTATACTGTGCAAGGGGGAGATACCCTCGGCAAGATCGCCCGTGCCACCGGTATGACGCTCAGCGAGCTGACGGCTAAGAATCCTCAGATCAAAAACCCGAACAAGATCGTTCCGGGACAGGTCATCTATATTAATTAAAGATTGCGCTTTACAGGACGGGGCAGTTCCGTGGGGACTGCCCCGTTTTTGACGCATACATCTGCCCGTGACGGATTATTTTCGGACAAGATCGTATTTTTCTGCGGTGTTTGCGGTATTGCCGGATATAAACAAATATTTTTATCCCTGTTGATTTCTGCCCTGGAATATGGTATATAATAGTTGTGGCGATACACTTTCCCGGATATGTCCGATATCCGAAGGTGAGGCGTTAAATCTGCGTGACGCATATCGCCGATTGAGGAACTGTAGAACCAATTCTCTGACAGTTCCGAGTACTTCTGGTGCGGCAGTAACAGGCCGTCTATATAAGCAATACAGGATTACTGTCCTTATTTTTCCCTTGTAAATATAGATAAATAAAACTGCCGCGGCAGGGAAAGGGAGGAAAAGGATGACATTTGAAGAAAAGAAAGAACGGGTGGAGGGATTTCGCCCCATCGACGACGTATTTTTTGAGGTACTCGCCGACGACAGGGAGGTATGCCAGGAGATTCTGCGGACGATTCTGGAGGACAAGGCGCTGATCGTGGAGGAAGTGATTGTCCAGCGGAGTCTGAAAAATATTTACGGGCGGTCTGTAAGGCTGGACGCTCTGTGCATTCTCGGAGATGGCGCAAAGTGCAATATCGAGGTACAGCGAGCCCATTCCGACGACCATCTGAAGAGAGCGCGGTTTAATGCCGCAAGTATTGTGACAAAAAACACGGAGCCGGGGGAGCGTTTTGAGAATGTGCCCCGGGTGATTATCGTGTATATCTCGGAGAGGGATTTTTTGGGATATGGACAGACAATCTATCATATCGACAAGGTGATTCGGGAGAATGGGGAGCCGATCGACGACGGATTGCAGGAGGTATTTGTCAACACCTGCATAGACGACGGGACGGAAATAGCGGATCTGATGAGGTGTTTTATGCAGCAGGAAGTGCATAATCCGCGCTTTCCCAAGCTGTCCTCCCGCGTACATTACCTGAAAGAGCAGGAAGGAGGCGTGTCTGCGATGTGTGAGATCATGGAAAAATACATGGAGGAGGCGAAAGCCGCCGGGATTAAGGAGGGCAAAGAGGCTGGAATCAAAGAGGGCAAGGCCGCCGGAATCAAGGAAGGCAAGGCCGCCGGAATCAAGGAGGGCAAGGCCGCCGGAATCAAAGAGGGTAAGGCTGCCGGAATTAAGGAAGGCGAGGCCGTTGCCGTGAGGCAGGCAATCCGCAGGATGATAAAGAAAGGGTTTGACAGGCAGACAATACTGGATCTGGGCTATACGGAGTCTGAATACGAGGAGGCCAGGGAGTTCATGTCAGAGTCTGTATGAGAATGAGGTAAAAGAGGGCTCTCCTTGTGGAAAGCCCTCTTTTTTGGTGTTCCGATACTTTAGCAGTCACATCCGCAGTCGCATCCGGGCGCGTTTACAGGGGTGTCGTTACAGTCCTTGCAGCGGTCAAATCCCGGGTTGAAAGCGTAGAAGTTCTTGCTGTCAAGCTTATCCTGAGTGATGCGCAGAGCTTCACCGAATCTCTGGAAGTGAACGATTTCGCGCTCTCTCAAGAACTGGATTGGGGCGCATACGTCAGGATCGTCTACCAGGCGCAGTATATTGTCGTAGGTACTGCGGGCTTTCTGCTCGGCCGCCATATCTTCAAACAGATCAGTGATAATATCTCCCTTAGACTGGAACTCGCAGGCGTTGAAGGGGATACCGCCCGCCGCCTGGGGCCAGATTCCCAGCGTGTGATCCACATAGTATTTGTCAAAACCGCTCTTTTGGATCTCCTCCATACACAGGTTACGGGTCAACTGGAACACGATAGCGCCGATGATCTCCAGATGGCCCAGTTCCTCCGTACCGATATCATTGAGCAATCCGGCCACTTCCTTATAGGGGGTGGCAAATTTCTGGGACAGATACCGCATACTGGCGGCCAGTTCGCCGTCGGGTCCACCGAACTGGGAGATGATGGCCTGTGCCAGTTGGGCGTTGGGTTCCTTGATATTTACAGGAAATTGCAGTCTGCGTTCATAACTCCACATAGATTAACACTCTCCTTCCCATGGAAGAGGAGCGGCGCCCCATCTCCATTCTTTGTTTGATTCCGCCAGATCCTTGGTGAGAGGGAAATGCCTCATGGAAAAATCCCGGCTCATCTTGTTCTTGATTCTGGCATAGTGGTTGAAGTATTCCATGGCCTCCTGGTCAAAGGGGTGGGTGTCCAGATACAGGGTCAGATCCACCAGCACAAAGTCCACGATGCTGATATCGTTTAGCATACGCATTCCTTCCTGACTCAGCATTTCACACATCTCCTTCCTGTAAACGGTTTATTCAGCTCCGGAAAGATGGTCCCATCGCGGAAACCCTCTTCCAGATTGTCACAGATTTTGTTAAACTGTTGCCAGGGCACATAGGCCATGCCCACCGGAAATTTATCACAGTTGCCGTCAAAGCCAAAATCTTTCATGGTACTCCTTTCATATTTTGCAGGGTTGGTTGATATTATTGTATGATGCGGAGAAATATTTGTGCAGGGCTATTGACCGTGGGCTTTTAGATAGTTTATAATAAATAACCGAACCGGACGGCAGATGAAACGGTATAGGAGGAGGGCATGAGATGAGTGAAACAAAACAGATAAACGGCAGTATCTGGCACAGTATCAGCACCAGCCGGATCAAGCCCACGGATTTTATCTGTGTGATCGAGATTTCAAAGGGAAGCAAAAATAAATATGAGCTGGACAAAGAGACGGGTTTTCTGATTCTGGACAGGATCCTGCACACCTCCACCCACTATCCGGCCAATTATGGCTTTATCCCCCGTACATACGGCGACGACGGCGATCCTCTGGACGTGCTGCTTTTGTGTTCCGAGTCGGTGCAGCCCCTGACATTGGTGCGGGCCTATCCCATCGGCGTGATCTCCATGCTGGATAACGGCAAGAATGATGAGAAGATCATCGCGGTGCCATTCAACGATCCCAACTACAACGGCTATCGGGACATTGCCGAGCTGCCGCCCCATCTGATGGAGGAGATCCGGCATTTCTTTACCGTGTATAAGGCGCTGGAAAAAAAGACCACAGCCGTGAACGAGCAAGGGGGAAAAGAAGAGGCGGTTCAGGTCATAGAGAAGTGCCTGAACAACTATATAGATACCTTTGTAAAGGGTTGGTGAAAACAGGCAAGATGTGGACAGGCTTTCCGGGTATTAAACGGCAAGGCCTGTTTTTGCGTGAATGCGGCAACTTCCGGTTGCATACCCTGGAAAAAATTGTACGTCCAGGTTGGTTTTCATCGTCGGGATTAGATGGTATACTTATATCATATTTCATATCAATACAGGAGGATAAGGACACAATGGGTTTTTCGGAAAAAATCTATACGCTTCGTACCCAGACGGGTATGTCCCAGGCGGCATTCGCAGAGAAATTGCAGGTCAGCAGACAGACTGTGTCAAAATGGGAATTGGGAGTTTCCCGCAGTTAAAGATACCACACCACAACCCCGCTTGCTTTTGCTCGATAGATACAGCCAGAGGACTGGATAACAAGAAAAGGCGATATGCGCCCCGTAGAGGGGTGGCGTATCGCTGTCGGACAGCGAATTGAGGGAGACACAAACAGCAAATTATTTTTCCGACATTT
>CAJUAH010000026.1 GCA_910584375.1 uncultured Acetatifactor sp.
TGGATGAGCTTGAGATATGATTTTCCACATAAACTTTGAATACGCTATACTAGTTCAGACTGTACCACGCGCACATCGGAAAACTTCTGCACGATGGTGGGCAGGGTATTCTTCATGGAGCGGTCGGACTGGCACTGGATCAGAATGTTTGCCCACTCATGAAAGACCCGGTTTGGTATCTTCATCTTCAGGCTATTGATGGCGCTGGTGGTGTTGGCGCTGATCAGCTCGCTCTCATAGACGAATGCCTCAAAGGTGGCTTTCACAGGCTCGTTGATGTACGCCAGGTTTTCCTTCACGGAGCGGATTAGGTCTTCTGTCCGCAGGTAAGAGGTGGTGATGATGGAGATGGCAGTCTCCAGTTCCTCGTTTAAGTGCTTTTTGTAGCTGGCGGAGGTGCTCCGCAGATACCAGACAGGGACCAGGGAAAAGCCGAGCCCCAGGATGGGCACCAGGTAGGCATTGCCGATCAGCAGGGCCAGTACGGCGCCCGCCGCAAACAGGATCAGGGTCAGCCGGGTCACGGCATCATAGCGGTCAGCCCGCCCGGTGTCCTTTAGGATCTGCCTGATCTCATATTCCTGGGTGAAAAACCGCTGGGCGGGCCTGCCCATGAGCACATTCAGCTCGTCGCCCAGAGTGGCAGTCCTGCGGCGGGAACGGAAGATGACTTCCAGCATGTCTTTTATCCGCACGCCGGACAGCGCAAAGAGCCCGGCAGCAATCAGGGCAAAACAGATGATGTAAATCCACTGCATTTATGTTTCCTCCTTCGGGTTAAATTCCGCCAGTTCCTTATGGGAGATCCCGTTGTCCAGCAGCCGCTTTTTCAGCGTGTCGGAGATCGTCCCGGTCTTTTTGTGGCGGCCGATCACACGGGCATTGCCCCTGACATCCGTCACGTTGTCCGTCACCTCATATTTATAGAGGGAGCGGTAGATGAGCCGCCCGTCCTGGTAGTCGGTGCCCTCGATGATCTCCATGATCTTCCGGGAGCGGTCCTCCAGCTGCTTGGTGAACACCACCACGGGGTAAGCCTCCACCATGATCTGCATCAGGATGGAATCGTCCATGCTGTACCTGCGCTTGGCAAGGGTCATCATCCTGCGGTAGGTGCTCTCGCAGGAGTTGGAGTGGATGGTGGTGCAGACCGTGTGGCCGGTGCGGGAGCTTTCTGCGGCGGACAGGCTCTCTGCCGCAGACCGCATCTCCCCCACGCCGATCACGTCAGGGTGCTTGCGCAGGACCCGCTCCAGAAGGAAGTCCTGGTTGATGTTCATGGCCGGGTTTTCATGGGGCCGGGTCAGCAGGTGGACCACGGAGTTTAGGATGTTGCCGTTTTCATCCCGCTTTACCAGGTCAAACTCCCGGCTGCCCTCTTCGATGGTGATGAGGCGCCGGTTGTTGGGCACGTTGGATAGGAGCCACGCCATGATGGTGGTCTTGCCGGAGCCCGTGGAGCCTGCGATGCACACCGATACCCCGTAGCGGATGCAGGCGGTCAGGAAATGGAGCATCTCCGCCGTGGCGCTGCCGGACTCTAACAGGATCTCTTCCGATACGGTCTGCTGGTTGACGATGCGGATGGAGGCGTTCACCCCCACCTCCGGGTCAACGATTGGGGTCTTGTCCACCGAGATCCGGATGTTCTTGTCCAGGAAGCCAAGGACGGAGGGCATGGTGTCGTCGATCACCATGCCGCAGGCGTTCAGCATGCGGCGGATCACGTCGATGGCGTGCTGGGGGGAAGAGAACTTGTCCGGGATCTTGATGCTGCGTCCGCTGTTCATGATGACCTCAATATCGTTGTAGGCGTTGATGTTCACTTCCTCCACGCCGGGGCGGTAGATCCACTTTTTCAGGAAGGAATAGCCGGCCATGTCCTCATACAGCTTTTCGCACAGTTCTTTGGGGGTCAGCCCTTCGATGGAGTATCTGCGCTTTACAAGGTACTGCGCCATGAGTTCCTTCAGGACGGAGGTCGCCCGCTCCGTGTCCCCGTCGCCGGCCTCCGCAATGGTGGAGGCGTGGTTTTCGGAGAAATACCGCTGTACGTCCTCCAGTATCTGCTCGTAGGTCAGCCCCTCGCTGGCAGTCTGTGAAAAGAAAATGTCATTCAGGTTGTTCATCCGAAAATTCCTCCTTATAATCCGCGCTGTTTTCCGCAGGGGCGGCCGTTTCCTGCATTTCCCCGGCCTCCATCTGCTCCAGCGCCTCCAGCACCTTGTTCAGCGAGGCAATGTATTTTGCATTGCAGTATTTCAGGGCTTGGAACATGCCGCCCTCCGTGGCGCAGCGGTCGATTTCCTTGCCGTAGGGCAGGAGCCCGTCAAAGCCGCCGATGAGGTAGCCCATTTCTTCAAAGGCGTGGAAAGGCCGCGCCATTCCCGCAAAGGTCAGGTGCCTGTCGTAGTGGAACCGCTCGTCCGCAAGGAGAGGCTGGTGTGCCTTTAAGTAGTTGACGCCTTTTAGGTCCGGCGTCAGGATGCGGGCCACCAAGTCGCCGGAGGCTATGGCGGCAGGCGTGAACACGTTCGTCATGCTGGGGCCGCAGTCCAGGATGACAAAGTCCACCAGCTTTGATGCGGCGGATACCAGCTGCAGTACCATGTTGAAATCCGTCTCCGGGTAGCTTAATGGTGTTTCCCCGGCGCTGTATCCCATGAGCCCGATAAAGGGGTAGGATTTTAGGACGGTCACATGGCTGGCCACCAGGGAGGTGTCGATCTCCACGCTGCTCAGTACCTGCCCGATGGAGGCGTTTGTTTCAATAAGCTGTTCGGGCAGCCAGACGGGCAGCATGGGGACGCCGGCCTCCCCGTTTATGATGATGGCTTTCCTTTTGTCCCGGGTCAGCGCTTTGGCGAGGATGCAGCAGAACATGGACTTGCCGCTGCCGGGGCTGCCCCATACGGTGATAACTTTTCCCATGGTTTTCTCCTTTCCGTCAATTCTGCGGGGCAGCCGTCCCGTTACCGGCGCTGCCATTGTCCGCCTCTGCATCCGGGGGATTGGGGGAAGGTTCCGCCGTTTCCCCGGCAGTCTCCCTGTTGCCCTCATCCGGGGCTGCCGTCTCTTCCAGAAGTTCAGGGTAATAGATTTCCAGGATGGACTGTGCCTGTAAGGAAAGCAGCTCTTCCGCCAGTGCGTCATTGCCACGGGAGACCAGCGCCACATGGGCGACACCGTCATTTTCCAGCATGGTTATGATCCGGGCCTGTTCGGGGCTTGCCAGCACGGTGATGGTGGCGGACTGCTTTTTTTCCTCGTCTCCTGTCGGCTCTTTGGTGTTATCCACGTTGATGCCGTCCGCATCCGTCACGGACAGCACACGGACGTAACGCAGCTCCGGCACTTCCTCAGCCGTGTCAAGGAAGTGGTAGATGCGGATGATGTCGCCGGGCTGCAGCTTGTCAGAGAGGCCCGATGCCAGTGTCTTGACCGTCAGGGAGATGGCAGTCATGCCGGAGGGGATGCTGTTTAAGGCCACGTCGGAGGAAATGGGCGCCATGCTGACCTTGGTGGTGAGGATGTAGTCCCCCTGGGCAAGGTCGGCGGTGGCGTAGAGCCCGTTTACATCCTCCAGGGAGCGGGCAATGTTGGGGGGCAGGTTGAAGCTCCCCACCTCCACCACTTCGGTATTGGCGGCGGTGATCTGCTCGCCCTTCTGCACCGGCTGGGTAATCCGGACGATCTCGGTCTTGCCGTTGGTCTGCCTTGCGATGGTGGGCAGGGCGACAAAGGCAATGATGGCTGCCAGCAGGAGGCTGAGCATGCCGAACAGAAAGCGGTTATTCAGTTTCATAATGGTTTGTTCTCCTTTTTTATATGATTGAGACGATTAAAGTAAACAGGCAGCCTGCCGCTATAAATGGGACAAAGGGCAGGGAAAGGGGCCTTGTTCTGCCCCTGCGCCTGCATAAAATGATCAGGGCTGCGCAGGCGGACAGCAGTGTGGCAATCATCAGGATGCCCAGCATACGGTAAGGGCCGTAGATGAAGCCTGTGGCTGCCGCCAGTTTGATGTCGCCGCCGCCTACTCCGGTGCCGCCATTGGAAAGCAGGGCGGCAGAGAGCAGGATCAGGAAACCCGTCGCGCATCCCGCCAGGGAAAAGCCGAGGGATGCATGAAACGATGCTCCCGCCGTTTGCATATGGATTGGCAGGGAGGCGAGGGCAACGGGGCAGAAAAAAACGAGCGCCCGATTGGGCACCCGTCTGGTGCGGATGTCATATGCTGCAAAGCCTGCAAGGCAGCAGATTGCCAGCGTTTCATAGGTTAAGGCAGCCAGGTCACTCACGGTTGGTATACCAGTCATCAAAAAGGCTGCCGTGTATGGTGACATGGTCGTTTACATTGACGGACAGCATCCCGTCCGGCGTCCAGGTATCCCACACTTGGGTATAGACCCTGTAGTCTGTATTGTCAGGGAACCATACAGGGGTAAAGTGGGCAGCCCGCCCGTAGGTGGAAAACTCGTTTGCCCGGAAAGTGAATTTTGCGCTGCGTCCGCTGGAAACGCGCTGCAAAAGCCGCAGGTAAGTGCGGTACTGGAATTCCGGGAACACGGAGAGGGCAGTCTGGGGGTTGGTGGTATGCCCTGCCGGGGCGGTCGTGGACAGCACTGCGCCCACTTCCGTCTTGACTCCGTAGCCGCTTTTCATATCTTTCCCGTTTGCGGTGGGCACAAGGTCGTCCGGCAGCAGGGACATGGTCCCGGACAGGGAGGCGGAGTAGCCGGTATAGCGGTATTTCCATTCCCCCTCATCCACCCACTTCCCTTCGTCCACCCATTCGCCCTCGTCCTCCCAGTCCCCGTGGTTTTCGGTACAGCCGGGCGGGCAGGTGCTGCCGCAGGGTTCATCGTGCCACTGCCAGTCGGAATGCCATTTCCAGTTGGGGTGCCATACCCATTTGGCTTTCCAGTAACAGCTCCACACGCCCCAGTTTGCCGTCAGTTTCTGGGGATTGGCGGGAAGGGCGGGAGGGGAGTAGCCGGGATAGGTGTCTGTCGCCAGGGGGTCGGGCGGTATCCTTTCGTTCAAATCCATGATCCTAGCGGTAAAGGAGGTCTTCGCCGTGGTGGCGCCGGACACGGATACCGTGATGCTGACATCCTGGGGCGTGCCGGGGGTATGCCACTTGACCCATACCACCTGGGAATCATCCTCAGGGATCACAATGTTGTTGACCTGGTAGGAGGTGCCGAGGATCTGGAAGGTCACGGAGGCAGGATTGTCAGGCGTCAGGTTTTCATCCGTGTGGAGGGTGACGGAGGTGATCACATCCGTGTTTACCCGGTATTCCATATCGGGGGCCTCAAGGCCGCCCTCCGGCACAGGCGGCAGCTCCTGGAACCGCACGATGCCCACGCCGAGGCTGCTTATGATGTCTGCATTGGCCTGTTTCCCGGTGGTGCTGCCCACCCATGCCGGGAGCCCTAAGTCGCTATACTCCAGGAACAGGGCCAGGGGCAGGTTCTTATGGGTCAGGGAGGTCATGGTGCGCCGCAGTGTGCCGCCGGAGAGCTGGTCGTACAGTGCGGCCTCCGTTGCGGTCATGCAGTAAAACAGCCCGTTGTGGGTAAAGTAGGCAAGGGGCTCCACCAGCAGCTTGTACTTGCCTGCCAGCATGGCCTCATAGCTGACGCCCGCATCCCCGGCGATCATCATGCAGGCGTACTCGCTGCAGAAGTAGCGCTTGATGGACTCTATGTTGTTCCGGCCGGTGCTGCTGACAATGGTGGGCATGGGGCTGGCGGGGGTTCTGCAGCTGTAAGTAGCTCCGGCTTGCGGGGATAGGCTTGTTCCGCCCAGGTACTGCAGCTTGCTTACCTTGCCGAAATACAGGACGCTGCTGTTTTGGACCGTATTGGAATAATCCATTGGGGTTGAGACGGCGGCACCGGTCTCGGCATCCACTACTGTGATGCGCACGCCGTCATTGCCGGGGGTCCACTTGTTTGTGGAAGTGCCCTGGCCCATGCCGCCGCCCCCGCTGTCCATGTTCCCCTCGCCGGCGGCAAAGGCTGTGGCAGGTAACAGGCACAGCATGAGCGCCAAGGCGCAGAGGGTGGCAAAAAATCGTTTCATCATATATCACGCTCCTTAGGTAATTTCTGTTAAATGAAAAACCGCCACGGAAAAGTGACGGTTTGTTCAGTATAATGCGCCGCTGGGCGCAGGTTCCATATTCAGTTGTAAATTCTGTGTCCTACATATCGCCCACCATCTTGTCGGGATCCCCGGTGCTGTCTGAGGTTGTCTGCTCCACCTGGCTGGGCACCACCCAGCCGAATACAGGGTCATATACGGCGCCGTTTTCATTGACGGAGCCGGGGGCAGGCGTATTGTCCTGTGCCGGGGGTGTGGTCGGTGCAGGCTCCGTTTCCTCCGGCGCATAGGTGGGCGGCGCAGACGGGTCTTCGGGATCGCCTTCAGCCGCAGGCGGTTCAGGGGGCTCCGTCTTAAGATCCTCCCCCTCAGGGGTAAAGTCAATGACGACCTCGCCCTCGGATTCGTCCACCACCTTGGGGTATTCCTCCATGGGCTCTTTTGTGGCAGCCGGCGTATGGGTGGGGACGGGGGTTGCCGTATTTATGGCGGGTGCCGGGGATTCCTGCAATTCCGGTGCCCCGTTGTTGGCGGCCACATCCTCCGGCTGGAAATTGTTATCCCTGTCCCTGTTCACCACAAAACAGACGGCCAAAATGCCGATGCAGGCAGCCGCCAGCACGGAAAACAGAAATTTCTTTGATTTGAAAATTTTCTTCATGGTCTGAATCTCCTTTCGCTGCTTTATAAATATCCCTTACGGTCTGGGGGAAGCTTTTTCAACAAAATACTAAAATTTTGTGTTGTGGTAGCCCGTCAGCTCTATGTGCTGGGTGATGGCGGGGTACCGACGGCCGAACATGAAGATATAAAATTCGGCATCACAGGAGAAGACATATTCCACCCGGTCTCCCGCCACATGGAAGGAAAGGCTGATGTTCCTCACCTGGTAATCATTCGTGGAGAGGGGGAGCTTGTTTGCCAGCCCGTCCGTAACGGTTTCCTCCAGCATGGTGGTATAGCCGCTGCTGGAATACAGGGTGTTTAAGTACTCGCTGAAATTGGTCTCCCTCTGGGAACGGTAGGTGTCCGCATAGATGCTGGCACTCAAGTTGTTCAATTCCATTTTCGCACCATTCCGTATGTTTATGCAAGTAATTTTTACGGAAGCATACAGCAGCAGGAAAGAGACCAGTATCACCACGCCCATCACAAGGAAGCAGGTGTAGATGGACATATCGCCGCGGTCATTTGCCAGGCGTCTTTTAATAGGTAAATAAACTTTTTTCATGGGCACCTCACTTCCAATAATGTTCGCTGACGCCTGCCGCTCTGGAAACGATATTGATGCGGATCAGGCCGAAGTTCCAGAAACCGCCCAGTTTTGCCTCCCCCTGGATGGTGATGTAGAACGGGCTGCCAAGCTGGATTGCCCGGTTCATCCCGGAGGGAGTGGGCGTCTTGTAGGAGGCATTGATGGAATAGGAGATGTTGTCGGCTCCCCCGATCTGCGAGCAGAGGAAATTGAAAAGCTGTTCCGTCTCCGCATTGACGCCGCCTGAAAGCTGGATCTGTTTTACCATTTGATCGGCACAGAGATCCAGCTCCTGCTTGGTTGAAATGATGCTGAACAGATCAATGATAAAAGCCAACAGTAACACCGCAATGAAAATGAAGACCATGGTGCTGAGATAGTTTGCCTCGGCACGTTCGTCCCGCAGGATCCTGCGGATCTTTTTTAAACTTATGATAACCACCACCTTTACGGCAAAACGGCCGTCCCTTTTGATGGGAAACGGCCGTCTGCAAAATTTTTGACTGTACCAAGTATAACAGATATAGATTTGCGGTAAAAGAGCAAAACAGTGCCAATGTTGTGCCAAATGTGTGCTGATTTTTATCCAAAATATATGACTGTCAATGAAGAAAAAAGGAGCTGAAATAAGGCGGCTGTAAAGTGTTATGAAATTGGCAATTAGAGAATGCGGTACATAGATAATTGAATATTGATTCGTGATATGGTATGATTAGTTAAAATTTTACAGAGAGGAATGTATGTCTATGTTCACAACTCAAGATCCTACCCATTGTCCTAAGTGTCAGAGTAAAAATATATGTTTGGGACAAAAGATATATAAGAAAGATATGTGTGGTGAAGGAACAGATACGGTTATTCTTGGTATGTGGTTTTGTAATGGATGCGGTAATGTGCTTGGACGCAAAATGTCCCAATATGAAAATGATGTAGATCCCGATTGTATTTGATACATGCATAATTCTGATATGAGTATAAGGACGGAAAGGAAGAAACTATGAATGATATTTTGATGGGAATAATATCTATTTTGGCAGGGTTTGTTACAATATGGATTAATGAGGTTCTGACACATAAAAGAGATAAAAAGCATAAGAAAGAAGAATTAATGCTATCTCACTTAAAAGAGATGCTGGAATGGATGAGTTTAATGCAACAGGAAATTCTTAAAGTATCCAGGATGCTTATTGCATCAACTGGTATTTATAGTGATTTGGATAGGAAAGAGAATTCTAAAAGGGATGTAAAAATTGAAATAAACGAATTGGTTGAAAAGAGTATTGTATTTTGTAATTCCTATGCAGAAATAAACAATAGCATAGGAATTGATTTAGAGCTAAACGAGTTAAATAAATCAGTTGGACGATATGCAGAAGAACTCCGTGATATAATGAAAATGTATCCCTTTCCAGATGAAGAAAATAAAGATTTGAATGTTGTGAATGAAAAAACTGCAATAATTCAAAAGGAAATCAAGAAGCGGATTTCCATTATCTCAAAGGAAATCAGTGATTTATTAGTTGTGTAAAGGGTAAGTTATATATCAAAGTATATTTGGAGAATTTATGCTTGGAGGACATATGAGAAAGCAACGATATACGCCGTATTTTTTTGATATTAAGTATGAAAAAAGAACATATAAGCATATTGGAAAAGACTATGGTGATCGCAAGACTGCAGATAGAGGCTTGATTAAAAACTTTTTAAGGTGGTATAGAAAGCGGATATATAACAGAAAAGAATTAAAATATAAGTTTTGTAATACATATGAGGAGTGGAAACACTATCTATTAGAAAGGAAGTTTTGCAATATAAGTGACAAACAGAATATGATAAAGTTTCTTAACAAACAGAAGATGTTTTGTGAAAAATTGTTTGAGTCCATAAAAACGGTAATTATTCCAATATATATAGCTCTTTATTCAGTAGGGATTGCTGCAATGGATAAAATTTCAGAAGAAATGGAGACTACTGAATCAGAAGCTAGAAAATCAATATTTTTTTGCATGATTTTTATGACATTGTTTATTACCGTTATTTCCTCCTATTGGATATTTCAACATAAAAGTGATATACATTTTTATGAGGATTATATGGACTGCTTGGGTAATGAATGAAGTGCTTTCCTAAATGTTTATTTTAGTACATGGTTAATGGCATGGCATTTATGTCGGGAACCTTTATTTTATAAATAATTTATAACAGAGTGAAGAAATATTTTAATTTCTTTGTATTTATATAGGTATATAGGTCAATTTCAAAAGTGAAAGCGACTTATATACCTTTTTTGTGCACCTTGAAAATTTCACAGCCTTCCGGACAGTTATACAGGAACTGCGGATAGTGTGCGATGACAAGAGCATGCCCGCAGATGAAACGCCGCACAGCGGCGGCCTGAAAATACGCGGCGGAACTCTGGCGCAGGAAATGGGTCTGGGGAAAAGGCAGATTCCTGAAGGCATAATAGAAATTGGATTACAGGGTTCGCACAGCGGTTCCTGTAATATATCTTCTTTATGTTTTCTGATAAATGATTCAAAATATTATAATAGAAAGAAGGTGATCTTGGCACTATGGAAAATTCAGAGAGTAAAGTGCCCCTCTGGGAAAAGTACATACTTACAATACAGGAGGCAGCAGAGTATTTTCATATTGGCGAAAAGAAACTGCGGAAACTTACGGAAGATCAGGCTGATGCAGACTTTATCATTATGAATGGCAACCGCATAATGATAAAACGAAAGCTATTTGAAAAATACTTAGATGAAGCGGCATCTGTATGAATTTTAAAACGAAACAGTGTCACGGTACTGACAGCATCAAACAACAGAAACTTTGAAAAACAAATGGAATTTGAGCCCCAGACATGGTATGATATAGATATCGTATCGGGGCTCTTTTTCATTAGAAAGGAGCAGAAAATCATGAGCGAAAAAAGACGAGATAACAAAAATCGTGTATTACGCAATGGAGAGAGCCAACGATCAGATGGAAGATATGCGTATAAATACATAGACACTGATGGTAAACAGCAATTTGTTTACAGCTGGAAGCTGGAAAAGACCGACAAGCTGCCCAAGGGCAAGCGAGATGACTTGTCTTTAAGGGAAAAGGAAAAGCAGATCCAAAAAGACCTGGAAGATGCGATTTCCACCTCGGGCGGTAATATAACAGTCTGGGCACTGGTTGAAAAATATACTTCGCAGAGACGGGGTATGCGTCATTCCACGAAAGCCGGTTACAAGACAGTTTTGAATATCCTTGCCAAAGAGGACTTTGGAAGGAAGCTGATTAAGGATGTGCGGCTGTCTGATGCGAAAGAGTGGTTGATTCAACTCCAGGCAGGCGGAAAAGGTTACAGTTCCATCCAGACAATCAGGGGTGTGGTCCGGCCTGCTTTCCAGATGGCGGTGGATGATGATCTGATACGCAAGAATCCATTCGATTTTTACCTGAGTACCGTTGTCGTAAATGACAGCGTTACAAGAGAGGCGATTACAAGGAAACAGGAGAGGCAGTATCTGGAATTTGTCCAAAATGACAAGCATTTTTCGAGGTATTATGATGCAATCTATATACTGTTCTATACCGGGCTTCGTATTTCTGAATTCTGCGGTCTGATAAAAGAGGACATTGACCTTAAGGAAGGAAGGCTCAGGGTTGAGCGTCAGTTACAAAGAACGCGGGATATGCAGTACATCATAGAGGATACGAAAACACCCAGCGGTGTGAGGTTTATTCCCATGACTAAGGAAGTTATGGATTGTTTCAGGCATATCCTTGAAAACCGCGACAAGCCGAAGACTGAGACGGTTGTCAGGGATGTGAAGGGAAATCTGTATCATGGTTTCTTGTTCATGGATAAAAACGGGAGGCCCATGGTTGCCCAGCACTGGGAAAAGTATATGCAGCATATCAGGGAGAAGTATAACAAGATCTATAAAGTACAGATGCCTGATGTAACGCCCCATGTGTGCAGGCATACATTTTGCTCCAATATGGCAAACAGCGGTATGAATCCCAAAACACTGCAATACATTATGGGTCATTCGGACATTGGCGTTACGTTGAACACTTACACGCATATCGGCTATGAGGATGCAAGCAGGGAAATGAAGAAGGTAAGCAATTCCTGAAAAAACCGAGTAGTACAAATTTTCAATTTACTACTTTTTTTACTACTTTTCAGCGCCGAGATATGCAAAGATAAACCAAGATATGCCGAAAAAACGGATGAGCCGAAAAAATCCTGAAAACCTTGAAACGCCTAAAAATCAAGAAAAACCACGATAAACCAACTTATGCAAGGAGTTTAAAATAGATGATAAAGATTTTATTCGTCTGCCACGGCAACATCTGCCGCAGCCCCATGGCCGAGTTTGTCATGAAAGACTTACTGGCCCAAGCGGGCCTCTCCCACCAGTTCACCGTCGCCTCAGCGGCCACCAGCACCGAGGAGATCTGGAACGGTGTGGGCAACCCGGTCTATCCCCCGGCCCGGAAAAAGCTGGCGGAGCACGGCATCGGCTGCGAGGGCAAGCGGGCGGTGCAGCTGACTGGGGCGGACTATGACAGATATGATTACCTGATCGGTATGGACAGGGCCAACATCCGCAACATGACCCGCATGTGCGGCGGCGATCCGGAGCGCAAGATATCCCTCCTGCTGTCCTGGGCGGGGGTGGAGAGGGATATTGCGGATCCCTGGTATTCGGGGGATTTTGACGCTACTTACGAGGACGTTTTAGAGGGTTGTCAGGCACTGCTGAAAAAAATCGGTCTGGAAAAGTTTCGGCATGAAAAACGCTGAAGAGAAAATGCCGGCAGTGAAAAAACTGCGACAGACGGTAAAGAATAATTGTTTTTTACATCCATTTGCGCTATAATGATTACTATATCGTGCAATTAACTCTTCCAGGCGGAGAATGCGCCAGGGCGCACAGGGTCATGGCATGATCAATATCTTAATACTTCGCGGTAAACCGGTAGGACGCAGTGGCAGGAGCCATACAAAACAGGAGGACAACAGATATGCTTAAGAAGAAAAAGCAGCAACAGTGGATGGATGCATTGGCGGGCGAGATGAACGCGCAGGCGCAGAAGTCCTTTCAGGTCGGATTGTTTGAACAGATAGGCAATCCCGCGCTTGCGGAAGAGGGACCGGAGGTATTAAAGGCGCTCAACAATGTGCTGAACTGTGCGAATCTGTTGTTGAACCATGCCAGGGAAAATATGGCGATGCTCAATCGAATCAGCCATTCCGGCATGTGGTCCATGTATTTCGGCCCTGATCAGCAGGTCGGCCGCGTTGTATACAGCGATGAATTTCGCGAGATTGTGGGGTATCCGGACCGGAGAGAACTGGAGGATACGTTGGAGTCATGGACATCCAGGATCCATGAACAGGACCGCGGCCAGGTGATGCGGGAGTTTCAGGAGACGGTGGAGGATACCACAGGGAAAAAGGTTTTTGACGTGGAATACCGTTTTCAGACAGGACAGAACGGACGCCGGTGGATGCGCATGGCGGGAGAGATTGTGCGGCGAGGAGGAAAACCCTTTGAGTTTATCGGGATCATAACGGACATCACAACGACACACAACAATGCCAGGGAGTTGGATATATCTACAAAGAGGCACGACGCAATAGACTCCATACTAAATGAAGGCTCCTGGAGCATGAATGTGATCGACGGAGATATGGCAAATCCTGAGAATCCTTTCTGGTATTCCGAACAGTTCCGCAGACTACTGGGTTTTGACAGCGAGCAGGATTTTCCCAATGCCCCGAATTCCTATTCCGACAGGATACATGAGCAGGACAGAGACAGGGTTATGGAGCAGATCCTGCATTATGTCCGGGCAGGAATACACCAATCCCCCATACAGATGGAGTATCGCATACGCCATGCCGACGGAAATTATCGCTGGTTCTGCATGTCTGTCACCGCAGTGTTCAACTCCGCGCAAAAGCCCGTGGTGATAGCGGCAACGGTGTTGGATGTGACCGAGCAGAAACGCAGCCGGGAAATATTTGAGGCGGATATGGAAAAGAGCATTCACAGTCTGTCGGCCGGATTGGACGAGATTAGCGCCGTCGTGGCTTCCACTACAGCGGATGTGCAGAATCTGAATGAAAAGCAGAGCAGTATCACAAAAGCAGCGGCCTCTGTCAGCGAAAAGGTGACGGAATCGCTGGAGATTATCTCGTTGATCCAGGGCATCGCCACCCAGACCAACCTGCTGTCGCTGAACGCCTCCATTGAAGCGGCCAGAGCCGGGGAGGCCGGAAGGGGATTTGCGGTGGTGGCGGATGAAGTGGGCAAGCTGGCCGTTTCCTGCAACGAGACTTCGGCGCATATCTCCCAGAGCCTGAATCAGATGCAGCAGGCCATAGATCATATCCTCTCCCGGATCGAGAGCATGGACCAGGCGGTGTCTTCCCAGGCGGAGAACATGGAGAAGATCAGTTCCATGACGCAGGAACTGAATACTCTATGCGCCCAGGAAAAGGAGATTGCCCAGACGGTATTTGCCTAGAATGATCTCCTGCGTTTCTTTACTGAACAGCCGGCAGTCCCCCCAGCAGCAGAGCGCTGCAATAACCGGCGATCTCCTCCGGAGAGACCGGGGACTGCTGGTTCAGCCAGCATTCTATGACGCCGATGCAACCGGACACCATAAAGGAATAGAAATAATCGAAATGCTCCACCGTATGTTCCGCATTGTTCATCATCAGGCGCAGTTTTTCTTTTACCAGCTCCTTTAAGCGGTTGATAAATGCCATATCGCCGTGAGGGCCGGTCAGCGCTCTGGCCAGATCGCGGTTGTTTTCCAGAAAAATAAAGAGATCGAGCAGTACGGGTCTGGAGATTACGGGACCGCTTTTCTCCTTGGCCAGATCGCGCTCAAGTATCTCATTGAATTCCCGAAACAGTTCTCCCTCGATCTTACTAAGCATATCATATACATCGCTATAGTGCAGATAGAATGTTCCCCTGTTGATATCTGCCAGATCGGACAACTCCTTGACGGAAATATCTTTGATATCCTTTTCTCCCATCAGCTGGATCAATCCCTGCAACAGTAATGCTTTTGTACGGCGGACCCGGCGGTCCATTTTCTTCTGTGCCATATGTTCTCCCTTCCGCGTAAATTAAGCAAATTCTAAACAAATCATAAATTCTGTGGCATAAATCAACACTCTCCTGCCGAATGTCTCAAAATGCACAATCAGCGCAAATTTGAATATTGTCTTTTGCGATATTTTCATTATAATAACTTTTGTGAGAAAAATCAACGGATGTTGATAAAAAAACTTAAATCCATTAAAGTACGACTGTACCATAAAGCGGAGGAATATCATTATGGAAAAAGAGCAGAAAGACAATTCCTTTATGATGAAACTGGCTACAATGATCGTGGATAAGAGGAAGGGCTTTTATCTGGTCTTTATTTTACTGATCATATTCAGTGTGATCACCATGAACAAGGTCAAGGTCAATAACGACCTGACCACCTATCTGTCGGACGACACGGAGACCCGGCAGGGCATGGACCTGATGGACGCGCAGTTTACTACATATGGGACGGCCAGGATTATGGTATGCAATGTGACCTATGAGGAGGCGGAGGCTCTGGCCGGGCAGATCCGGGAGATGGAAGGAGTCAGCATGCTGGACTTTGACGATTCCCCGGACAGCTACCATGATATGGAGGCGCTGCTTGCGGTGACTTTTGAGGGAGAGGCCAAAGAGGAGATCACCAAAACCTACTTCCAGGCGGTGCTGGATGCCCTGGCGGAGTATGACGTCTACTACACTTCCGATATCGGACAGGAGGAGCGGGATGCGGCGGATCTGAATAAGGATATGGTGGTGATTCTGCTGCTGGCGGGAGTGGTGATCGTGGCGGTGCTGCTGTTTACCTCCACCACCTATGCGGAGATCCCGGTGTATCTGATGACCTTTATTGTGGCGGCGATCCTGAATAAGGGAACCAATTTTTTATTCGGCACCATCAGCTTTGTCACCAACTCTATAGCCGTGGTGCTGCAGCTGGGATTGGCGGTGGATTACGCCATCATTCTGGCGCACCGTTTTATGGAGGAGCATGAGGACAAGGATGCCCGGGAGGCGGTGATCGTGGCGCTGAGCAAGGCGATTCCGGAGATATCTTCCAGCTCCCTGACTACAGTGTCCGGCATGATCGCCATGATGTTCATGCAGTTCCGTATTGGTTACGACATGGGCATCATTCTGGCTAAGGCCATCGTGCTGAGCCTGGTGACAGTGTTCTTCCTGATGCCGGGCCTGCTTTTGAATTTCTCCAAAGCCATCGACAGGACTCATCACAAGAGTTTCGTGCCCAATATCACGGCGGTGGGAAAGTTCTGCGTTGCCACCAGATTTATCGTGCCGCCCCTGCTGATCGTGGGGTTGATCGCAGCCTTTATTTTTTCCAGCCGAGCGGCCTATGTGTATGACGTAAACAGTTTGGAGGCCAAGACCATGAGTGAAAATAAGTTCTCCGCCTCCATGGTCAATCAGGAGTTTGGCAGTATTAATCAGTTGGCGGTGCTGGTCCCCTGCGGAGACTATGGGCAGGAGGACAAAGCGCTGCGGGCGCTGGAGCGGCTGGACTGTGTGGATTCCGTCATGGGTCTGGCCAATATCGAGGCCATGGACGGCTATATGCTGACGCAGCAGCTGACGCCCAGAGCGTTTTCCGAGCTGATAGATATGGATGTGGAGGTGGCGGAACTGCTGTATACGGCCTACGCCATAAACGACAGCAATCTGGGAGCGCTGGTCAGCGGCATCAATGAGTATGAGGTTCCGCTGATCGATATTTTCTTATATATATACGACCAGAAGGAGAGCGGCAATATCACGCTGGACGACGATCTGGAGGAGACGCTGGAGGACGCGCACACCCAGATATGTATTGCGAAGGATCAGCTGCTGGGGGAGGAGTACAGCCGTTTTGTGTTGGAACTCAGCGTTCCCTCTGAGGGTGAGGAGACCTATGCGGCGCTGGACGAGATCCGTCAGACGGTGGCCCGTTATTATGATCTGGAGGATATCTATCTGGTTGGCACTTCCACCAGCAACAAGGATCTGGGGGATTCCTTCAGCACGGACAATGTGATCATCACCATATTGACAGCCGTGTTTGTCATGATCATTCTGCTGTTCACCTTCCAGTCGGCGGGACTGCCGGTGCTGCTGGTGCTGACGATCCAAGGCAGTATCTGGGTAAATTTCTCTCTGCCTTACTTGCAGCAGGAGCCGGTGTACTTTCTGGGGTATCTGGTGGTGTCGGCCATTCAGATGGGCGCCACGATAGATTATGCCATCGTGATTACCAGCCGGTACATGGAACTTAAGACCTATATGTCCATCAAGGAGGCCATTGTACAGACATTGAACCAGGCGTTCCCCACCATCGTGACCAGCGGCTCCATGTTGGTGGCGGCGGGATTTATCATCAGCGGCGTATCCACCAACGCGGTGGTGGCCGCCATCGGACTGGCACTGGGACGTGGTACGCTGACGTCCATTGTCATGGTGCTGCTGATGCTGCCCCAGACATTGCTGCTGGGAGACATCGTCATAGAGAAAACAGCTTTTACCCTGAAACGGGAGGTGGCAAAGCCCTTGCCGACCAGCGGCCGCATCCGTATGACGGGACATATCAAGGGATATGTAAACGGCGTAATCGAAGGAGATTTCACCGGTGTGATCGACGGGGAGATGGGGGCGGTGATCCGTGCCCGGGATGTATATGAAAATACCCGTGAACTGCTGGAATACAGAGAGGAGGAAGGTCATGAGTAAGTCTATGACGCGCGGAAAAAAAGGAAGACTGCTGGCGGCGGCCCTGTCGCTGACACTGGTCGTTTCCCCGTGTATGCCGGTGCTGGCCCAGGGGGAGCCTTCCGCTACATATGAGGAGTATCTCAGCGGAGAAAACAGGGAGCGGACAGATAGCGGACAGTATGAGACGGTTCGTATTGCCAATGTTGAGCAGCTACGGGAATTGGCGACCCTTTGCGCCTTTGACGAGTGGTCCAGGGATAAGCGGGTGTTGCTGGAGGCGGATCTGGATCTGGCAGGCGAGTCCGTTGAAATTCCGGTGTTTGGCGGTATCTTTGACGGTCAGGGACATACGGTCAGCGGTCTGGAGATCAGGCGGGAGGGCTCCCAGGCAGGCCTGTTCCGCTATCTGCAGCAGGGTGCGGTGGTGCAGGAACTGACAGTGGCGCGGGCTCGGGTACTGCCCCAGGGCAGCGGCTGCCAGGCGGGTGTTCTGGTGGGACAAAATCACGGCAGCATTGTAAACTGCCGGGTCTCCGGCGTGCTGGAGGGTGAGGAGGAAGTGGGCGGCATTGCGGGCGTCAACGAGGAGAGCGGCGTAATCCGCAGCTGCATAGCCGAGGTGACGGTGCTGGGAAATCGGCGCAGCGGCGGGATCGCAGGCAGTAACCATGGCATTCTGAACAACTGCGTCAATCGGGGTAACATCAATATCTATACCAACGACATGGTGTATGAGCTGGAGGACTTTACCGTGGAAAATCTGGAGGAGGCATCCTCCGGCGCCCGGCTGGACGCCCACATGGATACGGGGGGCATCGCCGGGATCAGCGACGGCAAGATATATTATTGCAGCAACGAGGGTACCGTGGGATACGCCCATGTGGGATACAACACCGGCGGTATCGTGGGCCGACTGCATCAGGGATATATCCAGAACTGCACCAACACCGGCCATGTGCTGGGAAGAAAGGACGTGGGCGGTATTGCGGGGCAGATGGAACCCTTTATGGAAGTGGAGTACATCGACGGTAAGCTGGATGAGCTGGATCGGGAGACGGATATCTTTCTGGATATGCTGGAGGCCAGCCACGACCATCTGAGCGCCTACGGCGACCAGGCCATGGTCATTACCCGCCAACTCAATGCCAGTCTTCGCAATGTGTCCACCGCCACGACAAATCTGCTGGACATTACCAATGACTTGTGGCATGTGTACAATCAGGAGCTTTCCGGTATCTCCGGCGATTTTGACCGGCTTTCCAAGGACCTCAGGGCAATAAGTGACAAGGAAAAGGAGGAGGAAAAGCAGCCGGAGACAGGAGTGGAGCAGCCGGGTACGGGAGAGCAGGGCGAGGCGGAGCAGCCGGAGCATAGCCGGGGAGAGCTTGGAGATCACCTGGAGGACTGGCGGGACGAACTGGATTCTGTCAGCAGCGGAGATAATAAACCGTGGGATAAACCGGAAGACTGGGATAAGCCCGATAATTGGGATAAACCGGATAATTGGGATAAGCCGGAGCATAGCCAGGAATACCGCGACGCTCTGTCCAATTTTTCCAACAGCGCCAGCAGCCATCTGCATAAGATAACGGATACAACCTCAGAGCAAAACGACCAGGTCTCCCACAATCTGGATGTGTTCGATCTGGAGCTGAAAGCGGCGATGGACAGTCTGTCCATGCTTACGGATACGCTGGACGGGGCGCAGACCGTGGCGGATGCGGATATGGACGCCCTGGTGGCCCAGGCCCGCAAACTGCGGCGGCTGGTAAGCGAGATCAGGGACGATCTGTTCAGCTATGAGGGAATCACGGTCAACGACACATCGGACGAGGCGGCCAGCGAGAGTATAGAGAACGCGGGAGCCGGAGAGCAGCAGGAGCTGTTGCAGGACGGGGACACAGTCACGGAAAAATGGTACGATACGGCCAGTTTTCAGCAGGGTAAGATCACGCTGTGCTTAAACAGGGGACTGGTCGAGGCGGATACCAATGTGGGAGGGATCGCGGGGCAGATCGCCACGGAGCACGATCTGGACCCCGAGGACGATATCACCTTTACCGGGGCGGAGAGTCTGAGCATACAGGAGAGCATCAAGGCGGTAGTGCGGGAGAGCCGGAATGAAGGGCATATCGTTGCCAAGAGGAATTACGTGGGCGGCATAGCGGGCAAGGCGGATTTTGGAGCCATTGTCTCCTGCGAATCCTATGCCGATATACAGAGCACGGGAGGCAGTTACGTGGGCGGTATCGCCGGGAGTTCCGATTATACCATCCGCGGCTGTTTCAGCACGGGATTTCTGGAGGGAAAAAGCTACGTGGGCGGTATCGTGGGAATGGGCAGCGAAGTCTACTACTGCGACGCCATGAACAGCCTGGCCACAGACGGCGAGAAAACGGGCGCAATCGCCGGAGACCTGCAAAAGGAGGGTCTGCTGTATGACAACTATTATGTGAGCGGCAGCGTATCCGGCATCGACGGCATCGGCTATGGCGGAGGAGCCATCCCTCTGGACTACGGGGAATTTGTGGCCCGGGAAGGACTGCCGGAGGAGTTCAATCTGCTGACTCTGTATTTTGTGGTATTGGATGAGGATGGAGAACTTCAGGAAGAGGTAGAGACTTTACAGGTGCCTTATGGCAGCAGTCTGGAGGCGCGGCAGTTGCCCGCGCTGCCGGAAAAAGAGGGGTATTACGGACAGTGGCTCGAGATTGATTACAGTCATATCACGGAGAGCCAGGTACTGGCCGCGCAGTACACAAAATGGATCACAGCGATCGCGGCGCGGGAACCCATAACGGAGAACGGGCAGCCCGGAATACTGACAGAGGGGCTTTTCTACCCGGAGGATGTGCTGGAAATCACGGAGGACGGGGAGGATACATACAGCCTGCGGATCCGCACCGCCGAAGGTTTCTATCAGCGGCCGGTCAGTGTGCGTCTGCACCGGAGCCTGCTGCCGGAACATTATGAGATACGTCTCCTGCAGGATGGAAAGGAGAGTGTGACAGAGAGCAGGGTCATGGGCAGTTATGTGGTGTTTGACATGGAACAGCCCGGCAGCTTTCGGATCGTTGAAACTTCTTCCGAAATACCCCTGTGGTACTTTGCGCTGGGAGGCGGGGCGATCCTGCTTGTGCTGATCCTGGCGATCCGCAGGTGGTCGCGGCGCAGGAAAGCTAGGCGGGCGGATAAAGCCGCCGGGGAAAGAGCGACACACATGCCCCAAAGGCGCCGGAGACGGGCCGCAAAATAGGTTACAGCATCACAAACTTATTGCTCAGTCGGATAAAGACATGTTATAATCTTCTCTATACGGAAAAACGATGCGGACAGGCACAGGAGGAACGGCGTATGCGGATAGACACAGTGATCTTTGATATGGACGGCACACTGATAGACACGGAGAAATATTACCGGATCTTCTGGCCCATGGCCCTGAAGGAATTCGGATATGACATGACAGACGAACAGGCGCTGTCCATGCGCAGCCTGGGGCGGCCTTTCGCCCCCCTGCGCCTCAGGGAGATGTTCGGGCCGGGGCTGGACTATCAGGCGGTGCGGGAGCGGCGCAAGGCGCTGATGGAAGAGCGGATCGAGAGAGACGGCATAGAGCTTAAGCCCGGAGCGATCGAACTGCTGTCCTGGCTGCGGCAGCAGGGGATCCGTAGCGCTATAGCCACCGCCACGGATATGCAGCGGACGGAAAAATATCTGGGTATGCTGGAGATCCGGGATTATTTTGAGCAGGTTATCTCCGCTACCATGGTAAAGGAGGGGAAACCTTCGCCGGATATCTATCTCTATGCCTGCGAACAGCTGGGCAGACGCCCCTGCGACTGTATGGCTGTGGAAGATTCTCCCAACGGAGTACTCAGCGCCGCCCGGGCGGGCTGCCGGGTGGTGCTGGTGCCTGACCAGACGGACGCGGATCCGGAGCTGGAAAAATTACTGTACGCCAAAGTGCATAGGCTGGACGAGATAACAGGGCTGTTCTGACAGCCCTGTTATTTTGCAGCTGTCTGCAACAAAGAGAGATTTCCGGTTGATTTCCGGGGATGGGAGTATTGCATTTCCGAAACTGCTGTGATATTATTTTAACGATAGCGGTGGCCAGAGTATCGGCTGCGGCGGAAAAAATATAGAAAAGAAAACGGGATTGCGGTCGGAGCGGATATGGAGAACGCTGCTCCCGGACGAAGGGCCGCAGGAAAGGAAGCGTACATGAGATTCGATGACATTATCGAAAAAGTCAATCAGTGCAGTATGAAAAAGATGTCTGTGGCGGCTGCCCAGGACGAGGCGGTGCTGCATGCGGTGTGGGAGGCCAAAAAAAGAGGGATCGCGGACGCCGTTCTGGTGGGGGACGAGGCTAAGATCCGTGAGATCGCGGCGGAGATGAATATGGATCTGAGCGACTATGAGATCATTGACGAGCCGGATATGACCCAGGCGGCGTTAAAGGCGGTAAAGCTGGCCCATGACGGCGTGGTGGACATGTATATGAAGGGCCTGGTGGACACCAAGAATTTCTTGAAGAGCGTGCTGGACAAGGAAGTGGGCCTGCGCACCGGCAATCCCCTGTCCCATGTGGCCGTGTTTGAGGTGCCGGGCATCCCGCAGCTGCTGTTTTTGACAGACGTGGCCTTTATCACCTACCCCACTCTGGAGGACAAGGTACATATCATCAACAATACCGTGCCCGTGGCTAAAGCCTGCGGCGTGGAATGTCCCAAGGTAGCCCCTTTGGCGGCGGTGGAAGTGGTCAACCCCAAGATGGAGGTGACGCTGGACGCGGCGGAGCTTACCCGTATGAACGAGGCGGGGGAGATCACCGGCTGTATCGTGGACGGCCCCCTGTCCCTGGATCTGGCCATTGATCCCGAGGCGGCCAAGCACAAGGGCGCTACCGACCGTAAGATCCAGGGGGACGCGGATATCCTGCTGTTCTCGGATATCCACGCGGGCAACAATGTGTACAAAACCATCGTACATATGACCAAGGCGGAAAACGGCTGTATTCTCACGGGCACAAAGGTTCCCGTTATCCTGACCAGCCGTTCCGACACCTTTGAGACCAAAGTGAATTCCATCGCCCTGGCGGCGGTGGTGGCCGCGGAGATGGCCAAGGGAGTGTAAGGTATGGATTTCATTGTAGAGACCGTTCTGGATGCGGTCACGGAGATAGCCTCCAATGCCGTCGAGACGGCGGTTGTCTCCCATAAAGAAAAGAAACGGAAAAAAGAGCAGGAGGAAGAAAGCAATGGCAGTGAAGAGTTTGATCATTAATCCCGGTTCCACCTCCACCAAGATCGGTGTGTTTGAGGACGAGAACCTGTTGTTTGAAGAGACGCTCCGGCATTCCACGGAGGAGATCAGTCAGTATGCCAGCATCGTGGATCAGAAGGATTTCCGCAAGAAGATCATCACCGATCTGCTGGAGGAAAAACAGTTTGATATCCGATCCCTGAATGTGGTGGTGGGACGGGGCGGCATGTTAAAGCCCATCCCCGGCGGCACCTACGCCGTGACGGACGAGCTGCTGGCGGATCTGAAAGTGGGCGTTCAGGGTCAGCACGCCTCCAATCTGGGCGGCATCCTGGCAAGGGAGATCGGCGATTCCATCGGCGTTCCCTCCTATATCGTGGATCCTGTGGTGGTGGATGAACTGATGCCCATCGCCAGGTATTCCGGCGTGCCGGAGCTGCCCCGCACCAGCGTCTTCCATGCGCTGAACCAGAAGGCGGTGGCCAAGAGATATGCCAAAGAGATCGGCAAGCCCTACAAATCCCTGCGCCTGATCGTGGTACACATGGGCGGCGGCGTGTCCGTGGGCGCTCACAAATACGGCCAGGTGGTGGACGTGTTCAACGCTTTGGACGGCGACGGCGCGTTCTCCCCTGAGCGGGCGGGAGCGGTCCCCAGCGGCGCTCTGATCAAGATGTGCTACAGCGGCCAGTACACCGAGAAGGAAGTGTACGGCAAGATCGTGGGCAAGGGCGGATTTAATGCCTATCTGGGCACCAACGATATGCGGGAGGTGACAAGGCGGGCCAATGAAGGCGACGAGAAGGCCGCCGAGGCCAAGGCCGCGTTCCTGCTGCAGGTGTCCAAGGATATCGGTTCCATGGCCTGCGTTCTAAAGGGCAAGGTAGACCAGATCATCCTCACCGGCGGCATCGCCTACGGCGAGGATGTATGTGAGGCTTTGAAGGAGCGGGCTGGCTGGATCGCTCCCGTCACCGTGTATCCCGGCGAGGACGAGCTGCTGGCTCTGGCCCAGGGCGCGTTGCGGGTGCTGAACCATGAAGAACAGCCTATGAAGTATTAAGCAAGGCGTCTGCCGGAGTCTTTTCAGACCTGGCAGACGCCTTTAAAAAACGGGGAACGCTCTCAGTTACGTTCATCCAGATAGAGCTGAACCCGTCTCTGGATGGTATCGATCACCGCATCCAGATCCTTGTCGGACTGGAAATAGCTGTCCGCCTCTTCATATACCATATTGAATATATCGTCTGAACTGACCGCCAGCGGCGCGGCATTTTCCAGAAAGTCCAGGTATTCCTCCAGATAGGAACCGCCATCCTCTTTGGCGGGCAGTTGGAATCCGGTGTAATTGGGCGATTGCCAGTTATACGTCTGCATGGCCTGGTCATAGGTCAGTTGGCTCTCAGGCATATCCAGTCTGACGCTGAGCCTGTAGGGCAGATACTGCTGGGCTTCCAGACTCAGCAGATAGTTGACCAATTCCTTTACGCCCTCTTTTTCCATGGCGTTTTGGTTGACCGCCAGCATCCCGTTGTCTGAGAGATAATAAGTCTTTCCCGCGTCGGAGGGATACCCCACCAGATTTGCGCTGTCGCCCAGTTTCTCATAGACTCTGCAGAAATGGGACATATTGCTGATCACGCATTCTACTCCCATATAGGAACCCTCCGTGAGCGGAGCGAGCCGATCCTGCGGAGTGCTGTTGTTGACCGCCTGTCCGGTTCTGGCTTTGATCATTTCCAGGATATCCCTGAATTCCTGACAGTCAAATCCGCATTTTCCGTCTTTGATAAAAGGGGAATCCCCAATATTGATGCCCACTATAAAATACAGATTATAGAAATAGGAATCCGTACCCCCCATATCCAGAAACAGCCCCTGGGGCTGCGCTTTCCCCTGTGACGCCGACAATACATCCTCCACCGTCCAGGTATCCACCGGCCAGTAATCCCTGCTGGTTAAAAGCGTCCGGATGTCCACAGACAAAGGAATTGCCAGGAGATTGCCGTCGTAAGTTCCCATTTGAACGGCTCCCGGCAGCAGCGCGTCCGCGGTATCCCGGGAGAGGAGCGATCCCAGATCTCCCAGCGCTCCATTAGCCTGTAAGGCATCTATATCCCGGCGGTCCAGATACAGGACGTCCGGCCCGTTCCCGGTGGCAATCTCCAACAGCGCCCTTTCAGCATCATCCTCCTGATAGAGCGCCTGATATTCGATCCCGTAGGAGGGATTTTCCTTGCTGAAACTGGCGACTCTGCCTGAGAAAAAGGCATCTTCATGGTAGAGATTGGCGGCTGTGATCCGCCCCTCCGCCACGGACGGGGACGGGGGAGACGCATCAGTATCCTCATTTTCTGCCGGACTGATTCCCGGCGATGTCCCGACGGGAGAGAATGTAACCGCAGATTGTTCCGGGGACGCGGATTCCGGTGCGGATATTGTAGATGTTGCGGATTGCCGCATGGATATGGCAGATTCGTCTGTGGGGGCAGAAACGCCGCAACCTGACAGAAACAGAGAGATACAAAGCCCCAAGCCAATCATTATTTTCCGTTTCATTTTGACCCAACCTTTCAATACGATATGTATAGTCTGAACTCAACATAGCATATTGAAAATCGTGCCGCAATCCCTTTAAGACAATCTTAAATACCGTTAAAAAAATCTTAAAAAGTACAGATAGACGGTCTCGATCCTGTCAGGGCGTGTCCGGGTTCTTGCGGTACTCCCTGGGGGAGCGTCCATATACTTTCCGAAACAGATCCTTAAAGTAATTGCTGTCGTTAAAACCGCATTCCAGCGCGATATCCGTGATGGTATTGCCGGTGGTCAGCAGTGCGGTCTGGGCGTGCTTTAAGCGCACGAAGTTCAGATATTCTTTGAAACCCATGCCTGTGACCAGCTTAAATTTTTTGCTGAAATAAGTAGGACTTAAGGTGGCCACCGACGCTACTTCCTCCAGCGTCAGGGGACGGCGGAAATTCTGGTAGATATAGCGGGTGGCCTGCTGTATATCCGCGTCACGCACATTGATCAGCTCAGGCTCCGGCTGGTGCATCACCGAGTGCCGCGCAAGGAACAGCAGGAGCTGCTGCAGATAACAGGTGGTAAAATCGGCGGAATATTCGTCCAGATTGGCGCTCTCGGACAACATATGGGAGAGCAGGTCAAAGAACTCCTCCAGATACAGGCTGGGGATGCTGCCCATAAAGGAAGGCGCATCCCCTATCACATCCTGGTATAAAAAAGACTTTTTGAACAGTATATCCACCATCTCGCAACTGATTCCCGGATAGTACCGGGAATGGTGCAGTTCCCCGGGTGTGATGAACACCAGATCTCCCTTTTCCAGCTCATAGACCTGATCCCGCAGCAAAAAACGGCATTTGCCGGAGAGCAGGCAGAATATCTCATAAAAGCCGTGATAGTGATCCGGCTGCATGGCGGCAGTGTCGCCACGCAGCCCTTTGTAGATGATGATATTGTCGATATCGGGTCGTCCGCTGCAAATAAAAGGTGTCATGTTTTCCTCGTCCCTGTCTTCCCGTATCCTGCCGCAATGGGTTATACTTACGACGTCAGTATAAGCCCTACAGCGGGAATTTAAAGTATCTCTTGGCGTTGTTGTAGGAGATATCCGTCACGATCTCGGACAGGATATCCATATCGTCGGGGAACTCGCCGTTCTCTACCCAGCCGCCGATCAGATTGCAGAGAATACGGCGGAAGTATTCGTGTCTGGTATAGGACAAAAAGCTGCGGGAGTCCGTAAGCATGCCCACGAAACCGGAGAGGTTGCCCAGGTTGGCCAGGGAGATCATCTGATCCTGCATACCGGTCTTGTGATCGTTGAACCACCATGCGCTGCCCTGCTGGATCTTGGCCACGGCGGTGCTGTCCTGGAAACAGCCCAGTATGGAGCCGATGGCCTGATTGTCGTTGGGATTCAGGCTGTACAGAATGGTTCTGGGCAGCTCGTCAGTCCGGATCAGCGCGTTCAGGAAATCCGCCATCTGCGAGGAGGGGGCGTAATTGTTGATACAGTCGTAGCCGGTGTCAGGCCCCAGTTTGTCGAACATCAATGTGTTGTTGTCTCTCTTGCAGCCATAGTGGAGCTGCATGGCCCAGTCCAGTTTCGCGTATTCTTTTCCCACAAACAGCATGAAAGCCGTCTTGAATTTCAGTTCCTCTTCCTTGGTGAGGTTCATGCGGTTCTGCCTCTTCAGGAAGATCTCCTCGATCTCGTCGTCGGAGGCGGGGCAGTACATCACATACTCCAGAGCGTGGTCGGACACATTGCAGCCCATGGAGGCAAAGTATGCCATGCGCTCCCGCAGGGCGTCCTTGAGCTGGGCGAAGGTGATGATCTCGCTCCTGCCCACGGTGGCGGCCAGTTTATCCAGATAGTCCAGATAGTCGGGTTTTTCGATGTTCATGGCCTTGTCGGGTCTCCAGGCGGGCAGCACCTTTACGGTAAAACTTTCATCCTGAGCGATCTTTTTGTGCCACTCCAGAGAATCGATGGGATCGTCTGTGGTGCAGATCAGAGTCACATTGCTCTGGCGGATCAGATTGCGCACGCTCATGGAGGGATCCTGCAATTTGGCGTTGCACAGATTCCAGACCTCGTCGGCGGTCTTTTTGCTCAGCACGCCGGTGTAGCCGAAGTATCTCTGCAGCTCCAGATGGCTCCAGTGGAACAGGGGGTTGCCGATGGCTTTGCCCAGGCACTCCGCCCACTTGCAGAATTTTTCATAATCGGAGGCGTCCCCGGTGATATATTTTTCTTCCACGCCGCAGGAACGCATAAAGCGCCATTTATAGTGGTCGCCGCCCAGCCATACCTGGGTGATATTGTCGAACTGTCTGTCCTCGGCAATCTCCCGGGGATTGATGTGACAGTGGTAATCCAGCACAGGGGTGTTCTCGGCATAGTCGTGAAACAGCTTTCTGGCGGTTTCCGTCTCCAGTAAAAAATCTTTGTCCATAAAACTCTTCATTTTTCTTCCCTCCATATATTTTGTAATGTATGTAATGGCATATTGCCGCTCTGTACCGATATTTATTTCTGGCAGTCGTGGCTGCTGGCGAGAGTAGTGCCCCGATGGACGACTTCGCCGGAGAAAACAGTCTGTTTGGGCATTTCATTGCCGCCCAGCACTCCCATCAGGGTGACGATCAGGTGCTGGCAGAGCGTTTCCAACTTGTTGTCTATGCTGGACATCTCCGGCTCGCAGCAGTGTACCAGCAGGGAGTTGTTGTAGCCGATGATACACAGATCCTTCGGGATGGACAGACCCGCATCCAGCGCAAAACGTACAGCGCCCATGGCCAGACAGTCGTCAGAGGCTATGATACCGTGAAAACGCAGCCCCTTCTGATATATCTTCATCAGATGCTCCGCCATGGCGTGGATATCCTCATGGGAACCCTGGTAGAACTGTATCATATTGCCGCTTTTTAACAGTTTCTGAGATTCCATGGCGTTGCGGTATCCGGCCATTTTTTTCTTGCTGCTGTAGGAGGTGGAATTGGTAAAATACAGGATATCCTCTACGCCTGCCTGAATCAGCTGCAGCGTGGCCTCATATACGGAAGAGAAATCGTCCGACAGGATGCTGTATACATTGGGAGCCTCCAGCGCCGCGTTCAGCAGCATCACGGGAACCTGGGCCGCAGCGTCCAGAATATAGCGGTTTTCCGCGTCTTTATCGTAGACAAAGTTGGATCCCACCAGAATAATGCCGTCCACTTTTTTGGTAATCAGCAGGTTCATGCAGCTCTTCTTGCTCTCCAGATCGTAACCGGTACAGCACAATATGCTGTCGTAGCCGTTGACCCGAAGTTTCTGCTCGATATAGTAGATGGCCTTGGCCAGGTACAGGTCGGAGGAATCGGCGCACATGACGCCGATGGTCTTCATGGTGTTGAGCCCCAGCCCTCTGGCGAAAGCGTTGGGGGTGTATTCGCACTGGTTAATCACGTCCAGGACCTTTTGCTTGGTCTTCTCGCTGACGCTGCTGCTGCCGTTGAGCACTCTGGACACGGTGGCGATGGAGACGCCTGCTTTTTCTGAAATATCATATATCGTCATGTGCATTACGCAAACCTCATTCCTGCATATCCGGGGGCTGTGAGAGTCCGCTGTGTCTGTACGGACTACAAGATACGCAATGAAAAAATGTCTGTAAGCGGTTACAGTTTTTAATCTATTTTGAATTATAGCTAATCTAGAAAAATTTTTCAAGAACTATTTTTAGGTTCTTGACGAATAAGGGGTTTAGAAGTAAAATTGGAAATGTAAGTACTTACACGATTTTGACGTGAAAGTATAAAGTATTCGGAAAACAGGCATGTAACAATCCGGCGCGCGGCTCAGCGGATATGGAAGGGAGCGGCGGGCTGAGAGCGGCTGGGGACAGCAGAAAAGAGGAGGAGTTATGGAAGTATTAAACAAGAGCATGACCGGAAAAAAAGAGAGACCCATCAAGGTCGTACAGTTTGGCGAGGGTAATTTCCTGCGGGCATTTGTGGACTATATGATCGATATTGCCAACGAGCAGGGGAAATTTGACGGAGATATCGTTCTGATCAAGCCCATTGACTTCGGCAATCTGGATATGTTCCACAGACAGGACTGCCAGTACACCGTCTCTCTGCGCGGCAATGTGGACGGCGAGGCCAGGATTCTCAACAGAGTGGTGACCAGCGTGGCCGACGCGGTGGATGCCATTCATGAATATGACAAGTATATGAGCCTGGCTGAGATCGATACCCTGCGCTTTGTGGTCTCCAACACCACGGAGGCCGGGATCGTGTATGACGCCGACGATAGATTTGAACTGAATCCGCCCAAAAGCTTTCCGGGTAAACTGACCAAATTTTTATACCACAGGTTTGAGACTTTTAAAGGGGATACCTCCAAGGGTCTGGTGATGCTGCCCGTAGAGCTCATCGACGACAACGGCGTCATGCTGAAAAAGTGCGTGATGCAGCAGATCGCCAACTGGGGGCTGTCCGACGCTTTCAAGAGCTGGGTCGAGGAGGCATGTACCTTTACCGCCACACTGGTGGACCGTATTGTGACCGGCTATCCCAGAGCTACAGAGCAGGAGGAGTGGGAAAAGCTGGGTTACGAGGATCACATTATGGTGACGGGCGAACCCTTTGCCCTGTGGGTCATCGAGTCGGATAAGGATATCAGTAAGGAGTTTGATCTGCCCGGCGCGGGACTGCCGGTGGTGTTCACGGACGACCATCATCCTTATAAACAGAGAAAGGTGCGTATCTTAAACGGCGCGCACACTTCCTTTGTACTGGCCTCCTGGCTGTGCGGCAATGATATAGTGCGGCAGTCCATGGAAGATGCGGATGTGCGGAACTTTATGAATAAGACGATCTTTGACGAGGTAATCCCTACCCTGACCCTGCCGGAGGAGGAGCTGAAAGCCTTTGCGGGCGAGGTGGTGAACCGCTTTAACAATCCGTATGTGGATCATGCGCTGCTGGCCATCTCCTTGAATTCCGTGTCCAAGTGGAGGGCCAGATGCCTGCCCAGCCTGCTGGGCTATGTGGATAAATTCGGCAAGCTGCCGCCCCATATGACCTTCTCCATCGCCGCCCTGATGGCTTTCTACTGCGGCGACGAGATCAAAGACGGCGCGCTGCAGGGCAGCAGGAACGGGCAGGCTTATCCGGTGAAGGACGATATGCCGGTGCTGGAGTTTTTCAGGGACAACTGCCGTAAGGATACCCGCAGTTTTGTGACGGCTTATCTGGGCAGAGAGGATTTCCATGGGCAGGATCTGAACCGGGTGCCGGGGCTGACGGATGCGGTTGTGAACTATCTGGACGATATCAGGAATAATGGAATGAGGGCGGCGTTATGCAGGATTTCATAAAGATAAATGAAAAGGACAATGTGGTAGTTGCCATCAACACGATTCCCAGAGGGGAGACCGTGTCGGTGGAGATGTCCGGGCAGGAGAGACAGATCACGGCCCGGGAGGAGATTCCCGCCGGACATAAGATGGCGGTCTGCGATATTCCGGCGGGCGGCGAGGTCATCAAGTATGGTTATCGCATCGGCAATGCCAAAGAGGATATCCGCGCGGGAGCCTGGATTCATATACACAATGTGGGCACGGCGCTGGGAGACCTGCTGGAGTACAGTTACGAGCCGGTGGAGACGGAGGAAAAGCGCACGGAAGACGTGACCTTTATGGGCTTTAACCGACCGGACGGCAAGGCAGGCGTGCGCAATGAGATATGGGTTATTCCCACCGTGGGCTGCGTAAACAATGTGGCCACGGCCGTCGCCGCGCAGGCAAAGGCTTTTCTGAAAGGGTCGGTGGAGGATGTTATTGCCTTTCCCCATCCTTACGGTTGCTCCCAGATGGGGGACGATCAGGAGCATACCCGTACCATACTGGCGGATCTGATCAATCACCCCAACGCGGGCGGCGTGCTGGTGCTGGGGCTGGGGTGCGAGAACAGCAATATTGACGTGTTGCTGCCCTATATCGGCGACTATGATGAAAACCGGGTGAAGTTCCTGGTGGCCCAGGCCTGCGAGGATGAGATCGCGGAGTCTGTGGAGATCGTCAAGGGGCTGATTGATTATGCGGCGGGTTTTGAGAGAGAGCCGATCAGTGTGAGCAGGCTGGTGATCGGTATGAAATGCGGCGGCAGCGACGGGCTTTCCGGCATCACGGCCAATCCGCTGGTGGGAAGTTTTTCTGATCTGCTGATCTCCAAGGGGGGCACTACGATCCTGACCGAGGTGCCGGAGATGTTCGGCGCGGAGACCATATTGATGAACCGCTGCGCCAACGAGGAGCTGTTTCATAAGACGGTGGATCTGATCAACGATTTTAAAAATTATTTTAAGAGTCACAACCAGACGATCTATGAGAATCCGTCTCCGGGAAATAAGAAGGGCGGTATCTCCACGCTGGAGGATAAATCACTGGGCTGTACACAGAAGTCCGGCAGCGCGCCGGTAAAGGGTGTGCTGCAATATGGCGAGAGGGTGCAGACGGCGGGACTGAATCTGCTCAGCGCTCCGGGCAACGATCTGGTGGCGTCCACGGCGCTGGCGGCGGCGGGGGCCCATATCGTGCTGTTTACCACGGGGCGGGGAACGCCTTTCGCCTCCCCGGTGCCTACGGTGAAGATAGCTACCAATTCGGCGCTGGCTGGCAAGAAGGCGAACTGGATTGATTTTAATGCCGGGGTGCTGGTGGAGGATAAGGATATGGCGGAAGAGACGCGGCATCTGTTTGAGTATGTTGTGGAGGTTGCTTCGGGTAGGCAGGTGTGCAGCGAGGCGGCTGGGTTTCATGATATGGCGATCTTTAAGCAGGGGGTTACGCTGTAAGGGTGGGATGGCGCAAGGACGGCGGGCCGGATGGTGGGGAATGCTGCAAGGACGGCGGGCCGGGTGAAGGGGAATGCTGCAAGGACGGCGGGCCGGGCGGCGGGGGATCCCTCCCGGACTGTGCGGCTCCGTCGGGGGATTTTTCTGGGAAAGCAGGGGGAGGTGTCGGCAGGGGCCGGGTCGGCGATCACGCGCATCCGTGCGCGGTATCGCCTAAAAAGGCCATCCGTGGCCTTTTTACCCTGGTTTCCTGGCTGCTTTCCCGAAAAATCGACCCTCCTCCACAGCACAGCCCGGGAGGGATCCCCCGCCGCCCGGCCCTCGGTTGCGGCAGTTGCCCGAAAGTGGGGGTTGTAGCTGGCCCTCGGTTGCGGCAGTTGCCTGAGAGAGGGGGTTGTAGCTGGCCCTTGATTGCGGCAGTTTTTGTTAATTAGGTGTTTGGCTGATTCTTTGACGAGGTGTTGTGCTTTAGGGAGAGAATGGATCGTGGGAGTGGACTTCGTGCAGGCGATACGGGATGCGTATGAGGGCAATATATTGCTGAGGCTGCCGTATGGGGGAGAGCTGCCGCAGGATTTTCCAGAAGAATTGTGCAGGATCCTGGCTGTCAGTAATGGGATCGAAGAGATGATGGAGCATCCCCGGACCGGTGAAAGAATGTGTATTGGGTGGATTCTGTATTCTTATGAGATGATGTGTGAGTGGAGTTCTTATTATCGGAAAGAATATGGGGTCACGGGTACTGTGTTTGCGGATGACGGCGCGGACTGTTCATATTTTTTGAAACCGGACGGGCGGATCGTGTGTTTGGACTCTGTGGACGGTACGGAGACGGAGGTTGCTATGAGTTTGAATGAGTATTGCCGATCGTATCTGAAAGGACACTGAAGGAGAGTGATGCTTTATTTTATTTCAAACTCTGTGGCGAAGGGATCTCCGGTAGAGGAAGGACTCGCGGCGGTCTCGATCTCTTTTATGAATCGGTATTTGCCTGCAGGCAGATTGCCGTATAAGAAATCCCAGGATATCTCGTATTCATCTGTCAGGCCGGATTCCAGAACACATTCGACGTCTGTTGCGGTAATGTGGCAGCCGTCGGCGGTTCGGGTTGCTCTTTCACAGACGTACCAGATGCCGTCTGTTTGCTTTTCCAGTATGAATTTGTATTGGGATCCGTAAGAAATGTCGGCGGCGCTCCCGTTATAAATTGTGACTGTGGCGCTTATAGGAGTGACATCTTTGAGAGCTAATGTTACTTCTGCATGCTCTGACATGGCCGAAACGTTTCTGGTCATTCCGGCTCCGTTTTCGGTTCCGCAGCCGAGCAGTGATAAAATGCTTATTATGAGTATCAGTAATTTGGGGTTTTTTATTTAGTGGTCTCCAGACTGTATTATTGCATCGGTATGCGTATGCGGTTGGCACGGTTTTGCTTATATTGGATTGCCATACACTGCGTTTGCGTATATAATAGGGCATGGTTTACGGAAATGTCAACGGGGAAATCATTATTGTTTTACATGGCGGAAAGTGAGTGCGGCGGCGAATACGGGGGGGAAAAATCAATGAAAATTGAGATCAGAGATTCAAAAAATCCGGCTGCGTTTTATGACGAGGCATACGGTTTCGCACGGATATCTTACCGTCATCCTACCAGAAGAATTTACCCGCTGTCCGTTGTGTTCAGGCGGCTTTCGATTCTCAGTACGCTGGGGTTTTTGTTTATCCTGCTGTCAGGAGTCGTCTTTGGATTTGATTCCCTTGATTTTGTTTTGCTGGGAGCCATAGCCTGTTGTCTTGTCTTATGCGTCTGTTTCTATGCTCGGATCAAATGGCTGATTCGCGGGCTGACAAACAGAAAGACCGATGCAGTGATAGTAATCGACGAGTCAAAAGTAATGCTGGAAAACAGGACCGTGGGGCAAAGCACGGAATTGCCTTGGGAAAATATTCAATATATTCTTATCAGCAAACGGGTAATTGGATTTATTCCCAAAAAGAGAGATGGCAGTCAGCTTGCGATTTTTTGCAGCACGGACTATATTCGGGAGGTCACCGAGGCGATAAAGGAATATCAAAAGGAGAGTCTGGTGGTAGAAAATAAGAAGTAGTTTTGAGAGGACTTCAGTAAGGTGGAGGAACAGCAGTTATGAGAACAGAATTGGAGCAGGCGTTGCAGCAGGCGCAGCAGGGCGCGGTGGCCCGGGCAGCAGAAGTGGTGGAACGGATTAAGGAACTGCCGCGGGACGAAGAGGGTGTGTTTGACCTGAAGGGCATGGAAAAAGATTACAAGGATGTGCTGGAGACCAGGCGGGTATTGTATCCGGTGTACGCGGCTTATGAGACGGAGTGTAACAGGAAAGAGGGCTATCCTGATATCCTTGCGCAGATGCGGGTTCTGGACGCCCGTCTCCAGGAGGATTATGACATGTTGGCAGCGGCGGCATATATGGATATGGCGCTGCGGACGCTGATGTATTTAAGCCAGGAGATATATGAGTGCTATCGGGAACTGATGGATCTGTATAAAAAGAATGTGCATCGCTTTATCCGGGAGTTTTATGGGGAAGGGGAGATTTTGCCCGGAACGGCGCCCTCCAGTGCGGCGGAGGTGCTGTTTATAGGAAGTTTGATGCTGGCATGCAGGGAACATGTGTTGCTGGCGGAAAAGTATGCGATATATTATGCATTCATGCAAGAGGAAGAGATAAACGGCGAAAAACAGGAGCAGGGGAGGTAAGTCATGGAGATCAGTACGGTACTGTATACAGCCAGAAGCGCGACATTGGAGATTAAAGACGGCGGCAGACATTTTACCAGACGTCCTTATCGGGTAGTGGCTAACGGCCTGGAGGTAATGACCGCGGAGAAAACCGTTTTCAGTCTGTTTGGTCTGAAACCTCAGACCTTATATCGCGTGGAGATATTTGACGGCATGCAGCTGCTGGGAAGTACGGAATTTACCACGGAGCATGAATTTGTGACGCTGGATGTGACCCGGTTTGGCGCCAGGGGGGATGGGGTGTCCGACGATACGCATTTTATTCAGGCGGCCATCATGGCGTGTCCGGAGCATAGCCGGGTCTATATACCGGCGGGGACTTACCGGATCACCAGCCTGTTTCTAAAGAGTCATATCCGTCTGGAACTGGCTCAGGGAGCGGAGCTGAAGGCTTTCACGGAGCGGGAGAGATTTCCTGTGTTTCCGGGTATGCTGGAGAGCTATGATGAACAGGACGAGTACAATCTGGGCACCTGGGAGGGCAACCCCCTGCCCATGTTCACCGGTATCCTCTGCGGTGTGGATGTGGAGGATGTGGTGATATACGGTCCCGGCACTGTCAACGGCAATGCCTCCAGGGCAGATTGGTGGGACAATCCCAAGGTCATGCGGGGAGCGTTCCGGCCCCGGCTGTTTTTTATCAGTCATTGTCGGAACATTGTGCTGCAGGGCGTGAAATTCTGCAATTCTCCTTCCTGGACGCTGCACCCCTATTTCAGCAATCATCTGCGTTTTCTGGATCTGACGGTGGAGAATCCGGCGGACTCGCCCAACACCGACGGTCTGGATCCCGAGTCCTGCCGGGACGTGGAGATCCTGGGGGTGCGTTTCTCCCTGGGAGACGACTGTATCGCCGTCAAGTCCGGCAAGATCTATATGGGCAGAAAGCATAAGACCCCTTCGGAAAATATTCATATCCGTCAGTGCCTGATGGAGAACGGCCACGGAGCGGTGACCCTGGGCAGCGAGATGGCCGGAGGCGTGATAAACCTGACGGTGGAGGACTGCATTTTCCGGCATACGGACAGGGGGCTGCGGATCAAGACCCGGCGGGGGCGCGGACGGGACGCGGTGCTGAACAATATCACTTTCCGCAATCTGACACTGGATCATGTGATGACGCCGCTGGTGATCAACGCCTTCTATTTCTGTGACCCGGACGGCAAAACCCGGTATGTGCAGTCTCGGGAAGCCTATCCGGTGGACGAGAGAACGCCGACGATCGGCAAACTGGCTTTTGAAAATATGGATTGCACCAACTGTCATGTGGCGGCGGCCTATTTTGACGGACTGCCGGAGCAGAAGATCGAGGAGATAACGCTGAAAAATATCTCCGTCAGTTATGCCGAGAATCCCAAATGCGATGTGCCCGCCATGTCTGAAGGAGTGGAGAAGAGCAGCAGGCGGGGTATGTTTGTGCGCAATGTCAGGCATCTGGTGATGGAGCATGTGTCCGTCAGCGGACAGGACGGCGAGGCGCTGGAGACAGAGGGTGTGGATGACGTGGAGGTACGTCTGTAGAAGGAGTGATGCGTGCGGTTGCAGGGGACATGCGGAACTCTAATGGAGGAAAAAGGATGCAGTTAGGAATTCGTTTACATGACACAAAAGAACTTCCCTTTGAGGAGCGGATCGCGGATGTGCATGATCTGGGCTTTGCCTGCGGACATCTGGCGCTCTCCAAGGTAATCAAAGAATTTTCCACCGCCGACGAGGCGCTGACGCCCGGTCTGGCCATGTACATCAGGAATGTATTCGCCCGCAGTCAGGTGGATATCGCCGTGCTGGGCTGCTATCTGAATCTGGCCAATCCCGAGCCGGAGCAGCTGAGGAAGATTACGAACCGCTATATGGCCCATATCCGTTTTGCCTCCTGGCTGGGCTGCGGCGTGGTGGGTACGGAGACCGGAGCCCCCAATACAGCTTACAAATATGAGCCCGCATGCCATGAAGAACAGGCTTTGCAGACCTTTATCACCAATCTGCGTCCTGTTGTAAAATATGCGGAGCAGATGGGTGTGGTGATGGCCATAGAGCCGGTTTGGAATCACATTGTCTATAATCCCAAACGTGCCAGAAGAGTGCTGGACGAGATTGCCTCCCCCAATCTGCAGATTATTCTGGATCCGGTGAATCTGCTGGATATCAGCAATTATCAGGAGCAGGAGGCCATCGTGCAGGAGGCCATAGACGTGCTGGGCCCGGATGTGGCTGTGGTACACTTGAAAGACTACAGGCCCATGGACGGAAAACTGGAGGCCATGGGTTGCGGGCTGGGCATCATGAAATATGACGCGGTGCTGCAATTTATCAAGGAGCGCAAGCCATATATCCATGTGACGCTGGAAAATACCTTGCCGGAAAATAATCGGCAGGTTCGGGCGCACATCCTGGAAATGTATAAGAACATATGTTAAATGTTGCGGATAAAACTGGGGCGAGTTTGGTTTTACCCGCACGGTAAAGGAGAGCCGGGATTGCATCATCCCGGCTCTCCTCGGTGTTATCTGCCTGTCCGGGCTATATCCTCAGTGACAGCCTCATCCATCCGATCCCTGAAATCATCCATATTCACGGCTTTTGCCGCGGCTCTAAGCTCCTCCACAGCGTAGCCCTGTGTCATGCCAGCCGCCAGATTTTCTTTGACCCGGCTTACCAGGCTGGAATACTCCCATAACTTATGGCATTCCATTCCTTTATTTATGATCCTCTCATCGAAATCCGCCAGCCCGTGCCGGAGGACTTGCAGCGGAGCAGCACAGCAGCGCAGGGGCGGAGGCGGTGTCTTACCGGGGGCTCCATCCCTCCAACACCCGCTCTATACGGTATGCCTCCGTTTCCCGCTCCGTCAGCTGACAGGAAAAATCGGCCCGCAGTCCTACGCCGCTGCCGGGCCCGTAACAGGCGTATTCACCGTAATGGAAGTGCCCGTGTTCCTTGCCCCAGTCCGCCCATCCGGCGGGATGTATATGCTCATCCATATAGCACTCCAGATAGACCGTGCGGGCGTATTCCCGCCAGGGCCGCCCCAGATAGACGGAGCCTTTCGGACAGTCCCCCAGCAGACGACAACGGTGGAACACATAGCCGTAGGGCCGTTCCTTAAAAGTGGACGCCGCTGTGAGATAGCCGTAGACAGCCTGCCCTTCCGGGCTTTCCGGCGGCGGCACGGGCGCTTTGGCGGCAAAGATATCACATTCTTCAAAGTAGCAGATCCCGCCCCCGAAGATAAAGTCCACGTCTCCCTGTATATGACAATGTTCGTAATACTGTCTGCCAAGAGTGCGCGGCAGATGCTCGCCGGGTCCGGTAAAGCCGCCGGGCTGTGCCTCCCGCAGGGGAAGGGGAGCCGTAAACAGGGTATCCTGGCTGCCCAGCAGTCGGCAGTTCTCCAGCCGGAGACGGTCTCCGTCCGCGTACAGGGCGATGGCCTGTCCCACCAGGCGTCCGCAGCCCGCGTCATTCCGGACGGTCAAGTGCCGCAGGGTCACGTCATGGGTGTGGATGCGCAGCGTGGCGGTGCGGAAAGTCCCCCGTTTGCCGCCGTCCTCCAGGATCTGTAGGGCGTGATCCCCATATACCAGCACCGTATCGGAGGCGCCGCTGCCTTCCAACGTCACATGGGGGCGCTCCAGCACCAGTTTTTCCCGATAGACGCCGGGCGCGATGTGGATGACGGCGGGAGAGAGCGATTCCCGGGGAGCGGGATAAGCAGGCGGCAGGGGGACATAGTCTCTGCTCACATAAGCGATTGCCTCTCCTATGGTAGAAAAACAAGGGGCAGGTTGTTCCCTGCCCACGTATACATGAAGGTCTTCGCACATAGTATTATATTCCTCACAGCTTTTATAGTAGAGCGTCAATGCACAGTTCAGGTTCCTCCGCCAGATTGACATACTCGTCGGCGCATTGTACCACAGGGCGGGAAAGTCTGGGCTTGTTGATAAAGATAATTGTCCCCTCCCTCCCGTCGCTCAGGCGGCAGCGGTTCTGTATGTAAGTATTCACAATATTTTCCAGAAAACAGAGGACATAAGTCACATCGTACCGCTGCAGCCCTTCCGCCTCAAAGATCTCAATGACCTTAAAGGGACAGATGGGCGCCCTGTATACCCGCGCGGAGGTCATGGCGTCATAGACATCCGCGATCGCCACCATCTTGGCGTAGCTGTCGATCTCGTCGGCCATCAGTCCGTGGGGGTAACCGGAACCGTCGCAGCGCTCATGATGCATCAGGGCCGCATTGCATATATGCGCGTCGATTTTTTGGGACATGAGCAGCTGATAACCCTCCATCGAGTGTTTTTTGACCTGATGATACTCCAGGTCGGTGAGCTTGCCGGGTTTGACGATGATGTCGTGGGGAACCAACAGCTTTCCCACGTCATGGAGCAGACCGCAGGCCGTAGCCATCTCCACCTCGTCATCCGACAGGCGCAGCCAGCGGGCAAATACATTGCAGATCAGTCCCACATTCAGGCAGTGGGCAAAGGTCGAGTCGTCATATTCCCGCATATTGTGCAGCATGTCCAGAATGCTGATATGTCCTTTCACGTCTGTCACCATCAGAAGAGAGCGGGACAACAGTTCCTTTATATCCAATTGGGTGTTTTTTTCCACCACATTGTTTATCATGCCTTTAAAAGAGTCTACTTCTTCCTCATAGGCTTTTTTGAAGACCTTGAACCGGGTGCTCTGCTTAATGCGTTCAAAATAGGAAGGGCCGGTGAAAGCAGGCGGGGTGTTGGGCTGTTCGATGATCCGATCCCTTACATGTACGGTGAGGATCCCGTACAAATCCAGTTTCATGATCTGCGCGTCCGTGAGCACAGTATTTTTTGGCAGAATCATCTGATGATTTGAGGTCATCACATCATCTGCAACGATCATGCCCGGAATCAATTGTTGCGTGGATAATCTTTTCATAAACAGCAGCCGTTCCTTCCCGCGCGATTCCTGCCGGATTAATGATATGCAGGGTTATTACAGAGTAATTTTATTATAGCCAAAAAGGCGTGTAATGTCAAATTTAACATAAATTTTACAAAATGTTAAGGGATAAGTATTTATCTGGGTTGAATCCCGGGGATAAATCTGCTACAATAGTTCTGTTCGGGTATTATGATTGGGATATAGTGCGTATTGCGGATTTGCCTGCGATACGCGGGAATGAGGTAGAGATGAAACTGACGGAAAAGATATTCGGGACGCACAGCCAGAGGGAACTCAGGCGTATAATGCCCCTTGTGGATTCCATTGAGGCTCTTCGTCCCCGGATGATGGAGCTGACGGACGAGCAGATGAAGGCCAGAACGGAGGAGTTCAAGGGTCGCCTGGAAAAGGGGGAGACACTGGACGATATTTTGCCGGAGGCCTACGCTCTGGTGCGGGAGGCGGCACGAAGGGTATTGAAGACAGAGCATTACAGAGTGCAGCTGATCGGCGGCGTCATCATGCATCAGGGGCGTATCGCCGAGATGAAGACCGGCGAAGGAAAGACCCAGACCTTTCTGCTGCCCGCTTATTTGAACGCGCTGGAGGGAAAGGGCGTGCATGTGGTGACGGTCAACGACTATCTGGCCAAGCGTGACGCGGAGTGGATGGGCCAGGTGCATGAGTTCCTGGGACTGACCGTGGGCGTGGTGCTTAACAGCATGACTCCGGAGGAGCGCCAGAAGGCGTACCGCTGCGATATCACCTATGTGACTAACAATGAGCTGGGATTTGACTATCTGCGCGACAATATGGTGCTCTACAAAGAGCAGCTGGTGCTGCGGGATCTTCATTTCGCCATCATAGACGAGGTGGACTCGGTGCTGATCGACGAGGCCCGGACGCCGCTGATCATCTCCGGGCAGAGCGGCAAGTCCACGGCTCTGTACGAGATGTGCGATATGCTGGCCCGCCAGTTAAAGCGGGGCGACGATGTGCAGCAGCTGTCCAAGATGGACGCTCTGATGGGGATAGTGCAGGAGGAGACGGGAGATTTTATCGTCAATGAAAAGGATAAGGTGATCAACCTGACGGCAGCAGGCGTGGAGAAAGTGGAGAAATTCTTCCACATCGACAACTACGCCGACCCGGAGAATCTGGAGATCCAGCACAATATCATCCTGGCTCTGCGGGCCCACAATCTGATGTTCCGGGATCAGGACTATGTGGTCAAGGACGATCAGGTGCTGATCGTGGATGAGTTCACCGGACGTATCATGCCCGGACGGCGCTATTCCGACGGCCTGCACCAGGCCATAGAAGCAAAGGAGCGGGTGAAGGTCAAGCGGGAGAGTAAGACGATGGCCTCCATTACGTTTCAGAATTTCTTTAACTTATTTGATAAAAAATGCGGCGGTACCGGTACGGCGCTGACCGAGGAAAATGAGTTCCGCGATATCTACGGCATGGACGTGGTGGAAATACCCACCAACAAACCCATTGCCCGTATAGATCAGCAGGACGCGGTATATAAGACCCGGGCCGAGAAACTGAAAGCCATTGTGGCGGCCGTGGAGGAGGCGCATGCCAAGGGACAGCCCGTGCTGGTGGGCACGATCACCATCGACGCCAGCGAAGAGCTGAGTAAGCTGCTGAACAAGAGGGGCATCGCCCATAAGGTGCTGAACGCCAAATTCCATGAGCTGGAGGCGGAGATCGTGGCGGACGCCGGTATACACGGAGCCGTGACTATCGCCACCAACATGGCGGGCCGCGGTACGGATATCAAGCTGGACGAGGAGGCCAGAGCGGCGGGCGGCCTCAAGATCATCGGCACGGAGCGCCATGAGTCCCGGCGTATTGACAACCAGTTGCGGGGACGTTCCGGCCGTCAGGGAGATCCGGGCGAGTCCAAATTCTATATCTCCCTGGAAGATGAGCTGATGCGTCTGTTTGGTTCCGAGCGTTTGATCAGTATGTTTAACGCCCTGGGTATCCCCGAGGGACAGGAGATCGAACACAAGGCCCTGACCAACGCCATCGAGTCCGCGCAGAAGAAGATCGAGAACAATAACTTTGGGATTAGAAAGAACCTGCTGGAGTATGACCGGGTCATGAGCGAACAGAGAGAGATTATCTACGACGAGAGAAGACGCGTTCTGGACGGTGAGAGTATGCGGGACGTGATCTTCAAGATGATTACCGATATCACGGAAAACGCCGTGGATATCTGTATCGGCGACGAGGGAGATGCGGATGAGTGGGATTATAATGAGTTAAATACGTTGCTGCTGCCCACAGTGCCCATTGAGCCCGTGACCAGAGAGCGTGTGAACAAACCCAAGAAAAACGGCCTGAAACAGCAGCTGAAGGAAGAGGCGGTTAAGCTCTATGAGTCCAAGGAGGCGGAATTTCCGGATGCGGAGGCTGTCCGTGAGATCGAGCGCGTGATCCTGCTCAAGGTCATCGACCGCAAGTGGATGGATCATATCGACGATATGGACCAGCTGCGCCAGGGGATTGGCCTGCAGGCTTACGGACAGAGAGATCCGCTGGTAGAATACAAGATGAACGGCTATGAGATGTTTGACGAGATGACGCAGAACGTCAAGGAGGAGACGGTGCGCCTGCTGTTCCATATCAAGGTCGAGCAGAAGGTGGAGCGCGAACAGGTGGCCCAGGTAACGGGAACCAACCGGGATTCCTCTTCCGCCAAGGCGCCATCCAAGCGGGCGGCGGCCAAAATCTATCCCAACGATCCCTGTCCCTGCGGCAGCGGCAAGAAATATAAGCAGTGCTGCGGCAGAGCCGGAAAATAAAACAGAACTGTAAACAGAGCTTATCATAGGAAAGGCGGTGACGCAAAGTGGTAGAATTAGATTCTATGAAGTCAGAACTTTTGACTTACGAAACTCCATTAGCGGAAGTGAGGGATTCACTTTGACCTGGCTAACAAGGCCAAGCGGATCGAAGAGATGGAGATGGAGATGGAGGCTCCCGGCTTTTGGGACGATCCGGACCGCTCCAACAAACGGATGAAAGAACTGAAAAACATGAAGGATACCGTGGAGGGTTTTCGCAAGCTGGAAACCCAGTATGACGATATCCTGACCCTGATCGAGATGGGGTACGAGGAGGAGGATGCCTCCCTGATCCCCGAGATTCGGGGGGAACTGGATGAATTTATCGGGGAACTGGAGGAATTGCGTATCGGCATACTGCTGTCGGGAGAATATGACAAGAATAACGCGATTCTGAAATTGAATGCGGGTGCGGGAGGCACGGAGAGCTGCGACTGGTGCGGCATGCTCTACCGCATGTACACCCGCTGGGCGGAACGCAAGGGTTTCTCCCTGGAGGTGCTGGATTATCTGGACGGAGACGAGGCGGGCATCAAGTCGGTGACTTTCCAGGTCAACGGCATCAATGCCTACGGCTATCTGAAATCGGAAAAAGGAGTGCACCGTCTGGTGCGGATCTCTCCTTTCAACGCCCAGGGCAAGCGCCAGACATCCTTTGTATCTCTGGATGTGATGCCGGATATAGAGGAAGACCTGGATGTGGAGATCGACGAAAAAGATCTGCGGATCGACACCTACCGCAGCAGCGGCGCGGGCGGTCAGCATATCAACAAGACTTCCTCGGCCATCCGTATCACCCATATTCCCACCGGAACGGTGGTGCAGTGCCAGAATGAGCGCAGCCAGTTCCAGAACAAGGATAAGGCCATGCAGATGTTGAAGGCCAAACTGTACCTGCTCAAGCAGGAGGCCAATGTGGAGAAACTCTCGGATATCCGGGGAGAGGTCAAGGATATCGCCTGGGGCAATCAGATACGCTCCTATGTCCTGCAGCCTTACAAGCTGGTCAAGGATCTGCGTACGGAGGTAGAGAGCGGCAATGCGGACGCCGTGCTGGATGGGGCGTTGGATCCCTTTATCAACGGCTATCTGAAATGGATGAGCATACAGGGCAGAAAGCCTCAGGAACAGTAAGGAATATTATATATAATGAAGATTTTATAAACGAAGAGACCATGTCGGCATACACCGACATGGCCTCTCGTAAAAAGTGTAAAAGGAGTATAAAAATGGAATCAGGAATACTCCAGGGGACGCATAATATTTAGGAAAAAGCACGCATATGTCATCTGCATATAAGGGTTCAGCCACAGCATGCCGATACCGCAGGTCAGCAGAGCCAACAGAATCAGCGGTATGAAACTCACCTGAAGATAGAACAGGCGGGCCTTATGACCTTTCATGATCCGTACGCTGCTGCGCAGCAACTGCCCGGCCGTGTAGTCCGGAAAATCCAACAGCAGAAAATAACACTGTGAAAAAATCAGAGAAAACAAGGTGCTGGCTACCATAGCGGCAGAACCAAACAACAGGGCTGCCATTACCCAACCTGTTCTCTGCGTTTGTTCATACAGGCCGCCGCAAATCTGGAAAGGCAGTACCAGGACAAAAGAGACAACGCTGAAAAACGCCGACAGCGTCAGGCATTTTCCAAACTGTCTGCTGAAACCGTAAAACAGACAGCTCATATCACAGTTGCGCTTACAGGCTACGTTTAAAAAGAACAGAGCATAGCCCGCCGAAAAGATGCCTGTAAACAGAGAGACCACCGAACTTGCCGACAGAGAGAGTATGCCGCCTGCCAGGGGGGAGAGTTTCAGTCCCACAAGGAGGAGCGATACAAAACTGTTGGAAATCATGTTCAGGGCCGCAGTGATCGCGGTGCCCAGAAATACGATCAGCACAGCGGAGCCGAAACGCCCCTCCAGCAGATCTTTCGCCTGGGTCTTTAACTGAGAGGAGGTCATATACTGTACGTCCATCTTTTCTCATTCCTTTCCTGACTCATTCGGTGGGGAAAAGTTCGTCCAAGTCAATGCCGTAAGCCCTCTCAAACAGATCGTCGTAACTTTCGCCATACATATTCTCGGAGTACCGATTCAGCATATCCCGATAATCCGGATCACGCATCATAGCAGGCATCATGGAAAACACAACGCCGTATATCAATGCGGAGAAAACAAGTCCAACACAGGAAGTCGCGATGCCGGCCATCGCCATGGTATCCATCTGTCGTCCCTTTCTGTAAGACAGGATGGCGAAAAGGATACCCAGCGCCCCCAGGGGCAGCGGCAATATTGCCGTACAGATACTCGCCAGAGAACATATGCCCAACACCAGCGAGGCAACGGTAAATGGATTCCTGCGCGGGGCAGGAGAGTTCTGACGATAATCCATAATGACTGTACTCCTGTTTGTCCTGTATGTTTGTTTTTTATATTTTACCACCAATCCAACGGAAAAGCAACGATTTTCTTTCTTGAAATGAGGGGAGTTTATCTGTTATAGTAGTATGGAAAGAAATATAGAAAGGCAAGGTCATGTTTATGGACATCTTACAGACGATCAAGGAAGAGCTACAGGTAGAGAAATGGCAGGTGGAGGCGGCTGTCAAGCTGATCGACGAGGGCAATACCATTCCCTTTATCTCACGGTACAGAAAGGAGGCCACCGGTTCTCTGAACGACGAACAGCTCCGGGATCTCCACGAGCGACTGCAGTATCTTCGCAATCTTGAGGACAAAAAGCAGCAGGTGCTGGGCAGTATAGAGGAACAGGGGCAGCTGACACAGGAACTCAGGGACCGGATTCTGGCAGCGCAGACTCTGGTGGCGGTGGAAGACCTGTACCGCCCTTACCGCCCCAAGCGAAAGACCAGGGCCAGCGTGGCCCGGGAGAAAGGGCTGGCCCCTCTGGCGCAGACCCTTCAGGCCCAGGAGATACAGACTACATTAGAAGAGGAGGCGGAGAAATATGTCTGCGCTGAAAAAGGCGTAGCGTCGGCGCAGGAGGCGCTGCAGGGAGCCATGGATATTCTGGCGGAGCAGATCTCCGACGAGGCGGATCACCGCGCCTACATACGTCAGGCTACCTTTGACGAGGGGACTGTCAGCAGCGAAGCCAAGGATGAAAAGGCGCAGAGCGTATATGAGATGTACTATCATTTTGAAGAACCCGTGAAAAAAATTGCCGGACACCGGGTGCTGGCGCTGAACCGGGGAGAGGCGGAAAAAGTGCTGACCGTCAAGCTCACGGCCCCCACGGACCGCATTCTTCGGTATCTGGAAAAGCAGACGGTGAAAAAGGACGATCCGGTGACGACTCCCCTGCTCAAGGAGGTATGCCGGGACGCCTACGAGCGGTTGATCGCTCCCGCCATCGAGCGGGAAATCCGCGGTGACCTGACGGAAAAAGCGGAGGACGGAGCTATCGCCGTATTTGGCAGGAATCTGGAGCAGTTGCTGTTACAGCCCCCCATCGCAGGCAAGGTGGTGCTGGGTTGGGATCCCGCTTTCCGCACCGGCTGCAAGCTGGCAGTGGTGGACGCCACTGGCAAGGTGCTGGATACCAAGGTGATTTACCCCACGGCTCCTCAGAATAAGGTGACGGAGGCCAAGGCGGAGCTAAAACGGCTGATTGCAAAATATCATGTGGACCTGATCTCCGTAGGGAACGGCACGGCCTCCCGGGAATCCGAGCAGGTGATCGTGGAGCTGCTTAAAGAGCTGGACCGTCCGGTGCAGTATGTGATCGTCAACGAGGCAGGAGCCTCCGTATATTCCGCCAGCAAGCTGGCTACGGAGGAATTTCCCAATTTTGATGTGGGACAGAGAAGCGCCGCCTCCATTGCCCGCAGACTTCAGGACCCCCTGGCGGAGCTGGTGAAGATAGATCCCCAGTCCATCGGTGTGGGGCAGTACCAGCATGACATGAATCAGAAAAAACTGGGCGAGGCTCTGGGCGGCGTGGTAGAAGACAGCGTGAACAAGGTGGGCGTGGATCTGAACACTGCATCCGTGTCCCTGCTGGAGTATGTGTCCGGCATCAACAAGACCATCGCCCGGAATATCGTGGACTACCGCGAGGCGAACGGACGCTTTGCAAACAGAAAACAGCTTTTGAAAGTACCCAAGCTGGGGCCCAAGGCCTATGAGCAGTGCGCGGGCTTTATGCGGATACTGGACGGGGACAATCCCCTGGACGCCACCAGCGTACATCCCGAATCCTATGAGGCAGCGCTGAAACTGCTGGATAAGCTGGGCATGTCTGTGGAGGATGTGCGGGAGGCGCAGAAAAAGGCAGCCGCAGAGAAAGCGGCGGGCAGAAAAGCTCCGGGAACCGCGACGGCGCAGCGCCCTGCCCAGAGAAAGCAGAGTCGTACCATTCAGGTGAAAAGTACCGATACGGCCATGGGCAAGGCGCTGGCGGCGGCTATGGCCGGCGTGAGAGTGGAAGAGCCCGGGAAGGGAACACAGTCACGAAACAGCGCGGACAGGCCCGCACCGGACAGAACCGGCGCGGACACGGGGCAGCCGGGCGGCAGTCTGGAAAAAAGGGTGAAAAACAAAGCGCAGTTGGCCCGGGAACTGGGTATCGGCGAGATCACACTGACCGATATTCTGCGGGAACTGGAAAAACCGGCACGGGACCCCAGAGACGATATGCCCAGCCCCATCCTGCGCAGCGACGTTCTGGATATGAAGGACTTAAAGCCGGGCATGGTACTGAAAGGCACCGTGCGCAATGTTATCGATTTCGGCGCTTTTGTGGACATCGGCGTTCATCAGGACGGGCTGGTACACATCTCCCAGATCACGGACAAATATATTAAGCATCCGCTGGAGGCAGTCAGTGTGGGAGACATCGTGGATGTGCAGGTGCTGGATGTGGATTTGCAGAAAAAGAGGATTTCTCTTACCATGAAGGTCAAAGAAACAGGGGGAAGGACAAAATGAACAGCATATCGGAACTTCAGAGAAACAATAAAGTGGCGATGACGGCCCATCTGATAACCGTGGCGGTAATGCTTGCGCTTATGGTTATCCAGGCGGTCAGAGGAGACGTATCCTTCGGATATGTGGCGGTGATGAGCGTGATCGGAGCCGTGCCGGTGATTCTGGAATTTATCTTTTCGAGCCGTAACAGAGAGACGGATATGGTACGCCATCTGGCGGCTATAGGCTTTGCCGTATTCTATACGGTCTGCATGTTTACGGAAGTGAACCAGTTGGTGTTTGTCTTTGTTATTCCCATCGTGTTTGTGGTGGCCGTCTACAATGACGTGAGATATCAGCTGCTGATCAATATAGGTACTGTGCTGGAAAATCTGGCGGTGGTGGTGCTGGGAGCCGCCACAGGAAAATTCGGCTATCAGGGTATGGACGCGGCGATCATACAGATGGTGGTCATGTGTATGGTGGCGGTGTATTCCGGTTTTACCACCAGAACGCTGAAAGCCAACTCGGATCAGCGGATAGCGGATATCAACCGGTCGCGGCAGCAGACGGAAACGCTGCTGCAGACCAACGCGGAACTCTCTGACAGACTGTCGGAGGGGATTACCTCTGTTCATGAGAAGATGGAAGAGCTGAGCAGGGCGTCAAAGGCCACCAAGACGGCCATGGAGGAAGTGTCCGCAGGCGCGGAGGATACCTCCCGGCATGTTATCAGCCAGAGGCAGCAGACAGAGACTATTCAGGGCAAAGTCAACGAGGTACATGACGTTTCCGTACAGATCGGAACCAATATGCGGCACACAATGGACGCGCTGGAGACCGGCAACCGAAATGTGTCCGTGCTGGTGGGGCAGGTGGAGGCATCCGTGAAGAACGGGACGGCGGTAAACGAAAAACTGGAAACCCTGGGACAATATATGGAAAAGATGAACACCATCGTGGAGTTGATCGGCGGCATTACTTCCCAGACCAGTATGCTGGCGCTGAACGCCAGTATTGAGGCCGCCAGAGCCGGAGAGGCAGGCAGAGGATTTTCGGTGGTAGCCACGCAGATCTCCGAGATGGCTACCAGGACCAAGGACGCTACGGCGAATATCAACGGTCTGATCGACGATGTCTCCAAGGCCATACGGGAGGTAATGGGGGTAGTGGCGGACATGGTATCCGGCATCGACGAAGAAAAACAGGGAGCTCTGCATGCGGCGGAGAGTTTTCAGGCGATCAGGGACAACGCCCAGGCGGTCTGCGGCAATATGGAGGGGCTTACCCGGGCGGTGGACGAACTGAACGCGTCCAATCAGGTGATCGTGGATTCCGTGCAGACGATCTCAGCTATTTCCGAGGAAGTGTCCGCCCATGCCGGCGAAACCATGGGCGCCGAGGAGAAGAACGCGGTCGTCATGGAACAGATTATACAGGTCATGCAGGAACTTATGACTCTGGCGCAGAAACGTTAGAGAAACAGGATTCCCGGTATGGGCCGGGAATCCTGTTTAGATTGGACGGAATGGGAGGCTATCTTCTGGCCTTGATGATGGGACTCAGGGGCTTGTAGATCAGCATGGTGACCAGGGACACGCTGCCGCCCTTGATCAGATTGAGGGGAGCCACGCAGCAGGCCACAAAACTGACGAGACTGCCGTCGCTCACAAGAGGATTGATCTTCGCTCCCATGGCCAGGATACTTTCCAGCGGCATACCGTACAGCCGGGAAAAGGCCGGCAGCAGATAGACGGCGTTAAAGGCGGTGCCGAACAGCGTCAGGATCAGAGTCCCCACTACGCAGCCCGTCAGAGCGCTCTTTTTACTCTTTTTAAAGTAGTAGACGACGGAGGCGGGCAGGATAAAACTGCAGCCGATGACGAAGTTGGCCAGATCCCCCACAAAGGCGGTGCTGGTCCCCTTGATCATAAGTTTCAACAGGATCTTGACAGCCTCGATCAGCACGCCCACTACAGGGCCGAAGGCGAAAGCTCCCACCAGCGCGGGCAACTCGCTGAAATCCAGCTTGTAAAAATCGGGCGCCAGAAAAGGCAGGGGGAAGTCCAACAGATGCAGGATCAGGGCGATAGCCGAAAACATCGCCGTCATGGTCATTTTCTGCGTGGTAAGGGCGCGCTCTTTGACGCCGTTTCTCCTGTCGGCAAATTTCTCCAGAGCCAGAGCCACCAGAAATATGGCTATGACGATCAGCAGAAACTGCGCTGCGAAAAGGGTGTTTGCCTTTACGCTCTCAATAAATTTGTTCATACTGTTTCCTCACTTTCCGCCGCGTGCCGCGGCCTATGTATTTTTGTAAGGAAAGTCTTTCGCGCAAAAAACCCTGATCTTCGCGGAAAACCGCAAAATCAGGGCCGATTCGCATGATATGCCGGCCGGTGTCAAACACCCGCCTGTTTCCATGTTCTTCTTCCATCCAGACTGTACTGTTGGTACCGGATTCTCACCGATTCAGCCATGGCGTTACCGCCACGGGTCGCGGACTGATATGTTTCCATACATCACCGCCAGTAGGGAATTGCACCCAACCCTGAAGACTCACCTTATGCGTATTAGTATAGCGCCGTGGGTTTCGTTTGGCAAGTCTTTTTTTTGTCTTGCATTTTATGCGGCATCTGTTTATAATCTAGGTAGTCGGACAACACAGACAAAAGAAGACAGAGAAGGACACAGAACATTATGAAAAAATTTTTAAAAGAGTTTAAAGAGTTTGCGGTCAAAGGCAATATGATGGACCTGGCAGTGGGCATGATCATCGGCAGCGCGTTCACCAGTATCGTGAGTTCTCTGGTCAATGATATTTTTATGCCTGTGATCAGTATTTTTACCGGTAAGCTTGACTTTTCCAATCTGTTTGTGGCGCTGGACGGGAATCATTATCCCACGCTGGCTGCGGCGCAGGAAGCCGGGGCGGCTACCCTCAGCTATGGCAGTTTTATCTCGGGACTGATCAATTTCCTGATCATGGCCTTTGTGGTGTTCCTGATCGTAAAGGCGCTTAACAAGCTCAAAAAAGAGGAGCCGAAAGCGGCGCCCGCCACCACCAAAAAGTGCCCTTATTGCAAGAGTGAGATCGCTCTGGAGGCAAGCAGATGCCCTCACTGTACTTCTCAGTTGGAGCAGCCAACGCAGTAGGGACAGAAGACGTGGGATCGTGACGGACTATACCGGAGACGGTATGCGGGCAGAGGTGGATATGATAGAATTTGATGTGAAGATAGAGGCGCAGGATCTGTACAATTATATGATGGCTCATGCTTACAACAGCGCCTCCGGTTTGATCGGCAGCTGTTTTGGGGCGCTGATGATCGTGATCTTCGGCCTGGACCCCGGGCAGTGGATCTTTCTGGTCTGCGGCGTGATCCTGTTATTGTATCTGCCGGTGAGCCTGAAACTGAAGAGCAAGCAGATTGCGCTGACCAATCCCTCCTTTCAAAAAACGCTGCACTATACGCTGGACGAGGAGGGGATCGCGGTGTCCCAGGGGGAGACAACGGAGAGGCAGGCCTGGACGGATATGTACAAGGCCACGGCCACAGGGAAAAGTGTGATCGTATATACCACAAAGGTCAGCGCGGCTATTTTTCCCAACCGTGATTTGGGCGAGCAGCGGGCCAGTGTGGTGGAGATGATTAGCACGCACATGCCTCCAGGCAAGGTCAAAATACGCGGCTAACACTCTGCGCCGCCGGGCGGCGCGGAAGGGAAGACCGGGCGGGACGCGGAAAACCGGACCGGGCGGCAGGCGAAACGGGAGCGGCGGGGCGGCGTGCGGAAAAGAGGAAGATTTGGCAGAGACAGAGAATATCCGGGTATGGGAGAGCCGTAGCCCGCAGGAGACTTTTTCCATAGGGGAGGAGCTGGGACGTCTGGCTGTCCCGGGGCAGGTCTATACGCTGATCGGGGAGCTGGGCACGGGAAAGACCGTGTTTACCCAGGGGGTAGCGGCGGGACTTGGAATCGTGGGTCCGGTAAACAGCCCCACTTTTACGATCATGCAGGTGTATGAGGAGGGGCGTTTGCCCTTTTATCATTTTGACGTCTACCGCATCGGCGACGCGGAGGAGATGGAGGAGATCGGCTATGAGGAATATTTCTTCGGGGAGGGAGTCTGCCTGATCGAGTGGGCAGACCTGATTCCGGAACTCCTGCCTCATGACCGCATACGGATCACCATCGAAAAGGATCTGGAAAAAGGGTTTGACTATCGCAGAATCGTAATGAAAGAAGTGAAATGAGTATGAAAGTACTGGCAATAGACAGCTCCGGCCTGGTGGCCGGCGTCGCCCTGACAGAGGACAATGTACTGCGGGCGGAGTTTACCGTGAATGATAAAAAGACCCATTCTCAGACGCTGCTGCCCATGCTGGAGCAGTTGCGGCAGATGATCGGCCTGGAGCTGGATACGGTGGACGCCATAGCGGTTGCGGCCGGACCGGGTTCCTTCACCGGACTGCGGATCGGTTCGGCGACGGCCAAGGGCCTGGGGCTGGCGCTGGGAAAACCGTTGGTGGAGGTGCCCACTTTGGAGGCGCTGGCATACAATCTGTACGGCACGGACCGTCTGGTCTGTCCTATGATGGACGCCCGCAGGAACCAGGTATACACCGGGCTCTATGAGTATGTGAGAGGAGAAAGCGCCGAATCTGCCTTTGATTCTCCCGGTATATGGACGCGGGAGCGATATGAACTGCGCGTCCTGCAGGATCAGTGCGCCGTGGAAGTGACGGAGATCGTGGAACAGTGTAACCGTCTGGGCCGGGAAGTGATCTTTTTGGGAGACGGCGTGCCGGTGTATCTGGATCAGATCAGGGAGCGGATCCGCGTGCCCTATGCGCTGGCCCCCGCCCATGTAAACCGTCAGCGGGCGGGCAGTGTGGCGGCTCTGGGAGCGGTGTACGCGGCCCGGGGGCGGATGGTGGACGCGGCTGCGCACCAGCCCATCTATCTGCGCAAGAGCCAGGCGGAGAGAGAAAGGGAAGAGGGGCATGATCATACGGGAGCTTAGAACGGAAGATGTGGAGCCGCTCTGCGCGATAGAGTCCAGGGCTTTTTCCATGCCCTGGTCGGCGGCGGATTTTGCCCGGTTGATCCGGGATCGCGACAGCCTGTACCTGGTGGCGGAGGAAGACGGCCGGGTGGTGGGCAGCTGCGGCGTCACCAATGTATCCGGGGATGGAGAGATCGACAATGTGGTGGTGGACGAGGCATACCGGAACCGGGGAATCGCCACGGCGCTGCTGCGGGAGACCCTGAAAAGAGGACGGGCCATGGGTGTGAAAGCTTTTACGCTGGAGGTGCGGGTGAGCAACGCGGCGGCGATCCATGTCTATGAGAACGCGGGCTTTGTATCCGAAGGGATCCGTCCCCGATTTTATGAGAAACCCACGGAGGATGCTATGATTCTGTGGAAAAGAGATGATTAGAGGGCGTTCCAACAATTCCCACGCCAATTCGACAAAAAACGTGCTACAATGTATGCGGATGCACGAAGGTGAGAGACACAGATTGGTGGAGGATGAAGATGAAACGGGAAAATAAAATTTTTTGCAATCGTTGCGGAAAAGAATTACAGCTGCGGGAGGACGTCGTTCGGGAGGGGTATTTTTCGGCGGATGTGACCTTTGGCTATTTCAGCAACAAGGATGGGCTGCGGCACCGCTGGGATCTGTGTGAAAGCTGCTATGACGCGCTGACGGACAGTTTTCAGATCCCGGTGGAGGAGAGCGAAGTGAGCGAGCTGGTGTAAGGCCGGGGAGCGCGCCGTCATCCCACGGATGCAGAATGGATGCGGATAGGAGACGGCGATGCTGGATGTGTGTTTGCTGGGAACGGGAGGAATGATGCCCCTGCCTTATCGGTGGCTGACCTCCCTGATGATGCGCTATAACGGAAAAAGTATTCTGATCGACTGCGGGGAAGGGACGCAGATCGCATTGCGGGAGAAGGGCTGGAGCCCCAAACCCATTGATATCATATGTTTTACCCACTATCATGCGGACCATATCAGCGGTCTGCCGGGTATGCTGCTGACCATGGGTAACGCGGAGCGCACCGAGCCGCTGCTGCTGGTGGGGCCCAGGGGTCTGCAGAGAGTCGTCGGCGCGCTGCGCTGTATTGCCCCGGAGCTTCCTTTTGAAATCCGCTATGCGGAGATCGCGGAGCCGGAACAGACATTTTTCTTTGAAGGATTTCAAATTGAGGCTTTCAAGGTGAATCATAATGTGTTATGCTATGGATATAGCTTGGCGATAGACCGTATCGGCAAGTTTCAACTGGAAAAGGCCCAGGAGCTGGGCATCCCGCAAAGGTGCTGGAGCCGCCTGCAAAAAGGGGAGACCCAGGAGGTGGACGGCCGTATCTATACCCCGGACATGGTGCTGGGGGAGCCGCGCAAAGGGTTAAAAGTCACCTACTGTACGGACAGCCGCCCCACGGAGAGCATCGTGGCCCATGCGAAGGGCGCGGATCTGTTTGTCTGCGAGGGGATGTACGGGGAGCCGGACAAACTGGCCAAGGCCAAAGAAAACAGGCATATGACCATGTACGAGGCGGCGCGTATGGCCAGAGAGGCCCAGGTGCCGCAGCTGTGGCTGACACATTACAGTCCCTCTTTAAACCGTCCGGAGGAATATATGCAGGAAGTGCGAAAGATATTTCCCGCCGCTGTGGCGGCCAAAGACGGAAGAAGCGTGGAACTGAATTTCCCGGATTAGGAGCGGCGCATGAAAACGAAAAAGGGCAAATTTACAACCCAGACGATCATAGTGGTCATGGTTCTCATCGTAGCGGTAGTGGGATACTACTGCTATTTGGTGAACCGTTCAAACCGTCAGACACAGGAGCGTACCCTCACTACGGTGGAGAACATATTGCTGCGGGATCTGGAGAACAATTATCCCCCGACCCCCAAGGAGGTCATCCGTTACTACAACGATCTCATCAAATGTTTCTACAATGAGGACTGCAGCCAGGAACAGCTGGAGGAGCTGGCGCGCAAGGCCAGAGGATTGTACGATCAGGAACTGCTGGACCACAACGAATGGGATACATATATCTTTAATCTGGAGGCGGAGATCCAGGACTTTAAGAACAATAACCGCAAGATATCCAATATTTCCCTGGCCGCCAGCACGGATGTGGACGAATTTACCCAGGACGGATTCAAATTTGCCAAGATCCGCTGCGGATACAATATCCTCCAGGGCAGAGAGAGCTCGTCCACCGTACAGGTGTATCTGCTGCGCAGGGACGGAGACGGTCATTGGAAGATATACGGCTGGGACCTGGCGGAGAACGTGGGAAACGGCCAGAGAGAGGATTGAGGGCATGGAAGAGGAAAAAGATATCTATATACTTGCCATCGAGAGCTCCTGTGACGAAACGGCGGCTGCGGTGGTGAGAAACGGCAGAGAAGTGTTATCTAACGTGATTTCCACGCAGATAGCACTTCATACTTTGTACGGGGGCGTGGTGCCGGAGATCGCTTCCCGCAAACACATCGAGAAGATCAATCCGGTCATAGAGGCGGCGCTGGGGGAGGCAGGTACAAAGCTGCGGCAGATGGACGCCATAGCCGTGACCTATGGGCCGGGCCTGGTGGGCGCTCTTCTGGTGGGCCTGTCGGCGGCCAAGGCCATCAGTTTTGCCGCAGGGATTCCTCTGGTGGGCGTACACCATATCGAGGGGCATATCAGCGCCAATTATATCGAACACAGGGAACTGGAACCGCCCTATGTGTGTCTGGTGGTGTCCGGCGGACATTCTCATCTGGTGGTGGTGAAGGACTACGGCGAGTATGAGATCATCGGACAGACCCGGGACGACGCTGCGGGGGAGGCTTTTGACAAGGTGGCCCGCGCCATCGGCCTGGGGTATCCCGGAGGTCCCAAGATAGATAAGGTCTCCCGGGAGGGCAATCCGGACGCCATCGTTTTTCCCAGGCCCAAGCTGGCGGACAATGTCTATGATTTCAGTTTCAGCGGCCTTAAGTCCGCGGTGCTGAACTATTTAAACGGCTGCCAGATGAAAGGGGAGGAGATCTGCCAGGCGGATGTGGCGGCATCCTTTCAGAAAGCGGTGGTGGAGGTGCTGGTGGAACATTCCATGCATGCTTTGCGGGAATACGGCTACGACCGCTTTGCCATCGCCGGAGGAGTGGCCTCCAATTCCGCTCTGCGGGAGGCTATGGCCGGGGCGTGCCGTGAAAATAACATCCGTTTTTATTATCCCAGCCCCATATACTGTACGGACAATGCCGCCATGATCGGCGTGGCGGGGTATTACGAATACATGAGAGGACGGCGCAGCGGCCTGGATCTCAATGCGGTACCGAATCTGCGGCTCGGCTCCCGGGAGGCATTATAAAGAGGTATATTATATAGAGGAATAAATTATGGAAAAAAAGAAATGTACCGCTGTGATCCTTGCCGCAGGCAGCGGCAGCAGAATGCACAGCGGCGTGCCTAAACAGTTTATGGATCTGGGGGGCAGACCGCTGGTCTGGTACTCTCTGGAGGCGGTGGAGCGTTCCTCCATCATCGACGACTGCATCCTGGTGACCGGGGCGGAGCACATTTCTTATATGCGGCAGGAGATCGTAGAGAAATACGGCTTTTCCAAAGTGAGCGATATCACGGAGGGAGGGAGACAGCGCTATGAGTCGGTGGCCCGCGCCCTGGAGCTGTTGGAGAACAGAGAATTGAACACGCCCTATGGGGGCGGCTTCGTGTTTATCCATGACGGGGCAAGGCCTTTTCTCACAGAAAAAATTCTGGAGGATACCTATGCTGCCGCTTATGCCTATGACGCCTGTGTGGCGGCCATGCCCTCCAAGGATACGGTCAAACTGGCGGATGCGGAAGGCTATGCCAGCCAGACGCCCAACCGTAACAGCGTGTGGCTGGTACAGACCCCCCAGGTGTTTGAGACGCGGATGATCTGCGAGGCTTACCGTCTGCTTATGACAAGCCTTCCCGCGCTGGAACGGCAGGGGATCGAGATTACCGACGACGCCATGGTGGTGGAGACCATGCTGCACCGCCGTGTAAAGCTGGTTCCGGCCTCTTATGAGAATATTAAAGTGACTACGCCGGAGGATATGCGGATCGCCATGGCCCTGCTGCAGGGCGGACTTCCGGGCGAACAGCCTTAATCGTGGCTGTCCTGTCCGGGAGTCTGGAGTCCGTACAGATGTCCGCTGTATTCCGCAAACAGATTTTCTTCCTGTTTTTTCATAAAAACAGTCACGTCATCTTCCCCGAAATACAACTGAAAATGAATGCTGCCCACGCTGGTGTCCAGCAGATGGGTACGGATGTAAAAAGTGTGTTCGTCCAGCCACATACCGCTGGAGGCGCAGAACATATCGTAGACCGGAAAACGGCAGGGAATCACTTCATCCAGTCCAAAAGGCAGGCGACAGGAGACGTCTCCCAGCGTATAACACAGCGTTCCCGATCCGGAGGCCAGTTCCAGACAAAGCTCGGTGAAGGGACTGTCCCCCTGTATCCGGTAAACCGTCCCCCGGATCCTGGGGCCGTCCGTCCGTGAGTCCAGAAAACTTCCCTCCCTGGAGAGACGATCCGCCGGTTCAGTGCCGCCCTGCGCCAGGGGACTGTCGCTATGCAGAGAAAGACTGCCGCCCCGGGAAGAATTGCCGTTACGCAGGGAAAGAATGCTGTTTCTCAGAGAAGGGCTACAGCTTTGGGAAAAGGTATGAGATATCGGCTCCATGCGCAGCCGGGCAATCCGCTCCTGCAGCTTTTGACGGTCGTCTTCGGAGACGCCGGATTTTCCGGTTCCGTCCTGCAGCCGGGGCAGCAGAAAACGGTGGACGGCATCGTAGAGCATCTGGTTGGCGCCCTGCATCCCCTGGGTGTCCGCGGTGGTCACTACCAACAGTTCCAGAGTCGGATAACATAGGATCAGCTGTCCGCCCATTCCATAGCAGACCAGAGCGTCATGCTCTCCCCGCCAGAAGGAATAGCCATAGCCCTGGCACTCGGCGGGGATGGGGCCTGTGACCGCCGTGGCGCTCTGCCAGGCCAAAGCCTGCGCCAGCAGGTCTTTTCGCAGCAGTTCTTTTCCGTTCCAGCTCCCTTCCTGCATCAGGAATCTTCCCAGCAGTACCAGATCTTCCGACGTGGCCATGAGTCCGCTACCGCCCATGGAATGTCCGAAAGGATCTGTGAGCATATAAGATTCCTCGCTCCATCCCATCTCCCGCAGCATCACATCCTTCAGGTAGTCCAGCATGGGTCGGCCGCTCAGTTTTTCCGCCAGGGCGCAGAGCGTGTGGGTGGAACTGGTGTCGTAATGAAACACGGTTCCGGGCTTATGGGTGGGCCGGACTGTGAAAAAACTCTCCACCCAGTCCTGGGACATATCGAATTTATAGGTGGTGGAGGCATGGCAGCTGCGCATCATCAGCATATTTCTGACAGTCGTCATCATAATCCACGGATGGGTATCCCTGTTTACATATTCGGGAAAATAGCGGCAGATTGGATCATCCAGTGCGAGGAAACCTGTCTCGCAGAGTTTCAGCACGGCCAGCGCGGTCAGATTCTTGCTGACGGAGAACATGCGGTGCAGCTGGCCTTTTTGACAGGGAGCATAGTAAGCCTCCAGTTCGGTATGGCCGGACAACACAATATGAAGACTGTGCATCGGAATATGGGTCTGCCGCAGATGATCCAGCAGATCCGTCAGTACAAGGGGGGATATGCTGCTTTGCGATATCGGGCAGTTCGTTGCGTTTTCCATGGGTATCACCGTTCCTTTTCTCAGACTGTTGCGGCAGGTACGTGCCGTGACGGGTGTATCTACCTGATTTTAACATAAGTTTTTTACATCTTTCAAGAATTTTTGCGCCGCATATACTAATGAAAGCGATTACATAAAAATAAAGATATGCGTTGGCAAAACTTGTCAAAGCACTTACATGTAAGACCGGGAAATGCGGAGGAAAATTGTCACAAAATAGTGGCACAAAGTGGTAAATCAGCAGAAAAGCCTGGAAATATCAAGGATTTTTGCACGGTATGTAATATGTGTTTTCCGGGTGACGGTCTTGCCAATGCGTTTGAGAAAACGCTGCACAGAACAGACATATGAAAGCGCTTACGCAAATATCTACAGGAAAAATGCACATATCACAACACAAAAAAACAGCATAATTAACAAAAAAAAGCAAAAAAACAATGTTTTGAGAAAAATAGCTTGTTAATGTGCCCAACATGTGCTAATATATACATACCGTCAGACATGGAACGAACGGCGGGACAGGTAAAAAACCTGTAAACACTTACATTTTTAGGAGGAGGATATATTACTATGAAAAAAGCAAGTAAGTTTGTCGCGTCCCTTCTGGCAGGGAGCATGGTTTTATCCATGGCGGCCTGCGGAAACGACAGCGGAAACACTGACCAGCAGAGCAGCACCCCTCAGCAGTCTACTACTGAGTCCACGCCTGCGGCCGGAAACGACGAGTCTACTCCCGCTGAGAGCAGCCAGCCCGAGCAGGAGCCCGCAGCCGAGGTTGCCAAGCCCGATAAGATCAAGATCATGATCGACGGTACCGTACCTACCCAGGAGAACTACGGCGATGATTTCTGGGCAAAGTACACCGAGTTGACCGGTGTTGAAGTAGAGATTATCCAGCCGGATCATGACGCGTATTATGATGTGGTAGGCCAGACTTTCGCTGGCAGGGATTGGCCGGATGTTATCATCCTGTCTTCTACTTATTACACCGGTTACGCATCTGAGGGCGCTCTGTGGGATATGACGGACGCATATGCCAATTCCGACCTGAAGGCTCGCCATGACGCCAAGGCCGGCAGCGACACCGTTGTAGATAGCTTGAGAATCAACGGTTCCCTGTACGGTATGCCCGCAACTCACGGCAATGGCTGCGTTACCTATGTAAAACAGGCATGGCTGGACAACTGCGGTATTACTTCCGTTCCCACCAACTATGAAGAGTATGTGGCTATGCTGGATGCGTTCACCAACGGCGATCCCGATGGCGACGGCACCAACGGCAACACCTTTGCGGTAGCTGCTGCAGGCTTTGTAGGCAACGAGGCTCCTTATACCAATTATCTGGCTGAGTTCTATCAGGATGCATATCCTTCCTTTATGCAGGATGCCAGCGGCAACTGGATTGACGGTTTTGAGACTGATGCCATGAAGGCTGCTATGGGAAGACTGGCTGACGCTTACGCCAACGGCTATATCGATCCCACCACTCTGACCAACGGTACCGGCGACTGCCGTAACAAGTTCTACAGTGACGAGTTCGGTGTGTTCACCTATTGGGCAGGCACATGGGCCAACAACTTAAAGACCAATCTGGAAGCCAACGGGCTGTCCGGCGATCTGGTTGCCCTGCCTCCTATCGCGGAAGTTGGCGCTTATGTAGACCGTATCACTCCCGCATGGTGCATCACTTCTACATGTGAGAATCCTGAAGGCGTGTTCAAGTATTTCATCGAGGCTATGCAGGATGGCGGCGATGTGCAGTTCCTGTTTACCTATGGTGTAGAGGGCAAGCACTGGTCTACCGCTGCTGAGACTCTGTGGGCTGACACTGAGAAAGCCAAGACCTATGAGGAGGGTCAGTTCCACTTCCTGCCCAACGCTGAGAAACCTGAGACCGCTTATACCAAGGCTCACATTGATCCCATGCTGGCTCTGGTGGATTTGGAGGCACCCGAGAACAGCGTGACCGAGACTGCCATGGCTGCACAGGAGCTGTTCAATGCCAACTGTAAGCCCGCGTTCATCGTACCTTCTACCGATGAGATGAGCATGTACAACGGTGATCTTACCACTCTGAAGAATGAGCTGATCGCTAAGGTTACCATGGGCGAGATGACCATCGACGAAGCTTATGCCAAGTATGAGGCTGACGGCGGCGCAGAATGGTCCAAGACCATTGTTGACTCCCTGAACGCTCAGTAATATTGAACTGATCGAGGTTAGCAAGAATAGAATTTGTGGAGCTGTGGAGTAATCCACGGCTCCGTATATTCATGAATGTATGGGCGATTATTATTTAGAAGAGGAAGAGCAGATATGAAAAAGACGAAAACTGTGGTGCCGAAGCAGAAGATCAGCGGCGCGAAGCTCCGGGCCAAGATTTATAAGTACAGGGGATTTTATCTGATGTTTCTGCCTGTGCTTATTTTTGCTTTAATATTTAGCTATCTGCCTATGTTTGGTATAGTCCTTGGTTTTACCAACTATAACGGCATCAAGGATCCGACCTTTGTCGGGCTTAAGAACTTTGAGAGAATGTTTAAAATGGCCAATTTCTGGTCAGCTTTCACCAACACGATCGTAATCAGTCTGGTAAAGCTCATATTGACGACTCTGTTTGCCGTGATAGTGTCTCTGTTCCTGAACGAGATTGTGAACTTGCATTTTAAAAAGGTAGTGCAGACGATCATCTATCTGCCCCACTTTATGTCGTGGGTGGTTACGGCATCTATTTTCTCCCTGATCCTGGCTCCCACAAACCATGGTCTGGTGAACACTTTCCTAGTGAACATCGGTGTGTTGGATGCCAACAATATGATTTATTTCCTGGGATCGGAGAAATGGTGGCGATTTTCGTATTACATAATTAACATTTGGAAAGAAACCGGTTGGCAGACCGTTATTTTCATGGCGACACTGGCCGGTATCAATACAGAGCTATATGAGGCGGCGGCGATCGATGGAGCGGGCCGGTGGAATAAGATGCGTTACATCACTTTCCCCGCGCTGGCCAACACCATCCTCACCGTGTTCATCCTGAACCTGGCAAAGGTTATGAACCTGTTTGAGTCCGCGTTCGTATTGCAGAATGATGCGGTGCTGGGCACGGCGAACGTGTTGGAGACCTATATCTATTATCAGACCTTCAACAGCGGCGCTATCCCGAATTACGGTTATACCACAGCCATCGGTTTGTTTAAGTCGTTAGTGGGCTGCGTGCTTGTGCTTGTCTGCAATCAGTGGAGCAAGAAGGTGCGCGAAGGCCGCGGAATCGTGTAGGGAGGTGGAGACGGATATGAAAACAAAGAAGAAATTTCCGGTTTTCCGGATCGTCAATGGCCTGATATTTATTATTTTGGCGTTGATTATCATCATTCCTATGTGGAAGATTCTGGTGGACTCATTTGATTTAAAGACCGCTTACGGTATGAAAATGTGGCCTGAGAAATTCGGTCTGGCCGGTTATGTTTCTGTGTTCAGGAACCCTACCCTGTTCCGACCTCTGGTGATCTCCTTTATCACCACAATCCTGGGTACGATCCTGGCGCTGACACTGTCTACGCTGGGGGCTTATGTGTTAATCCAGTGGGAGATGCCCGGCAGAACGTTTTTTGCTAACTTCCTGTTGTTCACAATGATATTCAACGGTGGTATGATTCCTACATACCTGGTGCTGAGTTCGTTGCATTTGACCAATACTTTGCTGGTAGTTATTCTGTTTCCGGCTTTGAACGTGTACAATCTGGTGCTGATGAGGAACTTCTTTGAGGGTATTCCCCAGAGTTTGTTCGAGTCGGCTACGCTGGACGGCTGTTCCCCGATGCAGACCTTTATTCGCATCGTACTGCCCATGTCCAAAGCGGCGCTGGCTTCCATCGGCCTGATGTACGCCGTGACTTACTGGAACGATTATACCCACTACAAACTGTATATCACAGATTCCAAGTGGTACAATTTCCAGATGAAACTGCGCAGCGTTATTATGGGCAGCGATCTGCCTCAGTCAACCGGCGGCGCTACCGAGAATACCGTTAAGAACGCGGCTATCATCGTGGTTATCATTCCCTTTATGATCCTGTATCCTTTCTTGCAGAAATATTTTGTAAAGGGCGTGAATATCGGAGCTGTAAAAGAGTAAGGGCGGTATCGCATATACCGGATGTATGGCAAGGGAAACTTCGGTTTCCCTTGTTTGCCGCATATGCCGTTTTTTTTGTTTAGGCCGGGCAGTGGGAGGAGTATTATGAATACGATTTTTTGGGCAGGAGATTCTACCGTACAGACAAATGATTATTCGACCTATCCGCAGACCGGGATCGGTCAGGTCTTTTCCTTATTTATAAATAAGGACTATCGTGTGGAGAACCACGGTAAGAACGGACGCAGTACCAAAAGCTTTATAGACGAGGGAAGACTGCGGGAGATAGAGGAACGGATCGGAGAGAGGGACTTCCTCTTTATACAATTTGGGCATAATGATGAGAAGTCGGAGGATCCGTCCAGATACACGGAACCCTTTTCGGGATTTGTGCGCAATTTGGAGCGTTTTATTCAGGTGGCCAGAGAGCGCGGGGCCTACGTGGTGCTGATCACTCCGCTGGAACGGAGAAGGTTTGACGGCGACGGTATACTGGAGCCCAGTCTGCATGAGGATTATGTGACAGCCATGAAACAGACGGCCGAGAAGAGCGGTGTGCCGCTGATCGACCTGTGTGGCATGAGCCGTGAGGCTCTGGAGCAGGCAGGAGAACAGGAGAGCAGAAAATGGTATATGTTTTTCCCGGAGGGAGCCTACAGAGAACATCCTCAGGAGTCTAGGGACAATACTCATCTGCGCTACGAAGGGGCCGTGTTGTACGGTAGCCTGATCGCTCGGGGGCTCCGGGAGCTGGGCGGTGTTTACGGGGAGATGCTGGCGGATTTTTGATATCGATCTTTTTTGTGCATTTCTTGTAAATTTCTTAAAAAAAGCAGTTGACAGTGGCGGGCTTTTTTGCTATTATATTTCTTGCCGTTGAGAAAACGGAGCGAAAAGAATGGCTCGCTATAAACTATTGGAGAGATATCGAAGTGGTCATAACGAGGCGGTCTTGAAAACCGTTTGTCCGCAAGGGCGCGTGGGTTCGAATCCCACTCTCTCCGCTGAGAGATAAGGGATTGTCTCTACGATTAACAGAATAATGAAGAATGAATCAACTTATCTGGAGAAGTACCCAAGAGGTTGAAGGGACACCCCTGGAAAGGGTGCAGGTCGTTAATAGCGGCGCGAGGGTTCAAATCCCTCCTTCTCCGTTTGAAGGTAACACTTCAATGATCTTTGACAAATAAACAGCAATGCAACCCTGAAAATTCTTTAAGAAGTGGAAAAAACCACGAAAAAGTCTATTTCAGAGAACAAAACCTAAAAGACAGTAATGCCAGATAGCAAGAC
>CAJUAH010000027.1:0-8679 GCA_910584375.1 uncultured Acetatifactor sp.
ACGTATTAATAGCTCCGATTATCGTGCCGTCGCCGACAGATAACTGATTATTACCGTTAAAGTATGCTAACACTTAAGATGCCATTATATTTAATGATATCTTACCTGATATTCAATTCAAAAATAGTTGTAAACGAAACAAGGATTTTGCATTGGACGCAGAGAGCAATCCAATATTGGCTAATTATAAAAATCCTACATACATCTACTCCCTGCACTACAAGGAGTTTATAGTTATCAATACAGCCGCCATTCAACGCCAGCAAGCACAAATAGCCTGCTTGGAACTACGCGTAAAACAACTGAAAAAACAGTTTACTATATCATAGATAAAGGATGTGATCATATGAGTAAAATAATTTTAAAAGGAATAGACTACAGCGCTCCTGTGTCAGCAAACGGCAACGATTATTCCGTATGCACAACAGCTGCGGATATTAGCGAGAAAACTGTTGAATGCAAAGGATTTATGCTGATGCCCGGAGTGAAAATAACAATTAAATTTACAACTGCAAACACCGCAGCCAATCCTGTCCTTAATGTCAATAACACTGGAGCGAAAGCTATATACTGTAAGGGCGCCCCCATATCTCCGGAAATACTGGCAGAAAACTCCACATACTCTTTCAGATACAGCGGCGATCAGTATGATCTGGTCGGGTATGTATTTTCCGAAGATTATAACGATCTCAAAAACAAACCGGTGCCCGTCCGGGTAAAAGGCAGCGCGGAAACCGAATACCGGGAGGGCAACATAACTATCTCCCCTGAAAATATAGGACTTGGGAATGTCCAGAATGTTTCCACCAACAACCAGACTCCCACATTCACACAATCATCTGCAAGAAATAATATTGCGTCCGGTGAAAATCTCTCTACGATCTTGGGCAAGATCATGAAATGGTTTGCCGATCTGAAAACCGTTGCGTTTTCCGGGAGTTACAATGATCTGAGCAATAAACCCTCTATCCCTGTCGCCGTCACGGTAAAGGGCAACGCAGAATCTGCCTATCGGACAGGAAATGTCAATATCACCCCCGCTAACATTGGCCTGGGAAACGTCAATAATACAGCCGATGCAGACAAATCTGTAAATTATGCAGCCAGCGCAGGAAATGCGGATACAGTAGACGGTCATCACTTCAATTGGTCAGGCCAGGGTGGTCAACCCTCCTGGTTATGGGGTGGGAACGACGCTACAAATATGTATGTATATAATCCCGCCAACTTCAGCGTAAATTACGCCACCAGTGCAGGTAGCGCAAACAGTGTCGCATATACCAATGTATCCGGCCGTCCGACCTTCACCCTGTCCGGAACTACCCTGTATATTAACTTTTAGGCGGAGGGCAATATTATGTCAATTATCGTAAATGGAGTTACAATACCAGTCAACGGAGATTTTTTATTTTCAAATAACGTAAATATAGATACGGTTGTAGCAAATGGAGTAACGGTGTGGGAAAAACGCAAGTCGATTGTTTTATATGACCACAGAGCATATTATGATGGAAGGGTCTCATACCCGTATATGAATAATCAATGCTTTTATTATGGGGACGGCCCTACGTCTGGTAATAAGCGGAAACCCCCTGCTCCATATCTTGCCACATGTGACACTAACAACGGTGACCCGGATGAATTGTTCTTCTCCACTTTACTGCATCCGTATAAAGACGGGCGATACGAATCTTTGGGGAATATGGACTACAGAAATATTTATGACTCTGGAATATCTGAGGATGAATGCAGAGCAAAATATTGGACAAATGTATATGGGACGTATAATTGTGACAGTACCTGCGTATATATGCGTCCATCTAAGGCTATGTATAATATGTGGAATATAGATTGTACGAATTATGACTATTTGGTTGTAAGCGCCATCGGAGAGATTACCTCGACACCTTCCGGAAACACACATAATGCAACTGAGCTTATTCTTGGACTTGATTTTTATGGGCAAAAGACCGCAGATACACGCCTGCTATATAAAGGAGCGTACAACGGTGAAAATCCATATTTATTGGGGAGTCTTGTCAATTTTAAAGGACATGGACATGGCAATCATAACGATCTGGGTAGCAAGGCAGACAATAACCACCCTATTGGCTGGGGAACATTTTGTCTTGATATCAGAAACTTAACAGGCGTTCATACACTCAGGTGTGTGCTGACAGGAGGAGCCTATGTCCGTAATGGGTGGGCACGCATTGCCTATATAGGTATGTGTTGCGGAGATCCCCACTCAAATCTGGATATTGATTTTGATTGGCCATATTAACTCTCGCAAACGTATATTATTGTTTCAGGACTATGCCCTGCAATATGGGCATAGTCCTTTTATACTGACATCATATTTAATTTGGTATACTATAAAGAAGCGACTTTGAAACGTAGAGTCAGGTAAGACACAGGCTCTATTACAGATTCATAGTAGCTATAAATTAAAAAAATAATTCTGATGCCGTTCCGGAAACAGAACAAATCATCAGTTTAAGAAAGGAAAAATATGGATTCTAACATAACAAATATCACTGTCGATTTGGCCACCTCGAATAACTTCGGGATCGTCAAAGCCGTACAGGGCGACATGAATACCCGGTTCGTACATATCACCCTGTTAGACAACCAAGTGGAGTATGATTTCACCGACGTCTATCCTGTCCTGAGAGGAACAAAACCCGACGGCACAACCATTTTCAACGAATGCGCGGTTTCTGCGGGAAACAGGATCATTGTCGAACTGACAGAGCAAATCCTGGCAGAGCCGGGCATGAGTACCTATGAAATAGCTCTGTACGCAACCCCGCTGACCTGACGGAAGAAAAACAGGTAATCACCTCCTTCCCCTTCACCCTGATTGTAAATAAAGCGGCTTTCGATCCCAAGGCCATCACATCAACAGACGAATTTACCGCCATTGCCGATGTGATCGGGAACAATGCGTTTTTGCAGGGATGCCTTGACGACATCGCCGCCAGGGATTCCGAAAATGCGGCCAAGACCAGCGAGGCTAACGCCAAAGTCAGTGAAACCAATGCCAAAGATTCCGAAACAGCCGCCAAAATCTCGGAGGCCAACGCCAAAGATTCCGAGAATAAAGCAAAAGCAAGTGAAACCGCTGCCAAAGATTCGGAAAACGCAGCCAGCGCCAGCGAAAACCATGCAAAAACCAGCGAGACCAACGCCAAGGACTCTGAAACGGCCTCTGCTGACAGCTATATGCTCAGCAAGAGTCATGCCGTTGGCACAGAAAATACCACCAGACCAAACGACGTAACCGACAACTCCAAATACTATTTTGAACAGTCCAGAGACCAGGCAACCGCCTCCGCAGCTTCCGCTGCCGCCGCTGCCAGCAGTGAAAATACCGCAACCCAGATGGCGGAAGAATCCGCCGACAGCGCAGTACTGTCAAGGAGCTGGGCCGTAGGAGATACGGATTTGAGACCCGGGGAGACCGCAGATAACGCCAAGTACTATTCCGAGCAGTCCAAAGCATACGCGGATTCCTGGAAAGGTTCCCTGCTGCCCAAAGGAACCATCCCCTTCGCCCAACTGCCCGCCTCCGATAACGTGGCCGGACATATGTACAACATCCTCGACGCTTTTGAATCAGATTCCCGTTTCAAGGACGGCGCAGGCTACGCTTACCCCGCCGGAACCAATGTATATTGGACAGTCGATGGAAAATGGGACTGCCTGTCCGGCGTACTCACCATGGAACTGACCATGGCGGAATATAGCGCACTGTCCGAACCGCAGAAAATGAACGGCACTATCTATTACATCTCTGACGCCGACAACTCCATCCTGACCGCAACGGAAGATTACGACGGCCTGATGTCTCATACCGATAAGAAGAAACTCAACGGCATGGAAAACGGCGCGACAAGAGTCCTTGTTGATAACGCTGTTTCCACGACATCCGAGAACACTATACAAAATAGGGTGATTACCAATGCCTTGAATACCACTATAGCTGCACACAATGCATCTCCCGACGCACATACCGATATTCGCACTCTGCTCTCCACGCTTACCACAAGGCTAAACGCCTTGGCGGACAGCGACGATGCCACACTGGATCAGTTAAACGAGATTACCCAAGCAATCCATTCACTAAATACAGATTTGGAGAATGTTGTACCGGCCAATGTACAGGCATATGTGGATGCCCACAAAGCCGATTTGCGTGGCGCTGCTGGCTCCCAGGGACCCAAAGGCGCTACTGGACCTCAGGGACCATCGGGATCTCCCTGGGGTGGAGGTACATTTAATGGAAGTATAACAATAGCAGACGCAAATGCACTGATAATCAGACAGTGGCTTATACACTCTGAAAATGGACAAATGTTTAAAATCCAGCCTCCAGAGGGCAACTACACTATAACAATGGGTGTAACCGATGGCCTTTGGACAATGTGCCCATGGGCGGATAAGGCATATCGTTTGGGTGTCCCCAATCATCGCTGGGAACAGTTGTACGCTAATAATGCAGCAATCAGTACATCTGACCGCAACCAGAAAAAGGATATAGCCCCTATGTCCGATAAATACCTGGATTTCTTTTCATTGCTGCAGCCAGTGACATACCGCTTTATTGACGGCACCAGCGGACGCACACATGTTGGATTTATCGCCCAGGATGTGGAGAACGCCATGCTGCAGACCGGATTATCCGACTTAGACTTTGCCGGGTTTTGTAAGGACAAAGCCCTGGATACAGAAGGCAATCCCATATTGGATGATTGTGGCAATCCTATCTATATCTACTCTCTGCGCTACGAGGAGTTTATAGCTATCAATACAGCGACAATCCAGCGTCAGCAGGCACAAATAGACCGCTTAGAGCGATGTATAAAACAACTGACAGATTGTTGACTGTAAGGGTCTCCTGTTAATACCCGGATCAAAAAACAAATGGGAACCCCTGCTCCGTATATCGCCATATCCAATGTTGATAATGCAGCCGATGGCAAACTCTTTTTTTCCAGCTTACAGCATCCGTGTAAGGACGTGCGATATAGCTCTCTGGGAAACACCGATTACAGAAATGTGTATGGCCCTGAAGGACGTTCCCGCCGACGAGCTGTAGAAAAAGTTCGTAACCAGGCTGGCGGAGGCCATTCATGATGAAAAAAGGGGCAATTAGGTTCTGTCCCGCTGTTACGGTTCCTTATGTTTAAGGACGATAAACTTCCTGCTGTCTGTAAGGAACATTAGCCATAAACACATTGTAGAAGGAGGTAATCACATATATGGATAATTCTACGATAAAAATCCAGGCAGAACTGGATCAGGCAAAATCCATAAAGAACACAAACGCCGATATTGACAAGCTCCAGCGCAAGATCGACAAGCTGGAGATCAAGGCCAAGATCGATCCGAAAGCAATAAGCAATTTCAAATCTCTGCTTCAATATCTGTCCGAGGGTGCAAAAAAGCTTTCGTCATGGCAAAATGGCGTTCTTACTTTCACCAAAGTTATCGACGCCACCCATCAGGCGGTAAACGCAGTCAAAGAGCTGGATACCGCACTGACAGATTTGAATAGAACGGCACAGTCGTCGGATTTTCAACAAATTCAACCGCCTGAAAATTTGAGCGAAAAGCAGGATGACTTGGCTATTGCTACAGATGCCGAAATTGCCAAAAGTCCTTCCATCGGCAAAGAAATTAAATCTATTCTCGATGCCATAAATTCGCTCGGAAATGGACTGGACTGGTTAACCGGTAAAGTGAAAACGTTTGGCGCCTTTAATGCCCTTATAAATACATTCGTTAAAAACTTTGCTTGACCCTATGGCAACTTAGGGTGACATTACTAAAATAGATTTGGCGAGACATTTTAGTTGGGCAATCATAGATAAGGAAACAACATAATGGCGTTGTCTACAAGTCTATGGATACATGGGGTTTTTAACAAGACTCTGCAAACACTTTCAGCGGAGTATAAACTACACATGGAGGAGTAAATGCTTGAAAGTCTCTTACATTTCATGTAAGACCGGAGTCATCCGGCTAACACATATTAAGCCGTAATCCCTTGATTGCGGATGAGGCTGCGAAAGCAGAAAAAATTAATTATGTTGGCATATGGCAATATCAGTGAGAACTGATAGATTCCTAAGTGCTGCAAACAATGGACTAACGAGCAGGACGGCACTCTGTTGCGCAGAGAGCAATCCCCACAGACATACCCATCCTCTTAGCAAGTCACAGCCAAAATGTGACCTACTAATAACGCATAGTGCGTATTGCGATTTTATGATTTTCAGTAATACGTTTGGTCGCCGTGTTTCGACTAACGAGCAAAAATCAAATAAACAAAGAACTTTTTAGACTAAAAAAGTCCCCAAACCCGCTCTGAGAGCGGCTTGCGGGACCTTTCCTAATTTTACGGCTGCATGTTACGCTTATACGATCAGGGCAATAGATGCGATATACAAATACTCTCCTACCACTCATATCCGCAATTATTGCAATGGAAAGTTTTGTTTCTCTTCGTGCCAAATATTCCATACATAGCGGTATCAGCTATCTTAGATGTTATTGAAATTTCCTTTAGATTGGTTGACGAGCATGTTGGGCACTTGGGTTTGTTTAACGCCTCTCTCGCTGCCGCATTAGCATAAGCAATTCGCTGTTCAGTAGTTAATGGTATTATACCTCTTCTTCGTACGAGTTCATCTACTGCATTATTCATTATTGCAATTGCTTCATCAGCAGTTTCCTTGTCACACTTAAAGTACTCTTGTATTAGTTTGGATGCCCCCTCTATATCATCCTCCATTAGCATGCCCATGTCGTAATATTCTGGTTGGCTGCCAGTACCAATTTCCTCATAAATTTCGTATGCTGTCATATTCTCATCTCCAAATTTTTTTTAATTATACCATATCATATGATACAAACGCAACTGAAATCTCTCGCCAAGACGCAAGATGCTTTAACTGATATAGATAATTTAAAAAATGTGACAAATATTATAAAAGCTTTAAGAGACATCGGTAGATCCTATACCACCGAAACCCTCAAAGCAGCCATGGCTCAATCCACCCTTAACGATAATCAGATCAAAGCCATTTTATATACTAATGGTCTGCGCGGCAAATTTTTAGAAACAACTACCGCAGAGGTCGCAAACGCAGCAAGTACAAACATGGTCTCCAAGGCACAGAAACAGGCCGCAGGCTCTACCCTTGGTTTAGGAGATGCCTTTAAAGGCCTGGGGATCAAAATTAAGTCTGCAACAAAAGCCATGTGGACCTGGCTTACAACGACTCCCACCGGTTGGATTACAGCCGCCGTAGCAGCCATCGGCGCGCTTACATTCGGTTTGGTCAAGCTGTATGACGCAATAGACGTAACACTCGATGAACAGCGGGAAAAATTGCAGGAAACAAAAGACGCGTATGAAGGTATAAAAAATGAATTGCAGGAGCTGGAAACAGAACTCCAGAACACAAAAGCTACCATTCAAGAGTTTGAGGACGCCCCGAACCTGTCATGGGTGGAACAGGAGGAGCTCAACCGGCTCCGTGAAGTGACAAAGGAACTGGAAGTACAGAAACAGCTAAAACAGGAAGAAAAACTAAAAGCCGCCGAAGATTTATACCGGGAAAACGAAAATACCTTTAATACGGAATTTTCCGGTTCTTATGGCCAGGAATTCAGAGTGTCGGAGCTGATACAGAGATTATCCGCAGGCGAGATTTCTTTAGGCACTTTGGATCTGAAAGGCAATATAACCGACATGACCGCCGCACTGCAATATCTGGAAGAGACAAGGAAAACCCTGACAGATACGGACGAGATAGCGGATTATGATTCCTATATTAAAGTAATTTCGGAAAACATGTCAAAGTATATCAAGGAAAACGGAGCTGACCACCTCGCATCCCTTTCCGAATACAAGCAGAACCTTCTTGAAATTGCGGGCATAAGGGAACTGGCGGAAGACGAACAGGCCTTTTATGATTACCTCACGTCCATGCAGAAAGCAATCTACGAGTTTTACAGCCCGGCAACATGGAACACCATTGAATTTGATTCCATCTTCCGCATAAAGGATCAGGAAAAAACCAAAGAAGAACTGATTGCCATGTACAGGGCGGGCGAACTTTCTCCGGAAACCCTTGAAAGCTTTCCGAAATTAAGCAAAGCGATACACGAAAGTGAAATCATAGTAGGCGAAGGAGCCGATGTATTCAAAGAAGTTTTCAACGAAATTGCCGCGCTTGCGGATAAAAGCGGGGATACGGCGGAAGAAACCGTTAATTCCTTTGGCCTTTCCGCTTACAAAGACCAAATAGACCATTTCCAGTCCAAAGTAAAGACGCTTTCCGATACGCTCTCCTCTCTCAATGACGGCTCTTTCACACAATCGGCTCTTATAGACCTGTTGCAGGAATTTCCGGAATTAACAGGTAAAACAGATGACCTCCAAGGCGCAATACGGGAACTGATTCATACATATGAGCAATACATGCAGAAATCCGCATCTGTAGGTTTGTCGCAAAAATATGTCAGTAAAATCCAAAACGGCTCTCTGGACATCGAGACTATTACCGATGAATCTCTCGCAGACCGGATCAAAAAATATTTGTCTTTGCAGATTAGGCGTTCAAAAATAATAGTAGAAATGCTTGTGAATGCATAAAAAATGTGATA
>CAJUAH010000027.1:8779-53675 GCA_910584375.1 uncultured Acetatifactor sp.
AAGAGGAGGAAGTATTATTTGAAAAATACAGACTTTACATTCGATGTAATTGCAGATCTAAATAAGCAACTGACAAAAAGGCAATCACCGTACAGCAGCAGGCCTATGAGCAATACATGCAGAAATCCGCGTCTGTAGGTTTATCGCAAGAATATGTCAATAAGATTCAAAACGGCTCTCTGGACATCGAGACGATTACCGATGAATCTCTCGCAGACCGGATCAAAGAATATTTACCTTTGCAGTTTAGGCGTTCAAAAATAATAGTAGAAATGCTTGTGAATGCATAAAAAATGTGATAAAATTGTAACCAAGATAACTAATGTGACGTAGAGAGGATTCAGGGATGGCGAAAGTGATATGCGATGGATGCGAAACCAGTTTCTTATATGAGGTTGTGAAAGGCTTAGAGAACTGTCCTGTATGTGGAAAGCCTTTGTGGGTGGACTCTGATACGGGTATAGATAACTCTGAAAAAGTTGATGATTCTCAAAATGAGATACTTAGTTTTGGTGAAGGCATTGAATTAGGCGAGAATGATTCTTTTGATGCGGATAAGATTGATTTCTGGTGGTATAGTATAAGAGAACCGAAGACTTTAGGTGAAAATGATGATGGAGAAATCAGTACAACCTGCACGAGCTGTGGGCGTCTCCGCGAAATGCCATACCACCTTATTGCTAAAGTAAATGATTTCCTTTTATTAGACCCCAGAATGTATGAAAGATGCTCTAACTGTGAGAAAAAATTAAGAAACCATATCCTTTCCAAACGTCCGGCAGATTGGGTAGATCCTCGAAAACACGATATATGTAGAACAGATTACGAGAATGTTCCTAAGTGCCCTATATGTGGCTCGACCAAAATCCATAAAATCAGCATGACGAATAAGGCGGTTTCAGCGATAGCATTTGGATTGTTAGCTGCCGGACATGTCGGCAAAACCTATAAATGTGATGTGTGTGGTGCAAAATTTTAAGGCAATTAAAAATTGAACAGAAAAACAAAACAATCAAGACAGTCAATAACGGGCTGTCTTTTTGTATGCCAAAGAGGAGGAAGTATTATTTGAAAAATACAGACTTTACATTCGATGTAATTGCAGTTCTAAATAAGCAACTGACAAAAAGGCGATTAAAAAGTGATTTAAGAACATTGGATAATTCTTTTTCTGTAAAAATTTTGTCCAAGCTAACAACCGCACTTTCTAAGCAGCAGCTTAAGAAAGACCTGAAACAGTTAAACGATTTGTATGTTCAGGTAGGGGCGAATGTTACTGTTGATAAAGACACAATAACTCAGCTGCAAAAAAGAATAAAAGAGTTACAGAATACAATTTCTGATATAGAAGTCAGTTTGAAGGTTTCAAAATCTAAGGCGGACGGCGAGGTTGAATCTGCAAGGAAAACGGTTCAGGCAAAGGCGAACAAAGCGCCTATAGGATTTGATATAGAAGTAAAACGTAGTAAGGCAATTGCTGACATTGAGTACTTAGGCAAGAGATTTTCCAAACTGTTTACTAATGTAGCGGCAAAACAGAAATATGAAAATATCCTTACGTCAGCATATTCTATTTCTGATGAAACACAGCTAAAATATGTCAGGAATCAGATTGCGGCATTCACTTCCGAGCTCAAGGCCAATGGGCTGGCTTCACAATCGCTTCATGACAAATGGCGCAATCTCTTTGACAGGGGTAAGAATCTGCTGTCGGCGGCAAGTATTATTACTACTATATTTACCCAAGTTAAACAGGCCGTATCTACTTTCCTGCAACTTGACACTGCAATGACAAACCTTTATAAAACAACGGATGATATTACCAGCCGCGACCAATTTTCAGGATTATTGACCAAATGGAATAAGTTGGCACAGAATTTAGCGGTCACGACAAAAAGCCTTATTGATTCTATGGAAACATGGAGCAAAATTGGTTTTGATCTTGATATGTCAGAACAGTTAGCAGAGATTACAGCTATATTTGAAAAGACAACAGAAATAAGTAATGAAAAAGCAACGTCAACACTGATTTCAGCCGCTCAGGCATTTACTGAAATAGATGATTTAGGTGTAAATGACTATATAAAAAGAGTTGAAGCAGTTGGCAATAAGATAAATGCTATCGGGAACAAATATGCGATAGACAGTGAAGGTATTGCCGATGGATTGCTAAATGCAAGTGCGGTTTTAAAGGATGCAGGCAATGATTTGAATGAAACAATTGCCTTAATCACTACGACCAATAAAATCTACCAAAATCCAGAAGAAGGCTCCAATATGTTAAAGGTAGTTTCCATGCGTCTGAGAGGTCAGATAGATGCCCTAAAGGAAATGGGCGAGGACGTCGAAAGTGTCTCCACAGATATTGCTGAAATTCAACAGCAGATATATGAATTGACAGGAAATAAGGTCAATATCTTTGAAGATGAAGATACGCTGAAAAGTACATACCAGATGATGCTTGAAATTGGTGAGGTATTTGATTCGCTAAGTGACAATTCACAGGCTGACTTGCTAGAAGTCATGTTTGGCAAGCAGAGGGCCAGTGCGGGGAACTCATTACTGCTTAACTATGAGGAATTAGAGAAGGTTAAAAATGACAGTATAAATGCTGCTAACAGTATGGCTGAAGAGTACGGTAAGTACATGGAAAGCGCCGAAGCGCATATCACAATATTTAAAGAGAAACTTATAGAGACTTACTCCACTTTTATGAGCGGCAATTTGATAAAGTACACTGCTGATATCGGAAACGGTATTCTGGATTTGATCAATTCTACTGATTTATTAAAGCATGGTATTCTTGCGGTTCTTGCTATAAATATAGGTAAAGGAATTACTTCATTTGGTACAGCAATTGCGGCCACCGTTAGGCAGATGAATATGCTTGGCAGCGCATTACAGCAAGTGAAGAATTTACCAACAGATAAGATACTGAGAGAAAAAACATTAGTTGAGATTGGGGAAGCCACGAAAAATCTGACAGAGAAGAATTTGAAATTATTGCTATCAAATAAAAATCTTGAGCAAAGCGATAAAATTTCGATACTCCAGAAACATGACCTAACCAAAGAGGAGGCCAAAGCCAAGCTAGAAAAAATGGGCTTAATTACTACCACCAATGCCCAATCAGCAGCAAATGTGACAGAAGCAACGACGACATTCACCCTGAAAAATGCGATGACCTCTTTAAAAACATCCATTATAGGGGTAGGTACTTCTATCAAGGCTGCATTCTTTAGCAATCCCATTGGCTTTATTTTGACTGGTATTACCACAATTATAAGTGTAGCAACAACGGTGATTTCTAATCACAACCAGAAACTGGAAGAGATGCATGAGCGGGCGAAAGAGGCGGCAGATACAGCCAATATAATGGGGGACGAGATATCTGCGTTAGCAAGTAAGTATATTTCCCTGTCAGAAGCAGTAAAAACAGATGAAGGCGCCAAAGAAGATTTAGTGAGTACCCAGACTGAGTTATTAAAGAAACTGGGGTTAGAGGGCAAAAGCATAGACGATTTGATTGCAAAGTATGGTTCACTGTCCAAGGCCATTAAACAAGCAAGCATTGACTCTTTGCAGGAAGCACAAATTGATTTAATTGCCGGCGTAGATGCGGCAAAAGAAGATCTATTAAGTGTTTCTAAAGACAATTTCTGGGGAAACCGGAATATCATTAGTACGACAGGAAAAGATGCAGTCAAAGCATTTGAAGAACTGGAAAAGGCCGGAATCGTAAACCGGGGGGCTTATGGCTCTGGTGGCGGCGCATTAGTCTTGACTGGAGATAATACAGTAAATGGAGCGTTAGAAAATTTTCAGAAATTAGAAGATGCATTAAAGGTATTGAGGGATTCGGAAGCATTTACGGTTGAAGAATTATCCCAAAATCCATTATATCAGGCACTTTATGGAAGATATAGTGAGATGAAGGAAGGTGTTAATTCTTATAGATCAGCGATAGATAACTTAAATGAAAATTTATCACAGCAGACAATGTTGACAGCTTTACAGGGGCAGGAACTTCCAAAGACCAAAGAAACCTTTAATACATTTAAACAGGAATTAATTGATACTGCAGTAGCAAGTGAACAGTTTATTGGAACCGAAAAGGAAATTGCGGATGCGATCAACAATTATTTATCGACCGTTCCTGAGTTCAAGGACTATTACAGTATCCCTTTGGAAAATGAACTTGATAAAGCAGACACTTTATTGAAACAAAGTAGTTCTTTTACATCCCTTGACCTCTCCACCTACAAAGACCAGATAGGCGACATCCAATCTTCTATCTCCACTCTCCGCTCCGCCCTGGACTCATTCAATGCGGGGACATTAGACGCATCAGCGGTCCTGAACCTGATGCAGCAATTCCCCGATCTTGTTCCCTTCATAGACCTGACAGCGGACGGTTTCGGGCACTTGTCTGAGGGATTAAGCAATCTCATCTCCAGACAGCCAGACACATTGATTGAGGATCTGGAACAGCTAAAAGCCTCTCTCACCACAGATGCGGAGCGCCAACAGGTCGAACTGCTCATAGATTCTCTGCAGCGCTTAAGTTCCTATGGCGATTCCGGTATCGAATCCTATGCCACCGCTATCGGCAGCACATGGAACAATACCGCAAATGTAATAGCGGGCGTCACCACACAGTTTGAGAGCCTTGCAAAAGTACAGGAAACAGTAGCTGACGGTCTTACCATAACAGCGACAAAAGCCGCAGAACTGGCGAAGATGTATCCGGAGATCCTTACCAATGCAGAAGTGTCAGCTAATGGTCAAATTACCTTAAATGAGGATGTAGTCCAAAACATTCTTGACGGTGATCAATCCGTTATCAACGCCCAGATTACAAAACTCGAGGCCGACAAAGCGGAACTTCTTGCCAAGAAAGATTTTGCCGAGGCACAACTTAAAATAGTAGAACAGGTTGGCGAAGGCGAGGGACAGATATCAAGGGAAGTGGCCCTATACAAACTTGAGGCCCTCAATAAACAGCTACAGGCTGTGGCCGACGCCAACTCAGAAGAAGACCGAATTGTTGCCGAAACCGCCGAAAACATGGCCGGCAACATGCATAAATTTAATGTGGGCGTCAAAAATGTAGCCCGGAATACAAGCAGCAACATGGGCAAGGCCGCAAGAGCAATGGCGGATTCCCTTTCCAGAAATAGTATTAACGCACAGGAATCCCTTGGAAATATACAGAAAAAAGCTTGGGACGTTGCGGATTCCATCAAAAATATGCCAACGGGTAAACGCGGCGGCAATCTCCGCACATATGGCGGCGGCGGTTCAACGCAGGTAGAAGAAATCGACACAACAATTGACACCGGTAATTTTGAAACCAGACGTGCCAGCTATCATGTCACGGAAATTGACTTTGAGGAATTCCAGTCACAGCTTGAAACAGAAATTCAAGGTTATCTGAATGCGATTTCCAATATTGACTCACAGATAGACGTTCTTAAAAATCTCCAGGGAACATTTGCAGAAAATGGCGGAATAGGCGGTCATGGATATGCTGATCAGGTAAAGCAGTTAGAGAAAGAGCGGGAAGAGCTAAACAATTCGCTGAACGATGCCTCTTCCGCCTCCGCAAAAGAAACCGCAGAGTTCTCAGAAGAACTAAGCTGGACAGAAAAACTCGTAAACAGAGTATCCTCCGCCTTGGATAAGCTGAAAGATAAAGTCTCCAACACCTATATCGGATGGTCCGCACGCAATCATAGCCTCTCCAAAGCCATGGAAAAGACAAAAGAGGCAATCAACGTACAGCAGCAGGCCTATGAGCAATACATGCAGAAAGCCGCGTCTGTAGGTTTGTCGCAAGAATATGTCCATAAGATTCAAAACGGCTCTCTGGACATCGAGACTATTACCGATGAATCTCTCGCAGACCGGATCAAAGAATACGAGACATGGTATGACAAAGCCTCCGATTGTTCCGACGCCATCGAAGATCTGAAAACGCAACTGGCAGAACTGGCAAGACAAAAGTTTGACAATATCAATACATATTTCAGCGGATTGATGGAGACCACGGAAAAATCTATCAGCAGACTTGAGATCAAAGAGAAAAATACATTCAAGGCGCCCAAGGCTGGAATATATAACAGTCTGTATGACGAAACCCGCAGTCTCATCAATTACAATACCCAGAGAGTACAGCAGTTGGAAGACGCTCTCGATTCTGCCGTAAACAGCGGGTACATCGAATCCGGCAGTGAGGCATGGCGGGATATGTATAATGAGATTCTCGAAGTCCGCAACGCCACGGAGGAATATAAACTTCAGTTGCAGGATATTTCCAGGCGGAGTTACGAGGCGCTGCTCAAACCCATTGAACAGGAACTTGCAAAGTTAGAGCAGAGAAAGAATGTTATTGAAAACATGCAGGACAGACTTGCGCTGCAGGGATATGCAGCGGCTAAAGGTTTGTACGAGCGGCAGCTAAGAGACAGTGAATCAAGGCTGAAAACTCTAAAAGAACAGGCGGCGAGGCTGCAGCAAAATATGCAGGACGCTGTCTCCAAGGGGCTGGAAACAGGCTCTGACGATTGGGTTGATATGAGATCCGCCATCGATGATAACGTAATCTCTGTCATGGAACTGGAAAACAGCATAATAGAGCTGAACAGCGCCATCAGGGACTTGGAATGGGATAAATTTGACCGATTCCAAAACAGTATATCACGTATTACAGGCGAATCTGATTTCATGATCGATATGTTCGGCAAAGATGATACATATGGCGAAGACGGAAAACTGACAGAGGAAGGCAGCGCCGTGATCGGTTTACATGCGCAGAATTATTTCGCATACAGGGAACAGGCCAGGGCATATAAAGATGAGGTTAATAAGATCAATAAAGAATTGGAAAACGACTCTGCTAATGCAACCCTGATCGACCGTAAAAACGACCTGATCGACGCATACCAGAATGCTGCAAAAGCGGCGCATGATGAGTATGAGGCAGTCATAGAACTTGGAAAGGACGGATACCAGGCACAGATTGATTCGATCCAGGAGCTGATCGACGCAAAAAAGAAACAGCTCGAAGCGGACAAATCCCTGTATGAATATCAAAAGAATATCGCAGAGAAGACAAAAAACATAGCCGATATCCAGAAACAGTTATCCGCTCTGTCCCATGATGACTCTGAGGAGAACAGGGCCAAAATACAAAAGCTGAAGGCAGACCTTACGGATGCGCAAAAGGATCTGGAAGACACCCAATATGATAAATGGTACAGCGACCGGCAGGACATGTTAGACAGGCTCGCAGAGGAATATGCGGTGCTTATCTCAGAGCAGAGCCGGAACGAGCAGGAAGTATTTCAGGAGATGATTGGGTACGTCAATGCCAACGCTCAGGAAATTCAGGATACCATCTCTTCTACGGCACAGGAGTGGGACTATGTATTGAGCCACGGCATCGATGCTGTGCTGGAACCCGGAATAAACGGGATAACAGACATAGGGCAGAACATATACAGGGAGATCCTGCGTCTGTATGAGTTAAACGAAAGAATGTACAGAGTATCCGCAGACCTGGCGGACTTAGGCGTAACGGATTACGGTCTTGAAACTACCATCTCCGATGAGACTACCGCGAGGAACTTCATCGAGCGGTTATACAATGGATTACTGGGCAGGCATTCCGAAGAAGACGGCTTGCATTACTGGATGAATAAATTGATGAATGGCGAAACTGTACAGGAAATGCTGGAGGGATTTTTGAATTCCGATGAATATAAAGCTCTGGGTAAATCCGCCAGTGATACAATACTTGATTTCTATCAGGGACTGCTTGGAAGACCGGCTGAAACCGCAGGATATCAATATTGGATGGATCAGTACAATAGCGGTATGAGCTTAAGCGAGATTGGCTCTCACGGTTTCCTTTATTCTGATGAGTTTTTGTCCAGAGACCAATGGATGAGAATGCTTGACGCGCGGCCAAGCGATATTGACTATACGGCATTTGCGAAACGCGGGCTGATTCCTGTGAATACCAATTCGCTTATCAACACCGGATTCATACCACAGATCCATACGCCCGATTACCCTGAACTGCCAAACATAACACGTTCCGGAAACACCTCTTTCGGTGATATCAACATCCATATTCCCATTGAACATGTAGCTGACTACAATGATTTTGTTTCGCAGATACAGAGGGACGGAAAATTTGAGAAGATGATTCAGGATATGACGATCGGACAGTTGGCCGGTAAGAACCGTTTATCCAAAAACAGCTATAAATGGCCTTAAGATGTATAAGCCATTTGCGTATAGCAATGGATAATATAATGAAGCAGACAACTACTCTTCCACTTCTTTGATATGGTTGGTTTTGTCTGCTTCACTTTTTAATTTTTAGCGAAAGGGGTTATTTATGAAATCTTATGAAATCATATGAAAAAAGAAAAGAGCTCATGCGTAAAATCATTGTCTCCCAGACTGAGACAATGAAACAACAAAACAGGGAGATCGAATCTCTTACAGACGAAAATCTTCGACTGCATACAGATTATGAAAGAATGAATAACGTGCTGGCACAATTCAAAGAACTTCTTGACAATTTTGCGTGTCAAAATAACGCGTACATAAAGAACAGAAAACGTCTAAAAAAGATAAGAAGAAAAATAGAAAAAATAACGCGGATAAAGGTAAGGTGAGAAAAATGATTTTATCAGATTTTGAGTGGTGTGGGCAATCCGGCAGTTTGTTTGGATTGCTCCCCTGTTATATAGATTCTTCATCCGGCATAACAGTGAGCGATAACAGGGCCGCGATCACTTTCAATACATCAAATGCGGCCGGTTCAAATAAATGGAATTTTCTGTCGGGCAGATATGACGGCGTATTGTCCGGAACATTCCAGGTCTGTAAAAATCCTTGTACAACACGTTCCGACTCTTTCAGCGCTGAAGAGATCAGAGCTGTAAACAGATGGCTGTGCCGAAAGGACGGCTATCACAAATTTAAGGTTGTAAAAGATGATAACGAGGGATATGCTGAATTCTATTTTAACGCCTATCTAAATGTTAAGGAAATTGAATACTCCGGGAATGTGGTAGGACTGGAAATCACTGTTATCACAAATGCGCCATATGCGTTTTTTGAACCGAAAACAGCCATTATGGATTTATCCGCAGCCAGTTTACAATATGTATATATCGATATGTCGGATGAAGTAGGTACTTTATATCCAGTCTTCAGGATTACATGCCATACGGATGGGGATTATATTATAAAAAATGGCACGAGCGGCATTCAGTCGAAAATAGCGGGCTGCCGCTCCGGAGAAATTATTACGATGGATTCGGAACATAAGATCTTGTCTTCGAGCATTAGAGATGACAGTCTATTGAAATCTTTCAACTTCGGATGGTTGGATATCATGAATACACAGGACGAGCGCAGGAACACTTACTCTTCCAATCTTCCCTGTAAAATAGAAATGACATACTCTCCCATCGCCAAGATCGGTTTATAATGATTAATTACCAGGAGGTTTCCATGTCCAACATTTTTAATTTATCACGTAATTTGCAAAAACCTAAAATATATCTATGCAGAAAGGATTTCTCCAGGATCGGCGAGATCACTGCCTTTACCGCGGATGTAACCGTATCCATGTCGTTTGAGGACCCGAATGAATTATCGTTTACTGTGTATAAGACGGCAGACACAGTTGAAAACCCATATTGGGATGATATCGTGAACTTAAAACTGATATACATATACGATTATGATGAATACTTCGAGATTGAGGTCGGCGAACGGGAAACCGAAACAGAGATGAAACAGATTACCGCGCAGAGTTTATGCGAATCCGAATTATCCAATCTGCATATCTCTCTGGAAGTAAATACAGATACAGACATAGACAGAACGGATTATTCTCCTACGATTATATATAATCCGGACACCCCCTCTGTTTCCCTTCTCCACAGAATCTTAAAAGACAAAGCGCCGCACTATACCATATCGCATGTGGACGACTCCCTTGCGTCCTTGCAGAGAACATTTTCCGTTGACAGCAATATAGACGACTTTCTGCGCCGGGAATTGTCACAGGAAATTGACGCGCATGTGGAATACAACACATCTGAGAGATCTGTTTCGCTCTACGACATGTTATCTGTGTGTAACGACTGTGGATATCGGGGCAATTATTATGACTCCTGCCCCATATGTAACAGCACAAATGTCAAAAACGGATATGGGGAATGGACAAACGTATATATCTCCGCGGACAATCTGGCAGACGAGATATCCCTTACCGCGGAGAAGTCCGTCATCAAAAACTGCTTTAAAGTAATAGGCGGAGACGATAACATAACCAACCGTATCCCGTCAGTTAATCCGAACGGCACGGGGTACATCGTCAAATTTTCCGACCTGCAGTATAGCGATATGCCTGCGGAACTGGCCGACAAATTAAAGTCGTATGAAATCTTATGCAGAGACAGGAAAGATGAATACAGAGACGTCACCCTCCATATCTGTGAATGTCTGGACAGGATCCTGTATTATCAGTCTGCTATGATGCCGTCTCCGTCCGTTTCCGAGACAGATTCTTCACAGGAAATATCAAATATCACAGGCAGCTTATCGGCGTTGATGTCAAATGCACAGGCCCCCAATACCATCGGCTTGAATACCTTCAGCAGATTTACCACCGTTTCACTGGTAGACAGCGCAGTCCTGTCTTATGTCAGGATACTGCTGAGTCCTGATTATGAAGCATCCGTCAGGTCTTCTTCATACAGTTGCGAGGGCTCATACGGGATCTGGAAGGGCATACTTCATGTCAACTCTATATCATCCCCTGATACCGACCGGGCTGACAGCGGCGAAATCACCCTGAAAGTAGACGGGAACGCTATCGCATATGTTACGCAGAAAATAGACAAAGCCCTTGCGGCAAAGGATCTGAAGGATCAGGTGTATGACTATTCCCTGTACAGCGTTGACGCGCTGCAAAATTTTATTGACGCCTATGAGGCGTGTGAGGGTATTCTGGTTGATCACGGAGATTCCGGAATGGCTGCGGACACTCCGCAATACGCCATATACAATAAATACAGGACTTTAAAACAAGACGCTGTAACAGAACAGGCAAAAAAACAGGATATGATTGCCCAGTGGATGTGTAAAAAGGAAATCTATGAGGCACAGCAGAAATCAATCCATGATTTGCTGAATCTGCGGAATTATTTAGGCGATCATTTATATAAGGCATACTGTGCTTATAGAAGGGATGATACCTATCAAAACAGCAATTATATCTCTGACGGGCTGTCTGACGCCGAATTATTACGGCAGGCAGAGAAATTGCTGGATTGTGCCGATAAAGAATTGGACATTGCCTGCCGTAACCAATACTCTCTCTCAACGACAATGAATAACCTGTTCCTAATGGATGAGTTTGCCCCGTTTCATGATAAGTGCAGATTGGGCAATTGGATTTATGCAGATATCAGCGGCTCCGTATTTCTGCTGCGCCTGGTCAAAATCGGGATCAATTACGAGAACGTTGATAAGGTTACGGTTGAATTTTCCAATGCAAGAGAACTTTATAACGCGTCCGGCTCTATTAAAAATATATTGAATAATGCACAATCCATTGCCGCATCCTATCCTGCCGCACTAAAACAGGTTTCTGAGGATTCAAAAACCGTATCCCAAATAAATAATTGGGTTGACAATGGCTTGAATGCCACGAATATGATGATCGCCAACTCCCCTGTACAAAATACGGTATTGGACGAAAACGGGATATGGTGCAGGGGCTATGATGAGATCAGCGGGGATTTTGAACCGACACAGCTGCGGATTGTCAATTCTACTCTTGCCGTCACAGACGACGATTGGAAAACAACCAAAGCCGCAATCGGAAAATATATTACGCAGGATCCTGTTACGGGTGAATACAGATACGCAATGGGGGTAATCGGAGAAACCATTGTGGGAAAAATACTGCTGGGAGAAAAACTTGGCATCTACAACAATAATCAGTCTCTGATCTTTGACAAAAACGGTCTGAAAATTACAAATGGTAAGAATACCTTTACCGTTCATCCAAATGCCGAGGAGTTATTGACAATCTCTAATGCAAAGCAGAAAATTTTCTATGTGGATACCAATGGCATGCTGCATATTCAGGGCGACGGTTCCGGCCTGGACATCTCTACAAACAAGTCTATCGGCATGAAAGTAAATACTTCCGATTTCAACGCTCCCAAAATAATATCCATGATAAATATGGATGAAACGGGCGTACAAATTGCAGGGAAAAAAATAGATATCACCGGTCAGGTAACATTTAACAGCTTTGCGTCCGATCTGCAAACCAATATCAGCCAAATTCAATCAGACGCATCCGACGCAAAATCCAAAACGGACGGATTGACTAAAGGTACGACCGTAATTGACGGCGGATGTATTTCAACGGGAACCATCGATGCAGAAAATGTGAAGGTTATAAATGTAAAAGCCGCAAGTGTAGATGCGGAAAATATCACCGGCGCCATGATCAGCGGTAAAAAAATAGTCGGCGGAACTATCGAAGGCACTGAATTAAGCGGATGTTCAGGAAGCTTTACTTCTATCTTTTTACATAATAAAGATTTAGTCGATACTTTTCAATACGGGTCCATTTGCGGACAATATTTGGGCTCCGACGGTAAGGTAAGGCCATGCGAGGTAATGCGGATCAACAATATGGAACGTGCGTCCGACATGTATGTATTTCGTCCCATGTATTTCCAAAGTGACGCGGCCGAGCTTATATTACATTCCCGTGCGGGAATGCGTTTTGGTTCCATACTGAACACCGACCACTCTATGCTTCCCGCATATATCAACACACTGGATACCTCGGATTCTTCCGGCAGAGCCGGTATCCGCATGGGTTTTATAGATGCCGGCGCAGAAAAACCCGGGTTTGAAATATATGACGATTACAGTTTAAATCCAAGCTCTCACACCGTATCCGCAAAATTTTTCGGGAACTTGGAAGTATCCGGAGTGGTAGCCGACCAGTCCTCTATAAAATATAAGACAAATGTCCACGCTCTCTCTGATGCAGAGGCCTTAAAACTGCTTGAGTATAATATCGTATCCTTTGACTATAAGGATGGCCGCTGCGGAAGGCATGGTATGATTGCGGAAGAGGCGGCCAGGATCTCAGAGTATGCTATTGTTAGAGACAAAGACAATAACCCTGACGCAATCGGATATACCGGCTTTATCCCTGACATTATAAGACTAAATCAAATCATGTATAAACAAATACAAGATTTAAAACAACAAATTAAAGAACTCAAGGGTGTCATAAAACACCCTTGAATCTTTTGGAGGTACATATATGAATCCTATATATAGCCATCTTTACCTTGATCTGCAGCATAAAACCATTGATTCCGTTAATCTGAAACAATATGACTACAAATCAAGATATATATGTTTCCATATTACAGATAACGGTAATCCTTACCGTTTATTGCCGGACACACAGGCAGAAATAAAAATACATAAGCCCGATGACACAAAGATCGTAAATTCTGCTCATGTGGACTATGGCAGTAACCATGTAACCGTTGAAATAACGAGACAAATGACCGCTATATACGGTAATTTACATGCTGATATTACTCTGTTCCAAGGAGAACAGGCCATATCGACAATGCCATTTTTAATAAATATTGAAAAGAGTCCTGTCCAGAATGATAATATCACCAGCATTGACGAATATGGCATACTTGAAGATTTAATCACAGAGGTACAGTCTAATGAATCTGTGCGGCAGCATAATGAGGAAAATCGTAAAGAAACCGAGGAGATCCGAAACTTAAACGAGGATACTCGTAAGAAAAATGAGAACGGTCGTATAGAAGGCGAAAATAGCCGGGATAATGCTGAAAAAACAAGAGAGAATAATGAAAACGGCAGAGTGGAGAAGGAAAAAACCAGGGTAACGGGCGAAGGAATACGCCAAACACAGGAGACAGAGCGTCAGGAGAAGACATCCGCTGCCATTCAAAAAGCTAAAGCAGCAACACAGGCTGCCATAAATGCGACTTCTGATTTACAGGATAAACTTGATAATCATCATTTTGTATTGACAGAAGACAAAGATACTGCAAACGGCGTACCTGGTCTTGACTCCGATTGCAAAATACCCATTGTTGAATTGCGCGAGGCCACTACTGCGGATAAGGGTATTGTACAACTGACTGACCGTGTTGACAGCGCCTCCACTACCACTGCCGCCACATCCAATAGCGTAAAGATTGTATATGACGCACTGACTACTGAGAAAAATCGGTTAAGCAATGTGGAAAACAAATCTTCAGCTACAATCCGAAACGAGATCACAAAATCAAATGTAACCAATGCTCTGGGGTATACTCCATATACGCCGGATGAAGTTGACAATAAATTGTCTACCGTAACCGCATATTTGGATACTGCCGTACCAACCAACGTACAGGCGTACGTGGATGCCCACAAAACAGACCTGCAAGGAGCCACAGGTCCCCAGGGACCAAAAGGAGATACCGGCGCTGCCGGCCCTCAGGGGCCAAAAGGGGATACCGGCCCTGTAGGCCCTCAAGGGCCAAAAGGGAATACCGGCGCCGTAGGCCCCCAGGGGCCAAAGGGGAATACCGGTGCCGTAGGCCCTCAAGGACCAAAAGGGGATACCGGCGCCGTAGGCCCTCAGGGGCCAAAAGGGGATACCGGCCCTCAGGGACCATCCGGATCACCGTGGGGCGGCGGCACATTTAATGGATCAGTAACCCTTGCCTCCGGTAAAACACTGGCAATTAGCAGTAGTTCTAACATTTTTTTGAATCAGGGTAGCTGTATTAATATGTGTTTTAATCCTGCCTACTTTGGGAACGGGAAAATAAACTCCCCCCAGAACCAGCAATTATATATTGCAGCCTCTGACGAATGGCAGTATGAAGTCTTTTTGGGGGTTAAATCATCAATGTGGACTTTCTGTCCGGGAAGTGACGGATCAATAACGCTCGGTCATCCGAATTATAGATGGGGACAAATATACAGTTCGGTTTCTACTATCAGCACATCTGATCGTAACCGCAAAAAGGATATAACCTCCATACCTGACAAGTACCTGGACTTTTTTGCCTTGCTCCAACCCGTAACATACCGCTTTATTGACGGCACCAGCGGACGCATACATGTAGGTTTTATATCCCAGGACATTGAGGCGGCTATGGCGCAGGCAGGGCTGTCTGACTTAGAATTTGCCGGATTTTGCAAGGATCAAGCGTTAGATTCGGAGGGCAATCCAGTATTGGATGATTGCGGAGATCCCACATATATCTATTCCCTTCGATACGAGGAGTTTATTGCCATCAACACGGCAGTGATACAGCGCCAGCAGGCAAAAATTAATAATTTGGAGAAACGCTTAGAACGGATTGAACATATAATACAGTGATTTTTTAGTAATGCATAATAAAAAAGCAGATAACGGGAGTCGAACCCGCCTTTCCAGCTTGGGAAGCTAGCGTTCTACCGATGAACCATATCTGCGTTTTCACTTTTATGAGTATACCACAAAACTTGCTGCTTGTAAACTGCATTTTTCATTTCCGGTCGGCTTTCATTTCAAGTCAGTATAAAATATGCTGTACCCGCTCCTGTCTCGGCGGCGCAGCCCCCTCGGTCGGATTTGATAAGTCCTGCCGTCAAACAAAATTCCCGGCGGAAATAATTACTTCCGCCGGGAACTTTTCAGACACACTTATTTAAGCCAACTTAGACTTAGCCAGCTCGGCCAAAGTTGTAAATCCGTCCGCGTCGTTTACCGCCATCTCGGCCAGCATCTTGCGGTTCATCTCCACGCCTGCCAGTTTCAGGCCGTGCATGAACTTGCTGTAGGATAAGCCGTTCAGCCTTGCCGCCGCGTTGATACGGGCGATCCAGAGCTGTCTGAACTGACGCTTTCTCTCTTTTCTGCCGGCATAGGAGCTGGCCAGCGCTCTCATAACGGACTGCTTTGCCACTCTGTACTGCTTGCTCCGGGCTCCTCTGTAGCCCTTAGCCAGCTTTAATACTCTATTGTGCTTTTTCTTAGCGTTTAAGCCGCCTTTAATTCTTGCCATTTTACTCTCCTCCTAACCTGATTATAAATAAGGTAAAATCTTCTTCATTGTCTTAACGTTCGTTGCATCCGTGATCGTAGGCTTTCTAAGATTTCTCTTATTCTTAGTCGTCTTCTTGGTTAAGATATGGCGCTTGTAAGCCCTGTTTCTCTTCAACTTACCTGTTCCAGTCACTTTAAAACGCTTAGCTGCTGATCTGCTTGTCTTCATTTTGGGCATAACGGTTTCCTCCTAAACTTTTCTTAATCTATTTTAACCAATGAGCTTACCGCTTCTCAGTTAAAAACATGGTCATACTCCTGCCTTCCACCTTGGGCGCTTTCTCCACCACCGCAATGTCGGACAGGCTTTGGGCAAAATCGTCCAGAATGTGCTTGCTGTTGTTCATATGGGCCATCTCCCGCCCTCTGAAACGCAGCGTAATCTTCACTCTGTCTCCCTTGCTCAAAAATTTCCGGGCCGCGCCGATCTTGGTGTTCAGATCGTTGGTGTCAATGTTGGGCGACAGCCGGATCTCCTTGATCTCGATCACTTTCTGTTTCTTTTTGGCTTCCTTCTCCCGGCGCGCCTGCTCATAGCGATATTTGCCATAGTCGGCAATCCTGCACACCGGCGGCTTGGCTGTAGGCACAATCTTGATCAGATCCACACCGGCCTCTTCCGCCAGCGCCATGGCCTCCCTTGCCGACATCACGCCCAGCTGCTCGCCATTCTCCCCGATTACTCGTACTTCCCGATCTCTGATTTGTTCATTAATAAATAGTTCGCTAATGGCTTTACCCTCCATAAGAAAAAAAGTGGATAGCATAACTATCCACTCAAAAGTCTAACCCAACACACATACAGCCCCTGTGACTGCATTGCAACGGATCTTCCTGTGAACGCTTACCAGCCTGCGCCGTAAGGTGAGAGCGGATACTCTGCTTGATTGTATGTGCTGTACACACTTGAATAGTGTATCAGACTTCTCCCCAGGTGTCAATACATTTTTTCATTAAAGCTGAATTAAAACTGAACCGAATTTGTAATATCAAATATCAGATCCTGCAACGTCGCAAGCGCGTCTTCCGAAGAATCGGACAGGGCAATGAATTGTACCGTCGCCTCGAATATATGTACATCCGTCGAGCAGACTACAATATAAGCGTAACCGGCGTTATAAATCTTACGGTTTATACCGTTTTCATCTGTGGTATCCAGGATAGGATCTCCGTACTGGAGGTAATTGTAAGGATTGGCATACTTCTGTGCCAGCATAGAGAAATCTATACTAATATAATACTTTTTTCCGTTGTCATTCAGGACGCTGTCCACGCCGCGCTGTTTTGTCGTAAATAAACCCGAAAGCTGTCTGTACACAGGCGACCATAACAGGGACACATTATGGATGTCCGACGTTTGCCCATTGGGCACATCTTCAAAGTAAATCGTCGTCATGTCCTCCCGATTGCTTTCCTCGATACTCTTTCCGATTTCAAAGCCGGAAAGTGTCTGCGTATTCCTGTCAACATAAATTCTGATGCCGTAATATGTATCCGATTGAGCGTCCTCAACCCGTCCGTACGTATAAGTCAAATTCCCATCGATTTCCGTCGCTATTCCAAGCTTTTCCTCGATGGAACCGTAAGGATCGCCAAATGTCAGCCCGCCGGGAAAGTACATCGTAACATTATCCGGTTTCATCCTCGCGAAGATAACCTCGATCATCGGATCCATATCCGCCACAGTCTCAGGAGTTTCCGTCTTTTTAGTAAAGTTGATATTACCCATCGTTTCCCCGTTATACAGCAACCCCACGCTGACCGAATCTTTCGGCATAAACAGGTAATCCTTTGCCTTGCGACCGTAATCGACCTCATAATCCAGTCCCATATCGACCCACTCGCTCAGATGAATGGGCAATTGGATCAGCTTGTCGTCGATCTGAATCAGGCCGCTGTCCCAGGCCGCGTCAATAATCTCCTGCTTTGGCTCATAAGAAATTGCCGCTGCCATGGCTGTGTCCTGCTGCGCCTCAGCGGATTCCTCGGCGGACTCCATCGCAAGCAGCGCCTCCTCCAGCTCCTTTTCCGTCATGGTTTCCAGATCCTGTTCCGTTATAGGCTTGTCCGCGCCGTTTCCGCATGATGTAAGACCGAAAAACAAACACAGCGCAATAACAGATATCATTAATTTTTTCATAGGTACCCCCTCTTGGATTTTATGTATCTTAATATAACACAGAACAAATTATTATGCAATTTTTAATGATGACACATTTCCATTTCCGGATACCGCCCGGTTCTGCGCAAAACGGCGGCACATATCCGTCCGGATATATGCCGCCGTCCCAATCATTATACATATCGGAAAGATCAGGATTCCCTGAATGTGGCGCAGAGGGTCTCCTTGCAGTCGCAGGCGCCGCAGCCCTGAATATCCACATGCTCCGCCGTACATTTGTAATTCTTATTGTAGGTACACTTGGCAGCCTCGCAGTCAATACTGATATTGCTGGTGGGGTGACAGGTGCAGTTGGTGTAAGAATTGCTGGCTCCCTTTCTGGGGAGAAAGCTCTCGCAGCAGGTCTCGTTCTCACAGCAGGCATGTCTTCCGCCCACCATGATGTCCCCCTTGGAGCACAGTCTTTCCTTGTTGTAGGTACAGTTTTCCACAGTACATTTTAAATCCGTCATCATTTCCTCCATCCGCCCGCTCAGGCGGGCGCCTTCATCAATGCCGACGCCGCGCTTGCCATGAGCCGGATCCGCGGCGATTACAGGTTCCTTTCATCAGTATGGACGGAGAAAAGATTTTTTATGCATTTTATTTTTCTTCCGAAATTTCTTCCTTTCGGATGGTTTTGGTACGGATCTCCTGGCAGATCTGGTCTATGAACTCCGCCAGAGGTTTCTGCCCCTCGTCCCCGGCAAAACGGCTCCTGACGGACACCAGGCCGCCTGCCTCCTCCTGCTCGCCTACCACCAGCATATAAGGTACTTTGGCCAGACGGGCCTCCCGGATCTTGAATCCGATCTTCTCGGAGCGGTTATCCACCTCCGCCAGCACGCCGTTTTTCTTTAGCTGCTCGCGGACGGACCGGGCATAGTCCTCGTATTTCTCGGAAATGGGCAGTATGCGGACCTGCTCCGGACACAGCCAGGTGGGGAATTTGCCGGCGTATTTTTCCACCAGCCAGGCCAGCGTGCGCTCATAACATCCCATGGAAGTCCTGTGGATGATATAGGGGCGCACTTTGTCGCCGTTCTGGTCGATAAAATACATGTCAAACTGCTCCGCCAGCAGAGCGTCCCACTGGATCGTGATCATCGTGTCCTCTTTGCCGTACACGTTGCGGGCGTTAATGTCGATCTTGGGGCCGTAGAATGCGGCCTCGCCCACGTCCTCCACATAGGGGATCCGCAGCTCGTTCATGATATCCCGCATATGCTGCTGGGTCTCCTCCCAGACCTCCGGCTCCCCGATATATTTTTCCCGGTTCTCCGGATCCCATTTGGACAGATGGTAGGTCACATCCTCCTCCACGCCCAGAGTCTGCAGACAGTGCTTTGCCAGAGCCAGGCAGCCCTTGAACTCCTCCACCATCTGGTCGGGTCTGACGATCAGGTGTCCCTCGGAGATCGTGAACTGACGCACCCTGGTGAGACCGTGCATCTCCCCGGAGTCCTCGTTGCGGAACAGCGTGGAAGTCTCGCCGTAGCGCAGGGGCAGATCCCGGTAGGAGTGCTGGGTCGCCTTATATACATAATACTGGAAAGGGCAGGTCATGGGACGCAGGGCAAAAACTTCCTTGTCCTTCTCCTCATCCCCCATGACGAACATGCCGTCCTTGTAGTGATCCCAGTGGCCGGATATCTTGTACAGGTCTGACTTGGCCATCAGCGGCGTCTTGGTGCGGATATACCCCCACTCGTTGTCCTCCAGATCCTCGATCCAGCGCTGCATGGTCTGGATGATCTTGGCTCCCTTGGGCATCAGCAGAGGCAGCCCCTGCCCGATCACGTCCACGGTGGTAAACAGCTCCATCTCCCGGCCCAGTTTGTTATGGTCCCGGCGTTTGGCGTCCTCCATGCGCTCCAGGTGTGCAGCCAACTCTTCCTTGGTGCCATAAGCCGTGCCGTAAATACGCTGCAGACGGGCCTTGTTGGAGTCTCCTCGCCAATAGGCCATGGATGAAGAGGTCAGCTTAAACGCCTTCACCCCTTTGGTGTTCATCAGATGAGGGCCGGCGCACAGATCCACGAACTCTCCCTGCCGGTAAAAGGATATCTCGGCATCCTGGGGCAGATCCCTGATCAGCTCCACCTTGTAAGGCTCGCCCTTCTCCTCCATAAAGCGGATGGCATCCTCCCTGGGCAGCAAAAACTTCTCCAGGCGGGCGCCCTCCTTGACGATTTTCTTCATCTCCGTCTCCAGCTTATCCAGATCTTCTCTGGAGAAAGCCTCGTGGTCAAAATCATAATAGAATCCCTCTTCGATACTGGGTCCGATGGCCAGCTTTGCCTCCGGAAACACCCTCTTTACCGCCTCCGCCAGCACATGGGAAGTGGTGTGGCGCAGAGCCGCCAGCCCCTCCGGATCTTTCGCCGTGCAGATCTCCAGTCGGCAATCCTGTTCCACCGCCGTGCGCAGATCCACCGTCTCGCCGTCTACTTTGGCACAGCAGGCCGCTCTGGCTAAACCCTCGCTGATATCCAGCGCAATGTCGTATACGCTTTTACTTTCTCCGTATTCTTTTACGGAGCCGTCCTTCAATGTGATTTTCATGATTCTTCTCCTTTCCCGGCCGTAGCCGCCATACACACAAAAATCCCCTGCAATATCTCTATTGCAAGGGACGTAAGATACGCGGTTCCACCCTTGTTGCCGGATATTCACACGGATCGTGATTGCCAGATATTGATCCACATGTATACTCCGACCACCTTCATTCCTCCGTAACGCAGAGCTGCGGGCTTGATTAAAGCCGCTCCGGGGCGGTCTTCCCCTGTTTCCCTCCAAGCCTGCTCACACCATACGGCATATGCCATAGCGGCTCTCTCTGCGGACTTCCACCGGGTACTCTTCCCATCAACGCTTTATCTATGGCTTACGATATCACTTTTTTCCCGAAATGTAAAGAGGAAATTTTGGCTATTCGCACCAGCAGTCCGCTAAACGGCAATAACAGCAGCGTAGACGCCAAATTGAAAAAAAGGTGCATATTGGCGATCTGCATGGCGGGATTTTCCGGCGTCCAGGAGCCGACCCAGGCGGTCAGCGGCAGCAGGCAGTCTACTGCCAGAAAAACCGCCGTGCCCAGCAGGTTGATGACCAGATGCAGGCGGGCGCAGCTGCGGGCGGCAGGACTGAGGCGGGCGCTGGCCCACAGGGCCGTCACACAGGTGCCGATATTTTGACCGTAGACGATATAGGCGCTCTGCCGCAGCCCCACCATCCCCTCCGCCGCCATGGATTGCAGGATCGCCACCGAGGCGGAGGAGGACTGAATCACAGCCGTGAACAGGGCTCCGCCCAGCACACCCCGCACGGGATGTCCCAGCCCGCCCAGCAGCCGGGTAAGCCAGGGCAGGCTGCGGCAGGGAACCATGGCCTCCTGCATCAGTTCCATACCCAGCAGCAGCATCCCCAGACCCATGGCAAGCGCGCCGACCAGCTTTATACCCTCCGCCCGGCCCTCGCGCCGCTCCACGGTTTTCCGGCTCCTCCTATCACTGCCGGGAGACTTTGCCAGACCCCCGGCGACCAGCACACCCAGGGCTCCCCCGATCAGCAGGAGAGGCGCCAGCGACCGTATGGGCAGCGCCGCCATCACACCCGTCCCGGCAGTTCCCACATTGGCCCCCAATACCACACCTGCCGCCTGTTCCAGCGTCATGATCCCTTTGTCCACCAGGCTCACAGTCATCACGGTGATGGCTGTGGAAGACTGGGTCAAGGCCGTTATGACTGTCCCGGTCAACGCCCCTTTCCAGGGGTTGTCGGTAAACCGCCGCAGATTTTTTTCCAGGGCGGGCCCCGTCGCTTCCTCCAGGCTGTCTCCTATCAGATGCAGGCCGTACAGAAAGATACCCACTCCGGCTCCCAAACGGATCAATACGCCCGGCAATATTCCCATCTCATCCCCGTCCCTGCGTCCTGTTTTCTCCCTCTATTGTATGGAGGCGGGGGCAAAAATATGAGAGGGGCCGCAAGACCCCTCTCTCAGACCCGTATCCCTTTTATTTCATCACGGTTTCCATGACCGCAAGCACTTCACTGCGCTCATAGGGCTTTGTGATAAACTTCTCCGCGCCCAGCTTGAGCGCCTCTATGATCTTCTGCTGCTGTCCGGCGGCAGTGATCATCACCACCTTCGTACTGCGGTCGCAGGCCTTGATCTGTTCCAGGGCCGCGATACCGTCCATCCTGGGCATCGTAATATCCATCGTCACCACCTCGGGACGGTACTGTCTGTATGCCTCCAGCCCTTCCTCCCCGTTGGCCGCCTCCGCGACCACAGTGTATCCGCCCTCTTCCAGAATCGTCCGCAGCATCTTGCGGGACATCCTGGAATCGTCCACCACCAGGATCCCGCCCCTGGCGGATCCGGTATTCTGACCGCAGTCCGTACACTCCGCCGCGGTATCCAGGGGCGTCTGCCCCATCTCCACTTTGCTGTCCACCGCAATCAGCAGTTCCAGCCTGTGATCGGCTATATACACGGGCAATGCATACACCTTGCCCGTCGCTTTCTGGTCTTCATAGACAAAGGCGGGCTCCATGTCCAGATCAATCCCTTTGTTGCTCAAGTCGGAGGCAAACAGGCCGCTGCTGCAGTTGATAAACTCACACACCGCGTCATAGACATCCATTTTGCCCTGCCCGAAAGTATCCTCGGAAAAGCCGGACGCCAACGCGGCGAAACCGCCGTCCTCCGTCTCGGCCAGCGCAACATACAAATCATAATCCCCTGTGGTGTGCTGTCCCGCCAGGCGCCGGTACTGCAATTCCTCCACATGCCGGATCGGTCCCATATAAAAATCCCTGGTCACAAAGCGGTTGATATTGCGTATAACCAGACCGGCGATCTCCGTCACAAAAGGTTTGGATGAAAAGGCGAATATGGGCATCAGCGCGTCAAAGTCGTCATTTTTAAGGGCCGTCATATCCGCGTCCGAGAATCCCTTCTCCCTTTGAAAGGTTCCAAGATGGGCGTCAACCTGCGACGCAGTCACTTTGCCGGACTCCAGCAGCACCTGCAAAAACTGCAGATACGGATTGCCCTGTTTTTTCAGCAACTGTCCGACCTGCTCCTGGGTCAGCAGCCCTCTTTCCACCGCCAGATCCCCGAAACGTCTGTCAAACTGCAGCTGCAGCCTGTTCAGCATCTCCGCCTGCTCCTGGGTCAGCAGGCTCTCCGCCACGGCGATGGTACCCAGTTTGACCCGCGCGTCCAACTGCTTTTCCATCACTTCACGGTAATCCTCCCGGCTGATCGCGCCTCTGTCCACCAGGTAATTTCCAAATAACTGACTAAACATCCGGTACCTTCCTCTCCCCTGCCCCTACATGCTCTCCGGTTCCTGACCGTAGTAAGCAAATTTATTCTTTCCGCTCTTCTTAACCTGATACATGGCCTTGTCGGCACACACGATCAGCTGTTCTACGGTTCCGGCGTCCTTGGGATAAGAGGCTATACCGATACTTCCGGTGATCTTCTTTTTCGCCCCCCGGATGATAAAGTCTTTGGCAAACACCTGACGGCAGCCGTAAGCGGTCTTCTCCACGATCTTGCCCTGTTCGCTGAGCAGGATCATGATGAACTCGTCCCCCGCGTAGCGGTACGGCGTCAATATCTGAGAGGACATTGCCTTCATGCGGTCCGCAACCTGTTTCAGCGCCTCGTCGCCCGCCGCGTGACCGTATACGTCATTGATATTCTTGAAATCGTCGATATCCAGCATGATCACGGTACAGGGCAATTCCTGCTCGATCATCTGGGTCAGATCCTCCACAAATTTACTGCGGTTGTGCAGTCCGGTGAGGAAATCGTGCTGGGAGGCCGACTCCAGTATGCTCCGGGTGCCTTCCAGTTCCGACATCAGTTTCCTGCGGTGCAGATTGTCATAGAGTACTATGGCCAGAATTACGATCATGGCCACCGCAAAAACCAGCATGGGTAATATGATATTTTCATATTTTTCAAAAAAAGTAATGCGATGATTGACGATCTCCACGTCTTTGGGCAGCCTGGACATACTCATTTCGTACTTGTCCATCACTTCCTCATTGATATAATACACATTGGGGCTGTCCGCCACCTCGATCGAGGCGGGATCCATACCGCCCACGATAGAACTTGCCATCTCGCCCGCTATCTGCCCCGACTTTCTCATGGATACCACATAACCGCCCAGCAATCCCTCTTCGATCCTGCTGTCCACCATGCGCATCACCGGTATCTTGGTGTATTTTACCAGCGTCTGGACGGCCTCCAGATTGGTGTAGATCTTGCCGCTCTTATCCTCGGACAGAAGAATGAAAATCAGCACTGTATCGCCGTTCTGCTGCCAGAGCCGGGTACGGAGATCCACCGTAGTACACTGGGACACATTAATCTCCCCGAAGGTCAGATCCGGGTACTGCTCCTGAGTAGCATAAAAATTCTGCCGCTCCGCCTCCCCTGTCAGAGAGTCGTCCAGGATCGCTATGATTCTCCTGGTCTGGGGCCGCAATTCCATAATAAGGTCGATATTTTTCTCAAGGGACAGTTCTTCCACCACACCGGTGATCAGCGGATCCTGCCGGGCCAGTTCCCTGGCGTAGGGCACATTGTTGATTCCCTCAAACACAATGGGGATATCGTCGAACAGTTCCTCCCTGTAATCCACCGCAAACTTCAGCGCCGCGTCATCCCCTACCACGATCACGTCATAGGGCGGCACCACGGAGAGTGTGTAGGACAATCTATCATACAGCATCTGCGCCGCCGTCTCCTCATCCAACCGTTTGGTGTCCATAAAGTCATAGTCCACGGCAATGCCCGGCGCCATTCCCTCCAGCAGACCCTCGATCTGCAGCTGCACCGTGTCCCATCCATAGGAATAGGAACTGATGAACAGCACTCTTCCCTGCTCTCCCTCCGCCCGCGCCTGCTGGCGCACGCCAAAGAAAAGAAAAAGGCTCATTATAAAGATCAGTACTCCATAGATTCTTTTCATGTGTACGCCCCGTTCCTCCCCCTACACACTTACTTGATACTTTTTCTATTATAATATATTGTCTGAATTTTTGCAAGCTTTGAATGACTTGTTTGTCACTTTTGTTCAATTTTTATGCTATTTCCCAGGCTAAAGATAAAAGTGTACCTGCTGCCCTTCCCCGCGACAGTCAGGTACACTTTCTTATGCCATGTTGGTCGGAGATGCCGAACTCTGTTACGGTCTGAGCCCCAGACCGCCCTCCAGGGTGATCGTCTCGCCTGTCATGAACTTGAAGTCCGGGGAGGCCAGCTGCACGCACACCCTGCCGATCTCCATCTCCGCGTCTCCCAGATGCCCCATGGGAGGAATATGCACATTCTTCTCATATGCCTCGGGATAAGCCTGCTTGAACTGCTCCAGCTGCGCAGTCCAGGCCAGAGGGCAGACCACGTTCACATTGATCCCGTCCTTGCCCCATTCGTTGGCGGCCACACGGGACAGTCCCCGGATGCCTTCCTTGGCGGCGGCGTAAGCGCACTGTCCGTAATTGCCGAACAGCCCCGCGCCGGAGGCGAAATTGATCACGGAGCCTTTGCTCCTGGCCAGATAAGGATAGCATGCCTGCATATAGTAAAACGCGGCGTACAGGCCGGAGTACAGCGCCAGATCAAACTGCTCCGTGGTGTGATCCGCCAGCGTCACCCCCGAGGCGGAGGCCTGGGCGTTGTTGATCAGTACGTCGATGCCGCCAAAGGTATCCACGGTCTGCTTTACCACATTTTCCACCACAGCCTTGTTGTCGGCTCCCGCACACACGTCGGCCTGTACGCACAGCACCTTGACGCCGTATTTTTCCTCCAGCTCCTGCCTGGCGTCCTCCAGTTTCTTCACATTGCGGCCCGTGATCACCAGATTGGCCCCCTCTTTCGCGTAGGCCGTGGCGATGCCGTATCCGATGGAACCGCATCTTCCGTCGCTGAGCACCGCTCTCCCCGCCCCTGTGATGATCGCCGTCTTTCCGTTAAAATTGCCCATATCCTTCTCCTTTCTGCAAAACCGATACCCTTTCGCGAAACATTGTTCCGCAAAAGTCTGAATTTTTTCCAAATTCTGTTATAAATATACCTCTTTTATCGGGACAAGTCAACGAAAAACTACCGCCCGGATCCGGTCCGGTTACATAATGTCCGCAATGCGAAATTTTTCAAAAAACTATTGACTTCCGCCCTTATACATCCTATACTGTCTATACAACAAAATAGTGTGTGATCTGTGTTTGCGAGGGAACTGAACAAGTTGAAAAAGGTTGAGACCTGACCTCTGGACCTGTCGGCTAATACCGGCGTAGGGAAGCAATTTCTTACGCCGTTTTGCGTCTGAAAGAGCTTCCGATTTGATACGGAGGCTCTGTTTTTGTTTGCATGGCAATATTATAAGGAGGCAAAGAAATGTCATTTATGGAAGAAGTGCTGAAACGCAATATACCCGTCTGGGACAAATGTATCGCCACTCCGTTCGTGCAGGATCTAAAGAACGGAAACCTGTGTCCGGAGGTCTTTAAAACCTATATGGTACAGGACAGTATCTACCTGAAAAACTATGCGCGCATATACGGAAAAGCAATCTACCACGCGACTGCTCTGCGGGATATCCAGCTCTATCACTCGATCCTGGGCTTTGTCACAGAGGCGGAGTCCGAGGTGCGGCTGCGCTATCTGCGGCAGTTCGGCATGACGGACGACGATATCGAGTCCGTCTCCCCCCTGCCGGAGACCCGCAGCTATATCGAATTCCTGTTCCGGGTGGCGGAGCGGGGAAACAGCCGGGAGATCCTCATGGCCGTTCTCCCCTGCATGTTGAGTTACAGCTACATCTTTTGCCGGATTGCGGCCCGACCGGAAAGCCGGGATTCAAAATATTGGGATTTCATACAGGATTACGCGGACAGCCAGTATGCCCGGGACTGCAGGAAATGGCAGGATTACGCAGACCGGAAATGCGAGGGGCTTGCCGTTCCGGAATATGCCATGCTGCACCGCGTCTTTGAGCAGGCAAGTCTGCTGGAACTGGATTTCTGGAACATGGCCTACCGGCAGGAAGGAGGCAGAGCATGAAAAAAGTACTGAGCATCGCCGGATCCGACTGCAGCGGCGGCGCGGGGATACAGGCGGACTTAAAGACCTTTTCCGCCCTCGGCACATTTGGGATGAGCGTTATCACTTCCGTGGTGGCGGAAAATACCAGCAGGGTGCTTGCCGTCTCCGACGTTCCCCCGGATATGATCGCGGGACAGATCGACGCCGTCTTTGAAGATATAGAGGTTGACGCCGTCAAGGTGGGTATGCTGTCCACTCCCGGCTGTATGCGGGCGGTGGCTGCGGGGCTGCAGCGTTACCGCCCCACCAATATCGTGATAGACCCCGTTATGTATGCCAAAAACGGCGATCCCCTCATGGAAAGGGAGGCAATCTCCTTATTGACTGATATGGTCATTCCTCTGGCCGATGTGCTGACGCCCAATATTCCGGAGGCTGAACAGATCACCGGAGACCGGATCCTATCTGTACGGGATATGGAGGAGGCCGCCCGGAAGATCCGGGAACTGGGCTGCAAAGCCGTGGTCGTCAAGGGCGGCCATTCCTCCCAAAGCGCTCTGGATGTGCTGTTTGACGGGAAACGGATCTGGCATTTTGACGCAGCCCGGATCGACACGAAAAACACCCACGGGACCGGCTGTACCTTCTCATCCGCCATCGCCGCGCTGCTCGCGAAAGGCATGAATCTGCAGGATGCTGTGCGGCAGGCAAAGGCTTATGTGACCATGGCCATCCGGCACTCGCTGGATATCGGCAAAGGATACGGCCCTACGCACCATTTTTATCATCTCTATAAATATGGACTACCTGAAAACAGTGGGAACTGTCCCGCTCCGGATCATCGTCGCGGCCATAAAACAGATTATTCACTGTATCTGGTGACGGACCGTCTCCTCATGCACACGCAGACTTTAGCCGAAACAGTGGAGCAGGCGATCCTCGGCGGCTCCACTGTGATACAGCTCCGGGAAAAAGATATTTCCGCCGGAGACTTCTTGAAACTGGCGTTGGAAGTGAAAGAGATAACAGACCGACACAATACTCCTCTGATCATAAATGACCGCGTGGACATCGCCATGGCGGTGGGCGCGGCAGGGGTGCATATCGGCCAGAGCGACCTGCCCGCCGTCATGGCCCGCAGGATCATCGGCCCGGACAAGCTGCTGGGCGTTTCCGTATCCTGCGCCGGGGAGGCACAGGCGGCCGCGGACGCCGGAGCCGACTATCTGGGTGTGGGCGCCATGTTTCCCACGCAGACAAAGCCGGACGCGCCCTCCGTTTCCATGGAGGAACTGCAAAAAATCCGCCAGGCCGTATCTCTCCCCATTGTAGCAATCGGAGGAATCCGCGAAGAAAACGCGGATCTCTTCGCCCCCATGGGAGTCAACGGCCTGGCGGTCATCTCCGCCGTGATTTCCCGGCCGGATATAAAACAGGCCGCCGCCCTTATGCTGGAATGCTATAAGGGGCAGCGGCCCACAGACTCAGTTTGACGCCAGTGTGAACTGGCCTACCAGCTGCTTTAGACTGGCTGCCTCGGCCGACAACTGTTCGCTGGCGGCGGCACTCTCCTCGGCAGTGGCGCTGTTGCTCTGTACCACCACGGAGATCTGAGTGATTCCTTCGGAAACCTGCCGTACCGCATCTGACTGATCGTTGGCCACATTGGCGATATTGTCAATGGAATCTACCACAGACTGAATGCTGTCCACAACGCCCTGCAGGACATCCGCCGTATTATTGACGATTTCCATACCGGTATGTACCGCGTCTGTGGAATTGCCGATCAGTTCCGAGGTATCCTGCGCGGCCTGGGCAGATTTGCCCGCTAAGCTGCGCACCTCCTGAGCCACAACGGCAAAGCCCTTCCCTGCCTCTCCGGCTCTGGCTGCCTCCACTGCAGCGTTCAGGGCCAGGATATTGGTCTGGAACGCAATATCGTCTATCGTCTTCAAGATCTTCTCGATCTCAACGGAACTGGTCTGGATCTTATCCATAGCCTCCACCAGATCCTGCATCTTCTGATTGCATCTGGACACTTCTTCCCCGGCCTGATGGGTCTGGCTGCGAACATTCTGTGCGCCGGTGGCAGTACTCTGGGCCTGTTCGGAGATCTCTCTGACCCTTGCCGCCAGTTCCTCCACGGAGCTGGCCTGCTCCGTAGTACCCTGGCCCAGCATCTGCGCGCCTGACGCCAGCTGGTCGCTGGCGGAAGACACCTGCCCGGCGGAGTTGTTGACCTGCCGCATGGCATTGCTGAGCTGCATCTTCATATTGCGCATGGAAAGCAGGATATTGCGGAAACTCCCCACATATACCTTTTCGTATTTGGTATGTACGTCCAGATTCTGATTGGCCATCTCCGTCAGCAGATAGCTGATATCGCTGATAACGGTACTGAGTCCCGCCACCAGAGCCTCCGTGGACCTGGCCAGCATCCCCGTCTCATCTCTGCTGTTGATCCTGGGCATCGGAGTGTCCAGATCACCCTCCACCAACAGTTTCATCCGATCCGCACAGGCTTTCATGGGTCTGCTGATATTGACAGCCAGTACAAGAGCGATCACCGCGGAAACCAGGATCGCAATGACGATCACCGCTATATTGATGACCATGGCGTCCCGTGTGGCCGCCAGATAATTTAACTGTGGCGCTGTGACCGCGATGCTCCAGCCATCCGTGGCCGACACCGGCGCATACGCCGCAAACATTTTTTCCCCCCCGCTGGTATAGCTGCCGAATCCGTTCGCGCCCCCGCGCATATCGGCATGGATCGCCGCCAGTTCCCGCAGAGACGGATCTCCCTGCGCCTCATTCTCTATATTCTGTACCGTGATGGTGTCCAGAGTGACGTCGGCGATGGTATCGCCGGATTTATTGATCATATAGGCCCTGCTGTTTTCACCCACCTGAATAGCGGACACAATATCATTTAAAAAAGTCTCATGAGGTACAAAATACACCACGCCCACAATGGACGAACCGTACACGCCATCCTCATAGACGGGCGCCGCAACCATGATGGACAGTTCCCCCGTGATCTTGCTGATCAGCGGCTCCGACACATAGACATTGCCCTGCATGGCCTGACGCACATATTCCCGATCCGAATAGTCCTTTCCGTCAAAGATACTGATGCCGTCCATGCCGATGATATTTCCACGCTGGAAGTCATGCATGGAAACGCGCTCGTCGATAATGGTCTTCTTTTCATCCGCGGATACGCGCGGATCAGACAACTGCGGGATGCAGCCCACTTCCATAACCACGTTCTTGTAAGCAGCCAGTTCCTGCTCAACGCGCCCCGCCGCGAGTACCGCGGTTTCTCTCATCATCTGTTCCACAGTTGACATAGTGCTGTTGTAATTGGGTATGATGCTGGAGATCCCAGATGCAACCAATCCTACCAGAACAGTTAAGATGAGACATAAAGTGATCTTGGTACGAATACTTTTCATTTCATCGCTCCCTCTGTTTGATATTTGTTTGAAAGGCATTAAAATCTCATGTCCCAATACTATGATATAAGCTTATGTGAGATCAGTCAAGACCCAACTCAGAAAAACTCCGGGTTCATAAATGGCGCCGTCAGACAGACCGGCTCCCCCTCCTCGTCCAGGCCCCAATACGCGCTGAATATCCCGTCTCCCATGCCGCTGGAAAACAGAACCGCCCGCAGGCCTGTCACAGGCAGCCGCCACTCCAGATAGCTCCCGCCCCGGTTTTGGGACTCCGGCCGCTCCTCATAACTCTTTTGGAATAAAGCCGCGAAATAATCTATCCATTTGTTCCTCTTCGGATCCTCGGACATCCATTTCTCAAAAAAATCCCTGTACTCCTCTGATGCCCGGGCATCCGCAAAACAGGCAAGCCCCGTATCCACGCCAAAAAAGGTAAAGACGCCCGGTTTCCCCAGGTCTTCCCGCTCATTCCCCCTGGGCATGGCAATCTCATAGCGCACGGGCTGCCTGTCGCTGAGAAGGATCCTTGCGGCGGCAATCCGCAGGCCGACGATCTGCGAACGGCATACCGACAGCTCCACCGGGTAACTCCCCGCCGGGATCCGCCTGTCCAGAACCGTCTCATACCGGGTTCCCAAGTAAGCGATGGGATCCGCTATGACCACCTCCCCGGTGGGAAAATCCGCCTCTCCCGCCCGGATCACCTCTATCCTGGCTTTTCCGGTAAACAAACCTTCAAAAAAAGATGTCGGGTATGTCTCTTGGTTCAAAAACTTCAGATTCTTCTCAAAGGCAATCTGCCCCGGATGTTTCACCGGCTCCCGGATCTCCTTTCCGGTCTTTGTGTCCACAAAATATTTCCCGGTCTTATCACTGCGAAATTCCAGGTCGCTGCCCACCGGCATATAAAACACATTCGCCACCGTGGGCTCGATATTTGCCAGGGTATTGAAAGCCACGATGACCATATTGTTGGGATCGTCCACATACGCCTGGGAGTCCCTGTCGCCAAAGGCCACCCAGCCGTTTCCCTGTCCGGCCTCCTGCCTGAACAGCCATTTCAGTTTCGACGTGCCGTTTAAGATGGATTTTGTGACAATGGTTCCCCCTCCGCCCCCCGGGATGTACTCTTTCATCTCCGGTTGCGGTTCCTGAGCTTTTTCTCTCTTTTTTCCAAACATTCCCACGACAAACCTCCTGTTTCGTAATATATCAGTGTTTCCTGGCAGTCCGCAATATCTGCTCTACCGCCGCCTCCGCATGGGTGGGAAGGTTCCCCGCTGCCGTCCCGTCCTCCGGGCTGTCCATCCCCGTGCGGAAGACCTGCAGGGCGTATCTGGCCAGCAGCCCCGAGACCCGCCCCCTCTCTATGGAATCCTCGGTGCCCAGCACGACGACCACCAGGTCGTGCGCCGCCGCCCCGTCCCCGGCGGTCAGAGACGTGACCAGGCAGGCTCCGGCCTTGTTGGTGGTCCCGGTTTTCAGCCCGGTGACTTCCGGCATATTGCGCAGGAGCGGATTGCTGTTGCGCACCTCCAGGTCGAGGGATCCCAGCGTGGCCTCCTGTAGGGAAGTATAATCCGTGATCTGGGGATAGACTCTCAAAATGTAGGATACCAGCCGGAACATATCCTCCGCGCTCATGCGGTTCTGCCGCTTGGCCGGGACGGGATCTTCCGTGTAGGAGGGCAGGCCGTGGCTGTTGAAAAAGACGGCCTGGGACAGCCCCAGCTCCTGGGCTTTTTCGTTCATCTGCCGCACAAAAGCCTCCTCCGATCCTGCCACCGCCTCCGCCAGGGAGAGGGCGCACTCGTTGCTGGAGGGCAGCAGGGCGCCCAGCAGGAGTTCCCGAACCGTGATCTGCCCACCGGCCTCCAGCGGAATCACCCCGTCACCGGAGGCCGCCAGCGCCTGGGCCGCCCCGGAGACCGTGACCTGCTGCTCCAAAGTGATCTGTCCCGCCGCGAGAGCCTCCATGGTCAACAGGCAGGTCATCAGCTTGGAAGTGCTGGCTATGGGGTAGGGCTCGCCGGCCTGATAAGCGTAATAGACCTCTCCCGTGGTGGCGTCCCCTACCAACACGCCGTTGACTCCGTAGAAATATCCCGCCTGTTCCAGGGCGGAAGGAGAGACGAAAAACGGCTCCTGGGTACGAATCTCCAAAGAGTCCTCCCCGGGAACAGCCATGTCCACATCCAGGATCATGGCCAGATCCGCAGCCATGATGAAACAGTCATAATAGCCGGAGGGGAGTTTTAGGATAAAGGTAAAATAAAATACATCCTGCCCGTTCACCTTAAACTCGTTCCGTCGCAGGGAGACATCCAGTTTGTCACCGCTCTCCCAGAGGGCGTTTTCCACCCCCACCGGCGCATAGGCGTTTCCCAGAACCATGGAAACGGTATTTCTCGTGATCTCCAGGGAGAAACATTTGTCCGTATCCTTGAGGAGCATGGCGATATCCCGCAGGGAATAATAGGTGTTGCGGGCGTAGTCATGATCCAGCGTCTTCACGGTGCATGCAGCTCCGGTGTCCGTCTGCGCCTGACAGGTTCCGGGCAGATCGTACCCTGCGGATACCCTGGCGGGCAGCAGGGAACACAGCAGAAACACGGTCAATATAAAGCAACTTGTTCTTCGCAGGATCTTTTTCATAATTAACAGAACTCCTTTTCCTGAGCATTCAATATTCCGCCGGCTGTTTTAAAGTATACAGGATCGGATAATGATCCGGAAACAGGCCCGGAATGGCAGACTCGCTTTCTTCCGACAGGATCAGGCAGGCATCTTTCCAAATATAGCGCTCTCTCCTGACAGCGCCGGGACGGCCGGACTCAAACTGTCTGGTCAAAATATCATCCTCCGTCAGGTAAGTCCCGCTGCCTTCATACTCGATCTGTAGATCCTCCAACGCGGGCAGCAGGTCCGGGCCGTAAGACAGCAGATAGGAGACAGTGGACATGCCAAAGGTCTCGGCTGCCAGTTCTTCCACGCTTTCGCTGTCCGTGCCGCCTGTATAGCCCGCCATGCGCAGCCTCTCCGCCGTCAGATTCCGAAAGACCTCCGCGACGGCCTCATAGGCCGCCCGCTCACAGGCATCGTAGCTCTCGGGCAGGACATGGCAGCTGAAGTTTCCCTCCCCGGGAACGGTCTGCTCCAGAATCATATCGACCTGCACGGTCAATTCCGGCATATGAGCCTGCACCTCCTCCAGCGAGACGGAGACGGCCTCTATCTCCTGCAGCCAGGCCAGGGCCCTGACCGCCGCCTGCTCGGTCAGATCCAGCTCCGTGACCCACTCCCCGGCCAAATCGCTTTCATCCGGCGCGTAAAAATGCATCCAGGCCAGCAGGGCGGTGGAAACGCCCAGAGTCAGAATCAGTATAGTCAGTATGGTATTTTTTAGGATTCTTCTCATTGAAATACTCCCCTTGCCTGAAATGGCGGTCATGCAGATATGCGGTGCAAAGCCCACGCTCCCTCATAAGCTATTTTTAAGGTAACGCATTTGGGGCAAGTTGTCAACGGTTCAAACGCTTGCATTTGGGGCAATCTTGTATGGGAATGTATATGGGAAATTGATTCGTGGAAAATGTTTAGATCAGACAAGGGAAAACTGGCGAGCTGTAAGGGGAATAAACAGCCCGCTTTTCCCGAGGGCAACATTCCACCGGTCTGTTCAGGCCGATGTCCTGCTATCCGCTTACATTATACTTTGCTTTGCGTAATAAAGCAATAGCTTTTCTATAGATAATTTATGCTTTTTATTTCTACAGATAAAATAATATAAACAGGAGGTGTGCCATGCCAAATGATTGTGTTACCTTTGATAACAGGGATTACTATATCGAAGTTGGACTGAATATAGCATTTTACCGTAAACGCGCAGGAATGACACAGGACAATCTGGCCGAAAAAGCAGGGTTAAGCCGTTCCCATCTCAGCGCCATCGAAGCGCCCAATATCATTCGCCCCTTTTCCATGGAAGCGCTTTTCAATATTGCCCGGGCTCTGGGTGTGGAACCTTGTAAGCTGCTGGAGTTAAGAGAATAAGTTTTAGAACGCAATTAATGACTGTGCCAGATCCTGCAAGCTCGGTCGCCGACGAACCAAATATCTTTCCCAGAGAATCCATCAACTGTAGATCCGCATCATATCGCCCTTCGTAATCCCATTCATTAAAAACAGAGAACCAGTCCTTCGTATCCTGATAAAATATGGTGTAAGCTGAGATACCGAATGCAGACACCTCTGACAGTTTATCGCGAATCATCTCTTTCGTAAGCTGGTTCCTTTTTACTCCAATTTCCCTATTTCTGTTCATCCAAATATAACTGCACCCTGTTCTGAATCTTTGCCGCTGTCTGCTCTGCCGATAAAACGCCTTCCTTATACCCGCTGATCTCCTCCCCGATAATCTGACTGACAAACGACAAAACCGGCATACTCTTTCCGTCCGCAAGCGCCACGATCTCCCTGATCCTCTCCACGTCCTCCTCAGAGTTGGCATAAAAATCCGGTATACTTCCCTCTCCAAAATAGAGGGGCAACGGTTCTCCCGTATCCTCGTAGTACTGTTGCACCGTAGACCATTCCAGCATTTCCTCAAACGCAAGTCTGTTAAGCGGCAAACCGTGAATACTCGCATACGTTTTCGGCGGGATATCCGGATAAAGCGCGGTGTATTCTTCCAGCCAGTCCAAAGTCATGTAATACTCCAGAAAATCCCAGGCCCCCTCCGGGCACCGGCTGCCGGAACTTATGGCAAATGAATTGCTGAAAGATACTTTTACGCCTGTCCCCCGGTTACAGGGCCACCCCTTTACCACCCAATCATTCCCAAACAGCCAATTCATATACTGTATATCGGTTATATCCGAAATCCCACTCCGGGCAGCCAGATGGGTTCCTGCTGCCATACTTTCCCGCGTGACCTTTACCCAGCCGCTCTCATCCCTGCAAAACTCCAGAATATCATAAAATTCCTGATTACAGAAATCTGCCGTTCCGGCATTCCAGTCTACAAAATCCCCTATGGCATGCAGAGTCAGCTCCTGGGCCGTATATATTCCAACGCCTCCCAGCGCATCGGCGTCCTTATCATTTGCGCGAAATATCTCCAACATATCCGCCACCGTCCAACCGTTCTCCGCCCCCAGTTTCCCACTGTCCCCGGCAATAAATCCAAGTTCAAAAGTGGCCGCCATCTCATAGAGGGCGTCTCCCGTCTGTGCGCAGTCCAAAATATTTGTTATATACTTCTCCCTGCTCTCCGGTGTGAGATATACATTCAGATCCGCCAGCACACCCGCATATCCCAATTCATCCACGATCAGATCCCCTGCCCAGATCAAATCCGGTCCTTTTGAAGTGGCCAGATCCAGTTTCAACCTCTCCTGCGCAGTATCATAATCTGGATACTCCTGTGTATAATCCACGATCTTGACACAGTATTTCCCGCTCCCCGCATTATAAGCCTCCACCGCGCGCGTCAGCTCCCACGGAGTCTCGCAGGCTCCCAATGTCAATGCGGTTTTCTCCTGCCCGTCCGGCCCCTGTCCGCTTTGCTCACGCTCAGTCTGGGTATCAATTTTTATGCCGCCGATCTCTGTCTCCACATCCCCGGTTCCCGAGACTTTATCGGCCTCTCCGCCTCCGCACCCAGTCAAGGCAATCGCAGCGCCTAATACAATCACACTCCATCTCCTCTTCATCAGTCGCATATTTTACCCGTCCTCTCCACAACAGTCGGCTTGCCTCCGTCCACTGTCTTTTTTTCACGATCTGCAACTGATATTAGCACAAATAATCTTATTGTGCCGTTTCTTGTATTAATTGGGTACTGTTTATGTACTGATTGGACTTTTCCTCAAAATGGATCCTGCTGATGATCTTATTTTTCATCGTCTGAAATATATAAAACCAACATTACCCGAAATATATTCCCCTCTGGACAAACCTCCATAATACCGTCATATTTCTCCACAATTTTCCTTACGTTCTCCAGGCCAATGCCATGGAACCCATTTGCTTTTTTTGTAGTAAGCAACCTTTTATGTTCCTTTTCCCTGTCAAAAACAATTTTTCCATCATAACTGTTTTCAACCTGAATCCTCAAAATACCCTGCTGCAATGCAATATCTATATCCAGTCTCTTCTCATCTGTCTGCCTTGCCGCCTCGATGCCGTTCTCCAACAGATTTCCAAGAATTATGTTGATATCAAAGGAGTGGCTTACAGACTTCGGAAGTCGCACATTTACATTTACAGTGCGCAGTTCTTCCTTTGCCCTGCGAATCAGGTAATTCATCACACTGTCTATCTCAAGATTGCCGGAGGACACAATCTCATTGGGATTTGTTATAAATTCTTCCATATCGCCTATATATTCTTCGATCGCCCTGTTCTCTCCTCTTGCGGCCAATATCTTCAACTCGTTCATATGATGTTTCATGTCATGCCGCAGCGCTTTTACTTTTTCCTCTCCCCGCAGCATTATCTCCAACTGATTTGCATAACCCTGTATCTCCTGTCGCAACGTTTCATTCTCATATTGATGAAAAAAAGTATCGGAAAGTACATTGTACAGATAATAGGTAAAAAAATTAACGATTATAAGCCCTGCGCTGATTATTACAAGCCCTGTCACGGTGCAGCTCTTCGTATAAATCATCATACAAAGCATCCCAATACTGCACAGTGGCACCAAGCCTAACGCTATATTTTTAACCCCTTTCATTTTCCGCCGGGAATCCACAATTTTTTCCGTGAGCAGCTCACACACCAATATCAGAAATACGTCGATTACCTCATAAATCTGATCAAATCCCTCACCGTCCTTATATTTAATAAACGGCAGAACAGAAATCATACTGCATCCCATGTTTATCATATATACAGAACAGGTCACAAATAAAATCATCTTGATAGATCTTGTGTATGTCAGAACAATAAGCCCAATCCCCGCCAGATTACAGGCAATATTGACCCATACTCTATGAAAAATCAGATACGCCGCCGTATTAACTATGAAAAATCCCCCATATGCCAACATATGCCGCATCCGGCTGCCGTCTTTTTCCTCATATGACAAAAATATGCGGATAAATCTGCTGATCAAATAAACTCTAAACAAATTTGTTGTAACACAAATAATAAAGTCCGTCATCTTTATCCCCTCAGCAGTCTTTCCCTCACTTGTTTTCGATATGCTTTGCTGATCGGCAGTACCGCGTGATTATCCATCTCCACTGTCTCATATGTATACCGCGCTACATGCGTCCTGTTTATCACATATGACCGATGGACGGTAAAATACTCCCTGGGCAACTTTTTCTCCAGCTCTCTTATCGCTCCGTAAAATTCTTTTTCCGCATCCGTCGCCACTATTTTAATTTTACGCCCCGCGCTCTCAAAATAAATAATATCACCGTATGAGATATAATAGTAGTCCCTGCCGTTTTGAATCGCAAAGCATTCCTCATTTTTTCCCAGCAGTTTGACGGCCAGTTCAAGGGCGTCCTCGATCTGCTGCACGGAAATAGGTTTAACCAGAAAATCCATGGGCTGCGTCTTGAACAGTTTCTGCGCGTAAGAAGGTTCCCCCGATATGTAAATGATCTGCATCCCTCTGTTCTCCAGTTTGTTTCTGATAAAGTCGCCCACCTCCATTCCTGTCAGCCTTATCAGCTCTATATCCAGAAACAAAATATCCAGATGGCCGCCCTGCTCAAGATACCTGCACAATTCTTCCCCTGTGTACCATACCCCGACATCCATTTTGTGTTTGCTCTTTTGGGCATACCGCAGCACCATTTCCTCCAGCGATGCGCAAATATTTTTGCCGTCGTCACATATTCCCACATTGTATTGCATCAAAGATTTCTCCCTTTCCCCAATGCCATTTCCAACAATTCCGCCGCAATATCGGCAGACTTAATTCTCATTAAATTATCCCAGGCGTCCTCTCTGCCAAGCAGGTTCATCCCGCCGTGCCACATCTCCCGAAGGATCCATTGGCCAAACTCCTGACTTTCAAATGCTTTATTCTGTGGGTCTATGGTAATGACCGTTACTGCCACTCCCTGCTCCTGTCTCGGCTTTACAAGCTCCATAAAACGCTCCACCTTATCCTGCGTAAGCTCCGGACTGGACAAGATAATTTTCTTTCCCGCCTCCACAATATCCCTTTCAAACACATCCGTATAATTTCCGGAATCGTAAATTGCATGAACCGTTTGTTTTGAACTGACACTATCTGAAAGCAGACGAAATCCCGTCCGTTTATAAGTACGCAGTCTCTTCGCATACATATTGTCAAACCATTGAATATGCGAATCTATATAGTCATACACAATCACTTCTGTTTTTCCCTCATAATCCCGGTTCATTCTTCCAAGATACTGCTCCAGCCTACCGCCAAAGGACACCGGGGCGGCCAGCATCAGCGTGTCCAGTCGAGGATAGTCAAACCCCTCCCCTATTTTCTGTCCTGTTGCCACCAAAATTAAGCTGTGCGCCTTTGTTACTTCCTTTAATTTTTTTCGTATATCCGCATTTTCTTTATCACTGTTGTCGCCATATAAGAGAAACACATGATCCGCGTCTTTCCGCAAACGGTCATACAGATATTTTGCCTGCTCCTTGTATCTGGTCAATATCACCGGCGTCCTGCCCGCTTTCACACAGGCTCTCGTATCCTCGAGAATCATATTATTTCTGGCCGGATTCCTGCTGATCAAGGAATAGGCGACGTTTATATCCCTTTTGTTTTCCTCCGTTCCAACCATTCTTGTATACCGTGGATATACATAGTGCCCGATTCCCTGTTCCTCCGCCCTTTCTTTTGCGGTGTAACTGTGTCTGACCGGCCCTAACAGCATATAAACGATTTTCTCCAAATCGTCCCCTCTTTTCGGCGTTGCCGAAACGCCGTAAACATACCTGGCATTCACCTTCTGCATGACCTGAACGGATGTGAGAGAACCGCCGTGGTGGCACTCGTCCATCAAAACCATACCATACGAATTTATTGTTTCCTGAAATTTCCCCTTGCTGTAGAGAGAGCCCACCATAGCCACATCGATAATACCGGTCATAGTGTTCTTACTGCCGTGCAAAATGCCTATCACACTGTCTCTCCGCTTTTTCCTGCCACTTTTGGTCTCGTACATCGGCGGTTCCTCATCTACCACCAGAAACCTGTTCAGTTCATCTACCCATTGTTCCAGCAGCTCCTTACTATGCACCAATATAAGTGTACTCACCTTTCTCTCTGCGATCAGATAACTGCAAACTACCGTTTTACCAAACGCAGTAGCCGCGCTGAGAACACCGTTTTCAAAAGAAAGCAGGCGCTGCGCCGCCAAATCCTGCTGCATTTTCAGCGTGCCTTGAAACGAGACCCGTATGGGCCTGCCCTTTTGCCTGTGATCCTCGATTTCACAGTCTATGCCCGCTGTCTTACAGAGCGCAACCAGATTGTCCGAAAGACCTCTGGGAATACAGATATACCCCTCCGTATCCCTTCCCATATATACTGCGCTGAAATTATTATAATTGGAATATCCAAGACTTTTATTTTTATAAAATATGGGATTGTCAAAAGCCGCCATACTTCTGATCTGGTTTTGCAGACGCGGCATTAGATTTAATGTGTCGATATAGATACCATCCCCGAGAACAATGTGCATTTTTCCCACCACATCCGACGGGGCAAAACCCACTTCCTTCTTCCACGGTTTCGGGCGATTCTGAGGAACTGTTAAATCCAATATTCCATTCTTTTCGGCAAGATCTTCCTGCCATTTAACCATAAGACTTTCTATATCTTCTACTGAGAGCTTTGGCGTATGGTTCAGCAAAATATCCCATTGATCAGGATACGCATTCCAATTTTTATCTACAAAAGCACTGTTTCCATCTTTCAGCGCCCGCCCCTGCAACGGCAGCGCGACCAGATTCCCTATTCTGTTTGCAGCATCCTGAGACGGATACATTCGGTCATAGTAATGGAAGGATTTCAGGTTTATCAATGTGGAACCCTTATCCAGCAAAAGAAAGCCAAAATTTCTTGCGAGAGACGCCGACACCGGCCGCTTGAAGAATATCCAGACATGCGCCCCTCTTCCGGATCTCGACCTCTCCACCAATGGCGTTATCCCGCTTCTTTCGCAGATCAGCCTTAAGGCGTCCACCTCTTCATGCCATGCATCGTCATCGTTGGCAAAATCCGTCTTTTCGGCGCCTTTCTCGTGATTATCAAAATCAAAGACAATAAACCGGCATGTACCGTCCGGAAACAGCGGATAAATACCCAGTACATCCGCGCCATCTTCCCTGTATCCAAGAAGATGTTCCATGATTTTTTTCGGTTCAAGCTTAGTCCATGCCCGGTGCTCGCAGTTCTCACAATTCACCTTTTCCCCACGCTGCTTTGGGCACTTCCGCTCGTTCCACCTGTTGTCGCATTGCGGAAAATACCCTCCCTTTGCGCCCCGTTTGGCATATACATCCGTTCTTCCCCAAAACATCGCAAAATACTGCTTTGCCAAATCTTCCGTGATGTATTTGCTTACAATGCGCCCTCCCTGATCCGGGTCATACTCCTCCCTGCTTTCGATTCCCCCATCAAATACATGGAGCGGCTCATAAGCAATGTTTGCCTTATCCAACTGCGTTTTCAGTCTTCTGTTTTCTTCTTGGAGGCTCCTCACCAGTTTTCGGAGGGAATCCAGGTTGTATGCTTCTATATTCATTGTAGATTTCCTATTTTAATTTAAAGATATTTCACCATTATACTGTTTTCTATAGGGTCCTATATTCTTAATCAGAAAATTCCAAAATGCAGCTCCAACGCATCCATATACTCTCTACATCCATTTTTTATCGGACAAGCAAGGAGCAAACTCTTTCCTGTTACTTTACTAACACCAATATGTATATCCCAATCCTTTAAAATATTCATTCCAATCAAAATATTTCCTTTTCGATCATAATTCAGGCATATCTTATCAGATGGTATTTTTACTCCGCCTATCATGAAATCAGATATCCCGTGCTCAAATTTCATCGCTGGGCACTCCATTTTCTCCTCATCTGTGACCGGAATTTCGTGCCTTAATCCGCCAGATTCAATTCCGTAACTCAAAAAATATGGTATACCCTTCGCAACATCTGTCCTTTTCAGGGTTTTACACAGTGCGTCAGAAACTTTCAGCCTTTTGAGCGGAATAGTACTGATCGAACAACCCGTATCAATTTTCACTTCGATGTCATAAAAAGGCGCTTTAAAATTATCCAGGCAAAAACTTGCTTCTGTACTGAAGGAACCTCCTATCCCACAAGTCGTAGGCTGCATTTCAATCTCTATATATTTACTCGTCATATACAGCCATATCCTCCAATTCCTCTTTATCATTATAAATAGGCGTTATCGGTTTCGACTGCATAAACCAACTATCATATTCCTGATTTTGTACATCCCCACAAAACACAAGCTTTCCCGTCTTACTCTCGGTGTCATCAAACAACAGTATCATATACTTATTATATATTTCGCTGAGCTGTTCAGCCTTTGCCATCATGCCAATATATATATCATTCAACGCATATTTTTTTTCAGACTTGACCATTCTTCCCTGCTCCTTTCTACTACAATATATTTATGGTTAATATCCCTTACAGCCAGTAAGGAATTACCCATCTTGTTGCTTAGCTGTTAGAACGTATGGAGCAATGGTTTATCGGCTTCCTTTCTTGGACTTCGCGTCCGTAACACAGACTGATAACCGGCTCCTCATTCGCAGCATTCGTTTTATGCAGGTTGAACTGCCACCCGGTACGTTCGTGTCACACCACAGTAGATTGAATAGGCAATGAGTAAAACCAGTCCTGATCCATTGCAATAATCTTAAGGAGTGACAAATTTATGAACATGAACGCAGTAGGCATTGATGTTTCCAAAGGTAAAAGCATGGTGGCTGTCCTTCGCCCTTATGGTGAAATTGCTTCCAAACCATTTGAAGTACGGCACACATCCAGCGGTATCCGCTCCCTGATCGAGTATATTAAATCCATTGATGGAGAATCCCGTATTGTCATGGAGCATACAGGACGTTATTATGAACCACTTGCGCATGAGCTCTCACGGGCAGACCTTTTTGTGAGTGCCGTAAATCCAAAACTCATTAAGGATTTCGGCGATAATTCCCTCCGGAAAGTCAAGTCTGACAAAGCGGATTCTGTAAAAATCGCCCGCTATGCCCTTGACAGCTGGACGGAATTGAAACACTATAGCCTCATGGATGAGATCCGTAATCAGTTAAAGACCCTGAACCGCCAGTTTGATTTTTACATGAAACACAAAACTGCCATGAAGAACAACCTCATCGGCATCCTTGACCAGACTTTCCCGGGTGCAAATGCTTTCTTTGACAGCCCTGCCCGTGAAGACGGCAGCCAAAAGTGGGTCGATTTTATAGCCGCCTACTGGCATGTGGATTGTGTTCGTAAACTGTCCCTAAACGCATTTACTGACCATTATCAGAAATGGTGCAGCCGTAAGAAGTACAACTTCAGCAAAACAAAGGCTGAAGAAATATACGAAACATCCAGGGAGCTTGTTTCCGTACTTCCCAAAGATGACCTGACCAAACTGATCATCAAACAGGCCGTGGAACAATTAAATACTGTTTCCCAGGCTGCCGGAATATCCTGTAGTAATGGCTATGAAGGGGGTTGGTAAATCCCTCGGTCCCCAGCTCATGGCCGAGATCGGGGATGTCTCCCGCTTTACCCATAAGGGAGCCATCACAGCCTTTGCCGGCGTTGACCCCGGGGTAAATGAATCAGGCTCTTATGAACAGAAAAGTGTTCCGGCTTCCAAAAGAGGTTCCGGCACCCTCCGTAAGACTTTATTTCAAGTCATGGACGTTCTGATCAAGACCAAGCCGCAGGATGACCCTGTCTATTTGTTTATGGATAAGAAACGCGCCCAGGGAAAGCCTTACTATGTCTATATGACAGCCGGTGCCAATAAGTTTTTACGCATCTACTATGGAAGAGTGAAAGAATATCTGGCATCACTTCCAAAATCAGAGCAGCTTTGACATACATTCTTACCAGACCGGCACAATGTGGTGGTCTAATTTTGATACCTAATTTTCAACCTGTATAAAATTTTCAATATTCTCTAATTTAGCCTTGACTTTTTATTTGCAGGCTGTATATAAGCTTTCTATTTCGTTATATCTGCTATCCAAACTATATTATATCCTCTTTTAAGGAGTATACCATAAGGCAGACAAAAATAAAATCTTTTTCGCCACATTATGCTCCTTAATCATATTATTTTGTCTTATTTCGGCAGACTTTCTTCGACGCAGACCACCCCAAATCCAACCCGGTCGCTCAGCATTTCCCCCTCCCTCCGCAGCGGCCTGGCTCCGGCCCGCAGGTAAGCTTTCACCTTCTCCCCGTACAGGAACACATCGTTCCCCCGCACGATCCCCGCTGGTGTCAAGTAGTTGCTACAAATCCTTTTATACTTTTTGTCCCGATTTCCCTTGAAAACTCGTTGGCTAGTGTTACATTATTGCTACAATATTGGAGGCCATCATCTCCTTTACTGGATGTCCAATAAATGTCCACCCCCATCTTCAGAACACACTTGATTCAAAAAATCGCCGATACTGAATTCCTGACATTATAATCTTTGGCAATCCCTTCCATCCCGGTTTTGATTTTGCTGAATATTTCATATCAATAACCATACCTTTCCACAATCAAAACCATACTTGTATATCACTTTTTCTCAATTAATTTTATCTGTTCCGCCGCTTTAAGAACATTCAACTGATACTCTGCAATCCCTTTTAAAATATGAAATCTTTCTGCCTTATCTCTACCCTCACGAATCATTTGTGCATTATGTGTTTCTAAATTAGACAAAACTGTAAGTTCATTTATTGAAGCAAAATCTCTTACATTATTCT
>CAJUAH010000028.1 GCA_910584375.1 uncultured Acetatifactor sp.
ATGTTGGGATATCCAACAAAGAACAAATGATAGACACCCCAAACCACCTACACCTACAACGAAAAAGGCCAGCTCACCACACTGACCGCCCCCGGCGGCGCCATAACCTACGCCTACGACCCCCTAAGCCGCCTGACCGGCGTGACCCGGGACGGACAACCCCTGAGAAAATACACCTACGATGCCCTGGGCAACCGCACCGCCAAAGAAGACTACACCGGCCAGCCCCCCCACCCTGACCACATACCGATACAATGCCAACAACCAGATGACCGCCCTCATAGATGCGTGACAAGAACAGACCTATACCTACGACCGCAGGGGCAACCTGACGACAGTAACCACAGGAGAACAACTGAACAACTGCTGAAGATATTTACCTTCGACGCTGCCAACCACATGACCGCTGCCCTCCAGACCAAAGACGGCGTGGAAAATGATCCATCAGATAATATCATTGCAGCAGGCGCAGAGACAGGAAATCAAAGATTAATCGAATTGGCCAAAGCGGATGCAAGAGCAATCGGTTTTATTTTTCAAGAATATGAAACCGACATGAATGGAGGCTATGCAGTTTTGTTAGTAGTTAATCTAACGGAAAAATAAGTACAATATAGTTGTTGGTTTCTTTTATATTACGGAGGGATGTCATGACAAATAAAAAAATGATACTGTTTGCAGTGCTAATAATGGTTGGATTAGGCATCATCTATCTATTATTTAGTAGAGGGAGAAACAAAATGGTTATTGATGTTGAGGGATTTGAGGTTGAGTATACGTCTACGGGTAGAAAATTGACAATCGAAGATATTTACGATATAGAACTTAAAAATTCAGCATACGACATTAATGATAGATTAGGGGAGCCAGATGCATGGATTGGTAGCGGAATGCCACGTCCCGTTTATTTTTTGAAAGATAATAAAGTTGTAGTTTTTCATTTTAAATATCCGGCAGCTTTGGAGGAATTAATTAAAATTGTGCTTATTAATGAAAATGGAGAAAGTCAAATTATTAAAGAATAGACAGCAAACCACCATATACCAATGGAATAGACAGTATTAAGCAGGAGACATTTATGGAAATATGTGTTATGATCATTATGAGTTTCCCGATATTCATAAAAGAGCAGTTGACGTATTGGAGAAAGGTTGTGATGATCAGACGATACTGAATACGGCATATGAAAAGGAGTGAGGGAAACAGACGCGGCTGGCTGGAAGGCTGGGAAGAAAAGAAGGTGCGATATAGGTGTGAAAAAAACAAAGCGGATACTTTGGGTGTGTATATTTGTTTTGGCAGGAATTATCGACCTCACGGTTTTGATTGTAAACCTATACTACGCGCGGCAAGAAAATATATTTTTTACAGAATATGATGGGACATATGACAAAGAATGTACGACCATTTACCAGTATAATTCCAGAATTAACGCTACGGTTGAGATAGGCAAGGTGCAGGGAAATCTCAATGATTGCGTCATAAACGATGAGGAGACCTTTATTACAGGTATAAGTAAAAGTGATGACGAGGGTTTTGAGATACTTAGGTATGATTTGGCTACCAAGTCGGTTGAAACGCTGGATGCAGCAAAGGAAATAGCCGCACTGATAGACAATACTGCAATGGCATCAAAAATATTGTTATACAGTGGAGGGGATAAGGTTTTTGTTTCCTATATAGACAATAGGGACGGCATAAAATGGCTGTTTTACGATTTGAATTCAGGGAGATATGATATTTGCAAAGGAGAGTCGGGACGCTGCTGGACGATTCATAATGGTAGCCTTTGGTATATATCCAATGGAGCAATATGTCAATATGATATGGAAAGCAAAGAAAAAACCCCAATAGCGAAGGCTGTATTTTCTGATTACGTAGTAATGCCAGAGACTGGCCTGGTGGCCTATACAATGGGGAACAGTATTAAAAAAATATATTTATATGACATAAGGACGCAAAAGAGCAATTGCATAGCCAGGGGAGGATGGAATACTTACTATGGGGTTTTGTTGTGGACAAATTCCAGGTGGAGTGATAACGGAAGGGAATTTTTCTATGTCAAGTCTTTTCCAGGGTTTTTCAATGCATCCATAGAGCGGCTGATGGTATATGATGTGCTGACATGTAGGTCACGATGTATATATAGATCAAATATGACGACGAATTATTTTCAGTATGTAATGAAAAGATGAGGTAAAGTTACGGCAAAATAATTTCATGTGAGGAGGACTAACAATGCAGGCAGACATCAGATGGCTGGACGATCCCCGGGTGTTCCGGGTGGGGCAGGTTCCGGCCCACAGCGATCACAGGTATTACGCGGATCGGGAGAGCATGGCGGCGGAGGAATTTACATTGCGGCAGTGCCTGGACGGGGAATGGCAGTTCTGCTTTTCTGTGAATGCGGGCAGCAGACCCGTGGATTTTTACCGGGAGGACTGCGACAGGACGGGATGGGACAGCATTCCCGTGCCCATGCATATCGAGATGGCGGGCTATGACAAGATACATTATATCAATGTGATGTACCCCTGGGAGGGGAAGATGTTTCGCCGCCCCGCCTGCACGGTGGAGGGAACCTGGCCCGACGGAGAAACGGATATGGCGGCCGCGTGTGAGGAGCGCGGCGGCACAGGCGGCCTGGCGGACGCATGTGGGAAGTCAAGCGACGGATCAGGGAGCGCGGCGGCCGCCTGTGAAAAGTCCGGCAACGGCGCGGCGGCCTGGGCGGGGGACGGCAGTTTCAGCCAGGCATCCTACAACCCGGTGGGCTCCTATGTTAAGGTCTTCGACCTGGATCCGGCGCTGCGGGGCAAGCCCGTAAGAGTCTGCTTTGAGGGCGTGGAGCAGGCCATGTACCTGTGGCTGAACGGCCAGTTCATCGGCTACGCGGAGGACAGTTTTACCCCCTCGGAGCTTGACCTGACCCCCTATATCCGGGAGCGGGGCAATGTGCTGGCGGTGGAGGTACATAAGCGCAGCAGCGCGGCTTATCTGGAGGATCAGGATTTCTTTCGGTTTTTCGGTATTTTCCGCAGCGTGTATCTGTACGCCAGGCCTCTGCTGCATGTGGAGGATATGTGGGCCAAACCCAGACTGCACGAGGACAACGCCTCCGGCAGCCTGGAGCTGGAGCTGCAGCTTGACGCCCGGGGGGAGGCGGCTGCCGCGTTGGAGGAGGACGGCGCGACTGCCCTCTGGATCGGCAGGGACGTGCCGCCCTTTACGGCGTCCGGCATGGCGGAGCGGGCAAAGGGCTCCTACCGGGTGGAGGTATCCCTGCAGGATGAGGCGGGCCGCCAGCTCTGGTCTGTCACGCTCCCGGCGGCCCGCAGTATACACATGGAGTCGCAGCGGGTCGGCAGCGTGACGCCCTGGGACAATCACAATCCCTGCCTCTATCGGCTGCTGCTCACGCTGCTGGGGCCGAAGGACGAGATTCTGGAATTGGTGCCCTACGACATCGGTTTCCGGCGGATCGAGATCGTGGACAAGGTGATCCGCCTAAACGGCAGGCGGCTGGTCTTCACCGGGGTGAACCGCCACGAGTGGAGCGCCACAGGCGGCAGAGTCATCACGGAGCGGGACATGGAGCAGGACATCCGCATATTTGAGGAGAACCATATCAACGCGGTGCGCACCAGCCACTACCCCAACCGGATCCCCTGGTATTATCTGTGCGACCGCCACGGGATCTACATGATCTCCGAGACCAATCTGGAGACCCACGGTTCCTGGCAGAAACCGGGCGGGGACGAGACCTCCTGGAATATCCCGGGCAGCTTTCCCGCCTGGAGGGAGGCGGTGCTGGACCGGGCCAGAACCCATTTCGAGACTTTCAAAAACCACCCGGCGATCCTGATGTGGTCTCTGGGAAATGAGTCCCACGCGGGGGACAACCTGGCTGCCATGCATGCATTTTTCAAGGAAAAAGACCCGGGGAGACTGGTACATTATGAGGGCGTGGTTCACAACCGGGCATATGAGGATCGGATCTCGGATGTGGAGAGCCAGATGTATGCCCCTCCGGAGGGGATAGCCGAATATCTGTCAAACGCCCCGAAAAAGCCCTTTATCCTCTGCGAATATATGCACGACATGGGCAATTCCATGGGCGGCATGAAGTCCTATATGGATCTGCTGGACAGATTTGAGATGTATCAGGGCGCATTCATCTGGGACTATATGGACCAGGCCATCGAGGTGGAGGACGAGGTGACAGGCAGAAAAGTGCTGCGCTACGGCGGGGATTTTGAGGATCGGCCCGCGGATTATGAGTTTTCCGGCAACGGGATCCTGTTCGCGGACAGAACGCCCAAACCGGCATTGCAGGAAGTGAGGTATTATTATGGAAAATATCGGTAAAGAGAGAAGCGGGTCCCTGACAGATACCGGGTCAGACAGCGCGGCGCCTGATACGCGGACGGAGGAAAACAAAAAGGAGCCGGGAAGTCCCGAGACAGCAGGGCCGGGAGGGGCGGCGCCGGATATGTGTGCGGGAGCAAAGATGCGGGTGGTGTACGGAGACTGCACCCTGGGGCTGCACGGAGAGGGCTTTGCCTATATCTTCAACTACGGCGACAAGAGTCTGGAATCTCTGGTAAAAAACGGCAGGGAGTGGATGTACCGGGGGCCTGCGCCCACCTTTTGGCGGGCGCTGACGGACAATGACCGGGGCAACGGATTCCATCTGCGCAGCGGTATATGGTTGGCGGCGGATAAGTTCATCCGCTGCACCGGGACAAAGGTTTTGGTGGACGGCGAGGACAAACAGCAGCCGGATCCGCTGGGCAATAACCGCTATACCGGAACGGAGACTGCCGCCGCGGCGGAGATCGTCTATACCTACGCCACCGTCACCGTGCCCGCGGCCACCGTGGAGGTGGGCTACCGGGTGGACGCCCGGGGGCGGATCCTGGTCAGGGTACACTATCACGGGCTGGAGGGCCTGCCGGAGCTGCCTGTGTTCGGCATGCGCTTTGTGCTGCCCGCATTAGCGGAGGGCTTTACCTATGAGGGTCTGTCCGGGGAGACCTACCCCGACCGCATGGCAGGGGGCGTGCCGGGCATCTACGAGGTGGAGGGTCTGCCGGTGACGCCCTATCTGACCCCCCAGGACTGCGGTATGCACATGGACACGAAATGGGTGCGGGTTCGTCCGGGCGCGGGCACAAGCAATGTGACCAGGGGGCCTCTGGCTCCGGGAGGAAACTGCGGGGACGGCGGGGACTGTCTGGAGATCCGCATGGACGACGCCCCCTTTGCGTTCTCCTGTCTGCCCTACACGGCGCTGGAGCTGGAGAACGCCACCCACCAGGAGGAGCTGCCGCCCGCCAGACGCACCGTGCTTTGCGTGCTGGGCGCGGTGCGGGGCCTGGGCGGCCGGGACAGTTGGGGTTCCCAGCCGGAGCCTCCCTATCACATAGACGCGGCAAAGGATATTCAGTACAGCTTTTGGATCGTCTAGCCTTGTCCGGGCGGATTAAATTTACATGGTGAGAGGCAGTCTGATATGAGGAGGTAATTCTATGGGTTGGCAAAGCTGTCCTTTTTTAGTGACACCCCTGGAGCTTGAAAAAGCCTTCGAGCCTTTTAAGCTTGTTATAAATAATGCCTGCGTGCCGATTGATTATGTAAATACTCCTGTCGAGGAGTTTCTTAAAATTTACTCCGCGGTGTATGAACGGCTGGTCGACGGTGACACTTTTGCCGGGAAAAATGTGGGACTGTTGAAACAGATTGCGATCACAACAAATTTATCGGATATAAAATTCGGCATGGAGCATAAGTTGGACGGGAAATGGGTCAAGGCTGTCATACATGACAAGCGATCCGTTTTACCCTATCTTGCGCCGTTTACGTTTCGCACATATACGGAAAACGGTAAATTGTATGTCAGCACCAGGGCCTCCTATCTGGCGTACTGCGACTCTATATTCGGTTATGAGATAAATTTTCCCAGGTTCAGCCAGAGCGACGCGGCCTATTATGGGCTTGCGAGTGAAAAGGAGCTTAGGGCGTACCCGGATTATGAGAGATTCAGGAAAAATATTCTGGGAATCACCAAGCCGTTCAGTTTCCGGCTGAACGGCTCGGAGAAAAAAACGGCTGTCAGAATAAGCGATGAGGTAAAGAAATGCCTGCCAAATTTATATTGTATCAAAAGTCAGGGTATAGAAGTATTATAGGTTCCCTGCTTAGATCACTTTCGGGGTATGTTGGAGTCGGCGGCGCACGGATTGGCGGTATACGGATTTGCGACACATGGAAACGAATTTGCTTGACGGAAATGTCCGGGAGTGCTATATTGTGAGTAGGCAAAGATATGATGTAAGGCATTTAGACAGAGAAAACCCCGGGGGCCATCCCGGGGCTTTCTTTTTTCAAGGCTGTGTTATTCATCTCCGTCCAACCATTTGCATATGTAGTAGGCGACTACACCTGCCAGCACGGAGACAAAAAAGAAAAAAGGGTGATCCTGCCGGAAGTAATATGACATAAACAGGATGAGCAGGGTCAGAAATTACCGGATTGAACCATATTTATAACGAATACATGAGTATGTGAGAAAAGTATTTGCCATTTTTCCAATTAAATGGTATACTTCAAGTCAAATCCTATGACTTTCATAGGAAAGGATTTGTATTCAGCAAGGGAGTAATATGAGACAATGAGTGAAAGGCTGCTGGGGATTATCATAGATTCCTTTACCAAAATCTTAATACCGGGCATCAAGGTGACGATACCGCTGACAGTGTTGTCGTTTTCTTTCGCCATGGTGATTGCCGTGGCCGTGGCCATGATCCAGTTCGCCAATGTGAAAGTGCTCAAGCAGATCAGCCGTTTTTATATCTGGGTGGTCAGAGGAACGCCGCTGCTGGTGCAGCTGTATGTGATCTTTTACGGACTGCCCAACCTGGGGATTATCATCGATCCCTTTCCCTGCGCGGTGCTGGTGTTCTCCATCAACGAGGGGGCCTACTGTGCGGAGACCATGCGGGCGGCGCTGGAGTCCGTGCCCAAGGGACAGATCGAGGCCGGGTACTGCGTGGGGATGAGCTACTTGCAGATCATGCGGCGCATTGTATTGCCCCAGGCGTTCCGCATCGCTTTCCCGCCCCTGTCCAACTCCCTGATCAGCATGGTCAAGGACACCTCCCTGGCGGCCAATATCACGGTGGTGGAAATGTTTATGGCCACCCAGCGGATCGTGGCCAGAACCTATGAACCCCTGGCGCTGTATATTGAGGTGGGACTGATCTATCTGCTGTTCTGCACGGTGCTGACCGGGCTGCAGCATATGGGAGAGCGCAAGCTGAGCGTGACAGCGGAGAGGAGGAAAGACCCGTGGTACAGGCACGTAATATCACAAAGTCGTTTCAGACGCAGGTAGTCCTGCGGGGGGTGGATCTCTCCGTGGAAAAAGGGGACGTGGTGGCGATCCTGGGCCCCAGCGGCTCCGGCAAGACCACGCTGCTGCGCTGTCTGAATTTTCTGGAGACGGCGGACGGCGGCACGCTGGAATTTGACGGGGAGATCTTTCAGATGGGCCATGTATCCAAAAAAGATATTGCCAGACTGCGGAAAAAGACAGCCTTTGTGTTCCAGAGCTATAATCTGTTCAGCAACAAGACCGCTCTGCAAAATGTGACGGAGGGTCTGATTATCGGGCGAAAAATGGATAAGATCCGGGCTGTGGAGATCGGCAGGCGGGCGCTGGATAAGGTGGGCCTGTCTGACCGCTACGACTACTATCCCCACCAGCTGTCCGGGGGACAGCAGCAGCGGGTGGGGATCGCCCGCGCCCTGGCCACAGACCCGGAGATCATCTATTTTGACGAGCCCACCTCGGCGCTGGACCCGGAGCTGATCGGGGAGGTGCTGACGGTGATGCGCCAGTTGGCCGAGGAGGGCATGACCATGCTGGTGGTTACCCATGAGATGAGTTTTGCCCGCAATGTCTCCAACAAGGTGGTCTTTATGGAGGACGGCAAGATACTGACCCAATGCGGCTCCAAAGAATTCTTTGAGAATCCCGGGGAGGAGCGGATCAGAACCTTTCTCAAGACCCTGAGGGGCGAGGCGTAGTGTGGCCGTACTTGCTGTAGCCGTGTCTGTATACGGGAGCCGGGGCGCTTAAAGAGGGAAGGTTTGGCAGAGCAGTACTTTCTATCGCACTGCTACAGCATCCGTTCGGATGGATAAACAGGAAGGCGCAGATATGACCGAGTATGAGTATCTGAAGTATCAGATGAATCCGGAGGAAATGCGAGAATGGGATAAGCTGGCCGCGGAGATTAAGGAACAGGTTTTTGCGGCGGCCCCGCCGGATATTCCCTATGAAATACAGGAAGATATCCTATGCAAAAGAACCATGGTCAGAGAACCGTTTTACGGTGTGAGAGGTTATGTCGGCGATAGAGGATATTATTCCGTTCAGGAGGGAGACAGGGGCCATCTGCATCTGGCATTCTCGGATCTGCCCTATGAAGAGGCTAAAAACAGGATGATAAAAACCTGCGCTCATGACATAAGCTATGCCTATGTAACAAAAAACAGGTTGGCTTTGCGCGACAGACATAAAGGCCTATGGCGCTGTTGCAGGATAGAGGACGGCCTGGAAACCGTAAACGGAATCACCAGATTGGTCTCCCATATGGAAGAGCAGCCGAACCCGATATATGATGCAGAATATGACTACCGAAAGTATTGGTTCGAGCTATTGCTGTATATGGAAAAGAGATTGTTGCCCGATGGCGAATACAATGAAGAAATAGCCTGTTATCAAGAATGTCTGAACCACTTTATGACCGATAAGAGATGGGTATTCGATTGCAAGCAGGAAAAGTATCGGCTGGAAATCCTGTGAGCGGTTTGCGCCGGCAAACAGGGAGTTGACTGCCTTATACCAGCTATATCATTACTGACATCACTGGGGCTCCGTGGGCATATAGAGAAAAAATTTGTTTTTATACCCACTTTATGAGGGAAAATAGTCTGTTGTGGGGCCAGGATGGGTCTATACACAAAAATTTATTCTTTTTTCCCCTGGCTTTGCAACAAAAAGGGGGTACAAACAGTAAATTTTTCCATATAGGCCCACGGGAGGCGTTAAAAACAGAAAAATCTTGGTCTTATGGGTTGAACGTGGGTATAAAACGGCAATTTTTTTATAGGCCCGGCATGATTCAAAAAAGAACGTCTTACGGTCAGTGATTTACCGCAGAGGAAAGAATAATGAGTAATGAATCATAGAAGACAGGCAAAGAAAGGAATTATGTCTTATGGGAAAACGCGTATAACCTGAGAAATCAGAAGTTGTAAAGGAGACTTTATGAAATCAAGCAATAGGAACGATGGCTGGTTAACGGGAAGACTGTATTTCAACAGAGAGGATAAAAGGGTAATTATCAAGAGACCGCAAAGTGGGTTTGGCTACACAATGAATTTAGGAAATAAGTGGACATGGATATTTAACGCTATAGTTGTAATTATCGTAATTATATTGGTCAGCGTTTTCTGAGACTGTTTCCAGTCCGTGGAGGAACTCATAGTAGACGGTTAAAACTCTTAGTACCGCTATATATTATGAAAAATATAAGAAGTGAAACGGTAACCGTGAAACTTCTTTGCAAAAATATTGATTTATAACAGGAGGGAAAAATTATGAAAAAGGGATTAAAGTTCTTTACCGCAGCCGCAGCCACGGCCATGGCCATGGCACTGACGGCCTGCGGCAACGGCGGACAGGAGGCGCAGGGGCAGGATCTGCTGCAGCGGATTCAGGAAAAGGGAACGCTGACCGTGGCCATGGAGGGCACCTGGGCGCCCTGGACTTATCATGACGAGGATGACAGGCTGGTGGGCTTTGACGTGGAAGTGGCCCAAAAGATCGCCGAAAAGCTGGGCGTGGAAGTGACCTTTGTGGAGGGCGAGTGGGACGGCCTGTTCGCCGGGCTGGACAGCGGCAGATATGACATGGTTGTCAACGGCGTGGAAATCACCGATGAACGGGCGGAAAAATATGATTTCAGCGAGCCCTACGGCTATATCCGCACGGCGCTGATTGTGGCCGAGGACAACGAGGAGATTAAGACCTTTGAGGACTTAAACGGCAAGACTACCACCAACAGCATGGCCAGCACCTATATGACTCTGGCAGAGAGCTATGGAGCTACGGTGACTCCCGTGGACTCCCTGGACCAGACGCTGGACCTGGTGGTGGCGGGCAGGGTGGACGCTACCCTCAACGCAGAAGTATCCTTTTACGACTACATGAATGTGCATCCCGACGCGCCTGTCAAGATTGTGGCCCTCACCGACGACGCTTCCCATGTGTCCATTCCCATTCGCAAGGAAGAGGAGACGGCGGCTTTCAAGGCGGCGGTGGATCAGGCCATCAAAGAGCTGAAAGAGTCCGGAGAGCTGGGCGAGATTTCTGTCAAATACTTTGGCAGCGATATCACCAAAGAATGACCTGTGCCATAGGATGCTACGGGCGGACCGGACAATTGCGAACCGACTCTTTTGCGGAACAAAGAAAATTTGTTTTCCCGCCCGTTTTGGTTATACTGTCCAATTCCGTTACTCGCGGGAGAGTTTCGCAAGCGGCCATATAGGCGGACAGGGGAGAGGAGAGATATGCGGGGCAAGAGGCGTGACACTTTGATGAATATGGCGGCGGTTCTCCTGGCCGGGCTGACCGCCCTGGCCTTTGCCAGGGCGATATGGATCAGCCTAGACATAGACGAGTCCTATGCCGTGGCCTGCGCGTATCGCCTGACGCGGGGGGACAGGCTCATTCGGGATATGTGGGAGCCCCACCAGCTCAGCGCTTTTCTCCCCGCTCTGTTCGCGGCTCCCTATATCTGGATCCGGGGAAATACGGACTGTCTGGTGATTTATCTGAGACTGATCGGTATTCTGATTCATACAGGCATGGGGATATTCCTGTACAGACAGATCAAGAGGAGCACAGATCGCCGGTTCGCTTTCTGCATGTTGCTGCTGCATCTGAACTATCTGCCCAAATGGGTGCAGATGCCGGAATTTGAGCTGATGCATTATTGGTGCCTGCTGGGGATCTTTCTTGTGCTGCATGCATACTTTACGGCCGAAAAGCCTGGAATGGCTCTGCCCTTTATCGGAGGCTGTCTGCTGACGGGCAGCCTGTTTTGCTATCCCACCATGATTCTGCTGTATCCCTTTTATATTCTGGCTATATGCCTGCTGGAGAGACTGCGCTCTGCAAAGCGCAGCCGTATCTGGAAGAGCTGCGGTCTCTTTACGCTGGGAGCCTTTCTGCCCGGAGCCGTTTTCCTGGGTTATCTGTTCTCTTATATGTCGTTTGAGGAGATAAAGAGATATGTCTCCTATATTTTTCTGGACACTTCCCACAATGTCTATACCATGGGCGAAAAATGGGCGATGTACGCGGAGCAGATCCGGGAGCAGGCGCAACAGTACGGCTTTTATTGTCTGCTGGCGGCGCTGATCATTTTGGGGACATATCCGGTATGCCGGTTTCTGCTGCGAAAGAAAGGACCGGCGGGGCGGAAAGAACTCTTTGCCGCCGCAGACGGATGGAAGATCGCGGCGGCGATCCTGCTCCTGGCGGCAGCGCTTATGCAGTGCAGGGGGCTGTATGGCTTTCTGCTGGAAGACGGAAATCAGTTTTTCTTTCAGGCGCGGTATATGGCGGTGCTGATTCCCGCCATAGTCCTGTGCGTATGTTTTCGCAAAAGCAGTTTACACAGAAACATGAAACTGTGGCTGTATCTGTGCATTCTCCCCAGCCTTGTGTCTCTGGGCGCAGTACTGTTGATGACCAACATGGATACCAATACGGCCTATGCAAAGGTCTTTTTGGGTGTGTTGGGAAGTTTTCTGATCTTTTATGAATGTGTCAGAGAAAATGTTGAAGACACGCATGGAGGAGAATGCGCAGGGCGCTCTGTCCTTGCGTGGAGGAGAATCTTCAAGGTGCTCTGCCTCTGCCTGGGAGGACTGATCCTGGCAGGATTTTTCGTATGTCGGCTGGTACTGATCCGGGTGTCGGGTTGTCTGCCCGTCACCATTCTGGCGCCTATGGACAGGGTGGAGAATGGCCCCGGGAAAGGGATTTATGTCCTGCAGGAAACTGCCGGGAGATGGAACGATAACTATTGGGAGCTGAAAAGGCTTGTGGATGAGGGGGACAGGGTGCTGTATATAGGAGCGGAGAGTCTGGTCTATGCGGAACTGGAAACGGCGCCGGCCACCCCCTCCACCCAGGGCACCACCGTTTACAACGAGATGTTCCTGCGCTACTACGAGGAGCATCCCGAGCGGATCCCCAATGTGATCGTATATGACAGATCCTTTGGTGAGGATCCGGTGTATGCCCTGTATTACAGCTACTCCCTTCAGTATCCCCAGTTCCTGCAATGGCTCGCGCAGAATTACCGCGACGGGCAGATAACGGAGACGGAGCATCTGATCGTGGTGAGAAAGGAATGAGGAAACGCGCCGCCGTTCCTACAGTAAAAACCGGGTGCGCTGGGCAATCTGCGGCAATTCATTGGACGTGGCGTATTCCGAGATCAATTTCAGCGTCTCCTGACGGTCGGGAGATACGGCTTTGCTGGCGGCACAGTCCACGAAAGCATTCAACAGTCCGGCGCGGTCTTCCACCTGGGAGATGCCCGGCATGGGTCCCTCGGACAGCAGGGCGGCCAGCAGCTTGCAGGCGCGGGCAAAATCCTTCTCCCCCATGCCGCCCTCCAGCCGCTTTTGCAGATCGGCTTTGCGGCAGCATTCCAGTGCGGAGTAGTCGGGCAGTATACGGTTGTCCCAACCTTCGGCAAACAGCCAGTCCGCAATCTCCGGCGTCTCAGGCTCCAGCATCCTCACGGCGTGAATCCGGCCCCAGCCGTGAACATTTTTGGCGATGCGAAAGATCTCCTGGCTGGATTTGGGCCAGTATGCGGCGGCCAGTAACACATACAGCGTGAACTCGTCGGACAGGGCCAGGATTCGCATGGCGTTTTTAAGCGGTTCATTCTGGCTCAGGTCGAGGAGCGTCAGCAGGACCAGGCCGAACTTAACTTCCTCCCTGTGGGCGCCTTTCAGCGCGCATTCCGCCGCCAGGCGGTAGATATCCGAAACGGGCAGCTCCTGCTGATGCTCCAGCAGATAGTTCACGATCTTATCCCTGGCGGAGACCATGTGCCCGTCCCTGACCCATTGGCGCACCATGCCGTGGGCCTGCTCCGGATCTGTGGCGGCAGTGCTTATAGCCTGTTCCAACAGGGAGGTATCCTGATCGGGTACACCCATGTGATAAAGGGCGATACCGTCCATGGCGCCGTCCGCAAAACGGACTTTTTCCTGCCCGGACGCATCCTCCCTGGGCAGTGAATACCCGGAGGGCAGCATCCCCAGGTCATTGCGGCTCCGGCAGATATTTTCATAGATACTTTCAGCGGTAGTATTCATACAGTCTCCTTATTATATACGTTTTTTCCAGTATACTATTTTTTTAGACCCGTGCCAAGGCTTTGCGCCTGTTTTTTTGCTCCAATCCTCAGCTCTGGTTCTCGACTCCGATTCTCAGCCGGGCCGGTTGAGCAACAAAATATTTACGGCCCGGAGCGCGGGTGCTATAATCAATTTCAACAAGATCAAGACGCGGAGGAAAAAGCTGTGAGAAATAGACAATATAAAAAGAAGAATAAGTCCTGGTCCCTGAAGGCTCTGTCCCTCCTGTGCGCGGCCTTTTTACTGGCGGGATGCGCGCAGAGTGGCGCGGAGGTTCCCGACGTGGGAGGAGAGTCCGGTACGGCCTGGGATATCGACGCCTCGGGAGAACTGAGCGCAGCAGGGACAGATCAGGAGGATCCCGGAGCCGCAGAGGCGGATCGGGAGGCTTTGACAGAACCCATCTCCCCGGCCACAGACTATGTCACGGAAGACATGTACCAGAGAGCCGTCGCCTTCCAACAGGGGGATCTGACCAGGCTGGCGGCAGTGATGCGCAGGGCACAGGCCGGGGAGGATATCACAGTGGGCGTGATCGGCGGTTCCATCACCGAGGGCTACAGCGCCAGCAACAGAAACCGGAGCTCCTATGCCTGCCATATGCGTAACTGGTGGCAGGAGAGATTTCCCCAGAGCGCGGTGGATTATGTGAATGCTGGAATCGGCGGTACCAGCTCTTATCTGGGGGTACATCGGGTGCAGGAAGACCTGCTGGACTACGAGCCGGATTTTGTGATCGTGGAGTTTTCCGTCAACGACGGAGCCAATAATTTTTATAAGAGGAGCTATGACAATCTGTTGCGGCGGATCCTGCTGGATGAGAATGCGCCGGCTCTGCTGCTGCTCTTTACCACCCAGGAGAACGGGACAAGCGCCCAGGTCAACGACGCGTTGCTGGGATTTGGCTATGAACTGCCCATGATCAGCTACGGCAACGCGGTGCTGCCCGCCATCGAAGCGGGGGAATTTACCTGGAAAGATATCTCCCCGGACAACATACATCCCAACGACCGGGGCCATGCCGTGATCGGCGAGTTGCTGTACCGCTATCTGAACGACGTCTACGCCCGGCTGGAGGAGATCCCGGAGGAGGTCGCGCCCTTTACGGCCCCGGCCCAGACCAAAGAGCGGTATATGGAGGGCCGGATTCTGGACGCGTCCAGCCTGACGCCTGTGTCGGCGGGCAGCTTTACCGACACCCAGAGCGGCTGGTATTTTCCCTATGAAGATTACTGGTATACAGAGACGGGGGAGGAATCCATCGTGTTTGAGATCGAGGCCTCCAATATCGGACTGCTGTATCAGCGGGATGTGGACGATACATTTGGGGTCTACGACGTGTATATCGACGGAGAATATGTGCGCTCGTTAAACGGCAATTTTGTGAACGGCTGGGGCAACTCCATGGAGACGGAGGAACTCTACATATCCGATGAAAAAAGACTCCACAGAGTGGAAGTGCGCCGAAACCCGGACTCGGTCGGAAAGAAATTTACCGTCATCGGCTGGCTGGTATCTTAAAACGCTATATAAAACCCGGAAACGGGCCTGTTGGCGCAGGCTCGTTTTTTTATTCTCTTTGCGGCGTCTATAACTTACACGTCATGCATTTTTAGCTAACCGAAAGCTAAAGACAAGGAATAATTACTTAAAAAAATAGGTGCGGGCACGGGCACATTGGCTAAATGCAAATTTTTTATCAAAAAAGAAATGGATACAGTGTTGAAAATAGACAAAACTAACCTATACATAATTCACAAAAACCAGCCGGTAAAATAGGTTGATATGACAAAATGCATAAATGGTATTGCAGTTTCCTTGTAAATATAGTACAATTTACTTGCAGTTAAAAAAACTTAAAATGACTTAACAGATGCGGAGAGAGAATCATGAGGCGGATACACTTGAAAAAAATGGGATGTATTCTGCCTGTTTTGGCTTTGCTGTTGACATTGCCGGGATGCAATGGGACAGATGCGGCAGATCCGGAACAGACGGGATCAGGCGTGGAATCAGGTGCGGTTTCCCAGGCGGGAACAGAGAGCGGTTCCGCGGCGGAGCCGGATGCGGACGCGCAGCCCGCGCCGGATTTAAAGACGTACTCCTGGGAGGAGGCCGCAGTCTATGAGGCTGAGGAGGGTACTCTGCTGGGCGGTACTTCCGCGCAGGAGAAGGACGGCGTCGGCTATGTGGAAGGTTTCGCCAGGGAGGGGGACGGTCTGGAGCTGTCCATACATATCGAGGAGACCGGATTTTACGATCTGGATTTTGTGAGCAGGAGCGCCGACGGCGGTTACAAGGAAAATTATGTGGCCGTGGACGGCGAGCGCATGGGTACCGCGAAGGTAGAGGGAAAAGCCTACACGGATTCCTATATATCCCGGGTCTACCTGGAGTCGGGGGAGCACACGGTGCAGATCAGCTCCTACTGGGGTTGGATACAGGTGGACAGTCTGAAGGTAAAGCCTTCCGACGATCTGGATCCCCGGCGGTTTGATATCGAGCCGGTGCTGGTCAATCCCAATGCCACCGACAATACCCGGCGATTGATGGCTTACCTGTGCGATATATACGGCAAGGATATCCTGTCGGGACAGTTCTGCGACAGCGGTATGTTCGGCGCGGAGAACGCCACGATCTGGAAGACCACCGGGGGTAAATATCCCGCAATCCTGGGATTGGACATGAGCAACTACACGCCTGTCTCCATCGCTCACGGCGCGGAGGGCTACGCCACGGATTACGCCCTGGAGTGTTGGGAGAGGGGCGGCATCGTGACCTATTGCTGGCACTGGACCACACCGGAGAAATACATTACGGGTAACTGGTATTCTACTTTTTATAAAGAGCACACCAACATCAACCTGTCCAAGATCATGAACGGCCAGGATCAGGAGGGATACGACCTGCTGGTGGCGGATATCGACGCCATAGCCCAGCAGCTGTTAATCCTGCAGGAAGCGGATGTGCCGGTGCTGTGGCGGCCCCTGCACGAGGCCAGCGGCGGATGGTTCTGGTGGGGCAACTCCGGTCCGGAGGCCTACAAACAGTTATACATCCTGATGTACGACAGGCTGGTGAACCATCACGGACTGAACAATCTGATCTGGGTCTGGAACGGTCAGGACAAAGAATGGTATCCCGGCGATGAATATGTGGATATCATCGGAGAGGACATATACCCCGGCGAGCGCGTATACACTCCCCAGACATCCAAATATCTGGAGGTGCTGGAGTACACCGACGCCCGGAAAATGGTCATCCTGTCGGAGAACGGCTGCCTGTTCGATCCGGATCTGGCGATCAGGGACGGTTCCATGTGGGGTTCCTTCAGTACCTGGGGCGGCGAGTTCGTCACCAAGAACAGCCAGCTGCTGCTGCTGAGCGAGCAGTATACCGAGGAGGATATGCTGAAAAAGGTGTACGGACATGAGCATGTGATCACCAGGGACGAACTGCCGGATCTCAAGGCTTACCCGCTGCCGGGGGAGTAAAGGGCATTGTGCGGCGGCAGGGAATATGCGGAACTTAAATAGGAGATGATTCATTGCGTCAATTGTTTTCGACAGACGGTATTGTATATCGGTTTCTGACCACCACAGGAAATATCATTCTGGCCACGATCCTGTGGATGATCGGCTGTATCCCGGTGATAACCATCGGCGTTTCCACGGCGGCACTGTATTACACCATCGTGAAATCGGTCCGCAGGGACGTGGGATACGTACATTCCGAGTTCTGGAGAGGATACAGGCTGAATTTCAAAAAAGGCGTGGCGGCTACGGCGGCGCTGCTGGCCCTGGGTATCCTGCTGGGACTGGAGCTCTGGCTGGTGCTGGAGAACGGCGTGGAAGTCAGCCGTATATGGTATACCCTCAGCGGACTGCTGATCCTGCTGATGGTACTGGTCACCCTGTATCTGTTTCCGGTGATGTCCAGATTCGACATGAAACTCAGCAAGCTGTGTATGCTGGCCTTTGTCATGTCCATCCGTTTCTGGTACATCACGCTGGCGCTGGCGGCGGGGCTGATCCTTACGGCGGCGGCGCAGTTATATATTCTGCCGATACCGTTGATCCTGCTCACGCCCGGCCTGTGGTGTTACGCCAGCTCTTTTCTGGTGGAAAAGGCCATGAAGGCCTATATGCCCAAGCCGCAGCAGGAACAGGACGGAGAGACGGCGAAGAACTGGTATGACGATTGAACGCCGGATACACGGCGTAAGCGAGATAGAGAGATGGAGAACGCGATATTCGGGGCGGAAACCGGAGATATCGCAGAAACGAGGAAAGCGATGAGAAGAAAGAACTGGAAAAAGAGAATGGCATTTCTTCTGGCGGCGGCCATGACGGTCGGCGCGGTACCGCAGACCGGGATGCAGGTTCAGGCGGCTACCGACACTACACAGGAGGAGTATGAAAATATCGTCGGCACCTATTCCATAGACCCTTCTGTGCCGGGCTATCAGGAATATGTGGCGGCCAATCCTTCGGTATATCCTGAGCAGGAATACCGCGTTTCTGCCGTAGATTATGTGCGTTATGAGGAGAACGGCGTCGCCGCCGTCCCCGAAATATATGACAACTATGAGAATATCCCCGGCGGCGGCAGTGCGCTGCTGACCAGCGAAGAGGCGCTGGTGGAGTATGAGCTGGAAGTCGGAGAGAGCGGTTTCTATGATCTGTCTCTGGTATATTACCCCATCGAGGGCAAGAGCTCCGAGATACAGAGGGCTTTCTTTGTGGACGGAAAACTTCCCTACAGCGAGCTGGCTCTGGTGGAACTGAAACGCGTCTGGGTTACGAATATTACCCAGTCGGCCGCGGATGAGAATGGCATCGTGACCAAAGTATGGCAGGTAGACAGTCAGGGGAACGACGTGAAACCCCGGGCGGTGGAGGCTCCCGAGTGGGTGGAGAGCTATCTGTATGACAGCAACGGCTATGTGACCACCCCGCTGTCCCTGTATCTGGAGGCGGGAAAACATACTCTCACCATCATGTCCCAGAGAGAGCCCATGCTGCTGTCCCAGATCGTGCTGAATAACAGCGGGAAAGTACAAGACTACGCGACCACGAAAGCCGCGTGGGACGCCGCGGGATACCAGGACAGCATTGCGGAGTACATTCGTATCGAGGGGGAGAACGCGGATAAGACCTCGTCTCAGATGCTGTATCCCCGGCAGGATCAGTCTTCTCCCGCAGTATATCCTTCCAGCCCCAAGGTACTGCTGAACAATACGGTGGGCGGCACTTCCTGGCAGGAGGCGGGGCAGTGGATAGAGTGGAATTTTGAGGTGCCCACCAGCGGATATTACAATATATCCACATACTGCAAACAGAATTTTGTGCGCGGCATCGACGTGTGCCGCCGGATTTCCATCGACGGCGCGGTGCCCTTTGAAGAGATGAACGATTACGGTTTCGGCTATGAGCAGAGCTGGAGAGAGGAAGTGCTGTCCGATGAGGCGGGCAATCCTTACAGCTTTTATCTGGAGGCGGGGACTCATACCCTGCGCATGGAAGTGGTGCTGGGCGATATGGCCGAGATCATCAGTACAGTGCAGAATACCGTGCAGTTGCTCAATTCCATCTACCGCCAGGTGATCTATATCACCGGCGTAGCTCCCGACAAATACCGCGACTATCAGCTGACTGCGTCACTGCCGGGGCTGGAGGCGGAGCTGATCGAGGCCAGAGAGGGTATCAGTCAGGCGCTGGAGGCCATGCGGGTCACCGCAGGGCGCAACAGCGACAAGCTGACCACCCTGATTACGATGCAGGATCAGCTGGATGAACTGATCGACGATCAGGAGCGTTTTGTGGAGGTACTCTCCTCATATAAAGTAAATGTGAGAGCCTGCGGTAACTGGATTACCCAGGTGCTGAGCCAGCCTTTGCAGATCGACAGAATCATGGTCTACTCTCCGGAGAATCACCAGAAGATTGTGTCCTCCGGCTTTTTCTCCAAACTGGGCTATGAGATACAGAGACTGTTTTATTCCTTTATTGTGGATTACAACCAGATCGGTAATGCCATTGACGACGAGACCGAGGGCGTGGTGCTGACGCTGTGGATCGGTACCGGACGTGATCAGGCCAACGTCATCAAAGCGCTGATCGACGAAAACTTTACCAGCAAGACCGGCGTGAACGTCAATGTGCAGCTGGTGGATATGAATACGCTGCTGCGGGCAACGCTGGCGGACGAGGGGCCGGATATGGCGATTCAGGTGGCCAACACCAACGGCATTGCCGGAGCGGTGCTGAACACGGGTAACGACACGCCTGTAAACTACGGCATCCGTAACGCCGTGCTGGATCTGAGTCAGTTTGAGGATTTTGACCAGATCACCGGCAGATTCAGCGAGAGCGCGCTGGTTCCTTTCAGCTTTGACGGCGCTACCTACGCGCTGCCGGATACCCAGACTTTTCCCATGATGTTCTACCGCAAGGATATTCTGGCGGAGATCGGACTGGAAGTTCCCACCACATGGGATGAAGTGAAGGTGGCCATGACCGTGCTGGCCAAGAACCAGATGGAATTCGGCATGCTGCCCAACGAGCAGACCTTTGCCATGCTGCTGTTTCAAAACGGCGGCGAATACTATTCCGAAAACGGCGACAGATCCATGCTGGACTCGGATATTGCGGTGGCCACCTTTAAGCAGTACTGCGAATACTATACCGACTACAAGCTGGATAAGGCTACCAGCGTGGAAGAGCGTTTCCGTACCGGCGAATGTCCCATCATCATCTCGGACTACACCACCTACAACAATCTGCAGGTGTCTGCGCCGGATATTGAGGGGCTCTGGGATTTTACGGTAGTGCCCGGCAATCGGCAGGAGGACGGCAGTATCCTGCATGCCACCGGCAGTACCGGTCTGGCGGATATCATCATGGCTAACACCGAACATCCCAGAGAATGCTGGGAGTTCCTGAAATGGTGGACGGACGCTGAGACCCAGATCCTGTACGGCAGAGAGATGGAGAGTCTGATGGGAGCCAGCGCCCGTGTAGCCACGGCCAATCTGGAGGCGATGTCCAGTCTGTCCTGGCCCGTCAGGGACTATCGGGAGATCATGAAACAGTTCGAACAGGTACAGGGGATCCCCCAAGTGCCCGGTGGCTATTATACATGGCGTAATGTGAACAACGCATTCTACAGCGTGACCACGGATTCCAGCTCTACCGGGCGAACCCAGGTGGCTACCCCCAGGGAGGAGCTGATGGATAAGATTATCTATGTGGACGCGGAGATCAGTTATAAACGGGAAGAGTTCGGCCTGCCAGTGGCCGGAGAAGAATAGGAGGGGGAGAAGAGTATGGCTAATCAAGCAGTAAGCTCCGGGGTTTCGCAGGAAGCGCTGGACATCGCGAAAAAGCAAAGCACCCTGCGCTATCAGATCGCGAGGAACAAGGCCTCCTATTTCATGATCGCGCCGTATTTTATCCTGTTTTTCTTTTTTACGGTATTGCCGGTGCTCATGTCCATAGCGCTGAGTTTTACATACTTTAATATGTTGGAGCTGCCTACCTTTGTGGGTTGGAAGAACTATATCAAACTGTTTCTGGAGGATGATATCTTTCTGATTTCTCTGAAAAACACGCTGATATTTGCCGTAGTCACCGGGCCGGTCAGCTATATGCTGTGCCTGCTGTTCGCGTGGATTATCAACGAGTTCAAAGGCAAACTGAGGGCTTTTCTGACTCTGATCTTCTACGCGCCGTCTATCTGCGGTAACGCCTATCTGGTATGGAACCTGATCCTGACGGGTGACCGCTACGGCTACCTGAACGGTATCCTGCTGAAACTGGATATTATCAATGAAGCGAAATTGTGGATGCAGACCGAGAAATATATCCTTCCCGTGCTGATCGTAGTACAGCTCTGGCTGTCCCTGGGAACCGGTTTCCTGTCCTTTATAGCCGGTTTGCAGACCGTGGATAAGAGCATGTATGAGGCGGCGGCACTGGACGGCGTCAAGAACCGCTGGCAGGAGTTATGGTACGTGACGCTCCCCGCAATGAAACCCCAGCTGATGTTCGGCGCGGTGATGCAGATCACCCAGTCTTTCGCGGTGGCGGATATCTCCATCAACCTGGCGGGCAATCCCTCCGTGAACTATGCGGGCGCCACCGTCGTGACCCATCTGCTGGACTACGGTTCCACCCGTTTTGATATGGGTTACGCGTCCGCGATCGCTACCATCCTGTTCCTGCTGATGGTAGGCACCAACAAGTTAGTACAGAAAATATTAGGAAGGGTGGGAGAGTAAGTGGCTGAGACTATGAGATTAAAAAGACGTTTCTTTCGCAAAAGAGAAAAGCAGCTGAACCGTTCCATGGCGGGCAACACCCTTTTATTTGTCCTGATGATCATATGCGGCGTGTTCATGGCTCTGCCGCTGGTCATGATCGTAAACAACGCGTTAAAGCCTCTGGATGAACTGTACCAGTTTCCGCCCAAGATATTTGTAAGGAACCCTACGCTGGAGAACTTCTCGGATCTGTTCGTACTGATGAACGATTCCTGGATTCCCTTCTCCAGATATATCCTGAATACCATCATTATCACCGGTCTGGGCATGGTGGGGCATGTTGTGGTAGCGTCCCTGGCGGCGTATCCGCTGGCAAAGCACAAATTCCCCGCCAAGAATATCCTGTTCAGCATGGTAGTGCTGTCCATGATGTTTTCCTGGACGGTAACACAGATTCCCCAGTATCTGATTATTTCCTGGATGGGGATCAACAACAATTATCTGGCGCTGATCCTTCCGGCATGGTCCTTTGGTATGGGCCTGTACCTGATGAAACAGTTTATGGAGCAGTTACCGGATTCCCTGATGGAGTCGGCCAGACTGGACGGCGCCACCGAGTGGCATATCTTCTGGAAGATCGTGATGCCCAACGTCAAACCGGCCTGGCTGACCCTGGCAATCTTCCAGTTCCAGCAGATGTGGGGCAATACCGGTTCCATGTTCCTGCGGGATGAGCAGTTAAAGCCTTTGCAGTTTGCGCTGCAGCAGATCACGGCGGGCGGTGTGGCCAGAGCCGGAGCGGCGGCAGCCGTGACGTTCATCATTGCGGCGGTGCCTGTCACCTTCTTCCTGATCTGTCAGAGCAACGTTCTGGAGACCATGACCACATCCGGTATGAAGGATTAAGAGGAGGGAGCATATGAAAAAGAGATTTCCGTTTAAAAGAATAATGACCTCCCTGCTGGTCGGCGTGGTGCTGGCGACTTCTCCGGGAATGACCGCGCAGGCGGAAGATTTGCCCTATGATACTTACAATTATGACTATCGGGAAAATGTGGTGTTGACCCCGGCGGCCTATGTACCCACCGGCAGTATCACGGGCCAGGATCTGGGCATCGACAATTTCGTGGAGCCTCAGGATCTGTGCGTGGCTCCCAGCGGCGAAGTGTATGTGGCGGACACCAAGAATAACCGCATCGTGGTGCTGGATCACAGCATGACAGAGGTGGTTCGGATCATCGACAGCTTTGTAAGGGACGGAGAACAGGACGGTTTCCGGATGCCTCAGGGTGTCTGCGTGTCCGAGAACGAGGAGCTCTATGTGGCGGACACAGACAACAAGCGTATCGTGAAACTGACGCCGGAGGGTGAGTTTATCAAGATCATTGACAATCCCCAGTCCGAGATCCTGGAGGACGACTTTGAGTTCACGCCGCTGAAGGTGACGGTGGACTACGCGGACCGTGTGTACGTCATCGCCAAGAACGCTTTCGAGGGCATCCTGGTGTTTGAGAGCGACGGGCAGTTCACCGGTTACTTCGGGACCATCCAGGTCAAGATCACCCTGTGGGAAAAGTTCTGGAGAAAGATTGCCAGCAAGGAAGAGCGCTCCCGGCAGCAGCTCTTCATCCCCACCGAATTTACCGGCATCGATATTGACAGCGACGGCTTTGTATACGCCTCCAATATCGACTCCGAGGGCGTGCAGGGCGTGCGCAGACTGAATCCCAAGGGCGAGGACGTCATTATAAAGGGCGAGAGCCAGAATCTGGGAGGCGATATCTTCTTCGGCGTGTACGGCGACTATGCCGGTCCCAGTGAATTTATCGACGTGGTATACAGAGAGAAAGGCATATATTCCCTGCTGGACCGTAAGCGGGGACGTATCTTCACCTATGACCGCGAGGGCAATATGCTGTATGTGTTCGGGGGTCTGGGCAGCCAGCGGGGAACCTTCAACACCCCCATCGCCATCGAGGTGGTGGACGACCAGATCATCGTGCTGGATTCCTTCCAGGGCGCAATCCTGAGCTTTGGCGAGACGGAGTACGGTTCCCTGATCAACGACGCGGTGGCCCTGCGCTACGACGGCGACGAGGCGCTGGCCATCGAGAAGTGGGAGGCCGTGCTGAAACTGGATGAGAACAATGAGCTGGCCAACACCGGCATGGGCAAGGCCTACCTGACGGCGGGGGACAACAAAGCGGCCATGCATTATCTGAAACTGGGCATGAACCGCAAATATTATTCCATCGCCTTCAAGCGTTACCGCAACGAGATATTGAAAGAAAACCTGAGCCTGATCATGACGGTGGTCATCATACTGATCGCCCTGCTGATCGTATATAACAAGTTCCTGAAGGCCAGGCTCAAGGCGAAATCTAAAAAAGGAGGGCTTACCTGATGAAAGAACTGTTTTCTAAGGACAAATGGAAATACGCTTTTTATACCGTAAGCCATCCCATGGACGCCTATTATGAGATCCGGCACAGGGAGAGGGGCAGCGTGCCCGTGGCCATCGTGCTGGTGATGCTGTTTTCCTTCAGCTTTTCCATCAATCGTATGGCGGCCAGCTTTATTGTCAACGATGTGGATCCGCTGTCGGTGAACGCGCTGCCGGAGCTGATCTCCGTGTTCCTGCTGTACGGGCTGTTCTGTGTGGGCAACTGGTCCATCACCTGTCTGATGAACGGCGAGGGAAGACTCAAGGACACCGCTATCGCGGTGGGCTATGCCATGACTCCCATGATCGTCTGCTTTAACATCGGCACGATCTTCAGTCAGTTTGTGACAGAGGACGAGGGAGCGTTCTACACGATTATCGTTGGCCTGGGCATTGCCTACGCGGTGATCATGGCGCTGATGGGTATCATGCAAATCCACAACTATACCCTGGGCAAGACGCTGATCACCATTTTCCTGACCTTTGTTGCCATGTTCATCATTATCTTCCTTGCACTATTGCTGTTTGATCTGCTGAACCAGCTTTACAACTTCGTCTACAGCATTTACCAGGAACTGATATTCAGAGTGTAGGAGGAGGAAGAGATGCAGACGAGTAAAAAGATATTAATCGGTGTTGTGAGCATTATCGCGGCGGCCTTTGTGATCTTTATAGCCCACTGGCTGATCCGCTACTACTTCTACAACAGTTACCGCGACGATCTGTCCTCCTACGGATATGAGGAGGGGACGGCTTTCCAGCCCATCAGCGAGAGCGGCGGCGACGTAGTCGGCATGGAGCTGGCGGCGGAAAACGATATCCTGAAGCTGTACGCCAACACTGCCAGCGGCGAGATTGCGGTGGTGGATAAGCGCAACGGCCAGATCACCTACTCCAACCCGGCGGGCGCGGATGAGGACGCCATAGCCAATGCGGCCCACAAGAATTACCTGAAATCCCAGCTGATCATTGACTATTTCAGCACCACCAGAACTCAGGGTACATACGATTCTTTCAGCTATTGTACCGACAGGGGGCAGTTGACGGCGGAGGGTATCCAGAACGGTATCCGTTTTTGGTACACCATCGGCGACCTGAGTTCCGCCACCGGTATCGTGCCCCAGTATATCAGCGCCGCCACGCTGGATAGAGTGACGGCAGCGCTGGACGAAGAGGGCAGTAAATATGTGCGTACAAAATATAAAGAGAGCTCCGTGGCGGAGGATTATTATGAACTGCTGGAATCCGCGGCGAAGGGCGCGTCCCAGATCCGTAAGCTGAACCGGTATTTTGAGGAGGCGGGCTTTACCGAGGAGGAGTATACCGTGGAGATGATGAACTCCGGTGTGGAGGGCGCGGTTCCCATTTCCTTTGAAATCCCGCTGGAATATCGCTTAAACGGCGACGCGGTGGACGTCTCCATCCCCATGAACCATGTGGTGGAAAACGGCGGCGGCTCCCTGTTCCGTATACAGCTGCTGAGATACTTCGGTACGGCAGGCATCGATGAGAGCGGTTATATGCTGGTGCCCAACGGCTCCGGCTCCCTGATCTATTTTAACAATGGTAAGCCCACGGCTGCGCAGTATGCCGAGTATGTATACGGTATCGATCCTCTGGCGGCGGAGTATACGGTGCGTGAAAATACGGAGAACGCCAAGATGGCACTGTTCGGTATCTTCCGGGAAAAGAGCGCCATATTCGCCACGATTGAGGACGGAGCCAGCTTTGCCAATCTGTCGGCCTACGTGTCCGGCAAGATCAATGAATATAACTTCGTATTTCCCACCTTTGTGGTGCGGGGCAACGATAAACTCTCCATGTTCGGCACCACCGGCAATGAGGCGGAGATCCCTGTGGTGGAGCCTCGGTACTATGACGCCAATATCACGGTGAAATATACCATGCTGCCGGAGGAGAAGGCAACCTATGCCCAGGCGGCCAACTACTATCGGGAACGCCTGATATCCGAGGGGAAACTGACCGCGGATACGGACGGCGACAAGGATCTGAAGTTCTACTATGATGTGCTGGGCGGCGTGACCATGACCAAGTTTTTCCTGGGCACCCAGTACAACGGTATGTATACCATGACGGAATTCGACCAGGCGGCGGAGATCTATAAAGACCTGATGGACAGCGGTATCACCAATCAAGTCATGAATTTCCAGGGCTGGATGAACCACGGGTATCATCACGACGTGGTGAATAAGATCAAGGTTCCGGCTGCTCTGGGGGGCAAAAAGGGACTGGAAGAACTGAGCAGCCTGATGGCGGCGGACGGCAACACATTCTATGGGGACGTGGCTTTCCAGGAAGTGAGCTATGTGAGCAGACGCTATTCTTACAGCAACGAGACTTCCCGGTACTATGGAGCGGGCTATGTGGCGGAGCTGGGGCTGGTACACCCGGCCACCCTGCGCAGAACCTCCGGTCTGGGCTACGGCGAGAACCATTATTTCCTGATCTCTCCCAAGTTCCTGGTGCGGTATGTGGACGCCTTTACGAAGAAGATAGACAGGTTTGATATAAGCGGAATCTCCCTGCGGGATCTGGGCAACGAGCTGCATTCGGATAAGAAGAGAACCAATATCATTGACAGGGAGGCGGCGCTGGATGTGGTGCTGGCCAGCCTGAAACAGATCGAGGACACGGGAAAGAGTATCCTGCTCAATGCGGGTAACGATTACGCATTCCCCTATGCGGACGACATGATCAATGTTCCACTGTCCTCCAACGATTATTATATCGTGGATGCTACGGTTCCCTTTTACGAGATGCTGATCCACGGATATATCGACTACGCAGGCAGCAATATCAACCTGAGCGACACCTACGACAGGGCGGATATAGTGTTGAATCTGGTGGAATACGGCGCGGCGCCGCACTTTATGTTCACTTATCAGAATGCCAGCGATATCAAGAACACCGGTTTGAACCGATATTACGCCACCACATACGACAACTGGAAGGACGATGCCATCGCGATCTACACGGAAGTGAACAACGCTCTGAAATATGTAAGCGGCGCGGCGATCACGGACCACCAGGTATTGGACAACGGCGTAAAGGCCGTGACATACAGCAACGGCGTAGTGATCTACATCAACGAAAGCGCCGCGGATCAGACGGTGGACGGGATCACGGTTCCGGCTAGAAACTACAAGGTAGGGGGTGTTGATTAATGGAAGCAGTAAAGACAAAGAAACGAAAAAAACGCTCTCTGTCCCAGAGGCAGGCGCTCAAAGGATTCCTGTTCATCACACCCTGGCTGATCGGTTTTATATGGTTCTATGCCCGCAGCCTGTTCATGACGGTACAGTTCTCCTTCTCGGAGATGATCGTGAATCCGGGCGGCGGTTACACGCTGGACTTTGTGTGGCTGGATAACTTTATCTACGCGTTCCGGGCACATGCCACCTACAAACAGGTACTGACCACGTCTATAGGCAATATGCTGGTGGATGTGCCGCTGATTACCTTTTTCAGCCTGTTCATGGCCATGCTGCTGAACCGGAAGTTCAGAGGACGCACGCTGGTGCGAGCCATATTCTTTCTGCCGGTTATACTGAACGCAGACGCTATCGTGGATGCCATCAGCCTCTCCAGAACGATGATGAGCGGCGGTATCTCCAGCGCCAGCGCCGAGATGGCGGCGGCCGCCAGCAGCGGCATGAGTATAGAATACTATATCCAGATGTTCAGCTCTCTGGGACTGCCGGAAGTGCTGATCGAGTATATCGCCGGAGCGGTGAGCCGAATCAGCGATATCATCAATGCCTCCGGCGTGCAGATCATCATTTTCATAGCGGCGCTGCAGTCCATACCCGGCTCCATGTACGAGGTGGCCAAGATCGAGGGCGCGACGGCCTATGAGACCTTCTGGAAGGTGACCTTCCCCATGGTAATGCCTCATATCATTACCAACATCGTCTATACCGTGGTGGACAGCTTTGCCAAGTCGGACGTGATCGAGCTGGCCTACGACACGGCCTTTGGCCCCACGATGAATTACGGGCTGAGCTCGGTATTCAGTCTGGTGTCCACGGTGATCACCTGTCTGATCCTGGTGCTTGTCTGTGGACTGATACAGAAACGAACGTTCTACTATAATTAGGAAAGGAGAAAAAAGATGAATAAGCAGAAAGCGATACCTTCTATCAGCAGCATCCGGGCAGGCATCCAGGCCATGAAAGACGATACGCAGTTTACCAACGACCGGCTGCGCTGGATCAGCAATGCCAAAGGTTTTGTGATGACAGTATTCAGACTCGCGATCATCCTTGGCATCTGTTATGTCATTCTCGGGCCGGTCATCGGTATTATCAGCAGCTCTTTTTTCTCTGATGCTGACAGTTACAATCCGATGGTGTATCTGATACCCCAGGAACCGACCCTGCAGCGCTACAAGCTGGCCGCCCAGTATCTGTGGTACTGGAAGACCATGGGCAGCTCCCTGTTGTATTCGGCGACGCTTATGATATTGCAGGTGATCATGTGTTCCATGGTGGGCTATGGGTTTGCCAGATTCAATTTCCCGTTTAAGAACGTACTGTTCGCCTGCGTGGTGGTGATGATCGTTATTCCCACCAACACCGTCATGCTGCCGCTTTACACCACCTTTACCAGATTTGACGTGTTCGGTATCATCCAGGCGATCACGGGATCTCCCGTCAACCTGATGTCCACGCCGGTGCCCATGTATATAATGACGGCATTCTGCTGCGGTCTGCGCTCCGGCCTGTATATTTATATATTTAATCAGTTTTTCCGCGGACTGCCCAAGGAGATCGAGGAGGCGGCATTTGTGGACGGAGCGGGTACGCTGTACACTTACTTCCGCATCATGCTGGTGAACGCCCTGCCCTCTGTGGTAACGGTGGCGATCTTCTCCATGGTGTGGCAGTACAACGATACCTTTTACGCGAATCTGTTCCTGATTAAGGAGGAGATCATCATCAGTAAGAGGATATCTTCCATCACAGGCTCCATATCCAATGTGGAAAAGATTCTGGATCCCAAGATCCTGGAACTGTACATGGACGCGGGCATCGTACTGGTGATGCTGCCCATTATCATCATCTATGTGGCATTGCAGAAACAGTTCATTGAAGGCGTGGAAAGAAGCGGTATCGTCGGTTGACGGCGAGAGGCTTTTCCAATACAGCAAGTTCAACTAATACCAAAAGGAGGATGAAAAAGTTGAAGGCAAAAAAAGTTTTAGCGTTATTTGTAGCCGCAGTTATGACCATGAGTCTGGCTGCATGTGGCAACGATGAGGCCGGAAGCGGCGATGTCCAGCAGTCCAGCCCCGAGCAGACGACTGAGAGTACGCAGGAGTCCAGCACTGAAGTTGCCCCCTCTTCTGAGGAACCTGGCGATACTGCCCCTGTGGAGGCAGGCCCTGCCAGTATTGACTTTGAAGATGGCCTGTTTGGGTTTATCGGCGATAACACCTCTGTGGTAGGCGGTATTGCCAATGCCGCCAGCTACAATGTTGTAGATTACAGCGGATCCAAGGCCCTGGAAGTAGTGCCCAACGGCAAAGGTGTGGGTGTGGGATTCCAGATCGACGCATTGCTGGGAGATAAGGCGTCTCAGGTCAAGAGCGTCGAGCTGTCCATCGGCGCCAAGAGCTCCGACGGCAAATTCTATGCCTGCTCCGGTAAACTGTACGGTCTGTACGCCGGTGAGAAGGACTACGATCCTTGGTCCGTATATCTGGAGACAGCCAATCCCAAGACGGCGACCTACGAGGTTCCCGAAGGCAAGACCTTTGGCGAGGGCGACAACTTTGTGGTTTCCCTGGAGACTGACAACGCGAACAGCGAGGGCGCCGGCTGGCAGACATTGTACATTGACAATGTTACGTTCAAGGATGCCAGCGGCAATGTGATCGAGGCGGACAGCTCTGCGGAGTATGTGGCAGTGGCGTCCGGCGCGGATCCCAACCTGTTGGTTCTGAAGGATGTGGTAGACCTGGAAGGCTTTGCGTGCAGCGCGGGCGGCTGGTCTCAGGCAGGTATTGAGTTGACTGACGAGCAGAAGGCTCTGTTTGTACCCGGCACGGTGATCGAGATCGAGTACAAGTCCGACGCGCCTGTATGGCTGATCGCCAAGGCGGCTGACGAGAACCCGAATCCTCTGGGCAACTGGCTGAGGGCCGTAAATCAGGATACCTTTATCGTGGACGGTTATGTGGCGTCTGACAACTCCAAGGTGCAGTACACCTATGAGCAGTTGGCGGCATACTGGGGCGATGATTTCATGGATTATACGATTGCCTTTGACGCGGAATCTTCTGCGGATTGGGAAGTATACTCCGTAAAGATCGGCACAGACAGCGGTTTGGTGACGCTGGGCAGCGCCGTGGAACTGGAAGGGTTCGCATGCAATGCGGGCGGCTGGTCTCAGGCCGGTATCGAGTTGACCGACGAGCAGAAAGCCCTGTTCGTACCCGGCTGTATCGTGGAGATCGAGTACAGCTCCGACGCGCCTGTATGGCTGATTGCCAAGGGCAATGATGATAACCCGAACCCTCTGGGCAACTGGCTGAGAGCCGTAAACCAGGAGGGCGATAACGCGTTTGTAGTGGACGGTGCGGTAGCTGACGGCAAAGTACAGTATACATACGAGCAGTTGGCAGCATACTGGGGCGATGATTTCGTTGACTATCTGGCGGCCATCGATGCTGAGTCTTCTGCTGACTGGGAAGTATACTCTGTAAAGGTAGGCAGCAAGGCATGGAAACCCGCTCACAATGTGGTAGCTCTGGAAGGGTTTGCATGCAGCGCGGCAGGCTGGGCTCAGGCAGGTATCGAGCTGACTGAGGAGCAGGTAGCTCTGTTTAAGCCCGGTTGTGTGGTAAATGTTGAGTATGCGTCCGATTCACCGGTATGGCTGATCGCCAAGGCCAACGACGACAACCCGAACCCTCTGGGCAACTGGCTGCGCGGCGTTGAGCAGGAAGGCTTTATCGTGGACGGCGCGGTGTTGGATGGCAAGGTGCAGTATACCTACGAGACTCTGGTTGGTTTCTGGGGCGATGACTTTACAAAGTATCTGACCGCTATTGACGCGGAATCTTCCGCTGACTGGGAGGTATATTCCGTTTCCATCGGCCAGACCGAATAAGCCGTTATAAAGTGCGGTTCTGGGGAGAGTCTGTCTCCCCGGAATCTGCAGTCTTATCACAGTAGTGTTGAAAACAGCATAAGTACGGACAGCGCCCGGAGAATTTACGGACGCTTGCGGTCGGAAATTACTCTGCTGGAATGGCGCTGGGAGTACATATGCGGAACTATAAATAAGAAAGGAATAAAAAACATGAAGAATGTAACAAAGAAATTACTTTCTCTGGGTATTTGCGCAGCTATGGTTGCCGGTATGACAGCCTGCGGTAACGAAGGCAATAATCCTGCTCCCAGCAGCGATACCCCGGACAGCGTGCAGCAGAGCGATAACGGCGGTTCTACCGGCGGCGGAGACGAGCCCAGCGGCGGCAACGGCACTCTGTACAATGAGGGAGAGACCAGAACCATCCGCATCGGTACCTGGTACGATCACTACTATGACAGTACCGACAATGACATCTACGACGATCCCAGCGTATCCGACGAGGCGTTGGCGCAGGCGCACTTCGATATCGTCAAGGAAGTGGAAGACAAGTACAACGTAAGGATCGAGTTTGTAAACCTGACCTGGGACGGTATTCAGGAGTCCATCAATACCTCCATCCTGGCCGGTACGCCGGACTGCGATATCTATGAGGGCGACATGTCCTTCCTGATTCCCGCCGCTCTGAACGGTTTCTGCACCAACCTGGCAGACGTGATCCCCGCGGACAACGATATCTTTAACGACCAGATGATCTTTGCCCAGCAGAAGGTTGGCTCCGGCGACGGCGTGTATCTGTTCAAGTCCAACAGCGGTGAGTCCAAGTACTATGACACCTATCCCCTGGCTTTCAACGCGCAGATGCTGGATGATGCGGGTCTGGAGAATCCTAACGATCTGTATGCCAGAGGCGAGTGGACATGGGAGAAGTGGAGAGAGTATCTGCTGGCTCTGACCCAGGATACCGACGGCGACGGCGTGATCGATGTATACGGTTACGGTTCCAGACACGATTTCCTGATTTCCAATCTGCTGTTCAGCAACAATGCGTATATTGCCCGCAATGAGACACAGAACATCACCAGCCCTGAGGTAACGGAGGTTCTGGAGTTCGTTTACAATATGTACAATGTGGACCATGTGGCTCGTCCCTGGAACGCGGATGATTTCGATGCCAACATGAACGCTTACACCAACGGCAGCGTGGCCTGCTGGATCACCGCGGCATGGATCTCTGATTCCAACAAGGACGTGAACTTGGACTTTGACATCATCTGGGCGCCCTGGCCCATCGGCCCTCACGGCGACGCGGAGACCAACTTCAAGAGAAACGGCGCCTCCGGTAATGCCTGGATGCTGCCCGCAGGTGTGAAGGATCCCGAGCTGGTATTTGCGGTATTCCAGGATTGGCAGAACTGGTACCATGGCGATACCGATCTGCGTGACGGTAACCTGACCTGGTGGGAAGACTGCGCTATGACCGAGGAGAATCTGGAAGTTATGGGTTATCTGGGAACCAATGACGGCGTAGAACTTTACAATGCGCTGGGCAATGACCTGATCACCTGGTCCGATCTGTTGGACGGCGTGAATACGCCCGCTCAGTTCCAGGAGATCTATAAGCAGCCTATACAGGATGCTCTGGACGGTTTCTTCAAGTAAACCGGACGCTGAAACGCGCAACAGTTACTTCGGTGGAGCGCCATACAGGGCGCTCCGCTGTTCTTAAAAAAAGAAAATTGAGAGGTTCCTATGAGCGAGATTAAGATGATTGCTCCTGCCGTGAAAAATGTTCCATGGCAGGAAAAGCCCGAAGGGATCAAGGGTGCTCCGATCTGGAGATATACCGAGAACCCCATTATCGGCCGTAACCCCGTGGAGGGGGTAGCCCGTATTTTCAACAGTGCGGTAATGCCCTATGGCAACGAGTTTATCGGCGTGTTCCGCGGAGAGCAGACCAACGGTATCCCCTACATCTATCTGGGGAGAAGCAAGGACGCCATTCACTGGAATATCGAGAAGGAAAAGATCAACTTTGTGGATGAGGAGGGCAAGCCCTTCATGCCCGTCTATGCCTATGACCCCAGACTGGTCAAGGTGGAAGATACCTATTATATTATCTGGTGTCAGGATTTTTACGGCGCGTCCATCGGTATGGCCAGGACTACGGATTTCAAGACCTTTGTAAGGCTGGAGAATCCCTTTATTCCCTTCAACAGGAACGCAGTGCTGTTCCCCCGCAAGATAAACGGCAATTTCGTGATGCTGTCCCGTCCTTCCGACAGCGGACATACGCCCTTTGGCGATATCTTCCTGAGCGAGAGTCCGGATATGGTATACTGGGGCAAGCACAGACATGTGATGGGCCGGGGCAGAGAGTGGTGGGAATCCGTCAAGATCGGCGGCGGCGCGGCTCCCATCGAGACCAGCGAGGGGTGGCTGCTGTTCTACCACGGCGTCAGCGGTACCTGCAACGGTCTGGTGTACAGCATTGGCGGCGCGATTTTGGATCTGGACAATCCTTCCATCGTAAAGTATCGCTGCGAGACCTTCCTGCTGACCCCCGAGGAGTGGTATGAGGAAAGAGGATTTGTGCCCAATGTGGCCTTCCCCTGCGCTACGATCCATGATCCTGTGAGCGGTAAGATCGCCCTCTATTATGGGTGCGCGGACAGCTATGTGGGACTGGCCTTCTGCTACTTTGACGAGATCGTGGCCTATATCAAGGCGCACAGTGTTGTGACGCAGGAAGACACCGAGATCGGCAAGAGATAAAGAGAATAACAGGAGCGGGAAACGGGGGAGTTCGTTTCCCGCTTTTTTCGAATAGTCGAAGATACACTTTTTTTGTTGGCATGACTTTACAAATTGATTGCATGATGATAAAATATAACAAGCGGTACTGTTATAGTCTGTAAAATTGGGGAAAGCTGGATAGGTATGAAATGCATTAAAAAGGCAGGAAGTGCATGGATTAAGGACAATATGTTCAAATATAATAAAGTGGACGGGGGAGCATACTTTGCTCTGTATTTGGTAATACCTGTAATTGTTTCGTATATCAGCCTGCAAGTGGCAAAACAATCTTTGGAGATTACATATGCGTTTTTATCAATTTTAATCACTGCGTTAAACTGTATTTATGACGCGTATAACCGATGGAACAGAGAATCAAAATCTATAGTAAATCTTAAACTTACGGTAATGGGAATCTGTCTTGCAGGCGTCTCAGCATACTGTTTCTATGTAATAGTTGGGAATTTGTTGGAATGGACGGAAATCAAGTACTTTAATGGGATATTTTATGTATACTATATAATAGCAGCTATTGCGACCATTGATATTGCAGTTTGCTTTGGACGTGATATTGCATTGAGGGCCTGCATACAAGGAGAATGATAAGGAGAGGAAAATGAGTGCGCAAATATATATTATCGGTCTGATAGGTGCATTGATTATATTGGCAATGGGTGGGCTTATTGTTTCCTATCGCATTTTTAAAAATGAGTATCAGAAAAAAGTAAAAATGGATATTTCTGTGGAGGAAATGCAGGAGGCTGAAAGAAGACTGCAAAATTTCTATGCCGAGTATAATTTGCATGCAAGCGCATCTGTGCAGGAAGTCGCGAAAGTACTGAGGATTTGCGAGGGAGGAGAGGACGATAGTATCACGGATCTGGCTCGTATCGGGGAACCTGACGAAAATGGAGTTATGTCGGTGACGTTCAAAAGAGGGATAACTGCGGAGGAAAAACATTTTCTGTTTACCCATGAATTAGCGCATTTGATAAACGGAGATCCGATTCCAGCAACACACCCGGAAGGAGACAATAAGCCGCAGATGGAGCAGATTGCGGACTATACAGCAGTAGCTATTTTAATGCCGTTGGAACAAGTGTATAAGTACTTGGCGGAGGTGAATTATAAACAGCAATCGGCCAGGAAACGTGCGTGCATTGTCAACAAATTGTGCAGGAGATATGGAGTCAGTGATGTTATCGTCTTACGCCGCATCCAGGAAGTGCAGAAATTAAAGGCAGACATATGACGGTTGCCTACAATATAAAGAAGGAGATATGTGAATATGAGATTTGTGTATCCGAACGGAAAGAGCAAGGCGCTGACTTTCAGTTATGACGACGGTCAGATCCATGACAGGAAACTGGTGGAGATCCTTAACCGGCACGGGATGAAAGGAACCTTTCATTTAAATTCCGGCACATTGTCCCCCAACAGAGACTACGAGGTATTTATAGCGGCGGACGAGGTGGCCGAGCTTTATGCCGGGCATGAGGTGGCCGTTCATGGAGTGCAGCACCGCAATCTGCCCACGCTGTCAAAAAACCAGGTGGTGAACGAGGTGCTGGAGGATCGCAGAGCCCTGGAGAAACTCACCGGGGGCATGGTGCAGGGCATGTCCTATGCATTTGGCAATTATTCTGAACAGATTATGGAGATCCTTAAGGGCCTGGGCATCAAGTATTCCCGGACTGTGGTTTCCACCAACGGCTTTTTCCCGCCTGCGGATTTTCTGGCCTGGCATCCCACCTGTCACCACAACGGCGGGATCATGGAGCTGGGGCAAAATTTCCTGTCGGTTCCCGGTTTTGTGGAACTGCCGCTGATGTATGTGTGGGGTCACAGCTTTGAGTTTGCCGGAAACGGGGATTGGAATGTGATAGAGGAGTTTGCGGAGCTGATGGAGGGCAAGGAGGATATCTGGTATGCCACCAATCTGGAGATCTGCGACTATATTCAGGCTACCCGCAGCCTGGAGTCCAGCGGGGACGGGCTGACGCTGAAGAATCCCACCGCTGTCAGCGTATGGATCAGGACGGATCAGGAGCGTAAGCTGCTGGAGATCCAACCGGGACAGTGCGTATATATCGGAGAGAGATAAAGACAAATCCCATGGCGGTCTCTGCCATGGGATTTTCAGCGGTGCGTATAGCGGCGGGTTTTACGCGTTTCTGCCAACTGTCAGCGGGACGCCGCTTCCTCTATCAGTTTCATGATTGTGCGAACGGAATCCATCTGTCCGCTGCGGCTCATGGCGTCATGATAGGACTGCCGATTGGAGAACAGTTCGTGGACCCGGTCGGAGAGCAGCTCAGCGGTCAGGTCGTCCTCGTTTATGACGATGGAGAATCCCTGGGCCTCGAAAGACGCGGCGTTGAGCAGTTGATCTCCCCGGCTGCTGGCGGCGGGCAGGGGGATCAGGATGTTGGGCTTTTTCAGAGCCAGCAGTTCGCAGATGGAGTTGGCCCCGGCTCTTGAAATCACGATATCCGCCATAGCGAACAGATCTTTTAACTCAGCCTTGATATACTCGAACTGCCTGTAACCGGGAGTGGCCAGCAACAGATTGTCGATCTTGTCCTTGCCGCACAGATGTACGATCTGAAAATCCACAAGCAACTGCGGCAGGGCGTCCCGCACCGCTTTATTCACATTGGCGGCTCCCAGACTGCCGCCGATCACCAGGATCACCGGCTTGTTGGCGGTAAAACCGCACAGATCCAGCCCGGCGATCTTGTTGCCCTGTGCCAGCTCGGCACGGATGGGAGAACCGGTGAGCACCGCTTTACCCTCCGGCAACAGTTTCATGGTTTCCGGGAAATTACAACATATTTTTTCCGCCACGGGAAAACAAAGTTTATTTGCCAGCCCGGGCGTCATATCGGACTCGTGGATGATACAGGGGATATCCAGAGCAGCAGCCGCCCGCACCACAGGTACGCTGACAAACCCCCCCTTGGAGAATACCACGTCAGGGCGGTATTCTTTCAGATACTTTCTGGCCTCGGAGAATCCTTTTATGACTCTGAAAGGATCCGTGAAATTTCTGACGTCCAGATAGCGGCGCAGCTTGCCGGTGGATATGCCAGTGTATGGAATGTCAAAATCGGCGATAAGCTTTTTCTCGATGCCGTCGTAAGATCCCAGATAGGCTATCTCATATCCGGCCTGTCGCAGTGCCGGCAGCAGCGCGATATTGGGAGTTACATGACCGGCCGTGCCGCCGCCGGTCAATACGATTCTCTTCATCCCAGTGTTTCCTCCAGTGCGTGAGCCAGTTGATCCGGGCAGGAAGTGGGTTTAAAACCGCATTGAATGCCCTTGAGCTTTTCGATCACGTCTTCCACTTTCATGCCCTGTACCAGAGCGCATATGCCCTTTAAGTTGCCATTGCATCCGCCGGTGAACTGCACGGACTTGACGACGCCGTCTTCAACCTCAAAGTCTATGGCGCTGGAACAGGTTCCCTTTGTATGATATGTCATAAGTTTCTCCTCCATTCATTCTTGTTAAGATACAGTATAGCAGATTTTTCCTGCAGCATCAAGGCTATCTGTGTTTTCGGACACGACAATTAGAAACCCCTGTATAACAACATACCTGCCTGGAGGCTGACTTTGAGGACCTGGGAATAGAGGGATTATAACAGGGGAACCGTAGGTCTTTTTGTCAGAAGTCTGTTCCGGAGAATGGGATATGTCGGGATGCGGCGGAAAAAGACGACGGGTAGATGCCCGGTAAATATTGCAATACCATGCCTGTAAGATATATGATGTAGGCAGGGGAAATATTCTGGATTATGTTATAACTCCGCTGTGTGCCGGAGGGAGGATCCCCATATAGAAAGGAACGGTAGCGATGTTTCCTGTATTTGAACAAGAAAAAGCCGCGTCTATTGTGATGCTGGCATGTATAGCAGGCAGTATACTGATTCGTGTGGGGCTTGGACTGATGTATCTGCATCTGATCCGGGAGACGGACAATATGGCCAGCACCCGCAGCAGGCAGTTAAAACAGTGCAAATTAAAATTTGCCAACTGTTACCAGCTTAACAATGGCATAGCCAATGTGCCCATATTTGTGGACAAGTTTATCAGCCGCATGAGCCTGGGGCCGATATCTCCCCATTTGCTGGAACACCTGTCGGGACAGCTGATGCTGCTGTCTGTGGTCAGCTCCGGCGTGGCCGTCTGTCGGCGTATCGTCGCGGGCAGTACGCTGGGGCAGATCCTGCCCTTCTATATCGTCAGTATGATGGGTCTGTATCTGTTCTTTTCCATCTCCGCCATCGTGGATCTGAAGGGAAAAAGGCGGGTGCTCAAGATTAATCTGGTGGATTATCTGGAAAATCATCTCTCAGGTCGCATGGAAGTGACCAGGGAGGATATGGAGATGCTGTACGGCGACAGCGCTCCCCGGGGAAGGAGACGGGGCCGGGGCAGCCAGAGCGCGCAGAATGCGTCTCAGAGCGGGCGGGGCGTCAAGAGAGGCGTGGATGTGATTCCCGTGGGCAGCCGGGGCGGCGAGGAGGGCAGAATCTATCCTGCGGATCGGGAGCCGGAGCCGGGCGGGAACATGCGTGTCTCAGAGGAATTTAAGAGCAAGTTCACGGCGCTGCAGGAGCAGGAGCTGGAACAGCTCCTGCGGGAATTTCTGACCTCATAATCTGCGCAACTTTGTATTGCGCGGCGGTCACAGTTTTGCTACACTGTAGTTGGTATAAAAATACTAAAGAGGCGGTAACTGCCTGTGACGGATGTGGTTTCCGGGTCTGCGGTATTTTTGCCGTAGACCTGTTTTTATGGCGCACTCCTGCCGTTTTAAAGAGGAAGTGAGGGAAACATGAAGATCGTTGTACTGGAAAGACACAGTGTGGGCACGGACGTTCCCGTGCAGTATGAGCATCTGGGGGAGGCCGTGTACTATCGCAACACCACCACCGTGGAGGAGGTGCGGGAGCGGGTGCGGGATGCGGACGTGATCGTGGCCAACAAGGCCCCTCTGCGGGAGGAGACGTTAAAGGACGCCTCCCATGTGAAACTGATCTGCGAGCTGGCCACAGGCTTTGACAATGTGGATCTGGCCTACTGCAGGAGCAGGGGCATCACCGTGTGCAATGTGGTGGATTACTGTTCCGGCATGGTGGCCCAGCATACCTTCGCGCTGGCGCTGGCTCTGCTGGAAAAGCTGCCCCATTATGACAATTATGTCAAGTCCGGAGCCTACAGCGCCCAGGACAGATTTTCCAACTTTGACATCCCCTTTCATGAGTTGGAGGGCATGACCTGGGGGATCCTGGGGATGGGGAATATAGGCCGCCGGGTGGCACAGATCGCCACGGCCTTTGGCTGCCGTGTGATCTTTCACTCCGTCACGGGCAGGAGCGCCTGTCGGGAGTATCCCCAGATGGAGATGGACACGCTGCTGGCCGAGAGCGATATCCTGTCTCTGCACTGCCCGCTGAGCGACCTGACCAGGGGCATCATCGGGGAAAAAGCGTTGCGGCGCATGAAAAAGACGGCGATTCTGATAAATGTGGCCCGGGGAGCGGTGGTGGACAATCCCGCCCTGTATGAGGCGTTGACAGCGGGGGAGATCGCCGCTGCCGGACTGGACGTGGTGGACGGAGAACCGCTGCAAAGCTCCAATCCGCTGAGCCGTATCCAGGACAGCAACCGCCTGATTATCACGCCCCACCTGGCCTGGGCCAGCGTGGAGGCGCGAACGCGCTGCGTGGAGGAGGTGGCCAGGAATATTGCGGCTTTCCAGCTGGGTGAGCCGAGGAATGTGGTGAATCCTTAGACGCGTCCCAGGCTGCCCGCGAGATCATCAGGACTCGAGATCCCTAGGACTCGAGATCCCCCAGGCGGGGAGACTTGACAAGTCCGTTTTCCCATAGTAAAGTAGAGAAAGCGATCCACTATGGGAATTGCGGAAAAGAGGAAATTCATGATTGAGAAAATAAAAGGCCTGATGAAGAAATACGAGGAGATGATTGCCTATCTGATCGTAGGAACGCTCACCACGATCGTGTCCTGGGGGGCCATGTACCTGGCGAGCTGGCTGCTGTTTGGCAATCCGCTGCATCCCACGCCCTTTGAAAACGCGGTGATGAGCGCTGTGAACTGGGTTGCGGGTGTGACCTTCGCGTATTTTACCAACAGAAGATACGTGTTTAAGAGCCACGAACCCATGTTAATGGAAATCCCAAAGTTTGTTCTCTCCAGAATATCCACCCTGATACTGGATCTGGTGATCAGACAGGTGTTTGGCCTGCTGGGGATAAACACCTATATCACCACTTTTGTATCCGCCGTGCTGGTATTCATCGGCAACTATGTGTTCAGCAAACTGCTGGTATTTAAAAAAAGCAAAAAATAGTATTGTGTATGCCGGAACTCAGGCGATTTCCGCCTTATCTCTGGGTGGCCAGAGGGGCGCTAATGGAATGAGAAACCCTCCCAAAACAGATTCTTGTCTGTTTTGGGAGGGTTTATATGTTACAGACGGTTGTTATATGTTACACATACGGACTCTGATTCTGGTTGGGATCGGCATATGTGTCCGTAAAGCCCTGCGTCTGGTTCTGCTCTGCCTCCTTCTGGCGGCGCAGTCTGGTAAATTCGTCATAGTTCTTGTTGAACAACTGCTTGAGCTGATCGCTGTACCCGAATATACCGGCGGGACATTTTCTGCCCAGCTCGTCGATCACCTTGTCACAGGAGGATTTGTCAGGCACGGCCAGGGAATGCTGTTTCTTATCCTCGGTGTACATCATGATGGAATAGGTGGTACCTACGGTACGCCCGTACTTTTTGTGGTCAACCTGATGTATATAGGCCCAGGCCACCTGCCGCAGAGGATAGACCGCGGTCTTGGCGCTGGTGCAGTCAAACAGATAGTTGCGGCCGATGCGCAGTCCCTTGGTGGGCTCGGAGGCAGTCTCATAATCCGAATCCGCCCGCTCCAGCTCCATCTCTCCCTGAGCTTTCAGCGCTTTGACCAGTTTCCTCTGATAGCCGCCGGTAAGCGCCTTGATCAGCATGAACAGCGCAATGACAAACAGAAGAGCGGCTGTGACCATCATTGTCAGCACAACGCCGACGCTGGCTCTTTTCAAGCCGTCCACCTTGATATAGTAGGGGGCGCAGTATGCGGCGAACTCCTCATCCGTATAGTCGGCCTCTCTGAAGAAACTGCGATAGTATCTCAGCATATCGTCTTCCATGGGACAGATCTGACCGGTTACCTGCAGCGTGGTATCCAGCGTCCGCAGGTCGTAGGTTTCGAAGAAGTCGTCGCTGTTGCGGTCGATGATTCTGGCGGTGTCAAAATATTTGGCAGGCAGCGCCAGTCCGATAAATTCCCAGTAGAGATCTTCGTCGCTGTACAGGTAGCGATCCAGGCCGCCCACCAGTACCGCGTGGTACTGCATGGAATCCCGTTCGGAGACTTTGGCCCCGTTCCGGGTGGTGGTAGTCACCTGGGTAGCGTAAGTACCCCAGGTCAGTTCAAAGGTCATGGTCACATACTGATCTTCAATTTCGTCGATGGTCAACTCCTCAAAGGGTACAGGCCCTTTTGCCCAAGTGATAAAGTCCGGACCGAAATATATCAGCAGTCCGGCCGATATCAGGAACATGATAATGACCCCCGGCAGCACTTTTTTCAGGGAAGCACTCTTTAGTTTTTGCAGCATCTCTTTCTCTCCTCCATACTCATAATTATTATTTATATTTTTTTGATCAGAGTTTCAACCAGACGGGCACAATGATCGGCAGCTTGCCGCTCAAAGGCGGGGTACTCCATACTGGCGCTGTCGTCCGCCTTGTCGGAGAGCGCGCGAATCACCACAAAGGGCAGTCCGTTCAGATAGGCAGCATGAGCGATGGCCGCTCCCTCCATCTCCGTGCAGTCTGCGTGAAATTCTGCTATCAGCTTTTCTTTTACCGCTTTGTCGGAAATAAACTGATCTCCGCTGACGATCCTGCCCGGCGCGGTATGTAAACCGGGATTGGCCTCCTCGCAGGAGTCAAGCGCCAGACGGATCAATGTCTCATCTCCGGGAAATGCCAGGGTATCCAGCTGGGGCACCTGTCCGGGAGCATAGCCAAGCGCACTGACATCCATGTCATGATGAATCACATCCCGTGAGACGACGATGTCTCCGATATCCAGAGCGTCGTTGAGTGAACCCGCCACGCCGGTGTTGATTACATGCGTGACCTGAAACAGATCCGCCAGGATCTGTACGCACATGGCGGCGTTGACCTTGCCGATACCGCAGCGGACCACGACCACCGGCGTCTGCTCCAGCGTCCCTTCGTAAAAGACCATTCCGGCCCGGCTGGTCTGCCCGGCGACGGACATATGCGCCTTCAGAGTGTCTACTTCCAGCTCCATGGCGCCGATAATACCTATTTTGTTCATAAGATTCCTCCGTTTTGTCAGATTTTTATCCCTGCGGACAGTGGGCCAGGTGTCACGGCGGCGCGGACAAAAGGCGAATGCGGCGGGGCATATTACTCCGGGTAGATCAGGCGGCTGTCATCTATAGGGTAGAGTACCTGCTCCAGATACTTATCCGCCAGAAAATTGGCCATGCCCAGATTCATATCCAGATAATTGCCGCAGTCTCTGGCAGAGGCGCCGGGTACTTCGCCGCGATAATCCCGGATAAACTCAAACATCTCTGTGATCAGAGGAACGATATCTTTGGAGCAATATTCTCCTGCCAGCAGCAGATAGAAACCGGTGCGGCATCCCATGGGGCCGAAATAAATGGTTTTTTCCCCGTAATCCCGGTGATTGCGCAGGAATGTTGCTCCCAGATGTTCAATGGTATGTACCTCCGCCGTATTCATGACAGGTTCGTCATTGGGGCTGGTTATGCGCAGATCAAAGGTGGTGATTACCTCAAGTCCCACCTTATCCTGTCGGGAGACATAGACGCCCGGTTTCAGCCGGATGTGATCGATGGTAAAGCTTGCGATTTTTTCCATAAGACATTGACTCCTTTCCGGACATATAATGCTGAGCGCCGCTCACAAAACAATGCCCGTAAACTAAGTTAAGTATATACCATTTCGGGATAAATTTCAAAGATTTTTTGCGGCTGCTTTCGTTGATTCCGCATATAAATCATGCTATCATAGGAAATATAACTGATATGCTTTATAAAAGTCGAATGATTTGACATAAGGAGGTCTGCCTGGCTATGACAAATGAGGAGAATCGGAACATGGGCATCCGCCTGCTGAAACGCGGGCAGAAAGGGCTGATACATGCCCTGTTCAGCAGATTCGGCGTGATTCTGCTGCTGTTTCTGCTGCAGGTGTCCCTGCTGCTTGGACTGCTACTGCGGTTCAGAAATCTACAGATCTATATTTCCGGTATAACGACACTGTTTACGGTGGGCATGGTACTCTATCTGCTGAACAGTCGTTTTGACCCCACGGCAAAGATCACGTGGCTGGTCATCATCATGCTGATGCCGGTGTTTGGAGCGTTTTTACTCTGGTTTACGAAGAGTGAGATCGGCCATCGGCTGATAAGGGGGCGGGTGGATCAGATCGTGCGGGAGGCCCAGGACCGTATCCCCCAGGAGACGGAGGTCATGGACAGGCTGCGGCGGGAGAACCCCGGCGCGGCGGCTCTGGTACATTATGTGAACCGCAGCGGCTGTTTTCCGGTGTACGATCGCACGGCGGCGACTTATTTTCCTACAGGAGAGGCAATGTGGGAGGAAATGCTCCGTCAGCTGGAGGAGGCGCGGCATTATATCTTTCTGGAGTATTTTATCCTGGATGAGGGGCTGATGTGGGGAAAGGTTCTGGAGATACTGGCCAGAAAAGCCGCGGAGGGCGTGGAGGTCAGGGTTATGTATGACGGTTTCTGCGAGTTTACGACCCTGTCGCACAATTATCCGGAAAAATTGAAAAAACTGGGTATAAAGTGCAAAATGTTCGCGCCGCTCACACCTTTTGTATCCACGCATTACAACTACCGCGATCATCGCAAGATCCTGGTCATAGACGGCTGCACAGCCTTTACGGGCGGGATCAACCTGGCGGACGAATATATCAATTATAAGCAGAAATACGGGCACTGGAAAGATACGGCAGTCATGCTGAAGGGACCGGCGGCTAAGAGCTTTGCGCTGATGTTTCTGGAGATGTGGAATCTCGAGGAAAAAGAGGCGGAGTATGAGCGTTTTCTGTCTTATCCCGCGCCGCCCTGCGAGGACGCGCCCGGTTATGTGATGCCCTACGGCGACTGCCCTCTGGACGAGGAGCGGGTGGGCGAGCGTGTCTATATGGATATTTTGAACCGCTCCCAAAGTTATGTACACATTATGACGCCTTACCTGATCCTGGACGGGGAGATGGAGACGGCGCTGAAGTTCGCGGCTGAGCGGGGTGTGGACGTAAAACTGATTCTGCCCGGCATCCCGGACAAGCGGGCAGCCTATGCCCTGGCTAAGACACATTACCGTTCCCTGCTGGACTCCGGTGTCAGGATCTATGAGTACAGTCCCGGCTTTGTGCATGCCAAGCTGTTTGTCAGCGACGACCGGGAGGGCGTGGTGGGTACGATCAATCTGGATTACCGCAGCCTGTATCACCACTTCGAGTGCGCGGCCTATCTCTGCAATGTTCCCTGTCTGGCGGATATGGAGGCGGATTATCAAGCCGCGCTGGCCCAGTGCAGGACGGTGACTTATGAGACATTGAAAGCGGAGCCCAAGTCCAGAAAACTGTTGGGCTGTATTATGAAAGCGGTAGCTCCGCTGATGTGACGGCGCGGCGCCTCGGAGGTAGTGTAATGGAAATGGCGGATATTCTAATATTTGCGGTCAACTCGGTGCTGCCCGTTATCCTGCTGGTGGCGCTGGGATACATGCTGAAGAAGACAGGCTTTTTTACCGGGGAATTTCTCAAGGTGGCCAACAAGACGGTATTCCGCGTGCTGCTGCCGGTCCTGCTGTTTGTCAATCTGGCGGAACTGGACGGCTTTTCCCTGCTTAAATGGGATGCGGTGCTGTACGCGCTGGCAGTCATTGCCGTACTGTTCTGTATCGGACTTTTTATGGCTCGTATCACTCCGGACCGATATCAAAAGGGAGTGCTGCTACAGGGGGTTGTCCGCTCCAACTTCGCGCTGGTGGGTGTCCCTCTGGCCCAGCTCATGGCCGGGAGCAAGGGGGTACAGTCGGCGGCGCTGCTGTCGGCTTTTACGATTCCCGCGTTCAATGTGCTGTCCGTGATTGCCCTGTCCGCCTATATACAGGACGGAGGCGACAAAAGGGCACGCATGGGTAAAACCCTGCGGGGGATATTGCGCAATCCGCTGATCATCGGCGTGCTGGCCGGTATCGTATGCGTACTGCTGAAACCGCTGGCGCGTCAGCTGCCATCCGGCGCGACTTCTTTCCTGGGAAAATTCACCTTTGTGGGAACGGTTTTGGATTATCTGGCAAGAGCCTCCACGCCTGTAGCGCTGCTGGTGCTGGGCGGACAGTTCGAGAGGAGCAGTGTCAGGGGCCTGAAAAAGCAGATCGTTCTGGGCGTCGCGGGACGGCTGGTTCTTGCTCCGCTGATAGGGCTGGGAGGCGCGGTCCTGCTCCAGAGCATGGGTATCCTGCAGTTTGATAACGGCACCTATGCCGCTCTGATCGCGTTGTTTGCCACGCCTGCGGCTGTGGCCAGCGCTATCATGGCCGAGGAGATGGGCAATGACGGACAGCTGGCAGGGCAGCTGGTGGTCTGGACGACGCTGCTCTCCGCAGGGGTAATCTTCGGGGCTGTGGCGGCGCTGCGGGCATTGGGGCTGGTCTGAGGGCGGTGTCATCCCTGCAGGTATTGGGACTGGTTCAGGGAGCCGATTCAAGTCCAGTCCTTACGTCTGTACAGAGCGGCTCCGGCAACCGTGCAAAACGCCGTCAAAGCACCCAGAATAAGCATTTCTTTTCCGTGGGTTCCCAGGGATTCTCCGGCAAAGACTCCCTGCATCAGGTCAACCGCGTGGGTCATGGGCAAAAAGGCGGAGATCTTTTTCACGGGATCGGGAAAAAGCATATCCGGCATGGTCGCGCCAGACAGGAATAACATGACAAAATAGAAAAAATAGCAGAGCAGGTTCGTGCTTTTCGCGTCCTGCCCCACAGCCGTAAAGAGAAACCCCATGGAGAACAGGGACGCCGTGGAAAACAGCAGGCCGAGGCAGACGGCGGGAAGGGAGCCCCTGATCTGTATGTGATAGAGGAGCTTTCCCGTTGCGATCAGAACGGATATGCCCACCAGCGTCATGGCAAGATTGACGCATACCTGCGCCAGCATCACGCTCTTTTTACCGGCGGGCGTAGCGTCAAACCGCTTATAGATCTTTTTTTCTTTATATCCCGCCATCGTCAGCGGCAGCGACATCAGTCCGTTTACGCCGATCACCATGACGCCGTAGGCCGGTACGGAGACGTCCATCATCTTTATCTCCGCTCCTTCGTAGATCGGCGCGTTTCCAAAGACGCTGCCCATCAGGAGCAGCATAAGCACCGGAAATACCAGCGTGAAAAAGAAACTGAAAAATTCTCTTGTAAATAACAATAGTTCCGTCTTGCAGATAACCGCGAACTGTCTCATAAGATTCCCTCCATCGTGAGTCCCGTTGTTTTGGGCGCTGTCATCAGATACAGTTTTTTCAGGGAGAGGTCTTCCCTCCATTCCTCCGGGTCTATCCGGCCCTTTACATATCCCCGAAATTCCTGCTGTGTGCCGAAGAACATCTGCCTTCCTTTTCCCAGATACAGGATCTTGTCGGCCAGCGTCTCCACCTCGTCCAGATAATGGGAGACCATGATGATGGCCACGCCGCTTTTTCGTATATTTTCAAAGCTGGTCCACATATTCTGCCGCACCTCCGGGTCAAGTCCCGTGGTCAGTTCGTCCAGGATCAGGAGGCGGGGGCGCGCCATGAGGGAAAGCAGGATGGACAATCGCTGTTTCTCGCCGCCGGAGAGCTTGTGAACCGGGCGCTTTCGCTTTTCCTCCAGATCCAACTGTCCCAGCAGCAGGTTCCAGTCGGCGGGTCTGGCGTAAAAACCCGCGAACAGTCGACACAGCTCCTCCACCCTGATCCGCAGGGGATATTCCGCCTCCTGCAGCTGGACGCCCATTTCCCTGTAGACTTCGCTGCGGTGGGTCCAGGGATCTCGCCCAAATACCCGGATCAGGCCGCTGTCCGGTTTGCGGAGGCCCTCGATACACTCCACGGCAGACGTTTTCCCGGAGCCGTTCTGCCCGATGACAGCCAGGACTTCTCCGGGCTCTACAGAAAACGAGACATTCTGAACTGCGTGAATAGCATTCTTATAAGTCAAATTTAGATTTTCCACTTCTACGATTGCCTGCGCCATATATAATCCTCCTAGCTTTATGATAGCGTCATTGTATAACTGACTCCGGAAATACACAATGGGTTTTGCGGGAGCGGCAGCCTGCGATGTGTAAGAGGTCGAATCCGGCGTTTAAAATGCAGCGCGTCCGCCGCCCGACTGTGCTATAATCAAACTGTCGGGATATATTTTCTCTCCGGCGGATCACTGCCCGCCGATCATCCCGCGGACAAGAGCTCTGCGACAACGGCATAGCTTTGGTGAGTAAGGAGGCGGATCTATGAGGGTCGAGTGTAAGATCAGCGGGGAATACAAAGAACCGTATGCGGTTCTGCATATCAATAAAATGACGCAGGCCATCGCAGAGATCATTGTCATGCTGGAAAAGGAGGAGACGGAGGCTCCCACGCTGACGGCGGCGAGAGAGAAAAAGATGTATTTTGTCAAGCCGCAGGATATAGCGCTGGTGCGCACCGAGGGCAGGGAGATCGTCTGCTATGACAGGCTGAAAAACAGATATATCCTGGACAGGCCCCTGTATGAACTGGAGGATATGCTGGCGGCTTATTTTGTACGCATATCCAAATCGACGATTGTGAACATGCGTCAGATCGACCATGTGGAGGCGAGTTTCAACGGCACGATGGAGCTGGTGATGAAAAACGGAGTGACGGATCATATTTCCAGAAGTTTCAGGAAGATTTTTAAGGAAAGGTTGGGACTGAGATGAGAGCGATTGTTAGATTGGCGGTCAAATATTTATTGTCCGGCATATCCCTGGGCTGTACTTTCTTTGTAATCATGTGCCTGTCTTATGCGCTGTGGGGAGGCGAGGAGATACTGATGCTGATATGCGGGGACTTCGTGCGCCAGGCCTTCGGCGCGATGGCTGTGGGTATCGCCTGCGGCGGGACGGCCATTGTCTATCAGTTTGACCGCCCCTGCGGGTTTGTCAAAGTGGCAATACATTTCTGCGTGGGCATGGGCGTTTTCTATCCCACAGGCATCTATCTGGGCTGGATTCCCTTTGCCCCGGACAGGATAGGGCTCATGATCCTGCAATTTCTGTGTTCCTGCGGTATTTTTATGGCGATCTGGCTCTGTTTCTATCTGTTTAACCGGAAGGAGGCGGAGAGAATCAACAGGAGATTGAAGGAGATGGAGTGAAGAATTATACGGGATAGTTTGTTGAATATTTTTTATGAAAGATGCGTAGCATCTCTATCCCAGATGTCGTTTTTTTACAAGACAAGGGCTCCGGTATTTGATATGGTAAATACATAAGACTACACAAAGATCCGGTTAAGGAGGGCGCGATGAAAAGAGAATACGCAACAATGCCGCAGTCGATGGCTGATATGGAAAAGTGGGGGTTTTCGTGGGCCGACTATGTGACGGCAATCCCCGCTCCGCTTTTTTTGATTACCACATATAAATCCAACGGGCTGCCCAACGCCAGTCTGCACTCGTGGGCCTGTTTCAATGGCAATGCGGGCGGTTTTTATGCGATCCTGTCAAGGGTTCACAAGTCGGGGCATCTGTATCAGACGATACATGAGACCAATGTGGCGGTGCTGAATTTCCCCACGGCCGATCTTTATGAGCAGTGCCTTTCGACGATTTCCCATAACGGTTTTGACATGGATGAGCTGGCGGAGTCAGGGTTTACCGCGGAACCCGCCCGGCAGGTGAACGCCCCCAGGATCAAGGAGTGTTTTTGCCATATTGAGTGCCGTTTCCTCTGGGAAAAAGAGATCAAGGAAGGGGACGAGTATGTGCTGATGTGCCTGGAGGCGGTCAATATCAGCATGGACGACGAACACTTGGACGAGGCGAAAAAGGGCAGATTCGGGGAGACGGGATATGTGTACAATGTCCGCCGCCTGGTCAATCCCGAGAAAATAGAGGACGGCGATTCGGGGATCGCGGTGCTGCATAAACTGTGAATATCCGGGGTTTACCTGTATGAGGACAAGGTCTGATTTCCCGGATACAAATCATATGGATAGGTCGAACGATATTTTAGATTTGACAATGCAAATATATTGTGCTAAAATGGCTCTATCTTGAGGAGAGGGGTGAAAGGATGAGAATTTAATTCGCTTTTGATTGCATGAAACGAAGAAACAGTCTCAGGGAGGTTTTCCGGCCTGTTTGTGTCATGTTGCCAAAAGTGGATTATGTTCTCATAACCTCTCTTTTTTGTGTGTATTTTTTCGTAAAAAGTCCCGGCAGACGTTCGGCGGGGACAGGAGCGGCGACAGGTCCTGTCAGGTCGTATGTCGGCGCGTATGCGATAGAGGTCAGGAGAACATGGCGGAACTGTTTGGCAGCAAACGGTTCTGTTTTTTTTGGTTATATTGTCCAATCCCGTCATTCGCGGAAGGAGTTTCGCAATCGCCTGGAGGAGGGCAATACGGAAAGGAGTGATGCATATGGCGCAGATCCATGTAAGCCACCTGACTTTTTGCTATGAGGGGGGCTTTGACAATATTTTTGAAGATGTTTCTTTTTCCGTTGACACGGATTGGAAACTGGGGCTGCTGGGGCGTAACGGCAAGGGTAAGACCACGTTCCTTAAGCTGCTGCAGGGCCGGTATCCCTATCAGGGAACCATCAGCGCGAACACGGTGTTCGACTATTTTCCCTATACTGTCAGCGAGGGGCAGATGCATATGCCCGCGGCGGAGTTTATGGAGGCATTGAAACCGGGGTGCGAGGCGTGGCGGGTGATCTGCGAGCTGGGGGAGCTGGGCCAGGAGGCGGATGTCCTGTACAGACCCTTCGGGGGATTGAGCCCCGGCGAGCAGACCAAGATACTGCTGGCCGTACTGTTCTCCGGGGAAAATGATTTTCTGCTGATCGACGAGCCCACCAACCATCTGGATCAGGCGTCCAGAGAGACGGTCAGGCGCTACCTGGCCTCCAAGAAAGGCTTTATCCTGGTGTCCCATGATCGGGATCTGCTGGATCATTGCGTGGATCATGTGCTGGTGCTGAACCGGCGCAGCATCGAGCTGCAAAGCGGAAATTTTTCCACCTGGCAGGAAAATAAGCGGCGCAGGGATCAGTTTGAACAGGCGGAGAACGAGAAACACTTAAAAGAGATCGGGAAATTAAAGCAGGCGGCGGCACGCACATCCGCCTGGGCGGACAAAAACGAGAGTACGAAGATCGGCTTTGACCCCATAGAGGAGCATGACAGATCCAAGAATACCAGGGCCTTTTTGGGCGCCAAGACCAAGAAGATGCAGAGCCGGGTCAAACAGATGGAGAAACGCATTCACCGGGAGATTCAGGAGAAAGAAGGCCTTCTGGCGGATCTGGAGCAACCGGCGGATCTGAAGATCATGCCTCTTGTACATCACAGGGAAACCCTTGTGCATATGCGGGAGTATGGATTGCAATACGAGGACGCAGAGGAGCCGCTTTTTACGGGGCTTACTTTCGACATCAGCCGGGGAGAGCGGATCGCCCTGCACGGCAGCAACGGGTGCGGTAAATCAACGCTGCTGAAAAGAATCCTGCAAAAAGCGGGGGCCGTGAGGGAATCCCTGCCCGTCCGGGAGAGCGGGCTCTGCGAGACGGCCGCCGGGCTGGTCATCTCCTATGTGAGCCAGGATACCTCCATGCTCCGGGGGAGCGTCTCGGAATTTTGCAGGGAGCGGGAGCTGGATGAGAGCCTGTTTTGCGCCATCCTCCGGCAGCTTGATATGGAACGGGGGCAGTTTTTGAAAGGAATGGAGGAATACTCCGAGGGGCAGAAAAAGAAGGTGCTGATCGCGGCCAGCCTGCTCGCTCCGGCCCATCTGTATGTGTGGGATGAGCCGCTGAATTATGTGGATGTGTTTTCCAGGATGCAGATCGAAAAGTTGATTCTGGCGTATGAGCCCACCCTGCTTTTTGTGGAGCATGACGTCAGGTTCAGAGAAAAAATAGCGACAGGGACGGTGGAACTGATATGAGAGAAAATATATTTATCGAGGGATTGCAGGGCATGGGAAAATCCACCCTGCTACAGGAAATAGCCAGCCGCAGGCCAAAGTACAGGGTGTGCCGGGAGGGGGAATACTCCCCGGTGGAGCTGGCCTGGTGCGCGTGGATGGACGGGGAGCAGTACGCCGCGGCGCTGGAGCGGTACGCCCCCATCCGCAGGGAGATAGAGGCGGGCACATACCGGGAGGGGGATCACTATATCGTAACCTATACCAGGATCCTCACGGATATACCGGGATTTCACAGGGATTTGGAGCAGTATGAGATATACAACGGCAGAAAGACGCTTGAGGAGATGGAGGAGATCATCTTTTCCAGATACAGGCGGTTTCAGGACAGCGGTTATCTGTTTGAGTGCGCTTTTATGCAGAATATCGTGGAAGATCTGATATTGTTCCACCTGCGCAGTGACGAGGAGATCCTGGATTTTTACGAAAGGCTCTATGCCGTCATACCCAAAGAACACTTTCGGCTGTTGTATCTGTATAGCGATAAAATCGCGGAAAATATACGGATCATCCAAAAGGAGCGTTCCGACGAACAGGGAAACCAGATGTGGTATCCGGTGATGATGGAGTATCTGGTCAATTCGCCCTACGGAAAAGCCCACGGATATAAGGATTTTGACGATCTGATAGAGCACCTCCGGCACAGGCAGCAGGTGGAGCTGCGCATTGTCCGGGAGATCGTGGGGGAGCGGGCCAGGATCCTTTCGGCCAAGGAGAACCCCTGTTCCTTTGTGTGATGTACACAATATTTGAAATCTGTCAAACGATAAATCCTCTCTGCTTTGGAGTACTATATATCAGACTTCATAGCAGAGAGGGATAAATTTTTGAACGACAGCGCTCCGGAATGCTTTCATCATGGCAGGAGACAATTCCTGATTATTTTTTCAGACATTGTAAAACAGGTTCGATATATTTTTTGTCCGAAATATCATAGGACGAAGAAATCATGTCAATCATTACCTGTTCTTCCTGAGATTTATCCTTTTTGGATTTGAGTGTTTTTATAAACATTTTCATCATCAGCTTGGACGGAACAGACATTTTTTCGTAGTTGAATCCTCCCGGGCAATAAAATGTCTTTACCTTTTTCTGCTCCGATTCGTTGAAAATCCGTTTAAAGGCTATATCAATATCCGGATTGTCTATCGGACTTCCCCCAACACAAAAGACAATCAGTTTCTTATCTTCCCATTTATCCATATTTCCTTTAAACCAACTGACTTTGCTGATACCGCCCGCACAGGCCCAACTCCCAAAAACAATTGTATCATATGCGGTCAGATCTTTCTTTTTCGCGGCTGATAATTCCAGGCAATCGGCTCCCGTCTCTGCTGCAATCCACTCGGCATAGCGCTTTGTAAACCCTGTTTGTGAATTGTAGATTACGATTGTTTTCATTTGCTCATACCTCCTCTTTCAATATACTGTTTTTACTTTCAACAGCAACTTTCCGATCCAGATTTTCTATTCCCGCATACAGCCTTGATAAAAGAATGAAAAGAGTTTCAATCTCTTTGTCCGTATAAACTTCAAAAAGATACTTTAATTTTTCCTGGTATTCTGAAAAATCATTTATAAAATAGTCATTGACTTTTTCTGTGGGGCAGATACACATAGCTCTGGTATCATGCGGGCTTTGCTGTATTGTGATAAATCCTTTCTTCCTCAATATAGCGTATTCAAAGTTTATGTGGAAAATCATATCTCAAGCTCATCCATTTTGT
>CAJUAH010000029.1 GCA_910584375.1 uncultured Acetatifactor sp.
AATGGATGAGCTTGAGATATGATTTTCCACATAAACTTTGAATACGCTATACTAGATGAACTACACAAGAACTGACAAGCCGGGGACGGGAACGTCTTATCGGCAGGCTACAGGGAAAATGCCCTATTCCCTGACTAACGATTATCTGTTCAGGGCGCTTTTACAGAGAAATAACAGGGTGCTTAAGCACCTGATCTGTGATCTGCTGCATTTGCAGCCGGAAACAGTGAGAACAGTGACCATTGAAAATCCCATTGTTTTGGGTGAGGCATTGGACAATAAGACCTTTATCCTGGATATCCGGGTGGCTCTTGACAACTTTGCCCTGATCGATTTGGAGATGCAGATCGTAAACTACCAGAACTGGCCGGAACGATCTCTGTCATACCTGTGCCGCAATTTTGACCAGCTGCATAGAGGAGGGGAATACAGGGAGATCAGACCGGCTATACAGATAAGCTTTCTGGACTTTACGCTGTTTCCGGGGCATGCTGAATTTTATGCAACTTATAAAATGATGAATGTGAAAGATCACCACGTTCTTACTGACAAATTTGTGCTGAGTGTGTTAAACTTAAAGCAGATTGAGAGGGCAACGGAAGAAGACCGCCAGTGGAACATCCACCATTGGGCCGCCCTTTTCAAAGCCACCACATGGGAGGAGGCCAAGATGTTAGCAGAGAAGGATCCAATAATGGAAGATGCTGTAGTGACCATGTACGAAATGACGGCTGAGGACGCGATCCGTGAACAGTGTCGTGCCAGAGAGGAGTATTATCGGACGATACATACCTATGAGGCTGAAATTCAGGCTAAGGAACGCCAATTAGACGAGCAAACCTGCCAATTGGATGAGCAAGCCCGGCAATTGGATGAGCAAACCCGCCAATTGGACAAGCAAACCCGCCAATTGGATGAGCAAACCCGCCAATTGGACGAGCGAACCCGGCAATTAGATGAGCAAACTCGGCAATTAGACGAGCAAAGCCGGCAATTAGATGAGCAAAGCCGCCAATTAGATGAGCAAACCCATCAGATTGACGAATTGCACCAAATGATAGAGTCTCTCAAAAGGCAGCTTGCGGTGAACACAGAGGGATCGTCCCTGTCGTAAGCGCATGCAGGAGGCTGCCTTTCCCAGCTCTTCGATGCTGAAAGGCATTATTATCACCGCAAAATAGAGCAGTATCTGCCCGCAGGCAAATCTGTTCACGGTATCCGTCAGCGCTAAGAGGAATTTTATTCCGAGCAACAATACCATTCTCCGGAAAAGAGTAGACTTGTATTTCATTAAGGTGTATAGTACATAATTAGGACACCTGAAAAGAATGAGCTGTATTACAAGTATAAAAATACGAATGCATGAGCAGAATGCGGGACTTTTTCCCGCCAGGAAAAGCGATTGCGGTTTTGGGAGGCGGTAAAGCATCATGGATACACAGGCGACGGGAGTGGAGAGAAATGCCATTACGGAGGGCGTGATCTGGAAACAGATCCTGCTCTTTTTCTTCCCGATCTTATTCGGCACTTTTTTTCAACAGTTATATAATGCGGCGGACGCATTGATCGTGGGACGTTTTGTGGGTAAGGAAGCCTTGTCCGCAGTGGGGGGAGGAACAGGTACGGTGATCAATCTGCTGGTTGGCTTTTTTGTGGGACTGGCCAGCGGCGCTACGGTGATTATCTCCCAATATTACGGCGCAAAAAGGGGAGAGATGGTGGGCTACGCGGTGCATACCGCCATAGCGTTCAGCCTTGTGGGAGGGCTGGTCATGACGGTCTGTGGCCTGCTGTCCGCCCCCTGGATCCTACAGGCTATGGATACGCCCGAGGATGTGCTGGAACCGGCTACCCTGTACATACGGATTTACTTTTTGGGCATGGTGGGCAATCTGGTATACAATGTAGGCTCGGGCATTCTTCGCGCAGTGGGGGATTCCCGTCGCCCGCTGTATTTTTTGATCGCCAGCTGTCTTACAAATATCGTGCTGGATATTGTCCTGGTGGTGGCGCTGCATATGGGAGTAGCGGGAGCGGCGCTGGCTACGATACTGTCCCAACTGCTCAGCGCCGTGCTGGTGATATGGGTCTTGATGCGCACAAAGGACATGCATCGTCTGGAGCTGAAAAAGATCGGTTTTGACTGGCGTATGTTTAAACGGATCATTCGTATAGGTTTTCCCGCAGGGCTACAGTCTGTCATGTACAGTCTGTCCAATATTATCATTCAGACCGCCATCAATGGAGAGGGCACGGACACGGTGGCGGCCTGGACCGTCTACGGCAAACTGGACGTAGTGTTCTGGATGATTGTCAGCGCTTTCGGCATTGCCATCACCACTTTTGTGGGTCAGAACTACGGCGCCGGAAAGATAGACCGGGTCAGAAAGGGGATTCGCAGCTGTCTGGGCATGACGGTGGTATCCACAGTGGTAGTGTCCACTCTTTTGTATGTGACCTGTGGCGGGATTTATACTTTGTTTACCGATGACACGGAGGTATTGCGCATCGGGGTGGAAATGACGCGTTTTTTGGTGCCTACCTATATCACTTATATCTGCATCGAGATCCTATCCGGCGCTCTGCGGGGTGTGGGAGACTGCTGGATACCTACGCTGATCTGTCTGACGGGCGTATGCCTGATTCGTGTGATCTGGATCATGGCGGCTGTGCCCCGGATCCCCGGCGTTCGCTCCATCATTTTCAGCTATCCGCTGACATGGGTGATTACCACGGTGCTTTTCGGTATATATTACATTTTCTTCAGCAAGATACACCGGAGCGCCGGAACGCAATAAAACACCGCTTGCGGACGGCGATTGAGAAACGGACATCGAAAAATGTCGAAATGAAAAATAGTGAAATAAAAAATTCTGAAATAAAAAATTCAAATTTAGGACTTGACACCTTACATATCTGGTGTTATACTCACTACCGTAAAGCAAAGGCGCTTTGGAGAGATTATCCAAAGCGCCTTTTTCTTCGGCAAATCAACGCGCGCACAGCCGGGGAGAACAGGCCAGAAAGACGATGCAATGGGGCATCCGGAGAGGAGAGTCCCGGCATCGCTTTTTTTATGGCACAGACAAGTATTTCCCGGCACTGTGCTCTGCCGGGAAGTACAGGGCACATAAATGAGGAGGAAATATTATGACAGATGAGATTATGAGTGCGGTGAGCGGCGAAGTGTTCGGCGTCTGGTTCCTGATCGGCGCGGCGCTGGTGTTTTGGATGCAGGCGGGCTTTGCCATGGTGGAGGCGGGTTTTACCAGGGCCAAAAATACCGGTAACATTATTATGAAAAACCTGATGGATTTTTGCATCGGTACCGTGGTGTTTATTTTGATCGGCTTTGGCCTGTTGCTGGGAGAGGATCTGCTGGGATTCATCGGAAAGCCGGGTTTTGATATTTTTACGGCCTACGAGAGCTTTGACTGGTCCAACTTTGTTTTTAATCTGGTATTCTGTGCCACGACGGCCACTATTGTGTCCGGCGCCATGGCCGAGAGAACCAAGTTTTTATCCTACTGTGTCTATTCGGCGGTGATATCCGCTCTGATCTATCCCATTGAGGCGCACTGGATCTGGGGCGGCGGCTGGCTGGCACAGCTGGGATTTCACGATTTCGCGGGTTCCTGCGCCATTCATATGGTGGGCGGTATCTCCGCTATCATAGGAGCCAAACTTCTGGGGCCCCGCATTGGTAAATTTAACAGGGACAAAAAGGGAAAAGTGACCAAAGTCAACGCCTTTCCGGGGCATAATCTGGCCATGGGAGCTCTGGGCGTGTTCATTCTCTGGCTGGGCTGGTACGGGTTTAACGGCGCGGCGGCCACTTCCGTGGAGCAGCTGGGTTCCATCTTTGTGACCACCACCATAGCCCCCGCGGTTGCCACGGTGGTATGTATGATCTTTACCTGGGTCAAGTATGGCAAGCCGGATGTGTCTATGTGTCTGAATGCTTCCCTGGCCGGTCTGGTGGCGATCACGGCTCCCTGTGACGTGACGGATTGCTTTGGCGCGATCGTGATCGGCGCGGTGGCCGGTGTGCTGGTGGTATTCGGCGTGTGGCTGCTGGACTATAAATTGCATATTGACGATCCTGTGGGCGCGGTGGCGGTACATATGATGAACGGCATATGGGGTACCATTGCCACCGGTCTGTTTGCCACCAACACTGCCCCCGGATACGGTATTACGGACGCCGCAGGCAATGAGCTGGTGGGCCTGTTTTACGGCGGCGGTTTCAAGCTGCTGGGTCTGCAATTACTGGGATTTGCCTCTGTGGCGGCCTGGACGGCAGTGACGATGACCATTGTATTTCTGGCAATCAAAGCAGTATTCGGATTGCGTGTCAGCGAGGAGGAGGAGATCGTGGGTCTGGATGCCAAGGAGCATGGCCTGGCCTCCGCCTATGCGGGATTTGCCATCATGGATATCTCCAACACCATGAATATGAGCGTCAATGAAAATACGGATCTGGGCAATGACAATTACGTGACGGCCACCGAGGCGCAGAAAAACGCCTCCGTTCCTGTGGTGGACGCTACGACCGCAGTAAGTACCGGTATTCATAAAGTAGTAGTGGTTGCCAAGATGACTCGGTACGATGCTTTGAGAAAGGCAATGAACGATCTGGGCGTCACAGGTATGACCGTCACCAACGTCATGGGCTGCGGTATCCAGAAGGGCGCTGGAGAAAAATACCGCGGCGTGGAAATGGATGCCACATTGCTGCCTAAAATCAAAGTGGAAGTAGTGGTAAGTAAGATTCCGGTGGGAGATGTGGTGGAGGCTGCCAAAAAAGCGCTGTATACCGGGCACATCGGAGACGGCAAGATCTTTGTGTACGGCGTGGAGCGGGTAGTGAAAGTGCGCACCGGCGAGGAAGGTTTTGATGCCCTGCAGGATGTGGAATAAGCGTCGGCAGGCGTAATATATGATATATGCAAAATGCAGTAGATAAATCAGAATAGGATAAATAGATCATATAACACTGCCCCGGATGATAAGCAAACATCCGGGGCGGTCTATTAGAACTGCTTTTCTATCTGCCATAAAATATTTCCGCAATGGGAGAATCAGGAGATAAGATCACGGTCTTGTTGCCGCCGGTCATGGAGGCTTTCAGGGCGTCCAGGCTGCGGACAAAGGAGTAGAACTCCGTCTTGGATTCGTCGGCGTATGCCTCCGACAGGATCCGCATATACTCGGCCTCGCCCTCGGCAATGAGGATCTCCGCCTCTTTCTCTGCCTCTGACAGCATCACGGTCACTTCCTTATCCGTGGTATTGCGGATGATCTGCGCCTCGGAACTGCCCTCCGCCGTGTAGGTGGCGGCGATATTGTCCCGTTCGGAAATCATGCGCTCGTACACGGCCGCCTTGTTGTCGCTGGGCAGATCCAGCTGCTTGATCTCAAAGGATAAAAGCTCGATCCCGTACTGATCCAACGTGTTTCCGATGCTGGCGATGATCGCCTGAGAGAGCGCGCCGTCCCGTCCCGAGATTACCTCGTCCTGAGTGGTGCTGGATATAACATTTTTGGTGGAATTGTACACCACGGTGTCCAGACGCCCCTCGGCGCTGCCGATGGAGGAATTCAGCGTCTGGGCAAACAGCAGGGGATCGGTGATATGCCACAGCACATAGCTGTTACAGATCATGGTCTTCTTGTCGCTGGTGATCACGTCCGAGGAGGACAGATCATACAACAGTGTTTCCTTTGGCAGGGTATCCACACTCTGTATAAAAGGAATCTTGAAACTGACACCCGCATGGTCTATCACATGGTCCACTTTACCAAACTGGCGTATCAGGCTGTATTGGTTCTCATTGGTGATGACCAGGCTGTTGACGCCGACGAACAGCAGGATCAGCACGACAATGACAATAGCTATATTTCTGAATTTTTTCATGTTTACCTCTTTCCGCATGCCCACTGCCGCAGGCATACCAATCAATATTTGCGTTCCTGCATACTGCAGGCTGCGCCTGTACTACTGCGTGAATCGGTATCCGGAGGCGAAATCTCCACGTATATCTACTCGTTAGCCACAGGTAGATTGTAATTGACAGGCGGCTCGGTATTTTCGGCGGAGCCGTTGTCCTGTCCGGGGCTGACAAAGGAATCAATGGGGTAGATGGTCTGCATGTCGCCATCAGGGCTTTCGATTATGACTTTCAGATCCGGCAGCACTTCCTCCATGGCCTCAAAAAACATACGCTGTCTGGTGATCGTGGGATTCTTCACATATTCCTCATACATGGCGTTGAACCGGGCCACCTGGGCAGTCGCCTCGTTGATACGCTCCGTCTTTCTGGCCTCTGCGTCCTTGATAATGCCGTCTACCTTGGCCTGTGCCTGCGGGAGCTGCTCGTTGCGGTATTTGTTGGCATTGTTCAGCGCTGTCTCCTTGCCCTGTTTGGCGGTTTCCACGGCCTTGAAAGCCTCCATGACCTCCGCGGTGGGCGGTTCGGAATCCTGTATCGTGATATTTACCAACTGGATGCCCAGATCCTGCTGATCCAGCTGCTCGATGATCCTGGACTTGATCGCCGCCTGAATCTCGTTCTTTCCCGTGGTCAGCACATCGTCCACCGTGTAGCTGCTGATCACGGTTCGGATACAGCTCTGGGAGATGTTTTTCAGGATATTGACCGGCTCCTTGGAGGCGTATAGCGCCTTGACGGGATCGCTGTAGCGGTATTCCACGAAAAAGTCCACATTGACGAAGTTGTAATCCGAGGTGATCATCAGGGATTCGTTGGGAGTCGCATTGTTGTAGTCATCCACATCATAGCCGATGGAAAAGCCCTGGATCGTCGTGTTGACTTTTCGCACATGCTGGATAAAGGGAATCTTAAAATGCAGTCCCGGTTCAGTCACGGCGCTGGCCTGTCCCAAGGTGATCAGCACCGCCTGTTCCTGTTCGCGGATCTGATAGGTGGAGCCGAATAGCAGGATCAGCACCACGGCGATCAGGGCGCATATACCCACGATCTTTCCGGCGGACCGCAGGGGTTTTGCTGCATCGGCGCTGCTCTTCTGCCAGTTTCCGTCCGGTCCCATGGTCTGAAATCCGTTTTGCCTGTTGCGGCGGGAATCTTTCATCATGTGTCATACTTCCTTTCTGGTGTCCCGTTGCGTGTATATGGCGCAATGGCGAATCGTGTTTTTACTGTTATATGCATTATACAATAATAGTTCCCCGTTCACAACAGCAGAAAATCGCACGATGAATACAGGTAAAGTGCCGCGGACCCGTCTTATGATCGCATACTCTCCACATTTCTGCGAAAACTCACATAGGTCATAACAAAATACACCAGATATATCCCGAAAAACAGAGCGATGCTCTGCAGGAAAAATCCCCCCGGCGCGGAGGGAACGCCGGTCATATCCACAAAACCGTTGCTGACGGCCAAAATCATCTTTCCGCTGATGATTACGGCCAGTATGGCCGGACAGAGGTAGTACGCCGCCATCTGCCGCAGGATCAGTCCCCGCAGCTGTTTCCTGCTCAATCCTAACTTAGCCAGCACATCATAACGGAACTTGTACTTGGCACAGTCGCTGAGCTGCTGCACGGAGAGAACCGTCATAGCCACACAGACAAATACCAGTCCCATATAAAACAGCGGCATGGTTATGGAACTCAGTATGTATTTCAGCTGGGAGATCAGGCCGTCCCGCACCAGATAGATTCCGGCGTAGGAGACAATATTGTCTGAACCTATGGAGAAATCGGAAACCGGCCGCGGCTCGCTTTTTTCCAAAAAATATTCCAGAGAACCGGGTATATCCGATTCTTCCTCCAGATCGTCCAGCATATGTTGCAGCGTTAGAGGGGCATTTCCCGGGATGTCCGCCACCAGCTCAGAGTAATAGGGCGTCATCCGCTCCAGGACGGCGTCCGGCACCACCACCAGGTAATCCGCTCCGTTATGTCCGTCCTGAGAAAAAGGATCGCTCACAACTCCGGCGCAGGTAAGGAACCGCTGCCCCGTGCCGTCACCGATTCGCAGGGACTGTCCGATATCCTGCATTTCCTGCCGGAGACGGGGCTTGGTCTGCACCAGATATTCTCCGTCTGCCAGCGGGACGGCTGTATATCCCAGGATGTTTCGCAGCCGGTTATAGTCTGACAGGCCCATATAGGTGTCATAGACGTAGTAGCATACGTCGTACCGGAGAGCATTCTGAATCTTGGTTAGATCCGGCGTTCCGTCCTCCGCGCGGTATTGGTCTCCCCAGGTACGCAGATGGGTCAGGATCCAGGTGTTGACCTGAATATCCCCGTCCGTATAGATATGATAAGTATAGTATTCGGCGTCGGTTCCCAGAGAGTCGATCACGGCTTTTTCTTCTGTGAAATCATAATCCGTATCTCCGTTAAACAGTTGAATATCAAAGGGAAATTTGTCTTCCAATACTGTATTTTCATAGACGCTGAACATCAGGGCGATGGAGGCGCCCATCAGCGCCAGGGTAAACAGGGAAGTCAGCGTCCCCAGTGTAAATTGCATGGTGCGTATCTTGGAGGCGAACTGCCGCAACAGGAACAGGTTCTGACCGCGGTAAATGCCCTTACCCCTTTTGCGCACATAACAGATGATCCATGCGGAGAGCCCTGTATAAAACAGGTAGATCGTCAGCACCAGGCCAATCAGGAACAGGAGGATTTCCGCGGCCCCCGACAGCATGCCGAAGACGGCCCAGAACAGAAAAATAAAAAGAACGGACAGGGGTAGAATCAGCCGTTTGGCCCCTTCATGCTTTTCCCGGATTTCCTCATTCTGCCGCCGGACGTTCATGAGCGCTTGGATATTCATTCTTTTGAATTTTCTTCTGCATCGAAACAGTGCCAGCAGATAGCATCCTCCATAGCAAAGCAGGGTGATCAGCACGGTTTCCCGGCTCCAGGAGAAATGCAGGTGATATTCCATTCTTACCATGGAAAACATAATGGTGAGCAGAAATTGCCGCAGCAGCACGCCCGCCAGGCAGCCCAGGAGGAATGCCCCGCTGCCCAGCAGGATATTCTCGCGGATGTACAGCCGGGAGACGGTCTGTTTTTTCATGCCCAGCAGCAGGTATATACCAAATTCGGCGCTCCTTTTTTCCAGCATGAACCGAACCATATAGCTTATGAGCCATGCTACGATCAGTACGATAAACACGGTACATAAGCCGATCATCACTGCCATTATGTCCGCCTCTTCCAGACTGAAACAGGCGGACAGGTCATTTTCAAAAAACAGGCTGTTAAAAGAATACATCAGCGCGGTGACCAATGTCATTGTGAAAATATAGACCAGATAATCTCTGGCGGAACGTTTCATATTGCGAAATGCCAGTTTGTTTAACATACGTAGCCTCCCATCTCACTCCATATTTCCCGTCAGGGACAGAACATCCAGGATCTCCTGTAAAAATACTTTGCGGCTCTTATCGCCCCGGCGCAGTTCGTGGAATATCCTGCCGTCCTTGAGAAACAGGATGCGACCGCAGTAGCTGGCGGAAAAGGCGTCGTGGGTCACCATGAGGATCGTGGCATCCATGGAGCGGTTTAAGCCTGAGAATGTTTCCAGCAGTGTCTGAGCCGCTTTGGAATCCAGCGCTCCGGTGGGTTCGTCCGCCAGCAGGAGCCGGGGATGGTTTACCAGCGCCCTGGCGCAGGCGCAGCGCTGCTTTTGACCGCCGGATACCTGGTAGGGAAATTTGTCTCGTATATCCTGTATTTCCAGCAGGCGCAGTATTTCGTCGCAGCGGTCGGAGATTGCTTTTTTTCCGCCTGATTTTGCCCGGCCCTGCAGTGTCAGAGCCAGAATGACATTTTCCTCGATGGTCAGTGTGTCCAGCAGATTGTAGTCCTGAAACACAAATCCCAGATTGTCTTTCCGAAAGGCGGACAGGGCATCCTCGGACAGTTCGGTGATATCCGTATTGCCGTAGTAGATATGTCCGGATGTCACCCGGTCGATGGTAGCCAGCATATTCAGCAGCGTGGTCTTACCAGAGCCGGAGGGGCCCATTACGCCTACGAATTCGCCCTTGTTTACATCGAAAGTGACACGGTCTATGGCTTTGGTTACGTTGGAAGTGTTGCCGTAGTATTTTTCTATGTCGAGAATTTGGATGTAGTTTTGCATGTTGGTTTTAGTCCTTTCTTATACTGTGTTTAGAATATCTATCTGGTTGATGTTTTTCTATAGAGATAGATTGAAGTTATCTTAAGATTTCGTAAGATAACTTCGGAGGTGTTCAGAAATATTAATTTTTGCGCGCGTCATGAATGTAGCTGTTGACGGGGAATTGCAGGTATAGTTTTGTGCCGACGGCGTATTCGGATTCTGCCCAAAGTCTGATGCCCAGACGTTCGCATAGGCGGCGGCACAGGTACAGCCCCATGCCGGTGGAACGCCGGTTGTCCCTCCCATTGCTGCCCGTAAAGCCTTTGTCAAAGATGCGGGGCAGATCTTCCGGGGGGATCCCGGGGCCGTTGTCCTCCAACAGGAGGGTTACGCCGTCCTTGTCTCTGTTGGCGCGTATGTTGAAAAGAGGGGACTCACTGCGGTACTTTACACTGTTTAACAGGATCTGATTTAATATGAAGGCAATCCATTTTTCGTCTGTATAAACGGTCTCTTTACAGTCCGTCTGAACCCGGACGCGGTTCTGAATGAGCAGGAGCCGGTTTTTATCAAGTATCTGGTAAACCACATCCTCCAGACAGGTCTCCCGGATCAGATAGTCTTTGTAGACCTGGTCTGAGCGCGCGTAATATAACGCCATGTCCACATAGTTTTCGATCTTCTGGTTTTCCAGATTTATGGCGAGGTAGCTTTCTTTGAATCCAGGCTTGTCTTCCGGGAGAGAGGCGGATGCGTTTCTGCGGTTATCGCAGAGCAGGGAGATTCCGGTGATGGGCGCTTTGATCTCATGTACCCAGCTTTCGATATATTCTTTGTAGGCACGCTGTTCGTCTTCTATCTGCCGGATGCGTTCGATGCATTGTTTGTTGGAGCGGAGGATCATGTCACGGTACAGGCGGTCTTCCAGATAAAAGGAATCGGGCAGCAGTTCGCCGAGCAGATAGCGCTGGTCCACCTTTTCGAGAATCTGCTGCGCCTCCTGAAAGAATCTTCTCCTTCGCAGATAGGTGGCAAGCAGCCAGGACATCAGCACCAGCAGCCAGAGGAGCAGAAAGAGTACAGTGTTTGTGCGGCTGTAGCCGGTCATTGTGAAAAAGGCCGCCGCCGCGCACATGCATACCAGATGCAGGAGCAGGAGCATGCCTCTGTCCTTGATAAAGTCCGTCAGTTTCATATGCGGTATCCCATCCCCCTCCTGGTCACGATAAAGTCCTGCACGCCTATGGATCGCAGCTTTTCGCGGAGCTTGGTCACATGTACGCTAAGGGTATTGTCGTCTATAAAAATCCGGCTTTCCCAGAGATATTCGATCAGATCCATGCGGGATACAAAGGCTCCCGGCTCCCGGAACAACCGGTGCAGTATCTTCATCTCGCTCTTCGTCAGTTCCGCGCTCTGCTCCCTGTAGAGGAGGCGGCATTTCGCGATGTCCAGCGTCACGCCTCCCTTTGTAAACAGGGAGGTCTCCCCGGGTCTCGCATTTCCCGCGCGTTTCAGGACGGCAGCAATCCTCGCCAGCAGAACCGGAGCATGATAGGGCTTGGAGATGTAGTCGTCCCCGCCCAGCAGCAGTCCGTTCAGCTCGTCCGCGGAGTTGTCGCGGCTGGTCAGAAAAATGACGGGAACCTCCATCTGCTGCCGTAGCTGGGTGCAGATCTCAAAGCCGGAAAGCCCCGGCAGATTTATATCCAGCAGCACCAGGTCGGGGCGGGCGTCAAGCGCCTGCCGGGTCACGGAGTCGAAGGTATCCGGCGCGGTCACTTGATACAGGGCGTTTTCCAACAGTATTTTCAGTTCGCGCCGAATCAGCGGTTCATCCTCTATTACAAATATATGCATGGCGGCGGTTCCTCCTCTTTCCGTTTGCAGGCAGGGCTGCTATTAGCATTATAAGCGTATATTGCGGGAAATGCAACGGCGGTGAAAATGCTTGACACTCCAAATATTCTGTGATACGCTTCATATATGATGAAAATGGATACATTAAACAGGATATGTCTGGCGGTCATATTGGGAATTGTGGCGGCGGCAGGGATACAATGGCTGAAAAACAGGGGACACGGCGAAGTGTCGCCCGGCGAAGTGTCGCCCGGCGAAACGGGGCAGAGGGAGGGAGAAGTCTTTGGTCTCGCGGAGTCTCCCCGTTTTTGTAAACTGGCGCTGCTGCTGATCTTATATGGGCTGGTGGTCATACGCAGCATTGGGTTTGGCAGCATACCCGGGGGATTTAACCAGGACGGGGCCATGGCCGCAGTGGATGCGATGGCGCTGGCGGATTACGGAACAGACCGGTTTGGCAACTGGCTCCCGGCGCATTTCCAGGCCTGGGGATATGGGCAGATGAGCGTGCTGTTGTCCTATATGATGGCCCCCTTTATCAAGCTGTGGGGTCTTGGCAGCGTCACAGCCCGACTCCCCATGCTGCTGGCCAGTGTCGCCGGGGCCATGGCGCTGTACGGCCTGATCAGGGATACTTTCGGCTCCCGGGCGGGACTGCTGGCGCTGCTGTGCGCGGCGGTGTCTCCCTGGCACTATATGCAGAGCAGATGGGCGCTGGACTGCAATATGTTTCCCCATATGTTCATACTGGGGCTGTTCTTTTTGAACAGGGGACTGAAAAAGAGTCGGTCTCTGTATGTGTCCATGGTCTTCTTCGCACTGTGCATGTATGCCTATGGGGTAGCCTTTTACATGGTGCCGGTGTTTTTGCTGGCAGCCTGTATTTTGCTGTTGCTGTCCCGGAAGATAAGCTGGAAACAGGCTTTGTTGTCCGCGGCAATCTATTTTGGGATTTCCTGGCCTGTATACGGAACCATGCTGATCAACTATATGGGGTGGGAGACGGTGGCCCTGCCTTTTACGACTATGGGGTATTTCCCGGACAGTATGCGCTCCTCCGATATGCTGTTCTTTACGGAGCGGCCTCTGGAACAGCTCTGGATTAACGCCCGGACGCTGTGGCGGCAGGTGTTTCTGCAAAAGCCCGATCTGCTCTGGAATGCCATGGATGACTTTGGAACCATGTATAAATGTTCTCTGCCGCTGGTGCTGGCGGGAGCAGGAATCACGGTGTTCCATGCTGTCAAAGGGGAAAAGAGCAGGAGAATCCCCTGCGTTTTACTGTTAATCTATTGGGGAACGTCCGTTATGACAGGGCTTTTCATCAATTATGTGAATGTCAACCGTATTAACATCATTTTTTACTGCCACCTGGCTTTTGCGGGAATCGCGGTCTATACCGTCATAAAGCAGTGGCGGCGGCTGGCAGCGGGTCTGGCGGCGGTATATGGACTGCTGTTGATCCTGTTTCTGAACCAGTATTTCACGGATTGGGCAGAGCAGATGGAGAGCAGATTTTTCGCTGATTTTATCCAGGCGGTGGAGTATGCGGGAGATCTGGAGGCGGACTACTATTATATAACGCCGGATTCCCAGTCTGACGACTCCTGGTGGGTCAGCCAGATCCTGACCATGTATGCGGTGAAGATGGACGCGAAATATTTCCAGGGGGAGACTGACGCGTTCCGGGGCGCGGAGATCTCCTACAGCGACCGCTATCATTTCAGCCATGCCAGCGGAGACCTGATCCAGGACAACGCGAATATAGTCTATGTGGTTCGGGCGGATCGCATAGGAGACTACGATCCGGCCCGGTTTATGCGAAAACAGTTTGGGGATTATTATGTGGCGGTTCCCTGGGCGTTTGCCAGGTGACGGGGCTGTGGGATGCGGTCATTTATAGTACTGCGCCTGCGCCGCGAACATCTCCGCGTAGATGCCGCCGGGAATATTCGCCAGTTCCTCATGGCTGCCGTACTCGGCGATCTTTCCGTCGGCAAACACCGCGATCCGGTCGCAGAAACGGCAGCTTGACAGGCGGTGGGAGATGTAGAACGCGGTCTTGCCGCCCACCAGGGTATGAAACTGTCTGTACACCTCGTATTCCGCCACGGGATCCAGAGCCGCCGTGGGTTCGTCCAGGATGAGAACCGGCGTGTCCTTATAGATGGCTCTCGCGATCGCCATCTTCTGCTGCTCGCCGCCGGAGGGCTCTATCCCGTCCTCCTCGAAGATCTTGTATACCCGGGTATCCAGCCCCTTTTCCAGTTTCCCTACCATCTTATCCAGTTCCACCAGTTTCAGCAGTTCTTCCAGCCGGGCGTCATCCTGTTCGCCAAAGGCGATATTGTCCCGGATCGAAAAACCAAAGAGCTTGAAATCCTGAAATACGGGCGCAAACTGTTTCATATACTCCCCGTAGTCATACTCCTTGATACTGCGTCCGTCCATCAGGATCTCTCCCTCCGTGGGATCGTAGAGTCTGCACAACAGCTTGATGAACGTGGTCTTCCCCGCGCCGTTGAGTCCCACGATGGACAGATGCTCGCCGGGAGCGACGGTTATGCTCACGCCGTCCAGCACTTTTTTGTCCGTGCCGGGATAGGCAAAGGTTACACCCCGAAACTCTATGGTGTGCTCTCCCCTGGGCACAGGGGCGCATCCCTTGGGGATCGCCTCCGGATATTCCATGAAAAGCACATATTCATAGGCGTAATTGCAGCGTTTCATCAGTTCCTGCACATTCCAGACCAGGCCGCTCAGCGTGGAACTGAGCGCTCCCGCCGTCGAGACCATCTGTGTGAAAGTACCGATGGAGATTGCCCCGCGTATGACCAGGTATCCCATGTAAGCGTAGGTGACCAGTGTGCTGACCACTCCCGCCGCCTCCTGGAAGAGCCTGTACAGGTAGGTATGGTCGGACTGCCACTTCCAACCGGCGATATTTTTCTCCGTATACTTTTCCCATTTGTCCACCAGCATCCGGCGCGCGTCGTACAGACGGATGTCCTTGCCATAACGAAAATTCACGATCTCCCATCCGAAATAGCTGAACAGGCGGTTGGTTTTGGAGAGACGCTCATAGGAGAGCAGCTCCACCTTATTGCACCGGGAGGTGAGGAGCCCGTTGACAGCCACATATGCCAGTATGGCGATCAGCAGGATCGGGGCGTGCAGCGCGATAACGGATACAAAGCCCGCGATCTTAAAGACATTGCCCAGAAACATGAAGATCTGCTCCGCGATCCCATATGCGCCGCCGCTGTACCAGGTCATGCCCGTTCGGGCTTTCTCCAACTGATCCAGCGCCGCCTTGTCCTCTGTCAACTGAAAGTCCAGTCCCATGGAATGCAGGCTGATCTGCATGCTGAAATAATTGTCCAGGCGCTCCTGATACTTTTGCAGCGTCATATTCAGCCGTTCATTGAGCAGTTGCAGGATACATTCTCCCATGATCAGGACGGCCGCGTATATTGCCAGCTTATTTATATCACGCTGGCCGCACAGCTCGTCTACCAGGAGGGGTGTGACCAGGATCCCCAGAAAAGGCTGCGCGGTCTGTACCAGCGTCTTGGCGCTTTCCAGCACAAAGAACCAGGGGTAACGTTTTCCCGCCGTTGAGAACATCACCCGTATCACCGGGAACAGCTTGTGGATGCTCTTTGTAGTCTTTTTATCCGTCATGCCTCTCCCTCCTGTCCGTCCTGGTAATACTGCGCCTGCAACTCAAACATACGGGCGTATTGCCCGCCTGTTGCCATCAGTTCCTCATGGCTCCCGTACTCGATCATATTGCCGTCCACAAACATGGCCACCTTGTCGCAAAATCTGGTGGACGCGAGTCGGTGGGAGATATAGACCGCCGATTTGTCCCCGATCATGCGGTTGAAACGCTCGTATAGCTGCTGCTCCGCCAGCGCGTCCAGGGCGGAGGTGGGCTCGTCCAGCACCACGATCGGCGCGGCTTTGTACAGCGCGCGGGCGAGAGCCAGCTTTTGTCTCTCCCCGCCGGACAGATCTACGCCCTCCTCGTCCACGACCTTGAGCAGCTCAGAGTCTATCCCTCTGGGCAGGGAGGCGATCTTGTCGCCCAGTCCCGCCTCATCGGCGGCGCTTTTCGCCCTGTCGCGATCCGTATCTGTCGCCGCCCTCATGGATATGTTCTCCGCTATGGGAAATGCCAGCACTTCTACATTCTGAAATACGGGGGAAAACAGCCTGTAGTATTCCTCGCGTTTGAATCTCCGGATGTCCGTGCCGTTCAGCGTGATATAGCCCTGCGTGGGATCGTAAAGGCGCAGGAGCAGCTTGATCATCGTGGTCTTCCCGGCCCCGTTCAGACCCACCACCGCCAGTTTTTCCCCCGGGCGCAGGGTCATGTTCAGATGATCCACCGCATTTTTATCCTGCTTGAGATACCGGTAACACACATCATGGAACTCGATGAGATATTCCCCGGTCTGGGGAATCGGCACCGTGTCCTCCTCCTGCCCCAGGTCAAGCTCCATAAAAGTTCTGAAATCATCCACCTCCAAGGACGTCCTCTCATAATCGCCGAAACGGTGCAGAAACTGTAGCATACTCTCGGAAAACGCCATGGCCAGCGACAGGTACAGGGTAAAATTTCCGATGGACATGCCCCTGCGCAGTACGGCGTAAAACAGAGCCGCATAGATAGCCGCCTTGCCCGCCAGATACAGCACCTGCACTACCACCGAATGCTTGAACCACAGTTCCTTGCTGTAGTCCATGCGGTCTTCTCTTTTGGCAAACACCTCTTGCTGTTTTCCCAGCAGGAACCTGCTTAAGTCAAACAGGCGGATATCCTTTGCGTAGTCGAAATCCTGGGTGACCCGGGCCATATAATTGACCTGTCTCCACACCGGAGCCAGCCTGTCCCATACCTCCTCCTTGTCCGTCCGGATGATTTTACGATAGTACAGATACTGGAGGATCCCCAGCGCCACCAGAAAGACGATCAGGCTCCAGTTCAGAACCGTGACCGCCGTGAAAGTGACGATCACGGTGAAGAGGTTTCTTCCCAACGTCACCATCAGGTTCATCATGCCCTCCACGCCGTTACTGTTGCCGCCTGTGGCCTGGGTGGCGCGCTCATGGACGTCCAGCACGTCCGGCCTCTCCAGCATCTGGTAATCCAGGGCGAGCGCCCTGGCCACCCGCTCGGTGATGATCCGCATTCTCGTATAGATAAACCTGTACCAGGTCTTGTTCTGGGAAAAGGCGTTGCACAGCGCCAGTACGGCCCCGATCCCCCCGACGGCCAGCATGAGTTTGAAAAGCGATTCCGTTTTAAAGGCCATATCCGCGTCCGCCTGCACCAGGTCGATCACATACTTGCTCACGATCCCCCAATAATAGGTCAGTACGGAGCCGCACACGATCCCCAGAAGGGCGATGGGAATAGCCGACGGGCAGTACTGCCGTAGTTTTTTCAATATGTAGACCGTATTGCTGCGGATCCCAAATTTGCGGTGCAGCGGGTTGTCCGCGCTTTCCTTATATTCTGCCATGTATTTACTCCCCCATCGGTTTTCACAAAGTGCTATAAAGTCTATAGATACAATCTTATGGTACGCCGCAGATATTGTAAAGCAATTTGTGTCGGTTTTTTCGGTATTTTTACACAGCTACAAAGCAAGACAATACATATTTATCGAAAATCAATAAAAATATATTGACAATCAGATAAAAGAGTGGTATTTTATGGATACAGGAGCATCCGTACGCCTGTCTGTACGGAGGGCGGGCAGTAAATGAAAGGACACGGAGAGATGAAGAGGGACACAATAATCAGGATCACCAAATATCTGGTGGATATCATGTTTTGCGGGGGCATTGCGGTGACGCTGACGCTGCCCTGGAGCGTTAAATGGGCGGGCAAATACCTGGAGCGGCTGACGGACAGCTACGGGGAGATCGTGACGATCTACTTTGTATTGGGGATTTTGGCGCTGGCCATCATATGGGAACTGCGGAAAATGTTTAAGACTGTGCTGGCCCAAAACTGTTTCGTGCGGGAGAATGTGGCCAGTCTGAAACATATGAGCTATTACAGCGGCCTGATCGTGCTGATGTCCGTGGTGCGGAGCATCGTCTACACCACGGTGGCCATGCTGGTGGTGATCCTGGTGTTTGTCATAGCCGGGCTGTTCTGCCAGGTGTTGGCCCAGATCTTTGACGAGGCGATCAATTATAAGGAAGAGAACGATCTGACCATATAGCGGGTGCGGTGTCGGGGAAACGACGCCCGGGAATAGAGCTGGAACCACAGAAAAATCTGGCTGCCGCCATGGACGGGGCCGGGTGGGAAAGAGGAGATTATGTCAATTGTGATCAATCTGGACGTGATGATGGCAAAACGGAAAAAGGGTCTGACAGAGCTTGCGGGCGAAGTGGACATCACTCTGGCCAATCTGTCCATCTTAAAAAATAATAAGGCAAAGGCAGTGCGTCTTTCCACGCTGAACGCCATCTGCAAGGCGCTGCACTGCCAGCCGGGAGATATTCTGGAGTATGTGGAGGATGAGGAAGAGAGAGAAGACGCTGCGGACAAAGCCGACGGCGGGGATATGTAACTGTATATGACGGAGAATATCAACAGAAGGAGTGAGATGAGATGGATAATAAGCAAAGCAGCAGTATCTGGCAGGAACCGGTAAACGGCACCGCGCCGCGGCAGGATCCGGGCATGGGCAGACCGGCGGTTGCCCTGGGGCCAGACATTCATGTGGAGAATCTGGATGTCCCGTCCCAGGGACCGATGCCAGGGGGGCGGCCCGGATTTCAGGGAGGCATGCCCGGAGCACAGCCCGGCCCCGGACCCCAGGGTCCCTGCTTTTCCGGAGGCGGCCCCGTTCCGATGCCCCAGCCGGTCAGAAAGCAGGATACGCCGGAAACTAAAAATATGAAGGAGAATTTCCAGATATTTGGTCTGGCGTCCTTTCTGTATGCCTGCCTGTATGCCTTCTGTATGTACCGCAACGGCAGCGGGGTGACCTACCCTTTTTTCGTGGCAGGAAGTCTTTGGTTTATCTGTTATTGCTTTGCAAAACTGAAGATTTCCTTAAAAAAAGGCAGCGCCTTTTATATGGTCAGTATGATGCTGCTGGCAGTGGCCACTTTCTGCACCGACGACGGCAGGATCATCGCTTTGAATAAACTGGGCATATTCCTGCTGGCTATCAGTTTCCTGCTGGCCACCCTGTACGATACCCGAAAGTGGCAGCTGGGCAAATATCTGGGCAGCATATGCCAGACCGTATTCATGGCCGTCGGCGAGTTGTCCCGTCCCTTTGAGGACGCTCACTGGTATACCAAAAACAAGATGAAGAGCAAAAACAGCAAAGTGCTGTATGTGATATTGGGCCTGGTGATAGCCCTGCCCATCTTTATGGTAGTGCTGCCGCTCCTGGTCAGCGCGGACGCGGTGTTCCGGGATATGACGGAGAAACTTCTGGAGCATCTGCGGCTGGGCAATATATTGATGGTGCTGTTCATGTGGTCTTTTATGTTCCTGGCATCCTACTGTATCCTGTGTTATCTCTGCAAAAGGACTATAAAGCAGGAGGTAAAAGACGGCCGCAGGGGCGAGCCCATGATCGCCATCACCATCGCCACCCTTTTGACCCTGCTCTATCTGGTATTCAGCGTGATTCAGATCGTTTATCTGTTTATGGGAAATATGACGCTCCCGTCAGGATATACCTACGCAGAATACGCCAGGGAAGGTTTCTTCCAGCTGCTGGCGGTCAGCATACTGAATCTGATCTTTGTGCTGGCGGGCCTTGGCTGTTTTAAGGACAGCAAAGTGCTGAAAGGGATACTGACGGTCATGTCGCTCTGTACTTATGTTATGATCGCCTCCAGCGCCATGCGGATGATCATCTATATCAGATGGTATTATCTGACCTATCTGCGTATTTTTGTACTCTGGAGCCTGGCGGTGCTGTTCCTGCTGTTTACAGGGATTATTATATCTATTATCAAGGAGAGCTTTCCGCTGTTCCGTTACAGCATGGTAGTGGTGACTTTGTGTTACATGGTACTGGCTTTCAGCCATCCGGATTACTGGATAGCCAAAGTCAATGTAGCCAGTACAGATCTGGCGACGCGCAGCGCTTTTTTCGAAGGGGAACCCTATGACGATTACCGTTTCCTGAGTCGCCTGAACGCGGACGCGGCCCCGGTGCTGATCGAACTGCTGGCGGAGACGGGATATGATCTGGACGCGTATTATTGGGAGGAACCTACTGATAAAGCTTATGAACTGGGACTAAATGCCCGTGAACAGGACGGTTTTGGATATTATTATCTGGAGCATTTGAAGGCGAGAAATGCCCGTAACGGCATCAGAACCTTTAACGTCTCCCGGTTCCTGTCGGAATATCTGATATCGTCGGAGAGCGCGACGGTTCCACAGTAGCTGTTGACAACGGGCGCTGTGAACAAATGAGGACCGTTGCATAAGTGGCTGCTGTTTTAAAAGATCCGCGTAGTCCACTTTGTGCAGTCCCACACATCCGTTGCCAGCCCCTCATAGAAATCCGGTTCATGGCAGACCATGAGGAGGCTGCCCCTGTACTCCGCAAGGGCGCGACGCAGTTCTGCCTTGGCGTCCGCGTCCAGATGGTTGGTGGGCTCGTCCAGCAGCAGTACGTTGGAGTCCCGATTGATTAGCTTGCACAGCCGTACCTTGGCCTGCTCGCCGCCACTGAGGACTTTGACTTTGCTCTCGATGTGTTTGGTTGTCAGGCCGCACTTTGCCAGGGCGGATCGCACTTCGTACTGGGTGAAACCGGGAAAGGTATTCCACATTTCCTCAATGCAGGTGGTGTCTGTGTTCTGATCCGTCTCCTGCTCAAAATAGCCGATCTCCAGATAGTCCCCCTGTTCCACGGAGCCGGACAGGGGCGGAATCAAGCCCAGTATGCTTTTTAACAGTGTGGTCTTGCCGATGCCGTTGGCTCCGGTGAGGACGATCTTCTGTCCTCTCTCCATCTCCAGGTCTAAGGGGGAGGACAGCGGTTCGCCGTATCCGATCACCAGATTCCGAGTCTGGAAAATATATCTGCCGGGTGTGCGCGCCTCCCGGAAACGGAATTCCGGCCTGGATTTTTCTCCGGCCAGTTCAATGACTTCCATCCTGTCCAGTTTCTTTTGGCGCGACATGGCCATGTTGCGGGTGGAAACCCGAGCCTTGTTGCGGGCTACAAAGTCTTTCAGGTCGGCGATCTCTTTCTGCTGCCGGTTGTAGGCGGCCTCCAGTTGGGATCTTTTCATGGCATAGATTTCCTGGAATTTGTCATAGTCCCCCACATAACGGGTCAGCTGCCGATTGTCCATATGATAGATCAGATTGACTACGCTGTTTAAAAAAGGAATGTCGTGGCTGATCAGGACAAAGGCATTCTCATATTCATTCAGGTAACGTTTCAGCCAGACGATATGCTCCGCGTCCAGATAGTTGGTGGGCTCGTCCAGCAGCAGAATATCCGGTTTTTCCAGCAGCAGCTTGCCCAGCAATACTTTGGTGCGCTGGCCGCCGCTCAATTCCGTCACGTCCCGATCCAGGCCGATATCCGCCAGGCCCAGAGCCCGGCCAACCTCCTCCACTCTGGAATCGATCATATAGAAATCGTGCTGGGTGAGCAGTTCCTGGAGGGTGCCAAATTCCTCCATACAGGTTTCCAGCTCCTCGGGGGCGGCCTCCGCCATCCTGTCGCACAGACCGTTCATCTCCGCCTCCATTTCATAGAGAAAATCAAAGGCGGAGGAGAGAACCTGCCGGATCGTCATGCCCGGCTGCAGCGCGGTGTGCTGGTCCAGATAGCCGGCCCGGACATTTTTGGCCCATTCGATCCTGCCCTCGTCCGGCGTCAGCTTTCCCGTGATAATATTCATAAAGGTGGATTTGCCTTCGCCGTTGGCGCCTACCAGACCGATATGCTCTCCTTTCAGCAGTCGGAAGGATACGTCCTGAAAGATGGCTCTGTCTCCAAAACCGTGGGTCAGATGTTCTACATTTAATATGCTCATTGCGATAACCATGCCTTTCCGATCATCCCTTCATATACAGCCATACAACCGTACGAACTTTTTATGAAAGTGTACAGGTGGAAGTATACAGGATATTGGCCGTATTGTCACGTGAAAAATGCGCGGCGCGATAATCTTAAGAATTTTTAATATTCAATTTCCGGAATACATGATACAATATAGTGCGTTGAAGCACACAAAGCTGGACATACTATTGCCATAAACTAAGTGATTTTTATCACTTGCCGCTTGCACTTGGCGGCAGAAAGGAGTATTATGAAAAAACTGGCAGTACTTTTTTTGGCAGGGGCATTGCTCCTGAGCCTTGTGGGTTGTGGGAACAGAAACGACGGAAACGGAGAGAGCCAGACGGGCGGCGGATCGCAGGAGACCGTCACAGATACCGCCTCGGAGCCGGATTCGGAATCCCAGACGCAGCCGGAGGAGTCTTCCCAACCGGAGCCGGAGGGATCCTCCCAGACGCCCGAGGAAGGGCAGGACGGTATCAGTGAGGACATGAGCGCCATTCGTCAGGCAGTGGTGGACGTATTGGGAGACAATTATTGGCCGGACAGCCAGATTCCGGCAGAGTATCTGGAATCCTACGGTCTGACCAGCGATATGTATGTGGACTTTTGGGGCGAGATGCCGATGATCAGCGTCAATGTGGATACCATCATTGTGGTCAAGGCCGCGGAAGGGCAGATCGACGCGGTGGAGGGAGTGCTGAACGCCTACCGCGACGCGAAAGTGAACGACACGATGCAGTATCCCATGAATGTGGGTAAGATCCAGGCGTCTATCATCGGAACCGCGGGCGACTATGCGTGTTTTATACAATTGGGCGCGGATACCATGGAGCTGGAGGACGAAGAGGCCATCCGCCATTGTCAGGAGCAGAATGAGATGGCGCTGGAGGCCATAGAGAGAGTAGTTCAGTAGTGTGAGGCAGCAATAGCGTGGCGGCGATGGGCTGGCTTTGACTTCGATGCCTGTGGAGAAGAGACCATGGTATTTAGCAGCATTACCTTTTTGTTTCGATTCATACCGATCTTTATGATCTTGTATTTTGCGGCTCCCCGGAGGATGAAGAATGTCATCCTCTTTTTGGGGAGTCTTGTTTTCTATGCCTGGGGAGAGCCGGTGTATGTGCTGCTGATGCTCTTTTCCACAGTATCGGACTATGTGCACGGACGGCTGATAGACCGATACAGGGGAAAAAATGCCGCCAGGGCGCTGCTGATCTCCTCCATCATCATCAATCTGGGAGTGCTGGGTTTCTTTAAATACAGCGACTTTTTGATCGGCGCCGTCAATCAGCTGTTTGGCAGCAGTATCCCGCTGCTGGGCCTGCCTCTGCCCATCGGTATCTCTTTTTACACCTTTCAGACCATGTCCTACACGATAGACTGTTACCGGGGCGAGGCAAAGGTGCAGAAAAATATACTGGATTTTGGAGTCTATGTCACCATGTTCCCCCAGCTGATCGCGGGTCCCATTGTCAAATACCGGGATGTGGAGGAACAGCTCTACCTGCGGAAACCGGATATCACGGCCATCAGCTACGGATGCTGCCGCTTTATCACAGGTCTTGCCAAAAAGGTATTGCTGGCCAACAATCTGGGACTTCTGTGGACGGAAATATCGGGCGGCAACCCGGCGAATCTCACGGTGCTGGGGGCCTGGCTGGGCGTGGTAGCCTACGCTTTCCAGATATACTTTGATTTCTCCGGCTACTCCGACATGGCCATCGGACTGGGAGCCATATTGGGATTTCATTTTCCGGAGAATTTCAATTACCCCTATGTGGCCAGATCCGTCACGGACTTCTGGCGCAGATGGCATATTTCCCTGAGCAGTTGGTTTCGGGAATATGTGTATATCCCGCTGGGAGGCAACCGCCGGGGGCTGCCCAGACAAATGCTCAATATTCTGATCGTGTGGATGCTCACCGGGATATGGCACGGAGCCGGATGGAATTTCCTGCTGTGGGGGTTGTGGTTCGCCCTGTGGCTGATCCTGGAAAAGCTGGTGCTGGGGCGGATATGCAAGGCCCTGCCGGGGATGTTTGGCCGGGTATATACCTGGCTGATCGTGTTGGTGAGCTGGGTGTTCTTTGCCATAGAAAGCGGAACCGGCGCGCTGCGGTATCTGTCTGTGATGTTTGGACAGGGCACGGCGGGGCTGTATGACTCGCCCACGTTGTTTTTGCTGCTGGAATACCGTGTGCTGCTGATATTTGCGGCGGTGGCGGCCACTCCGCTGGTCCATCGGCTGACTCAGGCGCTGTTTCAGGTCACAGGCAGCGTGACGGTGGCGATCCGCAGGGTGCTGGAAAAACTGATTCCGGCGCTGCTGCTTTTGGCCTCCGTCGCCTATATCGTGGAGGCGTCCTACAATCCGTTTTTATATTTTCGATTCTGAGAGGTAAGTTTGAACGTAAACTTTCAAATTTTGATTTGTAAGTGCTGAAACGCGCAAAAGGGTATAATCATGAAACTGGAAAACGACAAACTGCATGCGGGTATGACGGTGGCATTGTTTGCTCTGATTCTGCTGGTTTTCACAGTGGTGGATATAGCGGAGGCGGACCGCCTTTTCTCGCAGACGGAAAACAGGATACTGGCGCAGCGTCCCAAGTGGAGTCTGGATAATATTCTGGATGGCAGCTATGAAAAAGAATACGAGACTTATGCCACCGACCAGTTTGTGAGCAGGGATACCTGGGTGATGCTTAAGACCCGGATGGATATACTGTTACAGAAAAAGGTGATCAAGGGCGTCTACCTGGCGGCGGACGGCTATTTGATAGAGCGACATCTGCCGGAAGAATACAGCGGCGAGCTGATTGATGAACGTCTCGACCAACTGCGGCAGCTGACGGAGCGCTACCCGCAGACGCTGGTCATGTTAGCGCCCACGGCGGACAATATTCTGGCGGAAAAACTTCCGCAGTACGCGGTGAGTTTCGACCAGAGCCGTCTGCTGGAGCGGGTGAAAGGGGAGATCGGGGAAGCGCATGTCATCGATCTGTTCCCCACCCTCCGGGAGCACAGGGAGGAATATATCTATTACAGGACGGATCACCACTGGACTACGCTGGGCGCTTATTACGCCTATCTGGAATGGGCGGAAAAGGTGGGCTATCCCCCCCGGGACTATGATCCCCGGGATCTGGAGACCGTGTCCGACAGCTTTTTGGGTACATTGCATTCCCGGATCAATCTGCCCATGGAGGGCGACGAGATCTCCATATTTCCCAGGACCAATCGCCGCAGCGTTAAGATCACCTATGATCTGAACCGGGAGACTTCCAGTTATTATGAGCCGTCCTATCTGGAGGGCAAGAATCAGTACGGGTATTTTCTGGATGACAATCACGCCTTTGTGGAGATCGAGACGGCTTATTACGCGGACGGCAAAGAGCTGTTTATCATCAAGGATTCCTATGCCAATTCGCTGATTCCCATACTGGCGCCGCATTATGAAAAGATCTATGTGCTGGACCTGCGGTATTACAACGGCAGTCTGTTTTCTCTGCTGGATCAGTATGTAACCGACAGCAAAGTAAGCGTGTTGGTGATGTACAACTGCATCCATTTTCTGGAGGATTTTTCCTACCGCTGACAGCGGAGGCATGTAAGGAAGGGGAGGACAGGATATGACAGTCAGAGCGGTTATCTTTGATATGGACGGCGTGTTGTTTGACACGGAAAGACTGTGTATGGACAGTTGGACAGCGGTGGCCGGAGAGAAGGGGATACCGGACATGGAGGTCTTTTTTCCCCGTTGCATCGGTAGAAATCTGACGGATACGCGGGCGCTGTTTTATGAATTTTACGGAGAGTCCTACGATTATGAGGCGTTCCGAAAACAGGCGTCCGCCTGGTTTCACGGATATATAGAGCAGAACGGAGCTCCGGTAAAAGAGGGTGTGGAGGAGCTGCTTTCTTATCTGAGGGGAAACGGGTACAGGATTGGCCTGGCCTCCTCCACTTCCCGTCCCTCCGTGGAGGATCTTCTGGAGCGGGCCGGGATCCGGGACTACTTTCAGGATCTGACTACCGGGGATATGGTGGAGCATTCCAAACCCCTGCCGGATATTTATCTCCTGGCCTGTGACCGCCTGGGGGTGGAACCGGTTCAGGCCATGGCTGTCGAGGATTCGCCCAATGGGATTCGGGCGGCTCATGCCGCGGGAATGATCCCCGTTATGGTGCCGGATCTGATCGCGCCGGATCAGGAGATGCGGGACAAGAGCGCTCTGATATGCCGCGATCTGTTGGAAGTGATGGAGTATCTGGGCAAGTAGGGGCGGTGTTTCGCGGCCCCGGACAGATCAGGATCGGTTAGTCAGGAACAGAAAGGATATACATATGGCAGATTTGGGCATTCCCCAGAACACCGTGGCGGTGTTGCAAAAGTATAATTTTGTGTTTCAGAAAAAGTACGGGCAGAATTTTCTCATTGATCCCCATGTGCTGGAAAAGATCGTGGATGCGGCCCAGATCGCCGGGGACGACTGCGTACTGGAGATCGGGCCGGGCATCGGCACCATGACCCAATATCTGGCGGAGCGCGCGAGAGAAGTGGTGGCGGTGGAGATCGACAGGGCGCTGATACCGATCCTGCAGGATACGTTATCCGCCTATACCAACGTATCCATCATTAACGAGGATATCATGAAAGTGGATGTGGATCGGATCGTCAGGGAGCGCAACCAGGGCAGACCAATCAAGGTGGTGGCCAATCTCCCCTACTATATCACCACGCCCATTGTCATGAATCTGCTGGAGAGTCGTGTGCCATTGCGGAGCGTCACGATCATGGTGCAAAAAGAGGTGGCGGATCGGATGCAGATGGGTCCGGGGACTAAGGATTACGGGGCATTGTCCCTGGCGGTGCAGTATTACGCACAGCCGGAGATCGTGGCCCGGGTGCCCTCCAACTGCTTTATGCCCCGGCCGGGGGTGGACAGCGCCGTGATCCGTTTGACCATATATCCGGAGCCGCCTGTGAAGGCAGAGGATGAAAAGTACATGTTTGCGCTGATACGCGCCTCTTTTAACCAGCGGCGCAAAACCCTGGCGAACAGCCTGTCCAACGGTATGGGAATCCCCAGAGAGCAGGTGACAGCCGCGCTGCGGGAGATGGGACTTTCGGCCGCGATCCGGGGCGAAGCGTTGACGCTGGAGCAGTTTGCGGCTTTGAGCGATCTGCTGGGGAGAGGGAATGGGATTTCGTGAAAAAACGATATATAGTCGATGCCTTCCGGGGCTTGATACAATATCTTGTATTTTTTCTCTTTTTTTCCACATTTATTTTTGACATACTCCATTCACTATGATACACTTATCATAAGTGTTTACTTTGATAGGGCTCCGAAGAATGGAATGGGATCGGGCGCTTTGTTTGTGGATAAAGGGAGCGGACAACTTTGGATAAAAATGAATATAAAATAAAAGCAGATGAAATAAAGACCCTGATCGCCCAGGGAGAATATCAGCAGGCGGCGGAGATCGCGGACAGTATCGACTGGCGCCGTGTCAAGAGCGTGATGATGCTGTGTACGATCAGCGACCTGTATAAGATCAATCGCAGATATGAGGACAGCCGGGATATTCTGCTGCTGGCTTATGACCGCCATCCGGGGGGACGCACCATTGTATATTCTCTGTGTGAACTCTCTATCAAACTGGAAGACTATGTAATTGCCATAGAGTATTATAAGGAATTTGTGCAGATCGCGCCCAAAGATACGGGACGCTATATTTTGCAGTATAAGCTATACCAGGCTCAGGACGTGAGTCTGGAGGAGCGCATCGCCGTATTGGAGGAGTTGAAAGCCAAAGACTATCGGGAAAAATGGGCTTATGAGCTGGCATATCTGTATCACCGGGTAGGGCTGGCCACCAAGTGTATCGAGGAGTGCGACGAGCTGATTCTGTGGTTTGGAGAGGGCAAATATGTGGTAAAGGCCATGGAGCTGAAGATGCTGCATCAGCCGCTGACCTCCGAACAGCAGGGAAGGTATGACAGCCGTTTTGAGCCGGAGCCGTATGTCGAGGGTTCGGAATCCTGCTATCAGGAGCAGGAGCCTGTTTACGAGGAAGAACAGGGACAGGAGTATTATCCGGAACCGGTTTATGAGGAGGCGGAGGTGGAGCAGCCCAGCGCCGCGGAGCAGGCGGAGGAGGCGGCGCAGCCGGTAGATTTGCTGCGTGCGCCCACGATCCGGATCCCGTCGGATGAGATAGAGATCCAGGTCAAGACAGTGGATGTGGGGCAGTATAATACCATCAATCTGCAAAAAGAGTTGGCGGAGGGTTTGCGGGAAGTGCTTGAGGAGGATGAGGCGTCTCAGGATGCTATCACCCGCAGCATCATAGCGCCCATGATGGAGGACGACGGGAAAGAGACGGACGAAGAACCGGCAATGCCGGCGGCGGGAGAATACAGACAGGAGATTGCGGAGGAGCAGACGGAGACGGAAGTCTTCTTCGGCGCCACCGGAGAGATAGACTCCATGGATACGGCGGATATGTCCGAATCCTCCCGGGAGGTATCGAAAGAGGAAGAGATCTATGCGTTGGAGCCTCCGGAGGGAGCAGAGGCGGAATCGGAAGAGGAACCTGCGGAGAGCGAGTTGACGGAAGGGCCGGGGAAAGGAGCCGCAGGGGAATCTGCGGCAGAAACCGGGCGGGAAAACGTGCCGCCGGATACCGGGGAGGCTGCAGCACCGCCGGAAGACCGGACAGCAGCCATGGTCATGGAACAGTTGCGCATACAGAATATGGGGATAGAGCCGCCCCGGGAGATGGCGGACGTACTGTCTATGGAGTCCGACGGACAGATCAGCCTGGTGGTGCCTGAATCGGAGAAGGTAGAGAAACAGATTACGGGCCAGATGCGTATAGAGGATATTCTGACCGAGTGGGAACGCATGAAACGGGACAACGAGGAAAAGCGCAGAGAGGCCATTCACCAAAAAGTACTGCGGCAGACAGGTCCCATGTTCACAGCTTTTGAGGAGTCCATTCGGGATGGCCTACTGGAGCAGTTGGAGCAGGGCATAGTACCGGAAGAACTGGCGGAGGAGGCAGACTCTACGGCGGCGTATGCCGACGAAGAGGAGCTTGCCACTCAGGAGAATCCCCTGGAAGAAGAGGGAATTGTCACCGAGGAGGAAACTCAGGAAGAAGAGGAGTACTCTGTCGAGGAGGAAACCCAGGAAGAAGAGGAGTACGCCGCCGAGGATGAAACTCAGGAAGAAGAGGAGTACTCTGCCGAGGAGGAAATCCAGGAAGAAGAGGAGTACGCCGCTGAGGAGGAAACCCAGGAAGAGGAGGAGTACGCCGCCGAGGAGGAAACTCAGGAGGAAGGGTATGCCGTCGAGGCGGATATTCCGGAAGAAACGGCGTATGCCATCGAAGGAGACAACCTGAACGAAGAGGTCTATTCGGATGAGGAGGACTATTTCACTGAGGAGGATACAGCGGAGGAGCTGGAAGAGATAGAAGAGGATACAGCGGAGGAGCCGGAAGAGATAGAGGAGGATACGGCCGGGGAGGAAGAGTACCCTGCGGAAGACGACGCCGCAGAGGCGGAAAGCGGCGGTAAACCCGAAACCGGGGAATCCCGGCCGCCTCGGGAAAGACCCAGGGTGCGCGCGCTGACCCGGGAGGAGAAAGAACTGTACGGCACCTTTATCCAGAGTAAATCCTCCAAAGAAAAGCTGATTACCGCCATTGATTCCATCAGTTTGGCCTCCTATACCGGCAATGTGGTGATCACCGGCGATGAGGGCATGGACACGCTGACGCTGGCGAAAAACATGATACGGGAAGTACAGATGACAGACAGCAATTTCTCCGGAAAAATTGCGAAGATTTCCGGCAGTTCCCTGAATCAGAGAGATATTGCGAAGACGTTGGACGGTCTGGCAAACGGGGCGCTGATCATTCAGAAAGCCTCCGATATAAATGAGAATACGGCGGATATATTGCACAGAGCCCTGCAGCAGGAACAGTACGGGCTGATCGTTATCATGGAGGACACCCGTAAGGCGATGAATAAATTTCTGGGGGCATACCCCAAGTTGGCGGAATGTTTCAACGCCCGCGTGGACATGGAGGCCCTGAGCAACGACTCCCTGGTGGCGTTTGGCAAAAAGTACGCCAGAGAGAGGGAGTACTCCATTGACGAGTTGGGGATTCTGGCGCTGCACACCCGGATCGCGGAGATGCAGACCAGCGATCACGCGGTGACGATTCTGGATGTGAAAGAGATACTGGACGAGGCGATCCGTCATGCGGACCGTAAATCCATAGGACATTTTGTGGACATATTGCTGGCAAAGCGCTATGATGAGGAAGACATGATTATCCTGCGGGAGAACGACTTTATCAGATAGCGAATAAAGATAAAACGGGGAGGTTTGGGAATATGGCAAAGACGAAGGTGACATCGCGGAGAGAGAAGATTTTTATCTCCGAGGCGGATCAATTTCTGTTTGCCCAGGGGACGCATTACGACATATACAAAAAGCTGGGGGCCCACCTGTCCGCGCAGGACGGCGTGGACGGCGTCTTTTTCGGCGTATGGGCGCCCAATGCGGCGAGCGTCCATGTGATCGGTGAGTTTAACGGCTGGAACGAGGAGAGCCATCCCATGGAAAAGCTGGGGCCCGGCGGAATCCATCAACTCTTTGTGCCGGGGGTGGAAGAAGGCTGCATGTACAAATTTCTGATCACCACGTCGGACGGAAGAAAACTGTACAAGGCGGATCCCTTTGCCAATTACGCAGAGTACCGTCCGGGCACGGCCTCCCGGGTGACGGATATCACGGGATTTGCCTGGGAAGATGAAAAATGGATGTCGGAGCGAGACGGGAAGGATGTGCAGAAACAGCCCCTGGCGGTGTACGAGTGCCATGTGGGTTCTTTCATGAAACATCCCGACGGCACCAAAGAAGGCTTTTACAACTATCGGGAATTTGCCGACCGGATCGTGGAATACCTCAAGGAAATGCGCTATACCCATGTGGAGCTGATGGGGATTGCGGAACATCCCTTTGACGGTTCCTGGGGATATCAGGTGACGGGGTATTACGCCCCCACCTCCCGCTATGGTACGCCCAGGGATTTTATGTATCTGATCAACAAACTGCATAAAAACAAGATCGGTGTGATCCTGGACTGGGTGCCGGCTCATTTTGCCATGGACGCTCACGGCCTCAGCTGCTTTGACGGACAGTGCATCTTTGAACACCCAGATCCCCGTCTGGGCGAGCATCCTGACTGGGGGACCAAGATTTTCAACTACGGCAAAAACGAGGTTAAAAATTTCCTGATCGCCAATGCGCTTTTCTGGCTGAAGGAATTTCATGTGGACGGGATCAGGGTGGACGCGGTGGCCTCCATGCTGTATCTGGATTACGGAAAAAAAGACGGGCAGTGGCTGCCCAACAAGTTCGGCGGCAACAAGAACCTGGAGGCCATAGAATTTTTCAAACATCTCAATTCCGTAATCCGCGGAACTTACCCCGGATTTTTGACCATAGCGGAGGAATCCACCGCATGGCCCAATGTGACCGGGGAGATCGGCGGGGAAAGCCTGGGCTTTACCTTTAAGTGGAATATGGGCTGGATGCATGATTTTTGCGAATATATGAAACTGGATCCCCTGTACCGCAAGGGAAACCACTATGCCATGTCCTTTGCCATGAGCTACAACGAGAGCGAGAATTATATCCTGCCTCTGTCCCATGACGAAGTGGTGCATTTGAAGTGCTCCATGGTGAACAAGATGCCCGGCTATCAGGTGGACAAATATGCCAATCTGCGGGTGGGTTATACCTTTATGTTCGGTCACTGCGGCAAAAAACTGCTGTTCATGGGACAGGATTTCGGACAGGAGAGAGAGTGGAGCGAGGAGAGAGAGCTGGACTGGTTCCTGCTGGGAGAAAAGAACAATTTGGGCATGCACCGTTATGTGCGGGATCTGTTGGAGCTGTATCGCAAATACCCCTGCATGTATGAAAACGACAATTCCTGGAAGGGATTTGAGTGGATGAATGCGGACGACGCGGACAGGAGTACCTACTCTTTTGTGAGAAAATCCGAGAGCGGGAGAAACAATCTGCTGTTCGTGATGAACATGACCCCCATGCGCTGGGAGAATTATGTGGTGCCGGTGCCGAGAAAGAAAAAATATAAGCTGGTGTTAAACAGCGACGACGTCTGTTACGGAGGCAATGGAAACACGGTTCCCGAGGAACTGACCGCAGTGAAGGAAGCCTGCCATTATCACGATTATTCCGTCTCCCTTGATCTGCCGCCCTATGCCGCGGTGGTGTATCAGTTCTAGCGTGGCTGTTAAGAAAACCGGAAATTGACCGAAATAATAGGTGAGTGCGTCGGCGCTCGCCTATTTTTTGACCGAAAGGATCCCTGTATATGAAGATAAATTTTGATCAGACAGTGCAGAAGGGCGTTCCCGGAGAACCGGGAGCGCAGGAAAGAACCGGGACGCGTCAGGCGCGGCGGCAGTCCCGGGGGGGTGGGGGCTATGGGGCCTATGTGGACGGCCCGGACAGCGTGCATCCCGGCAACGCTCTGGGCAGCCGCTGGAACCGGAGACAGAGAGCGTCGGCAGCGCAGGGCAAGACCATGGCGGATATCCAGGCCCAGGCCGGGATGACGGACGCGCAGCTGATGCAGGATCAGATGACGGTGATGTCCCATACCCTGTCCGATGAGGATTATGCCCGAATGACTGAGGAAGGGTATGATCCCCGGGAGATGGACCCGCAGGAGACGGTGACGATCCTGGATAAGATCAAGGCGGAACTGGTGAAGGGCGGCTGTCATATCGCGGGATACACGGACACGCTGGATATGGATACGCTGGCGGCGGCCGTGGGAGACGCAGGTCTGGCCCAGGCTCTGCGGGACAGCTTTGCCGCTGCGGATATCCCACTGTCCAGGGAGAATGTGGAAAAGGTCATACAGGCGCTGGATCTGGCGGAGCAGTTGGAAACGCCGGATGACGGCGACTGCTATTATATGGTCAGCAGCGGTATGGAGGCCACGGTCAAGGGGTACTATCTGGCCCAGGCCAGCGGCTGCGCCGTGGAGCAGGAACGGCAGGCGGAGTACTTTGAATCCGATATCAGAGGTTATGTGACCCGCAATATAGCGGACCAGCCGGAGGGGCAGGGCAATCCCCGGGCGTATGAAGAAGACGGGGAGGAAGTGGATCCCCGGGAACTGGACAGACTGCTGTCCTCCTTAGGCTGCGAGGGCAGCGAACAGGAACGGGAGGCGGCAAAGTGGATGATCCGGAGAGGATTGCCCATAGACAGGGACAGTCTGCGCAGGACTGTGGAGATCCGGGGCATCTCCTTCCCGGTGGAAAAGGAACATGTGGCCCGTGCAGCGGCCGCCGCCATTGCCGACGGCCGGGAAAGCATAGAGGGCAATCTGGCCGATACCAGAACCGTGCGGCAGAAAGCGTACGATCTGATGACCTATTATCAGAGCAGCGACGCCGAGCGGCGCATCAGCGATCATCGGCTGCTGGAGGAGATCCGGCTGCGTATGACGGTGGAGACCAATATAAAACTGCTGGAGAGCGGTTTCTCCATAGATACCCGGCCCATCGAGGAGACGATAGAGGCGCTGAAACAGGCCCAGCGGGAGCTGGCCCGGGCATACTTCCCGGAGCCGGAGTTTACCGACCGGCAGGCGCTGGAGCGTTATACGGAGTTGAAAGAGGCCTGGCAGGTGGCCGCAGAGCTGCCGGATCTGCCCATAGATACCGTAGGGCTCTGGCAGGAGAGGCTACAGGATCCGGAATCTCAGGAGCAGGATCTGGCCGGATTCCATCAGAGCGGCAAAGCGCTGCAGGCGCAGTATGAAAAGGCGGGGCAGCGCTACGAGACCCTTTGGACGGCTCCCCGGGCGGATATGGGTGACAGCATCCAAAAGGCTTTTTCCAATGTGGACGACATTCTGCGGGACATGGGATACGAGCCCACGGAGGAAAACCGCCGGGCAGTGCGGGTGCTGGGCTATAACCGCATGGAGATCACTCCGCAGCATGTGGAGGAGATCCGGGCGGCCTGCGCCACGGTGGAGGAAGTGGTCACAAGAATGACGCCCGCCGCGGTGCTGCGCATGATCCGCGACGGGGTCAATCCGTTGGAGCAGAGCCTGCCTCAGCTACAGGAATATTTTGAGAACCAGGAGCAGGATTCCCGGCAGGAGGCGGAAAGGTACAGCCGTTTTCTGTATAAGCTGGAGAAAAAGGGCGAGATTACTCCGGAGGAAAAGAACGCTTTTATCGGCTGCTACCGACTGCTGCGCCAGATTGAAAAGGGGGACAGCGCCGCCATCGGAAATGTGATAAATACCGGTGCGGAGATGAATTTTTCCACCCTGCTGTCCTCAGTCAGGAGCCGCAGGGCCGGACGCACAAATACGCTGGTGGACGATGCGGTGGGGAGCCTTGAGCGCCTGCGGGAGCAGGGCGTTCGGATCGACGAACAGATCAATATGGGATACGCCAAAGAGTGGAGCCGGGTGTTGGAGGAGGCGGCGGAGCCTGATGCGCAGGAAACCCTGGCCGGACAGGAAGAGGAGAGCGCCCGCATGCGTCGGGAGCTTGCCCAGGCGGCGCAGAGCGCCCCGGAGGCCTGCGAGACGGTGGAAAGGGCGGCGCAGACTCCCGCAGCGGCCAATATTCTGGCAGCGCAGGATATGGAAGAGCAGATCCGCAGGATTCTGGAGCGCTGGAACGCGGGCAGCAGAAACAGCGTGAAACCGTCGCAGTTGTGGCGGCGCCTGCAGGAGCCGGAAGAATTTCAGCAGCAGTACCGGGAGGCCGTGGCCTCCCAGGAAGAGCAAAACTACCAAAAGCTGCTGGAGGACGCAGACAGCCTGGTGGATGTCCGTTCCCTGCAGCTTATGACCAAGCAGCTGCATCTGATGGGCGGTCTGGCTCAGTCGGAGGAATACTATTTCCCCATGGAACTGGACGGGGAACTGGCTGCAATCCATCTGCAGATATGCCGCGGAGAGCAGGAAAAGGGGCTGGTGCGCGTCGAGTTGACCGGCGGGAGCATGGGAGATCTAAGCGGCGAGTTTCAGGTCAGGGACGGCGTTGTAAACGGTTATTTTGTGGGAAATGAGCGCAGGGCGGTTATGAATCTGCGCGGCATGACCGATATATTTGATAGCTATCTGGCGGGAGACATGCGGCTTGGCCAGGTGGAATATGTATACAGTGAGTCAGGGAAGACGGTCATGTCCTGGGACAGAACGCAGCCGGAGGAGACGACCCCGCAGGGAGACCTGTACAGGGTGGCGAAGGCATTTTTGCAGACAGTCCGGGAGATGGGAAAACAGACGGAAGGGAATCCGTTCTAAAACATATAACAGCAAGCTCCGGCGGATGGCCGGGAACCCATTTGCGGCAGCGGTCTGGCGAAGACTGCGGCGGGAAATAATTTTAGGAGGATTCATATGAGGATCAATTACAATGTATCGGCAATGCTGGCCAACAATACGCTGGCAAATAACGACAACGCTCTGTCCGCATCCCTTGAGCGGCTTTCCAGCGGTCTGAAGATCAACCACGCCAAGGACAATCCGGCCGGCCTGGCCATGGCGAAGAGGATGAACGCGCAGATTGTGGGGCTGGGAGTTGCCAATGACAACGCCAGCGACGGGATCTCTGTCATAGAGATAGCCGACGGCGCCATGACCGAAGTCAGCGCCATGCTGCAGCGTATTAATGAGTTGACGGTGAAGGCCGCCACCGGGACCACCACGGACGGAGACAGAGAGATCATACAGGAGGAGGTCACACAGCTCAAGGAGGAGATCGATCGGGTATCGAAGACGACGCAGTATAACGGGCAGAATCTGCTGGACGGAACATTTAAGGGGAGAGGCTATACCGATGATGTGGATATAAAGGTTCACTCTTTCGGCGAAAAGACACCCCAGGGAACTTACACAGTGGATTCTATTACTTTTACGGAAGAACTGGATGCTGACGGCGATCCCACAGGCAATAGGCTGGTGACACAGATCACTCTGGGGGCGAATTTTCCTCCCGACGCGGAAGTGGTTCCCAAGATTGATCCCCCTGGATCAGTGGCGGAAAACGGCTTTGTGACGATCAAGGGCAGCAATGGGTTTGAACTTACGTTGGATCTGAATGACGCTGCTCCCGGTACGGCGACGAACCTGAATATAGAGGTCACCGATATAGGTCCCATGCGTCTGCAGATCGGCGCCAACGAAGGGCAGGTACTGGAAGTGGATATACCTCCGGTTTCCCTGCGCAATATGGGGATCGAAAATATAGATGTGAGTACTCAGAAAGGCGCAAAAAATGCTCTGGATCGCATGGGAGGAGCCATCGACTATGTATCCAGAGTCAGGGGCAAGCTGGGCGCGTACCAGAACCGTCTTGAGTCCACAGTGAACAGTCTGGACGTGTCGGAAGAGAGTATGACCGCCGCCTATTCCAGGCTGATGGATGTGGATATGGCGGAGGAGATGACACAGTATACCACCAATCAGGTATTGACCCAGGCCGGTACTTCCATGCTGGCGCAGGCCAACGAAAGGCCCTCTCAGGTATTGCAGTTATTGCAGTAACGGGAACAAAACGGGAGGCAGGAACATCTATGACGTCTGAGATTAAAAAGCAGTTTACATTCCGCGTCTCACAGGCCAACCCCACGGAGATGGTGGTGATCCTGTACGAGATGACGCTGCAATACCTGTCCGACGCCAAAGAGGCGGCGGATGGGGAAGAGCGTGAAGAATACCGGGAAAACGTGCGCAGAGCCAGAAACTGTATCGGCGAGCTGCTCCATTCCCTGCATCTGGAATATGAGCCCGCCCGCGCCCTGCGGCAACTGTATCTGTACTGTATCCGCAGGTTGTCCCAGGCGGAGGCGGGCTGGCGTCCGGAACTGTTGGGAGAAGTCCAAAGCATCATCACGCCTCTGCGGGACGCGTACAGGCAGATCGCTTTGCAGAATCCGGCAGGCCCGGTTATGCAGAATACCCAGGCCGTATACGCGGGACTTACCTACGGCAGGAACACGCTAACCGAAAACATGGCTGACCAGAGTATGAATCGGGGAATGCTCGTATAGCCCCCGCAGGCGGCCTGTGGGAACGGTTTCTTTCGCGGCGGCGTACTCCTCCTGGGAGAGGGCGGCTAAGTGTTTGTACCGTTTTAACAGCGCGTTAATTTCATAAATATAGCAGTCTACCATATCCGGATCAACGGCATTGTCAAAGCCCGCATACGCGATCTCCAGCGCGATGCGGGTTTTTTCCAGGTCTTCCCGCAGAGAAGGCACGGAAAAATGTACATCCATATCATCGGAAGTGCGATAACTCTGAGCATAAAATGTTTTCATAGCGCTCTCCATTTTTTATTGGCAAATTTTGGTTGTTATAAGTATAGCCCCCGAGCTGGTAAAATATTCCGGTTATATTCTTTTGCTGGTCTTTTTTACCATTTTTTTCATATGCTGTAAAAAAGAGACATCCAGGGAAGAGCCGATGGGTCAAGTGAAGATTTTGCTGATAGTGGGAATATGCCTGCTGGCGCTTTTGGCGCTGGCCTGGAGGCGCAGGTTGGAATGGCTGCTGAATTTGCTGCTGCGGGGAGTGCTGGGAGCGGTGGCCATATTTTTTATCAATCTGGCGGTGGTAAGCCGGGGGTATCCCGCGCTGGTAGGGATCAATCCCGCCACAGTTTTGACATGCTCAGTGTTGGGATTTCCTGGGCTTGCGGCACTTTACGGCCTGCAAGTCCTGCATTTCTTGTAGCTTTTTCACAAAAATGAGTTTTCTTTGTTTCAGCTATGGACATTTGTAAAAATAGCGGCTATAATGCAATTCAACAAGAGACATATCCAGTCTCTTATCATCTAAACATCATGTTATTGTTGCTTTGTGATTCACAAAAGTTTACCACGATTTCATGCAGGATGTATTGGTATTGAAGGAAGGAGAGATGTTTTTGGAGCATAAGATTTTGGCGCTCTGTGATCCGGAGACGGATTATGCAGGGCAGCTTGCCGCCTACTTACAGGACAGCAGGGAGTTTCCGTGGGAGATCCGTATTTTCACGGGGATATCCCAGCTGACGGAGAGTGAAAAATCAGAGGAGATCGATCTGCTGCTGGTCGCGGAATCGGTATATTTTCCGGAATTGCCGGTGGAGCCGGGAGCCACCGTGCTGCTCAACGAGAGCGGCCTGGTCAGATGGTCTTTCCTGCGAAATGTGGACAAGTATCAGCCGGCCGAGAATGTTCTGCGGGAGCTTCTGGAGATGTACGCAGAGCGGGAGGGATCTTTTTATCCCCGACTTGGCAGCGGGCAGAAAACCCGGATCGTGGGTATGTATTCCCCCGTGCGCAGATGCCTGCAGACTTCATTCGCATTGACTTACGGGCAGCTCCTGGCGGAGCGGCACCGAACGCTCTATCTGAACTTTGAGCACTATGCCGGGATGCCGGAACTGCTGCCGGAGGAAAAGGGCAGGGATCTGTCCGCGCTCCTGTACTATATGAAGACGGAGCAGGACAGATTCATCCCCCGCATGAAAGCCCTGGTGCGGAAAAAGGGACGGCTGGACTATGTGGCTCCAGCGTATATGGGGCAGAATCTGGTCTATATCACCGCGTCGGAATGGCAGCAGTTTCTGTGGGAGATCGGGGAAAGCGGCGAATATGAATACATCATTCTGGATCTGTCCGAAAATATGCAGGGACTGCTGGAGATATTGAGGAAGTGCAGCCGGGTCTATATGCTGGTGAAGGAGGATCCCCTGGCTCGGTGCAAGATCGATCAGTATGAGCAGATCCTGTCCCTGTATGAGTATGAGGATGTGAAAGAGAAGACCAGAAAATGCAGCCTGCCCCTGTTCCGCCATCTGCCGGATCAGATCGAACAGTATACCAGAGGCGATCTGGCCCGGTATGTACGGGAACTGATAGAGGAAGAGGAGGAGAACGTATGCTGAAGGATTATGGGGAACTGAAACAGGAACTGCGCCGCAGAGTGCTGGAGCAGTTGGATTACGGAAGGGAACAGCCGGATGAGGAAGTCATGGAGATCATCGACAGGATATTGTTGGAGGAAGGATCGGTATGTCTGCTGCCCGTGGGCGAGAGCTGCCGGCTGCGAACGGATCTTTTCTGTTCCCTGCGTCGGCTGGATATCCTGCAGAGCCTTGTAGAAGACCCGGAGATCACGGAGATCATGATAAACGGTCCGGGCAGCATATTCATAGAACGGGCAGGCCGCCTGCAGGAGCTGGACATGCGTTTTGAGTCGGAAGAAAAGCTCCAGGATGTGATACAGCAGATCGTGGCGGGCTGTAACCGGGCGGTAAATACGGCATCTCCCATCGTTGACGCCAGACTGTCAAACGGCGCCAGAGTCAATATCGTTATGAATCCTGTGGCCCTGAACGGACCCATCGTCACTATCAGACGTTTTCCGAACACACCCATTACCATGGAAGAACTGATCCACTGGGGATCCGTCTCCCGCGAGGCAGCAGAGTTTTTGCGGCTGCTGGTGCGGGCCGGATACAATATTTTTATCAGCGGCGGCACGGGCAGCGGAAAGACCACTTTTCTCAACGTGCTGTCGGGATTCATCCCTGACTGGGAGAGGGTCATAACCATTGAGGACAGCGCGGAATTACAGCTCCAGGGGCTGCGGAATCTGGTGCGGCTGGAGACGCGCAACGGCAATGTGGAAGGCTGCAGAGAGATATCCGTCCGGGATTTGATACGGGCCAGTCTGCGGATGAGGCCGGACCGCATTGTGGTGGGGGAAGTGCGCGGGGCCGAGGCAGTGGATATGATACAGTGCCTGAATACGGGGCACGACGGCTCCATGTCCACCGGCCACGCCAACAGCGCCCGGGATATGCTGTCAAGGCTGGAAAATATGATCCTGATGGGCATGGATATTCCGCTCACGGCTATCAGAAAACAGATTGTATCCGGTATCGATATCATAGTACATCTGGGACGTCTTCGGGACAGGAGCCGGAAAGTGCTGGAGATATCGGAACTTTTGGACTGTGCGGATGCCGCTGTCCGGCTGAATCCGCTGTATCGGTTCGAGGAGGCGGGCGAAAGCACCGAGGGACGGGTACAGGGCAGCCTGATCAGAAAGGGGGAACTGCGCCGTGACCAAAAACTCAGGGCGGCGGGACTGCGGTGAAAGGCGTGCCCACAGACTTTTACGCGGATCCGGAGAGAGCGTTGCCCCTCTGCATTATCTGCGGGATCTGGGACAGGCCCTGCTGGTGACATTGTTGTTTGCCTTCTTTTTTTACCGCAGTGTCTGGGCGATTCCTCCCATGTCTCTGGTGGGCTGGCTCTATCTGCGCGGGAGCAGGCGACGCCGTTTTTTACGCGGAAAGCGCCGGGTATTGATACAGTTCAAAGAATGCATTCAATCCGTGGCCGCCTCCATGAGAGCGGGATACGCCGTGGAAAACGCGTTTTTGGAGAGCACCGCGGACATGCGCAACATGTTTGGAAAGGGATGCGCCATGGAGCGGGAACTGATACTGCTGCGGCAGGGACTGGCCAACAATCAGCCGCTGGAGACTTTGCTGACGGAGATGGGACAGCGCTGTGGCCTGGAGGAGATGCGGGAGTTCGCCGAGGTATTTGGCATCGCCAAACGCGGCGGAGGAAGCATCCCGGCAATGGTGGACGCGGCCAGCGATTCCATCGGCCGCAGACTGGCGGTGGAGGAGGAGATGGAGACGCTGTTGTCCGCCCGGAAACTGGAGCAGCGGGTCATGAACGCCATGCCCTTTTTGATCGTCTGGTATGTGGAGGCGGGCAATCCGGGTTACTTTGATATGTTGTATGGCAATCTGGCGGGAGCGGTGCTGATGACGGTTTGCATGGGAGTCTATCTGGCGGCGTACGCTCTGTCTGAGCGGATATTTGAAAGGATTTTCAGAGAGAGGGATCGATGACAAGGAGGCGATGCGATGTATTTGACAGGAATAGTGGTGGCGGCGGGATTTATCCTGCTGCTCTGCCTGGCCCGCCGTGAGGAGGGAAAACCTTTGGAGAGGATGGCGCTCTACCTGTATAAGAGGGGCTGTATTTACAGGATCCCCCTGTTAAATGCCCACCATGTGCAGAGAGACCTGGAGAGCCTGTATCCCGGTCAGTCAGGGCTGCTCTTACAGGGAGAATACTACAGGAAAAAGATAGGACTGCTGCTGGCGGTATTGGGTGTGGGCACTCTGCTGGGCGTGCTGGCGAGCGTGGGCGCGGACATGGGCCGCAGCCTGAACGGGCAGGGGGAACTGCTGCGGCCTGACCGGGGGGAGGGAGCGAGATGGGTGGAGCTGGAGGCGCGGGTGGAGGGAGAGCAGTCCTGCAATATCCGGGTGGAGGTGCCGGAACGAAGAGCCACCGGGCAGGAGCTGGCGGAACTGTATGAAGAATTTTGGGTGACCTGGAAAGAGCAGACTCTGGGAGACAATCTTTCCTGGCAGGAGATATCTCTGCCGCTTGCGCCGGCGGAAGAACTGGAGGGATATCCCTTTGCGGTATCCTGGGAAAGCAGCGACCGCGAAGTGCTGGGAACAAGCGGAGCGATCCATGCGCCTTTGGAGCCTGCGGCGGTGACGCTGACGGTGGAGAGCCGATATCGGGATTTTTACCGCCGGGAGGAGCTTATGATACGCGTGATCCCGCAGACATTAGAAGGGACACGGGAACTGGCCGCGCGGGCCATGGAGGCCTACGCCCTCGCCCAGGAAGAGTATGCCGTACAGGACCGGATCCTCCTGCCGGACAGTGTGGGAGAAAGCTCCGTGTCATGGCGGGAAGTCAGAGAAGATCACGGTCTGACGCTGCTGCTGTTGACCCTGGCTGCGGCCGCCGCCGTATATATCTTTCAGGACAGGGATCTGCACAGGCAGGTTCTGAAAAGGCGGGAACAGATGAAGGAGAATTACCCTGTGGTGCTGAACAAACTGATCCTGTATCTGGGTGCGGGTATGACGGTCCGGGGAGCTTTCCAAAAGATCGCGACAGATCACTGCGCCCGGCGGGGCGGAGAATGTCAGCCTCTGTATCAGGAGATGCTCTATGCCTGCAACCGCCTGCAGGCGGGGGTCTCAGAGAGCCGCGCTTATGAACAGTGGGCGGCACGCACCGGCTTGCAGGAATGCGCCCGGCTGAGCGCCATGCTGATACAGAATCTGAAAAAGGGGAACGCGGCGCTGCTGGATCGACTGCGGGAGGAGGGGGAACGGGCGCTGCAGGAGGAATTGCGTCTCCACAGGAAGAAAGGGGAGGAAGCAGGCACCGGACTGCTGGTGCCCATGGTAATGATGATGGCCATTGTGATGGTGCTGGTGATGGTTCCGGCATTTCGGAGCTTTGGGCTATAAACTGTAAAAGAAAAGGAGAAAAGATATGGCAAGAACATGGAACAGAGTCAGGAATTGGATGGAGGAAAAACTGATTGAATGGAAGTATTTTGCGGCGGAGGAAAACGCCGGTATGGGGACGGTAGAGGTGATCCTGATCATCGTGGTCCTGGTGGGAGTCGTCATCATATTTAAGTCCCAGATCACGGAGCTGGTGGAATCCATCTTCTCCAAGATCACCAAACAGGTCAATAAGGTCTGAGGATATGCGCATGCGAAGAGTTTCGGGGTATCTGACGGTCTATGTGGCGCTGACTCTGACGGTAATGCTCTCTCTGTGCCTGACGCTGATCGAAGGGGTGCGCAGGCATACGGTAGCCTTTGAGACGGAGTGCGTGATGGATATCGGCATGGACAGCGTGCTGGCGGAATACCACCGGGTACTGCTGCAGCGTTACGGCATCCTGATGATCGACACGTCCTACGGCACGGACTATCCTTCTTATTACAATACACAGCAGCATCTGGAGGAATATCTTTCCCGCAATCTGTCCGGCGGAGAGGAGGTATTGCTGCCCTTTCTCTACCGGGATCTGCTGGGCATGGAACTGGAGGACGTCAAAGTGACGCGCGTTTCCCTGGCTACGGATGACGGCGGACGGGCGTTCCAACGGCGGGCGGCGCAGAGCATGAAAAACAGCCTGGGCTTGAATATAGTGGAAGATCTGCTGGAATGGATGGAAATCGTGGAAGGGAACGGACTTCTGGAGGGCGACCTGGAAGAACAACTGGAACAGGTGAGCGCACAGCTGGATCAATATCAGGGTATGGAAAAACAGATCGGAGAAGAGACCTGGATTAAGATCGAGATCACCGATCCCACGGAGACCGTGCGCAAAATGCGTAAGGAGGGCGTCTTGAAGTGGGTGGTGGAAGACGTCTCCCGGCTGTCGCAGACCGCGGTGGATCCGGCTCTGTATATCAGCGGCCGGACTGCCCGGGGTGAGGTGAATCACGGTAGTTATCCCCGGCAGGAGCCGCTGGGACTGGCGGACAATGTACTGCTGCTGGAATATTTTCTGGATCACGCCGGGAGATACGGGGCGCCGTTGGAGGATAGCCTGCTGCAATATCAGGTGGAATATCTGCTGTGCGGCAATGGGAGCGATATGGACAATCTGCGCCAGACCGCCAATCTGCTCTGCGGTATCCGGGAGGCGGCCAACGTGGTCTATCTGCTGGGATGCGAGACCAAGAAAGGGGAGGTTCAGGCATTGGCCTCGCTCCTGGCCTCCGCCATCGCCCTGCCGGAGCTGGAGCCGCTGTTTGAGACGGCGCTGATCCTGGCATGGGCCTATCTGGAAAGCCTGTATGACGTCAGGACATTGCTGGCGGGAGGAAGAGTGGCGCTGCTGAAAGAGGATGCGGACTGGCATTATTCTCTGGAAAATATCTGGAACGCGTCCGTGGAGACGCAGGGAGGAAAAAAAGAAGGGCTGTCCTATGAGGATTATCTGCGCGTACTGCTGTATGTACAATCGCCGGATACATTGACGCTGCGTTTCATGGATCTGGTGGAAATGGATATCCGCAGGACTCCCGGAAACCGCTGTTTCCGCATGGACGGCTGTATCGACGGCCTGGAGGCGGAGGCGGCTGTCCGCTCGGGCTACGGATACTGTTTTACGGTCAGAAGAGAAAAGCAATACTGATATAAGCGGGAGGTGAGCGGATATGTCTTCTTTATGGATGGAAAGATATCTCTTAGCATTGGTGCGTAATTTGATTCAAATGCCCTTTCCCATGTGCGACTCCCTGATACGCGAATATGTGACAGAACCATGTATAGAGAAGACATATCTGCCCGCCTCCCGCCGCATGGACGTAAGGAAAAAGCGTCGGGGCAGCATGACGGTGGAGGCCGCGATCGTGGCGCCCCTGTTGATTCTTTTTGTACTGCATCTGGGAAGCTGCATGGAGATGCTGCGGCTGCATGGAAAACTGGAGTACGCGCTGTGGCAGACGGGTCGGGAAATGACCTTTTTGGGAGCGGTGCAGGGGGCGGAGGATATTCCGGATCTGGCGGTGTCCTATCTGTATGTCAACGGAAGAATACAGCAAATACTGGGCAATGAATATCTGAATGAGTCCCCGCTGATCCATGGCAGTCAGGAATTGACATACCTGTCGTCCGAATATCTGAAGGAGGATGAGTGCGTCGATATAGTCCTGACTTATCAGGTCGGCCCACAGATCACCTGTTTTCCGTTTCCCTATTTCCGTATGTGCAACAGATATTACGGGAGAGTCTGGACAGGTTATGCCGTTGGAGACGAAACGGAAAAGAAATTATATGTTTATGTGACGGAGGACGGGGAAGCGTGGCATGGCCGCGGAGACTGCACTTATCTAAAACCGACAGTATTTGAGGCGGAGCCGGAGAGCCTGTGGATGCTGCGCAATGCGGACGGGGAGATCTATCGCCCCTGCAGCCGCTGCGGGGACAGGCCTGCGGGAGAACTGCTGTATCTGACCCGGGAGGGAAACCGCAGCCATACGGCCAGGGACTGTCCGGCGCTGCTGCGCAGGGTGCGAATGATCCAATGGCAGGAGGATATGTCCTACCGTCCCTGCAGCCGCTGTGGAGTACTGCGTCAAAGTGAAGATTTACAGGGGGAAAGATGACATGATATGGAGATGGACAGGATATTTGTGCGTACTTCTGCTGCTGGCCTGGCACGGCGTATCGGATATACGGGAGCAGCATATACCGGGACGGTCGCTGGCTCTCGGAGTTGCTCTCTCCTGCTTTGGGGCGTGCTGGCGGGGCTTACAGGGGGAGACGGCCTGGATAGAACTGGGCATGGCGCTGCTGCCGGGAATGGCCGCGCTGGTTCTGGCCAGGATCACAGGAGAGCAGATCGGAAGAGGAGACGGATGGGAACTGTTATTTATGGGAAACTGTCTTGGGCTGGCGGACTGCCTGCTGGCTCTGGGTATTGCCCTGGTGGGTATCTTTTTGGTCAGCGTAGTCCTGCTCCTCCTGGGCAGAGCCGGGAGGAATACCCGCATCGCCTTTGTGCCCTTTCTGTGGGCAGGCGCGGCGGCAGCACTGCTGATCGGAACGATCCGGATATGAAGGAGGTGCGCAGGCAATATCACGGGTGCAGTCCGTGCCAAATGCCGGAATATATGAGGAAAAGTAAAAAAATCAGAGGATATTTATCGGTGGAGGCGGCGCTGGTGTTGCCTGCGGTTCTGGGCGTTTATCTGTTCCTGATCGTCATACTTTTTATACAGTATGACAGGTGCCTCCTGGAGCAGGATATGGCGTCCATGCTGATAAAAGCCGGCAATTACACGCAGTCTCCACAAAAGCGGCTGGAGTATTTACAGGAGCTGGCGGTGGCCTGGGACAGGGAACAATATCTGTGGGTACAGCCGCGGTCGCCGCGTTTTACTCTACAGGGACAGCGGATCTGCCTGGAGGCGGCGGGAGAGTATACATTGCCGTCCGGCGCTCTGGTCCTGTCGGACGGACCGCAGCGTCTGGATGTAGTCTTGCAGTTGGATACATGGGACAGAACCATGCTGATAGAAGTGCTGTCTGGGATTGGGAAAGACTGAGGGTATTTGACCCCCAACATATGGAAAGAGGTAGAAAATGGAGAATGGCAGGATAGTAAGCGGTGTGCTGGAAACAGAGTACATCAGAAATCTGAATTGTAATTACGCCAGGGTGCGGCTGGAGGAAAAACCCAGGGAAAATCGCTATCAGTATTGTATATTGAACCGGGGGGGCATTCGGTTCTTATTGCCCTGCAGCCTGCGCTATATTGACGGGGACGCTTTTTTGTATTACGATATCTCCTCGACGCAGAATATAGTGCAGCTGTTTGAGGGAAAAGTCATCGGCAGAGAATGGATGCGGGACTTTTTATGGGGTATGGAACGGATGGAGCAGGAGCTTGCCAGATACCTTCTGGAGGATCGCAATATAATCTGGAGTCCTCAGCATATATATCAGGATCTGGAGAAAAACGATTTCTTTTTTATGTATGTGCCCTATTGCGCGAAAGACAGTGGATTTAAGTCGCTGCTGGATTTTTGGGTGGATCGTGTCGACTATGAGGACGAGGCGTTGGTAGAGTTTGTATACGGATTGTACGAACAGTACGCCGCAGCCGGGGAGACCTGTCTGAACAGGCAGATCTTTGAGAGATTCAAAGAAGTGGAGAAAAGGGAAAAAAAGAGCCAGAAAGCGGAGCGGCAGGAACAGGATGGAGAGACGCAGGGAATGTGTGAACCGGGACTGCCGCAGGTATCGCGGCTTTGGCACGGCGATTCTTCGGAGGCGGAACCTGAGACAGCGGAAAGACGCAGAGGTTTTCTCGCCTTTCTGAGCGGACGCAGAAAGAGACAGGATCCCGTTTCCTATCAGGAGATCCTGCGGCGCCAGGTGGCTGCACAGCCTCTGGGGGCAGTGGGTGAAGAGTCGGTCTATGGCGAGACGGATAATTGCCAGGATACGGAGCAGGAGAGCGAGGGAGAGTACGGAAGAACCGTCTATATAGAGGAAACGGAGGAAGAACGGCCCAGGGGCCTGTACAGGGACAATGGGGAATTGGCGGTTAAGGTCGATAAGTTTCCCTTTGTGATCGGCAAAAGGCGGGAAGAGGCAGATCTGGTTCTGGAGGACCGCTCGGTCAGCCGAATCCATGCCCGGATTCTGGAAGAGGAAGGTAATATTTATCTGGAGGACCTGAACTCTACCAACGGAACGTTCAAAAACGGACTGCGCATGCGCCCCTATGAGAAACGCCGCCTGGAAAAAGAGGACGAACTGCGGTTCGGAAAAGTGGAATATATTTTTCGTTGACGAACGGGGGCAAAGAGTGGTACAGTTTTCTATATATGGACAGGCAGGGGACATTGATGGGAGAATATATTGGAAAACTGAGAACTCTTCCCTTTATGAGCGTTATACTGGTAGCGGTCAATGCGGTGGTTTACGTTCTCTGCCAGATCCCCGGGAACGTCCTGTATGACGTGGGATGTCTCAGCGCTGTGAGGGTTCTGGCTTATGATGAATACGGGCGGATCTTTTGGGCAATGTTTTTACATGCGGATACGGGACATCTGTTCAACAATATGATCCTCCTGCTCTTTATGGGAGCCATGATCGAGAAGGAGATCGGTCACCTTCCCTTTGCGGGGATATATCTGGTGTCCGGTATCGGAGGAAATCTGTTGTCTCTGGCGGGCAAGATCGTTGGCAACGATTGGGCGGTGTCCTTGGGAGCCAGCGGCGCGATCTTCGGTTTGAACGGTTTGCTGCTGGCCCTGGTGCTGGTCTCGGGCCGGAAGATGAAGAGCGTTACCCCCAGGAGAGTGATTCTGATGATATGCCTGTCTCTGTACAGCGGTTTCACCGGCAGCAATGTGGATAACCTTGCTCATATAGGCGGGCTGCTGGCAGGCTTTGCATTGGGTATGATATTGGCGTTGTATATACGTGTCTCGGATAAAAAAGAATCGGGCGCGGGTTATGGAGGACAAGGTGAATATTAATATTTATTACGGCGGCAGGGGACTGATTGACGATCCCACTCTGTATGTGATCAATAAAATGCGTGAAGTGTTGGAAGAGCTCAGAGTAAATGTAACGCAGTATAATTTGTATGAAAATAAGAATGCCATTCCCACATTGCCGCAGACGCTGAAAGACGCGGACGGGATCATTCTGGCCGGGACGGTGGAATGGTACGGGATCGGCGGCTATATGTACCAGTTTCTGGATGCCTGCTGGCTCTATGGAGATAAGGAAAAGATATCCCGGCTATATATGTGTCCGGTTGTCATGTCCACGACATACGGAGAGCGGGAAGGAAAGATGCAGCTTGCCACTGCGTGGGAAGTGCTGGGCGGACGGCCCTGCAGCGGGATCTGCGGTTACATTGCCAACACGCTGACACTGGAGATGAAACAGGAGTACACGACGATCATTGAGAAAAAGGCGGAGAATCTGTATCGGACGGTCAATCAGAAGACTCCCAGTTTTCCGGCCAGCAATCAGGCGGTAAAGAATACGGTGGCCATAGCCCCCAATGTGGATCTGACTCCTCAGGAGTCGGAGCAGCTGTCCCGCTATGCCGCGGACGACAGTTATGTGCAGCGCCAGAAAGAAGATATTCAGGAGCTGGCCAGCATGTTCCGGGACATGATGAGCGAGAAAGACGGCAATACGCAGGATACCTATATCCAGCGTTTTCACCAGGCGTTTAAGCCTCAGCCGGGTTTTGCGGCGTCTTATGTGCTGAAACTGGAAGATCGTGAGGAGGCTTTGGTCCTTCAGGTGGACGGTTCGCAGATAGAATGCTATTACGGCACGGCAGAGGAGCCGGATGTGGAAATGACCGCTACGCCGGACATGATAGAGGAAGTCATCGCGGGCCGAATGTCCTTTCAGAGCGCATTCATGTCCGGCGCCATGAAGATGAAGGGCAATTTCCGTGTGATGCGAATGCTGGACAGTCTGTTTGTGTTTGATAAATAAGCCTGTAGGAACGGGCGGATAGGAGATAAAACGACGATGAAGAAAGATGACTGCATTTTTTGCAAGCTGGCTAACGGTGTCATTCCTACCAGATCTATCTATGAGGATGCGGATTTTAAGGTGATTCTGGATGCCGCTCCCGCCACCAGAGGACACGCATTGATTCTGCCCAAGGAGCATGCGGACAACCTGTATCAACTGCCGGAGGAAATGACAGGGAAGGCTTTTATACTGGCAAAGAAACTGGCAGGTTCCATGACGGAGATTTTGGGCTGTCAGGGCTTTAATATTGTGCAGAACAACGGAGAGGCAGCAGGACAGACAGTGTTTCATTTCCATATTCATCTGATTCCCCGTTACTCTGACGACGGACAGGGAAACTTCTGGGAACCCAGACATTATACGGATGAGACGCTTGATGAGATCCGCAGCACACTGGCAAAATAGAAATCGTGACCACGACGCCCGGCAGAGGGGCCGTAACATTGGCGTAGTCCGTGTTACATAAACAGAGGGAATAATGAGAACAATCGCGGTAAGCACAATTACAGACACTATTAAGGAAATGTGTATTGAGGCCAATCATTTTCTGTCGGCGGATATGAAACAGGCTCTGACCGACGCGGCACAGGCGGAAAAGTCTGCTCTGGGCAGACAGATTCTGGAGCAGCTGCAGGAAAACCTGCAAATCGCCGGAGAAGATATGATTCCGATCTGTCAGGATACCGGTATGGCAGTGATTTTTTTGGAGATCGGGCAGGAGATACATTTTGAGGGGGGCAGCCTGGAGGAGGCCGTTCATGAGGGCGTGCGCAGAGGTTATGTTGACGGATATCTGCGCAAATCCGTGGTGAAGGATCCGCTGATCCGGGAAAACACAGGGGATAATACGCCTGCGGTTATTCACTATAAGATTGTGCCTGGGGACAAGGTAAAGATTACGGTCGCACCCAAAGGATTTGGCAGTGAAAATATGAGCAGAGTATTTATGCTTAAACCGGCGGATGGTATTGAAGGCGTAAAAAACGCGATCCTGACTGCCGTAAAGGATGCAGGGCCCAACGCATGTCCTCCCATGGTGGTGGGAGTTGGTATTGGCGGCACTTTTGAAAAATGTGCCATCATGGCAAAACAGGCTTTGACTCGGGATGTGGGAGAGCATTCTTCCATTCCTTATATAAAGGATATGGAGGAGGAACTGCTGAACGCTGTCAATCGCTCGGGTATTGGGCCGGGAGGTTTGGGAGGATCCGTTACGGCGCTTGCGGTGAATATCAATACATATCCAACACATATAGCAGGTTTGCCTGTCGCCGTGAATATTTGCTGCCATGTGAATCGCCATGCGGTACGTGTGCTGTAAAAGGCACATGCCGATATATACTTAAATGATTTGCGTCAGACGTTGACGAGCTTGCGGTGTGCGGAAATGAGGTAAGTATGGAACAGAGAGAGAACAAGCATTTGCGGTTACCCTTTGACAGGGAGGAGGCTGCCCGGCTGAAAGCGGGAGACTATGTCTATCTGAGCGGTACGATTTATACCGCCAGGGATGCCGCCCATAAAAGAATGCACGAAACATTGCAAAAAGGCGGCGACCTGCCTTTCGCTATAAAAGACAATGTCATATATTATATGGGGCCTTCTCCTGCCCGGGAAGGAAGGCCCATAGGTTCCGCAGGCCCCACCACGGCCAGCCGTATGGACAGATATACCCCCACTCTGCTTGATATGGGACTCAGAGGAATGATCGGAAAGGGGCGTCGCAGCGAGGCCGTCGCAGAGGCAATCGTCAGGAACCAGGCGGTGTATTTTGCCGCAGTGGGCGGCGCCGGAGCGCTGCTGTCCCGGGCCATTGTCTCTTCGGAGGTCATAGCTTATGACGATCTGGGAACAGAGGCCATACGCAGGCTTGAGATCAAGGACTTTCCCGTGATCGTGGTGATCGATTGCGAGGGGAATAATTTGTATGATACGGCTATTTTGCAATACGCAGAAAAGGCTGCGGTGAAAATCTGAACTAAAAAATTTGTAAAAATGAAAAAAGCGATTGACAAACAGTAAAAGCTTGGGTATAATAATTTTTGCGTCACCTGTGGGGGACGCATAGCAGTATATTGGTAGCGGTGTAATTCAGATTTGGAGAAATACTCAAGAGGCTGAAGAGGCGCCCCTGCTAAGGGTGTAGGTCGCTCACGCGGCGCGAGGGTTCAAATCCCTCTTTCTCCGCTTTCTACCGATACTGATAAAGTCAGGTAGAAAAAAATAAAAAATGTTGTTGACAAGCCGAGTTGGATGTGGTATCTTATAGAAGTTGCCGCTGAGAACAGAATGTTGGCAACCGAAGTTGATGATGGAATCGTCAACTTCCATGTACTTTGACAAATAAACAGCAATGCAACCCTGAAAA
>CAJUAH010000030.1 GCA_910584375.1 uncultured Acetatifactor sp.
GCTTAGGCATGAATATCCTTGTAAAAAAAGTGTCAACCAATATTGACAATATCATTATCCTCCATCTCCTGCTGTATAAATTCTTTCGCCTTGCGGTTGATGTAATGGAAACAGTGGATCATGTTCTTGCGGGGGTGCATCACCATGCGGGCAAATCCGGGATCCTCCAGGCACAGGGTCTGGATGTACTCTGCCACGCATTCCTTCATGTTCCTGCGGGTCAGTTTTTCCGTGTCTGTGCCTACCTGTTTCATGGCCGCTGACACAGCGGCATCGTCACTCATATTGGCAAGCTGATCCAGTTTCTCCTGTTCCGCCGCCTTTTTGGCCTGCTGCTTTTCTTCCCATTCAGCCTTCCGCTCCGCCTCTGCGGTCTCATGCTTCATGCGCCTGGTTTCCTCGTCGTCCTCCTTGTCAGCATCCGGCGCCGCCTCTGCTGCCTGCGGCTCTGTCCCAGCTGTTTCTGCCTCTGCTGTTATCTCTGTCTCCGCTGTTTCCATATCAGCAGTCTCCGGGTCTGCCATTTCGGAATCTGCCTCCTGACCTGTGACTTCCGATTCTGCCGTCTCCAAATCCGTGGCTATCGGTTCTGCTGCCAGTTGCTCTGCGGTCCCCAACTCCACCGTCTCCTGCTCTGTAAACCCCATTTCCGCTGTCTGCGGCCATACAGCCTCCTGTCCTGCAGCCGATGCAAGGGCTTCCATTTCCTGAGGCAGCATCTGCCCAGGCGCCACAGGCAGGGCATCTGCTTCTCCCATATAAACCTCCGCCCCAGATCCTGTCGGCAGCTCCTGATACGGCACTGTGGAAAAATTTCCCGCTCCATACATATTGCCATCCCCTGCTGTCTGCATTACAGTCGCCTGATGTGATCCGACAGGGAACTCTGCCACACAGCCCACATTATTATATCCACCTGTCTGTCCTGCCGGAAACCCTGCCGCCCCTTGCGTATTGTCATACCCGCCAGCCTGCATCACGGTTTCCTGATAATCTCCGGCAGGAAGCCCTTCCGCTCCCTGCATTTCTCCATACCATGCGGCCCCCGCCGATTCCTGACAGGGCATCCCTGTATGGCCGTTTCCCTGAAACTGGCTGCTTTCCTCAAAAGGGGATGTCCCCTCCAAAGCCTGAAATCCTCCGTTGTTTTCTGCATATATATCCATGTCTGTCTCCTTTCAGAAAAAGGGCACGGAACAGTATCTTCCTGCTCCATGCCCTTGTAAATGTATTGTGCCTCCATGCGGGATTCAGCCTACTGCCCAGCACCCTCCGGTTCCCGCCCCGGCATCGGTTTTGCCAGGAACGGGGAAAAGCGCACAGGCTCAAAGCCTCCTGTATCCACATAATAATAGCTGCGTTTCCCTTCATCATACAGTTCCAGCACGTCAGAGGGCGCTACCTGCCGCCCCCTGTAGCCTTCCGGCATACTGTCGCTGAACGCATCCCTGATCCGCTGCAGCCTCTCCCTGTCCGTGCTGTCTGCCGGACAGTACAGTGCAGAATCCCACACCAGGCGGTACTGCCCTGCGGGCGGCTGCTCATATCCGGCCTTATGCAGTTGCTTTATCCCTTCAAATGCAAAGGGGATCGGTATCTGCTCCCTGCCAAAGTCCAGCTGGTAGATGCGGTATCTCTGCAGGAAATCCCTGGTTTCCTGTTCCTCCTTAAGGGTACTTGCATCCCCTGGGTCTTTCTTTTCCTCCTCTCTCTGCCTTTCTTTTCTCCTGAGCGCCAGCCTCCAGTCGTCTATGCCCTTGAAATTCGGGTCCCAGGCCAGGCGGCGGCACTCCATCCCATGCTCTCCTGCCATGAAATATATCCTGGAGCTTCCCTTTGCGGTGTTGGCATTCCTGTATTTGTCCATGTCCTGGGCCTCAACGATCAGTTCCGTGCCCTCAGCGGCAAGCATCCTGAATATCCCGTCAAGCGCACTTACGTTGTTTGCCCCTGCCGTCGCCACAAAGGATCGGTTCATCAGGCTGTGGGCGATGTCCGCTTTCAGCAGCCCCTCCGTCACATAGACCGCCCTTGCGGGGAATTTCCCCACGAAATGCACCGGGCTCCCGGAAGTGGTGCCCATGTCCTTTGAGGATGACGAGAGCCAGATGTACTTTGCCCCCGCCTTGTCCGGCGGGTCGTCCTTATCCCTGATGGGGACATCCAGCAGGATCTGCGCCCCGCGGATCAGCCCGTCCCTGCCCACCGCAGGTATCAGGATGCCTGACGTCCTGCTGGTGAATTTTACGGTCCAGTAGCCTTTTTCGTGCCTGTAAAATCCCGGCACCCCCGCCACGGTGCAGCCTTGGCTGATCAGTTTTTCCGTCAGGGAGCGGCACAGGAAATAGGGCGGCGTACTCTTGAACCCGAACTGCCTGATCTGTTCCTCCGTAAGCCCCCGCTTTTCAGACCGCAGATGGCTCCGGTGGGCAGGCGACAGGGTAAGCATCTCAAACAGCCGTGAAAATGTCCGGTGGACTTCTTCCGCACTGGCCCGTGGCGACTGCAGAATGCCCCCCTGCCCCTGGCCGGGGGCTGCGGCTCCCGAAACAGGTGCCGCAGCGGATACTGCTGTCATTCCATGATCCCCGCCTCCCCAGGATGCCTCCCCTGTGGAGAGGGCATCCCATATTTCACGGTATGCCTGGGAATTTGTCATGTTGTTGAGCCTTGCATACAGCGCCAGCATCCCTCCGGATTCGCCACAGTAATTGCACCGCCATACATTCCTGCCAAAATTAACATTCATCTTGCCGCGCCTGTCACCGCAGAACGGACAGTCCACATAGGCACTGTCCGCCAGCCTGCGGCGCACGTTCAGCCGGAGCAGCTCCACCACGGCCATGATCCCAAACGGGAACCCTTGCGGCTGAGAGTCCATTGCCCGCTCCCTCCTTCCTGTCTGCCATCCTCAGACCCTGTATCAGCCTGCTTTCTTTTCCATGTTGTCCAGCATCAGCCTTGCGGCGGCCCGCAGGATGTTATCCCTGCCCTGGTAAGCTTCACTCAGGTAGAACTTTAAGCTGAAAGGCCTGCGCTGTGCCACTTCGGCAATGGTCTGTCCCCGGCAGGTTCCCGCGCTCACTACCACCTTCTTTGCATCCTCCAGGGTCATAAACTGCAGGATCTCTTCAACAGGCGTTTCCTCCGTATACGGCCTGCCCTCATCTGCTGCCCCGCCTGCGTTGGCGGCAGGCGCCGGAGCGGCGGGCATTTCAGATACGGATGCTGCCGGTGCAACCGGTAATTCCTGCGGCATGGATTCCGCCTTTTCCCCCGCTTTCATGCCTGCCGGCGCCACGGGCAGGGTGTCTTCCTTCTTTCCTGACAACAGGGACATAGCTGCCGCTATATCGGATGTGACAGGCAATTCCTGTGCTTCTGCCGCCACAGGAAGCTGTCCTGCGGGCAAAGTTTCTGCGCTTACGGGCTGCTGTGCTGCCGCCTGCTGTGTTGATACCGGGACTGCCGCTTTCTGTGGTGCTGCGGGTGCTGCCGGATTTACTGCCGCCGTCTGCATTCCTGCCTGTGCGGGGATAGCCGCCCCTTTCTGTCCTGCCTGAACCGTCTGAGCCTGTACCTGTGCTGTCCGGGCAGGCTTGTTGGGTACTGCTGCCTGAGGCGCTGTAGATTGCCGGACTGCCTGAGGCTGCACTGCCGCCTGCTGTGCAACGGATCTTTGCTGCGATACTGCTGTTTGCTGCTGAACCGCAGACTGTTGTGCCGCTGTACGCTGCTGGGGTGCCGCCTGTTGGGGTACTGCCCGCTGCTGGGGTGCTGCCTGTGCTGCCACGGTTCTCTGCGGAACTCCTGCCTGTTGAGACGCTATACCCTGCCGGGGTGCTGCCTGCGTTGCAACGGTTTTCTGAGGAATACCCGCCTGTTGTACTGCTATACGCTGCCCGGGCACTGCCTGTGCTGCTGCGGTTTTCTGCTGGGCTACCGCCGGCTGAGGCGCTGTAGCCTGCTGGGGCGCCGCCTGAACTGCAACGGCTCTCTGCGGAACTCCTGCCTGCTGTACCACCTGCTGCCGACCTGCTGCCTGTTGTCCCTGCTGCATAACCGGCTGAGGGACTTTGGGCATCTGCACATTTGCAACAGCCCCCACCGCCTGCGGCACTGTATTTTCCGTACTTCCCACAGGGGCAGGCACGAACTGCAGGCCAAAGCCGGCATCCGTCAATGCCTGGTCCATCGCCCTAATCTGCGCGCTCTCGATATACTTATCGCCGCCTTCCTCCCTGGTACAGGCTGCGGTAAAGCTGGATACGGGATTGGCGTCTGTCAGCTCCAGGTACACCTGCGCCTCTATGATGGCAAGCTGTTCCGTGATGCTCAGCCTGTTCAGGCGGATCCTCCCCGTCCTGTGCGCCAGGCGGAACCACAGCTTCTTATACCGGAAATCAAGGCTCTCTTCATCCTTCTCCGCCCCTGCAGTTCTCTTCCGGCCCATCAGCTTTAAGGGGTCAAACCCCGGCACCCTGTTCAGCGCCGCCACCGTGGGGTCGCTCTCATACATGGTTACTGCAAAATCACTGTTGCTCATAGTCAAAATCTCCTTCCTTAAAATAAATAAGAGACGGAATGCCTTTTTTCTTCACATTTCATCTCAGTTTCCACTAACCCACATTTTTTAACTTTTCTTCCACGAACTGGGGCACTGCATTTCCCGCACTCCTTGCAAACGCCTTATAATACAGGCAGGTACGTTCCCCCAGTAGCGTGTTCCGCTTGATGTTCCCATTGCGGCTGGCCGCCATGTACAGCAGCCCTTTCTGCCCCACCAGGATCACTTTCTTCTTTGCCCGGGTGATTCCCGTATACAGCAGGTTCCGGTACAGCATGAATTTCTGGGCCGCCACCAGCGGGATCAGCACCACATCGTACTCACTCCCCATTGCCTTATGGATGGTGGTGGCATATGCCAGTGTCACATTTGCCATATCCTCCGGGGCATACTCCATCTGCCGTCCCCCGCCAAAGTCCATGCCGATGCGCATCCCCTCCGGCGTATCCTTCAGGTAACGGATAAACCCTAAATCCCCGTTGGATACCTTCTTTGTGTTCTTTGTCTGCATGATGCGGTCCCCTGTGCGGAACACCCTGCTGCCCAGGCGGATCTCCTCCTCTTCCGAGCGGAAAGGGTTGAGCCGCTCCCGAAGGTTCCCGTTCAGGCTTTCCACGGAGGTCTCCCCGTCCTCCCTGTAAGGGGAGAGGATCTGAACCCGCTCAATGCCGTTTTCTTCTATCTCCCTGCAGTAAAGGTCCATCAGAACCTCCGCCGCCTGTTCCTGTGTGCGGCTGTCCACCACCTTGAAATCGTCACCGTAGTACAGCTCTGTGCTGCCTGCGTTGATAAGCCTTGCATTGTAGGCAATCCGGCTGTCCGCCGCCTGCCGGAAGATCTCATCCAGCACCGTGACGGGTATCAGGCCGCACTGGATCAGTTCCCTGAACACGTTCCCAGCGCCCACGCTGGGCAGCTGGTCGGGATCCCCTACCATGACGATCTTGGCCCCTGCCCTGACACGGGTAAAGAACTGCCTGGCAAGCCACATGTCAACCATGCTGAACTCATCGGCAATGACAAGGTCCGCATCCAGGAACCTTTCTTTCATCAGGCTCCCGCTCTCCTCCTCGCCGCCCAGGAGCCCAAGCCCGCTGTGCATGGTACAGGCCCCGTCAAAGCCGGTGCTCTCCGCCATGCGGCGGCTGGCCCGCCCGGTGGGCGCCATGAGCGCGATCTTCCCGTCCGGGTGCAGGAGCCTATAGACCTCCAGGATGCCCTTAAGCACCGTGGTCTTTCCTGTGCCGGGAGGGCCGGTGATGATGGAAAGGCTGTGCAGGAATGCCGTGCGAACCGCGCTTTCCTGTTTTTCCGACAGGCTGAGCCCAAGCTTTTCCCTGGCCTCCGCCAGCTGCAGGGTAATGTCCTCCTGTGCCGGCGCTGCCAAAAGCCGCAGGGCGATCTGCCTGGCCGTCTCGTCCTCCATGGTAAACTGGCTTACGGAATAGATGCTATCCTTCATGGATACCACTGCCCCGTCCAAAATGACGCCTTCCAGCACATTCTCCACTTCCGCTTTCTGTACCCGTAATTCCGGGGCCGGTATCCTTTTGTTCAACAGTTTCAGCGCCTCACATACCAGGGTGTCCCTGGGCAGGAACAGGTGCCCTCTTTCCGCCCGCGCCTTGTCAAGCGCATAGTACAGCGCCCCCCTGATCCGCATGGGGGTGTTCAGGCGCCTGTCCGTGTGCTGCACGATGGCATCCACCCTTAAGAAACCAAACCCTGAGATCCGGCAGAGCTCATAAGGATTCTCTCTCAGAATCTTCACGCTGGCAGGGCCCAGCTGCTGGTAGATCCTCTGCGCCGCTGCCGGTGTCAGCTTAAACGGCGCCAGCAGCGTCATGATGTCCCGCAGGGCGCGGCTTTCTGCATAAGAAGTCTTAATGTCCTCCAGCCTGTTTTCCGTGATGCCCCTGACCTCCAGCAGCCGCTCCGGCTGTTTCTCAAGGATGTCCAGGGCATTCACCCCGAAACGGGCCACGATCTCCGCCGCCGTCTTTTCCCCGATGCCCTTTATGAGCCCTGAGCCAAGGTAGCCTTTTACGCCTTCCTCCGTCCTGGGAACGACCGTCTGCCACTGTACGACCTGCAGCTGCAGCCCATACTTTCCGTCCGTCCATTCACCGTCAAACTCCAGCTCCACCGCATCGGTGCAGGGCAGGTCGTAACCCACCGCAGTAAACCGGATCAGGTGGTCGCTGTACCTCCTTTTATCACGGGCACCTTCCGGGATGCCCCGGTCTGCCGTCCTGACACGGATCACACAGTACTTGGTTGCCGGATTGCTGTAAACCGTGCTGTCATAAGTTCCTATGATACTCACATTTCACCTCATTTCTGCGCTGTCTGCTGCGCATTTTCAGTCCGCGGAAACACCAGCAGGGCACAAGTTTGCGGAACCTCCGCATACCCGTCTGCCTTTCTCTCCGCATGAATCCTATTTTCAGTTCCCAGCCTGCTGTCAGGCAGCCTCTTCTGCGCTGACTTTTACCAGGAATCTCCTGTACTCCGACACGGTGACGAACCGCTCGTAAATCTCCGGGTACTGGAGCTTCAGCCTTGAAAGGTTGTTCTTGTCCACCCCTGCCTTCCGCACCGGATTATAGGTCACGGTGTACCGGAAACCGTCCCTGCGGCATTCGGCGGTGCAGCCTGTGCCCATCTCCGCGATCAGGATGGCCTTTGCCCGCTGCAGCTCCTTTTCCAGTTCCCCGGAGCGTTTCTCCGCTTTTTTCTTTTCCTCCTGGAGCCGCAGGTAATACATCAGCGTCTCCGCCATGTCTGCGCCAAGCTCCAGTACAGGTGCGCCTGTATCCGCCGGGCCGCAGTACCGCTGTACGCTCCCCAGGATCTGTGCGCCGTCCTCCGTATAGGGCGGGGGATCTTTTGCCAGTACATGGCTCTCCCAGAAGTACTGTTCCAGGTAGATCATTTCCTGTTCGTATGCCATATCCCTCCTGATCTCCCGGATGATGCACTCGTCCTCCGTGTTGCCGTACAGGCAGCAGAAAAATACCCTGTCCGCATCCATCACCGCCATATAGTGGCGGCCCTGCGCCTCATAGTACGGCGGCACAATCTCCCTGCCGTCCTGCCACCACGCATCCGTGGCGTTGTAATTGGTGGTCTTGATCTCCAGGATGGCCGTCTCACCGTCCGGCAGCCGGGCAAAGTAGTCCACATCCGCCAGCATGAAAGGATACAGGGGATGCCGGAACATCTTTTTGACCTGGAAGATCTCCAAGCCGCTCTTTTTGTGGAAGATCCTTGCCACCAGACCCTCTAACAGGTTCCCTACCTCCAGGGCCACCCAGTTCTCCGGCTCCTCTTCCACAGGTGCAATATTCAGTTTGTCATAATAAATGTCGCGGGCCGTCCGGAAAGGGGATATACCCATGATACCCGCCACGTCGCTGCCGCCGATTCCCTGGCGGCGGCAGGCAAGCCATTCCTCCCGGGACAGATTTTCCGTGTCCACCAGCACTAAGGGAACATGCCTTGTCCTCTGTCCTACGTTTTCCGGCACCTGTCATGCCCCCCTTCTCGCCCTGCGCGGGAAATTGGCGGTCCTGCAGATGACCCGGGGACTGCGGTACTGCCCGCTTATCTCCCTGTTGTACACCTTGTAATCCGGGTGTTTGGGATGCCGGTTCAGCCGGCTCCCCCTGTTTCTTTCCTGTTTCATTCTTTCTGCCTTCCTTTCCTGTAAATAGTTTATCCTCAAAGCCGTATCCGGCGTTTGGGCAGGCTTGCTGCACGAAAAAAAAGCGGGAATGACCTTGAAACCATTACCTGGCGTTCATAATTGCTTATGAACCAAAGTCATTCCCGTTATTTTGGATAGTGTGTGTAAAATAACAGAATCCGCACACTGCAATGATTGTGCTATCACGAATAAAAAAGCCAGCAGATCACTGCCTAAAAAGGGCATAATGATACTACTGGCACAAATACAATCTTTACAACGTGTGCAATGCGGCATTTACTTCCGCTTACAGCCAAAAGGCTGTATCTCCCAAAAGGGATGCGCACAAAAATCAATCATGCAGTAAGTTTAACACAAGATATGCTCTGCGTCAAGATTTAGACGCAATATATAGTATGCAAAACTCTTTTTACAGACATTTCTATGCCTAATATGCAAAAGGGTTTTATTTTAACTCCCCTACAAATACTATATCTAATATTTTACAATTACCTCATATCTTATTTTGCTTACTATAAATGAGCAAATGCACAACAAATTCCGCAGTATTCGGATAACTCAATCAAAACGCAGAAAAATCTTTGCTGTGAAGACAATTTGCCACATGTTTTATATATTTTGTGCATTTACTTATTTATAATTGCTTATTTACAAAGTTGATTCTTTATTTATACTCTGATATAATTTTATTAATCTTTATGGTCAGGGAGGTAATACTATGATTCGCTTCTTTGTAAGTGCAGATATAGAAAAATTTATTTCAATAAAAAATGTAGAAATACAAAATAGTATACAAAATATGTGTGATTCAACCCAAAAACCTTTGTTTATGTATGCCTATTCGGTTTTTGAAAGTTCAATTACAGAAATACTACGTTATTACTTAAACGCTTTCCCTGAAAAGATAGACAAATCTGTTAATGTAGAAAAAGACATTTTACTCTCATGTCCTGCCACTCGTGATATTATTGCCAAAACCATAAACTCTTATATTCGCAAGTATTCTTGTGAAGCATTAGCTGATTATTTATCTTTCTTTGAGAAAACATTAACACTAGATCTTTCTCTTGATATCAACCAAATACAAAAGATTTCAGAAATAAGAAACAGCATTACACATGATGGTTCTTATTCTGAACTGCTTCTCTTACATGTTCACAATTGTAGCCGTCCTTCCTTTCCGCCATTACCAATTATCCAAAAACACATGCTGTTTTTTACCAATACATTAAGTAGCATTTGTGACCAAATCCAAAAGAAATATACACATTATACCTATGAAGCATTAATTCGCAATGTATGGAATCATGTGTTTACTTCTCCTCTTTTGGCTTTTGATGCTTTCTGGGAATTTAGACAAGATGGAGTTATTAAAATTAAGGATACCCACACACTAAAAAAAAGAATACAAAACCTTAGCTCAAGTGAACATCTACTTTTATCTGTTTTTCTACAGCAATACAACAATACATTGAATGGACAGTTGCATTCTTTTGAAAAGATTCCAGCTCTTGTAAGTATAGATGACGAAGGTAAAAAAAGCTTAATTGAACTAATTGATTTTTTTACATACTATCCTTTATTTTTTAACGGTGAAAAAATTAAAACACCTTCACCATAAATAAGTTATATCTCTTCAAATTGAAGTGCAAATAAACTTCCCCGATGCAAGCACTCAAACACCGCAAGGGTGTTTTCCTCCTGCTTTGCAGGAGCGGGGTATTCGCCCCAACCTCGCTATGCTCGGTGCTAGTTTGTGCGATGCAAGCATCGGGGGAATGTACCTTCTCTTATTCAAAAGATATTTTGAACTAAAGCGCAAGATTCTTAAAAGGGTACTTTCTGTTGTTTGTGTAACTCCATTACTTCTGTCTTGTTATACTAAGCTAATTGGGTAACTTACAGCAAATTCGAAAATTTATGCGAATACCTAAAATACAGAAAAACCCCTTAAAAGAATCCCGCGCTATTTACATTGCTCCTTACAGATTCTGCCGTATGATTCTCGTAATGATTCCCACAGCCACGCCCCGTTCCTCGTCGATCTTCGTCACGGCAAAGCTCACGTCATCCTTTTTCCCCGGTGTCCTGTAATCGTAGCAGGCATGGGCCACCGCATTGACACCGTTGGACAGGCGGATATATACCACGCCCTTATGTACGTCTGTTACCTTTCCGGCATACTTGCTCTGGATGCGGCACTTTTTCAGGTTCTCATGGTGTGTGTCCTGGGTCACGCTCTTGACATCCGCCTTAACGCCCATATCCTCCAGACCCTCACGCCGCACGCTCAAAATGCGTACCAGCACCTGGTCTCCCACGGAGAAACGCTCATGGGCATCCCCGATCCAGTCCCACGCCAGATCACGGGCCATGATGGAGCATTCCACGCCAAAGATCTCCACACGGATGACCTTTTCCGCCACGGCGATCACCCTTGCCTGGACAATGCGCCCCTCATAGACACGGTACATCCCCGCCGCATCCGTATCCAGATAGAATATCTGCCGCTTTTTCAGCATGGCCTCCCTGCGGCTGGCTACAACGCTGCGTGTCTTGGAATCTATGCCTTTCACGATAAAGTCGATCTCCGCCCCCAGCATATTGCCGAGGATCTTGTTCTGGCGCAGCATCAGCTCCGCATATTCCTTTCCAGAAGGGCTGCGTCCCTGGGCCAGGTCGATCATCATCTCCTTTATGGGGATGACGATACGGAATCCCTTATAATCCACAATCACAATGGTCTTGCCGCTGTCCGTCTGTTCAATGCCGCCAAGCTGCCCGGTCAGTATTTTTCGGGTACGGTAGGCATTATGGATCTCATGCCAGATGGTGTCCTCCCTGGCGCTTTCCATCTCCACTTCCCCGCGGCTCTCCAGAGTCAGGACAGGCGCCTCTGTCTTTCTTGCCCTGGGTGTACGGCGTGATGTGTCTGCATTTGCCTGGCCTGCGGAAGTACCCGCTGTTTCTGCCTGAGTGCCCCCGGGTGCCTCACCTGCCGTTTCACTCTCCTGCAGCTCCTGCGCATCAATGTCAGCCTCCATCTCCTGTATATTTCCCGGCGTTTCTTCCGACAAATCCCCATCGGGCAGATCCTCTCCTTCCATGGGTGCATCTCCATCCAAATTTCCCTCTGCAGTCTGTTCTTCCGTTTCCTCTATAGAAGTTTCTTCCGCAGGAATATCTCCCTCCCCGAAATCCTCTCCCCCTGCGTTCTGTCTTTCTGCTCCTTTGGCAGAAATCTGTTCCGTAGAATCATTCTCCGCTGCGGTCTGTTCCTCCATAGTGCTTCCATTCACGGATTCATCTGCTGCAGGTTTCTCCGTGGCCTGTTCGCCAGTTTTCTTCCTGCGGGAAGTGCGTTTCGGCTTTTCCGGCTGTCTGTCTTCTGCCGCTGTTTCAGGCACTGTCTCAGGCGCCGTTCCGGCATCCTCCGTACCATCGTCTTCCGTTTCTATTGCTGCCTCCCCAAACATTTCTTCCTCAGAAAGCTCAGGCAGTTCTTCATCCTCCTGCCCAGCCGTTTCCTCCGGCTCCTGATCCATGCTCTCCAGCAGCTCATTCAGGTCCATGCCGTCTCCCTCCGCCGCAGCATCTCCGGCTGACAGCATTTCGGCGCCATCCAGTTCCTGCATTTCCCTTCCCATCCTTTCTTCTGTTGTGATTGTTTCTTCCGTTACTTTTTTTCTACCTGCCATTTGATTTTCCTCCTTCTTGGTCTAGGACATGATAGCTTCCTTATCAGTTACAATGATGCCGGCCTGGCTGCCGGCTTTAGAAACAGAGCCGTCTGATTCCGCCGGCCTTGCCCTGGCATCCGCCATTTTCGGGGTTTCCGCTTTTGAGGATTTTTGTGCCCCTGCCCTGACAATTTTCTGAGTCCCTGTTTTGGATGCCTCTGTTTTGGGCGCACCCGGCTTGGCGGCTCTTGTTTTTTCCTCTTTTGAGTTTGTTCCCTCCCTCTTTGATCCCTTGGACTGGGCGGCCTCTGTCTTAGAAACACTTTCCTTTGCTGCCTCTGCTTTCATCCTCTGGGCAGCCCCCGCTTTGTCTGTACCCGCACTTGTTCCCCTTGCTTTCGGCTCCCTCGGTTTTTCCGCTCCGGCTCTGGACTCTTTGGGCTTGGTCCCTCCCGTTTCCGGCTCTTCCGACCCGGAGTTATGTTTCCCCGCACCCTTCGCCGCCTCTGCAGCCTCCATCTCCAGCCTGCGCCACTCTGGGACATAGGCGGATGCCTTGCAGGAATGCAGGAGGGAATAATCCGGGTGCTTTGAGTAATCCAGCTTGTCCACCTTCAGGATCTTCTTGCCCCTGATGATCACCAGCGCCTGGTCAATAGGGAGCCGCAGCACTTCGTCCGGCGTCAATACCGGACGTTTCCCCACGCCGCTGGTCTCGCGGTACTCCGGCGTATAGTTGGAAACGCGCCAGGTGCCCAGCTGCTTTGCCTTGCTCGTCACCGCCACGCTGGCAAGGCCCGTCCGGGAGGAAACAAACTCCGCCGTCAGCGGGTCCGTACAGCCCAGGAACAGCTGCACGTCGCAGTTGCCGAGGATCTCCTGCCAGAGGTTCTGCGGGTAACGGTTCTGCAGCCCCGCAAGGTTCTGGAAAACACAGGACATGGAGATATTCCTTGACCGGATCACGCTCAGCCGCCGGGAAAGGTCGGGGATGGTGCCGCAGGCGGTCAGCTCCTCCCCCAGCACATGGACGGGCACCGGCAGGACGCCTCCCTCGCAGTTCCTGTCCGCATAGCGCACCAGCTTGATAAAGGCAAAGGACAGGAACAGTGAGGCCAGGAAGTCGAAGGTGCTGTCCTGGTCGCTCGTCACCAGGAAATAGGCGCAGCGCTCCTGCCCCGGCAGCTCCAGGTCGATCTCATCCCGCGCCGTTATCTTCTTGATCAGCTCCGCCTGAAATACCTGCAGGCGGCTCCCAAGCCCGATGACCACCCCGCCCCGCACGGAATCCGACGCCTGCTTGAACAGGCTGTAGGGTGCTTTTGCCGGGTGGCGGGCGGGAAGGACCTCAAACAGGCTGTCCAGGGCATTCTCCGAGCCAAGGGTGATGAGCCGGTACACCTGCCCCATGTTCCGGTTTTCCGGGGGATACCCCTGGTCCACATACAGCACCAGCGCCTTCAGGAGGTTCATCTCCGCAGAGTCCCAGAAATGGTCCCCCTTGCTGCCCACCATGGTATTCTTGATGATGACGTCCACGAAAAGCTGTGCCATCAGTTCCTGCCCTTCGATCTCCGAAAGGCAGTTCCAGGAATCCGAATTCTCCGGGCTCACCAGGTTGAACACCTTCACCACATAACCCTGATCCCTGAGGTAAGCACTTGATTTCTCATACAGTTCCGATTTGGGGTCGCAGATGATGAGGGATTCCCCGCGGGCCGCCCCCTGCAGGATGCGGTTCATGCAGAAGGACCTTGTCTTCATGCTGCCGCTGGCGCCGTACACAGCAAGGTTGCTGTTGAGCCTTGACTTCTCCGGCAGGCAGACCGCTTTCCCCTCCAGCATCCCCAGCACGACCCCGTGATGGCGCCGCAGATCGGACACCACCTCCAGGACGCCGGCCATCTCCTTTTTCCCCATCCAGCCGGAAGTGCCGTAAGTCCCCTTTGCGGAGTATGTAAAATTCCGCTCCCCGTCATATTCCCCGGCGTCGCTGTACCCCATCCGCATGACCATGACCAGCAGCACCGCCAGCAGCCCGATGCAGATAAAAATGCCGTAGATCCCATAGGGCGGCGTGACCGCCGCACCCAGGCAGGCCATAAAGCCGGGGGATATCCCGGCAGGGGAAGTCCCGTCCCCCGGGATGCCGCCCCCCTGTTTCCAGACCGCGTAATTCCCGATAAACTGCGCCAGATAGCCTCCCGCATACAGCACGCCCAGCAGAGCCGCCGGCGCGGCTATCATGGTCTTCCATATCCTTTTCATATCTCCGGGTAAAACCTCCTTTCAAATTTTTCAAAACTGATGGCCTCAAATGCCACCATGCCTCCGTAACAGCGCTCCAGAACCTCCCGCTGGAAGTCGAAACAGATCAGCGTGCCATGCCGCTCCTGCAGCTGGAGCGCACTGCAGAAACGGTGGATGCGGGGGATGTCTAACAAATACCCGAACAACACCGGGTCCCCGTTCCCGTCCAGGGCATCATTTTCCATAACCCCGCTGGGATTCCCCGCACATAACCCCTGGGACAGGATGCGGTCAAGCTCCTCCCTCCTGTCCCTGTCGCACAGAAGCCTCAGCATCACCTCCCCTTTGTGGTCGTTTGTCAGGTAATAAAAATGCCCGTAACTGCCATCCAGCAGGAAAAAGCACCTTGCGCCGCTGTCCGCACCGGAAAGGATCTGGCAGAAAGACTCCAGGCTGTCCCCGAACAGCAGCCCGCAGACATCCTCCGGTGCATACCCCAGACCAGCGTCCCTGTCGCAGAGTGTGACCTGCATCCATGCCTTCACCCGCTGTTCGGCCCGGTAATCCCACTTCGCCATGTACGGGCCGCTGTTGTAGGTAAGGAAAACCCCATCCGGCGAAAGCAATACCCCCGCCATGCGGGAGCCCTTGATCTTGACCGCCTCGATCCCTGTTTCCTTGACCTCACGGGAGCTGTAAAAGGCCGCTCCCTCCAGCCCTCTGTCCTGATCTCCATCCGGTGCAAACACCCTGGGCTTTTCATCCCTGAAAATTGTCACGCCGGCATTCAGCATCGCCACATAGACCTCAGCGATCCGGTGCAGTCGCACCCTCCTGGTGATCTCGCTCTTTAACAGGCTGGTATCCACGTTTCCCGTGAGGTAAAAGGAAAACCGTTCCGGATTGTCAAATAACAGCGCCGTCCTGGCCCGCCTCCCCAGCCTGTACCCCCGCAGCTTATCCCGGTAATAGACCCGCAGGAGCCTTTCTTTCTTCAAAAGCCATGTGACCGTGCCCTTATAGCTGGTGCTGCCGGCAAGTCTGTAAACCAGTTCTGCCGGGAACTCGCCGCAGACAGCCACCAGCTCAAGCAGCCGGTAAGCCTGTGTATCCTTCCTTGGGAAACAACGTCCATCTTCCCCCATGACCGCCTCCTTTTCGTGCGTTTTTTTACCGTAGCGGCTAAAGACCTCGGTAATCCCGCACTTGAATCCGCACCCGCAAAGGCGCATTTTTGCAGGTGTTCCACCCTGTTTTCACACATCAGGAAAAACAGGGGCGGAAACCCTCAAAAATCTGATATGTTTTTCAGCTGCTTTTCCCGTTCCGAAAGCCACTTCCCAAAGCGCCCTTTCTCCATGACATAGATACGGGTGCAGTCCTTCTCCCCCCGCTCCGTGGTGTTGTAGGCGTCACACAAAAGCCCGCTGTCGTCCAGCATCACATACAGCGCCACCGTGTCCAGGATCTGCTTCTGCTGCAGGTTGTCGTAGTCCAGCAGGCACCAGTCCGGCAGGTCATGCCCATAGACATGGGAGATGCAGATGACGCATTCCCGGAACCTCGGTGTGGGGTGCTCCGCCGCATACCGCTCCAGCGCCGCATGAAGCGGCTCTGTCAGAAACAGGCTGCTCTGGCGGGTCTTTTTTCTAGGCAGGAGCCGGGGCAGCGTCACCTCCAGAATGCCGTCTGCATAGCCGATCTCTATGCCATGTACTTCACCTGCCTTTATCAGATAATCCCTCTTAGGGACGCCCGTGGACGCAAACAGGAGGTTCCTTAGTTTGCAGGCAATCCTTTCCGCCCGCAGCGCCGCCTCCGTGGAGATGATCTCATAATTTTCCGGATACCGCTGGATATCCAGTGTGTCCATGGCGCAGATATTATTGTTCAGCCGGGAGAGGCTGTTCAGGATCTCCCCTACCTGCGCGGAAATCATTTTTCTGTCCAATCTTTACCTCATTTCTGCGCTGCTTTATTCACATAAAAAGTTTGTGTCAAGTCATTTGTGACTTTGCAGCGCGCCGACACAAATCTCACGAATAAATGTGTTAAATTTCTTCATTCTTCTCAGTCAGGCTCAGCCTGCCTGTAATAGCTTACCTTCCCGTCCGGCTCCACCGTACAAAAGCCCGATATATCGGGGAAATGCAATAAGGGGATCTGCCCGGCATCCTCCACCAGCACGATACGGCGGCTCTCCCCCTGCCGGCACTGTTTCAGCGCCTGTGCCACCAGGGCCTCCTGCCCTTCAGCCACATAGACCACCTCGTACATCCTGCCCGCCGAAAAGAACACCAGCTTTACCGGAAAATCGCCGGGGGAATGGTATTCCACACGGTCGATAAAGTCCAGGAGCACCCACACGGAACGGACCAGCCCTGCATCGGTGCCCCGCACATGTTCCCCCTGGGGGAAATAGCCGCCTGTCTCAGCCGGAACAATGCGCCCCTGCCTCTGCAGATGGGCTAACAGGTTCCTGACCTTTTCCTCCCTGCCCTGATGGAACCGGGCAAGCTGCCCTTCCGACAGGCCGGGATACATGGAAACCTCCCTCAGCAGATCCGCCGCCTCCTGCCCGTATATGTCCGCCCTCGTTTTCATGGCATCCTCCTTCCATTGCGTAATCCATGCGTATTTTGTGCGTAATCAAAACCTGGTCTCCTGACAAATGCGTATTCCGTGCGTAAACTATACGCTTTCGGATTCCTCTCACCCTTTCCGCATCCGCTCCACGATGTCCTTCAGCTCCCGCCTGTCCGTGGTGATCAGATCCTTTTCCAGGGGGCTTGCCTTAAACTCCACCATGATGTTATTGTTGTTGGTGCTGATCAGCCCGTTGCCCCGCTCAAAGTGCGTGACCTCCAGCACCTCGGCATCCGACAGGCGGAGCGCCTCCTGGACGCGCTGGGCCTCGTCGTCCTCCAGGTTCAGGATGATCTTGGTCTTGGAATTGTTGATGATCCCTTTCCCGAAACGCCCCTCGTCCAGGTTGAAGAAGTCGTTCAAGTCCTGGCTGGCGCAGATGGCAGAGCCGCCGTACCCTCTTATGGTCTTAAAAATCTCCAGCACGAAATCCCCCGCCATGCGGGTGCCTGCTGCCCCTGCCCCGGATAAAAGCTGCCAGCACTCGTCAATGAAGATCGCCTTTTCTTCCGTCCGGTCCTCCTTTGCCCGGTCCCAGACAAAATCCAGCGCCACGAACATCCCCACCGTGAGCAGGTCCCCGGTCAGGGAGGAAATGTCCAGCACCGTATAACGGTTATCCAGGGATACATTGGTCTGCTGGTTGAAGGTGCTGGCGGAACCGTTCACAAGGCGGTTCAGGATGACTGCCATGCGCCTGGTCTGGGTGTATTTCTTCAGGATGGCGTACAAGTCGCCCAGCACCGGCATCTCCCTGTACTGCCCGGGATGCTCCGGGTCCTCCAGGGTGGCGTTATCGTGGGTGATGCCCTTCTGCCCGTAGGCCAGCACCAGGGCCTCGTCCAGAAGCTGCCGTTCCTCGTTTGTCATGTCCGGAATCAGCAGGCTGAAAAAGATGTGCAGCCTCTGGATCTTCTCCGCCAGTTCCGAGAGCCGGATGCCGGGGCCGTCCAGCAGCTCGTCCACCGTATGGTCCACCCGGCGTATCTCCATCACATTGATGCAGTGGGGGCTTGCCGGGGAAACCTGGATGAACTCGCCGCCCACGTTGGCGCAGGCCCGGTGGAACTCATGCCCCTTTAGGGGGGCAATGATGTAGATGGGGATGCCCTTCCGGCGCATCCGCAGCGCCATGAGCTGCATGGTGAAGGTCTTCCCCGCGCCGCTGGTGCCCAGGATCGCCATGTTGGCATTCTTATAGACAGCGCTGTTGAAGATGTCCACAATGATGAGGGAACTGTTATACTTATTCACCCCCAGCAGGATGCCGTTGTCGTCACACATCTCATAGCTGGTAAAGGGATAGCAGCTTGCCGCCCCTCCGGTCAGGAGGTTGCGCCTGCTCTTTTCATACAGCCCCCGCTCCATGGCCGCCAAAGGAAGGCTTGCCAGGAATGCCTGTTCCTCCCGGAAATGGCAGGTCCTAAGCTGCATATCCTGGGAGGCCAGCAGCTTCTTCATCTCGTTCACCTTCCACTCCAGGTCCTCTTCGCTGGGAGCGGTGACGGTAATGAGCAGGTTCAGGAAATAGAAATCCTCATTGTTTGCCAGACCCTCTTTCAGGAAATATCCGCCCCGGATGGCGCTGTCTATGTCGTCAAAGTCCGTGTTGGTATCGCTGGCGTCCTTGATCCTGGAGCGGTTGATGCGCAGCTGCTGCCCCACCTTCTGGACGATCTGCTCCTTGGGCTGCCTGGAAAGGAACATATCCAGGTCGATCCCGTCCCCGGCGTTGACGATCAGGCTCAGCCACCCCGCGGGCACCTGCACCCTGTAACCGTCCGAGGGCACCAGGAGGTAGGCATAATAAAGTCCGTCAATGCAGATATGCCTGCCGTGGGTAAAATCAATGCTGCCCGGGGAAAAGAACTCCCCCGCAGGGATCTCATCCAACTCGCCCTCTCTGCCGTTCTCCCTGTATCTGTCAATGACCTCCCTCACCCGTTCCGGCAGGGGCTTTCCCGCACTCTCATTCCGGCAGAGCAGGTTATAGAGCACATCCACGGCAAACTCATCCTCGTTTTCCGGCACAAGGACCTCATTCCCGCACTGGCGCAGGTAATTGGCCGCCGTATGGACTGCCCCCTGCAGGAATGCGGCAGCCTCCCCCTCATCGTCGGAGCGTCTGCCGTTCCCCCAGGGCTCATACTCAAAGATCAGGAAAAAGCGGCGGGTGACTGCCTCGTGGGAACTGATCTGCTGCACGAACCGCAGGTAGTCCTCCTGCATGAGCCGGCACTGCTCGTTGGTCTCCCGCCCCATTTCCTTCTGCACCGTGTCCATGTGCCTCCCAATGTCCGCCTTGCGCGTCAGAACCTTGAACTGCAGCCTGACGGGGCTCACCTTCAGGTAGGACACAAAGGAATAAATGATGCTCCTCTGTTCCCCTGCGCTCCGCAGGAGGAAGTTGATGGGCACCACCTCCACGATCTTGACATAACGGCTGTCTTTTGTATAAATGATGCCGTTTTCGATCTTCGAGACCGGCAGGTAATCTGCCACGGGATTCAGGCAGGCCGGCTGCTGTTCCCGCAGGGACAGCGGGTGCGGACTGCGCCGATCCCCCGCTGCTGCATCCCGGCTCTTTTTCCCCGGCATTCCCGCCGTTTTGCCCGAAGCATCCCTGGCTCCTGCTTTCCCTGTTTGCCTTGCCGGGCGGAGTTTCTGGCGCAGCTCATATCCCCTTACCTGGTCAAATTCAGCGGGAAAGTCTTCCTTCGGGCGTTTTTGGCTCTTTTTTGTTTTCACCTGCCCGGCTGGTTGTCCTGCCCGTGTTTCTGCCTGGGTACCCGACACCTTCTTTCCTGCCTGCTTTTCCGGTTTTGCTTTCTGTACCGTCTTTGCAGCCCTTTTCTGTCCTGTGGCGGCGTCCCCCTGGCAGCATCCCTCCCCGCCCACAATACGGCGGTTCTTCAGGTATTTCAGAAAGATCACCAGAAAGGAGGACAGGCTCTCCCCGGAAATGCCGATCAGGGCAAACAGGGCAATGGGCAGCGCCGTCAGGCACAGCACAATGATCTTTGCCGTCAGCCCCAGGGGCAGGAATACACAGACCGGTATCCCCACGGCCGCAGACAGGATGCCAGCCTCTATCACGTTCCTTGCCTTGAACATCCCGCCGAAAAAAGTGCCCGTGTCCACAAAATTCGGCGGGATGATATATGTATCATTTTCGTTTTGATTGCTCATTTATAGTTTGTCACCTCTTTGCTATAAAATTTTTAACCAATAATCCAAAAAGGCCCTCCAGCAGCGGCTCCCCGGCTGGCCTCCCTTAAGATTATGGATAGATCCCACATCTGCCCGCTCCTGTTGTAGCTGGCAGGGTCAGCCACCAGAATTTTTCCACTCTGTACGCCCCGCAGCACGATAAAATGCCCTGACTTTGTAAAGTGTCCCTGGGACATGATCGCAACCACCAGCTTCCCTTCTGCCAGCGCATCCAGTATCCTCTGGGGCTCTGCCGCCGTACAGCCAGACACATTCAGCCCCCAGTTCCTCGCGGCGGCAGGGATCAGCGCATGGTAGGAGCCGCTGTCCTTACACCAGTAACCGTTTTGGTAAGACCATTCCGCCATTGTCCCCGGGTCAACCGTCCGGTCTGTGAGGGAGGATACCACGATTGCCATGGCCGTGGGGCCGCAGCCGTGGCTTCCGATATAGTCTGTGCCGTAAGGCTTACCTGCATAGCGCTCATCCAACTGGTTATAGTAGACCACCTCCGTCACGCCATCCGTAAAGCGCACATCCCCCAGGGAAGGAATGGATTTTCCGTCCCATTCCGTGATCCCCTGCATCATGCCGTCACCTAAAAACAGGCTCAGGTTCTTCGCATAGTCATTGGCAAGGGCCATCTGTTCCCCGTTCAGCCCAAAGACCTGCTCGGAGAAATAGGCTTCCCCGTTATAAACAATGGTATAGACCCGCCAGTCTTCCGTAACAGAAACCTCTTTTCCGGTAGCAGGGTCCGTTTCGGTCCTTGTCCTTGTTTCTTCCGCCTGCGTGTAGGAGTACAGATGGCTTTGGCCGGCACGCAATGTATTTTCCATGTCGGAAATAGAGATGCCGGCATAATCCCCGCTTTTATAGGCGCAGTACATACCGATGAACTGGTTGGCATTATAGAGGGGGCTGCCGGCATAAGGGTTGATAACCTCCATTTCATCCGCCCCGGAGGATGCAAAGTCTGCCTCGATCTGCTTCATGGTGTCCTCCAGGCCCCCGGACATGATCCCGTCTATGGCGGCGGTGATCTCGGACACATTTTCCAGGATGGCCGCATTGTTGTTCAGGATCGGCGCACTGGAAAAAGCCGTGGAAGAAAAGGCGTCCGACAGGCCGCCAAAGATCACGGCGGGAAGTGATACCACGAATACCACCGGGATCAGCAGTAGCGCAATGACAGCGATGATAACTTTTCCCACCAGCCTGCGGTTTTCCCAGAGCGCACCGGCAACAGCACCATAAGGCCCGGCGGCGGCTCCTTTTGCGGCTCCCGATACCGCCTTTCCAGCCTTCATGGCGCCCCGTACCATGTGTGCGGCGGCGCGTCCTGTCTCCAGGGTTTCCGCCAAACCGCTTTTCTGTTCGTTTTCCATGCTACAGTTTCTCCCTTCTTTTGGGCGGCTGTGGCAGTTTCTTCACAATGGACTCCTTATAGGCAATGGAGCCGTCCGGGGCCATGTACGGGGACTTATCCACACTGTCCTGCGCATACTGCTTATACCAGGAACTGCCATCCGCCGCCTGTACGGTGGTATAGTTTCCCTCCGGTGCGGCATACTGGGCTGCATGGTACATCCCAAAGGCAATCCCCTGGGGATGTTCCTCTGAGGTCTCCGTCCCGGTGATGCGCCCGCCGCCGATCTCCACATCCGAAAATACAGGCACCTGCCCGGCATTCTCCCCCAGGGCCGCATACCCAAGATAGGACTGGAGCGCCTGGGACGCCTCCGGCCCGCTCATAAAGCCAAGGTCTGCAATGCTTCCTGCAGCCACGGTCCCTATGACATTGTTGGCAAAGCTGCCGCCCTTGCTGACGGAGGATGCGTAAATATGGCTTCCGAGCCCCCCGCCGGACTTCCCGGACGGACGGCTGACGCTTGTTTTGGAAGAAGCGGTTGCCGACTTTACGGCACTGTTGGTGATGCGGCTGCCCACGATCCCGGCAAGCCCTCCGGACATAAACCCTTTGGAGCCGGCATTTGTGTGGGAGGAAACCCTGCTGTGGCCTCCGCCGAAGTGCTGGCTGGAAAAGTTCTTCAGCCCTCCAATCCCCCGCGCCGCAACCATCGCCTCCGCCAGCATGGAGCCGCCCGTGTGCCCCACGTTGATCCCCAGGCTGGACATGAAGGAATCTATCTTCTGGGACACCTTCAAAAAAGCAATGGCACAGAGGAACCAAACCAGTACATTGCCGGATGCAGCCTCCTTGCCCATGGCGTTCACCTGGTCCTGTATCTCGCTTTCCGTCATGGCAAAGACAGGCTGGCAGAACGAAAAGCAAAGAGCAGCCGCCATGCAGACCGAAAGCATGATCCGCCTGAATTTTTTCATTTTTTGCATCATAATCTCCTTTTCTGCGCTGCTCAAGAGGGTGTGTAAACACCCCTCTTTGCGCATAAGCGACTTTGTGGCAAGCAGCGCGCAGACACAAATCGCCGTGTGAAAAATAATTTTTCACACTGATCTCCTTTCCTGCCGCAGCCCGGAAATTTGGGCGCAGGCACAGATTTTCCTACAACGAAAGCGGGTTAGCCAGAAAAGCCCCCACCATGGATGTAAACAGCCGCAGGCACCAGGCATTCATGATCAGCAGGAACACCTGCCCGCCGAACATCCGGCACCACGACTTAAAGATATTGGATGTGCTCTGGGACGCTCCCATGGAAAAGGCCACAGGCGCCGTATAGACCAGCACCCCCAGCAGCACATACCGCTCCGCCGCCTCAAAAAGCAGCTTGATATAATTCCACGCAAGGATCAGCACCAGTATCAGCGAGATCAGCGCCACCGCCCCGTTTGCACACACGCCTACCACCGCCAGGATGACGGAATTAAAGCTTGCAAAGTCAAGCGCCGGGATGGCAGAGGTCAGTATCCAGTCGTAAGGCGTTCCGCCTATCTTTAAGACCGTCCCTATGATGTCATCCGAAAAATAGGCCAGCAGGATGAACAGAACCGAGCGGACACTCAGCTTTACGGGATCCTCCGCCTCTATCCCCGCGCCCAGCCCGTAATTCTTGAACAGCTGCCATACCCAGTTCAATAAAATGATCCCGATGGAGAGCGCCACAAAGACTTCATACAAAGTTCCTGCTGCCGGAAAGTAGCGCAGGAACACGGACATATCACACCCCAGCGCACCCAGGACCGAGGTTGATACCAGATCCAGTCCGTGCATCACCTGCTCTGCGATCCACTCCACAATGCCGTCTAAAATACCCACATAATCACCCCTTTCTTAGCCTATGGTGTAGGCGTCCATTTTCCGCCGGTAAAGAACGGAGTGACATAAGCCATGATGAAGCCCAGGCCGTTCAGCACCACCCATGTGATACAGATCCTCTTTAACCATGCCCGGCTCTCATCCACCGTGCGCCCTGAGCGGGAGAAATTCATCAAAAGCAGCGCCACGGATGCCGTCACAATGGCCGCCACCGTGGAAATGAGGACGATCTGGTTATACACATCCTGCATGATCTCGCTCGCCTTGGTCCATACGTCTGTGGCGGCATATACCGGCTGTGTAAAGGCCAGAAACGCCATGCCTGTAAGGAAACCAAAATAGGCTGCCTGCGCTATGGGCAGCCTGCGGTGCCTCCCCCTGTCTGTTTCCTTCTGAAACTTGTCTGCTCTTTTCTTCAATTTACCAACCTCCTTATGATTTTTTGGCAATCGAACAGGGATGGCTCTTTCTTCCCTGCTCGCGCGCCGGGCACTCGTCAGCTTCAGCTGACATTCTTCCTTGGGGTGCCCGTGTGCATAAAGAAAGGCCATGCCCTTTTTATGTGACATGACCTCTCTCCCGGGCAGAAAAACAGCACCCTGTGAAAGGTGCCTGATCCTGCCCTGTTTGTTTTGGGTACAATTTTCAACATACACAGTTTAACACACCGGTATTTGCGGTAAAAGAGCAAACCCGTGCCAATTTCATGCCTTTCTGTGCCATTTATGTGCCAGATCCCGTTTCCGGCACAAATTTTTCCAATATCTCCATGCTCTCCTTGGACGTATATCCCCACAGGATGGAACTTAATGCCTCTATCGCCTCCTGCCTCCTGCGGTAATAGGTACGGAAGCTGATGTCCCGGATATGGGGGCGCAGCTGCTCCACAATCTCCTCCACGTTCTTCATCTGCTGCGGGGAAAGGAACGTATAGTACAGGAGCCAGTAATAGGTCTCCCCGTTCTTGTGCTTGTTCCTGAGCAGCTCCACGGAGCTGTCCAGCAGCTTAATCATCCGGTGGCTGCGCTCTATGCACTTGGCATGGTGTTCAATGTCTCCCCCGGCAATGTCCGCCCCCGCCAAGTACACCGATTCCAGGAAGTCCTCTATGGAACTGCCATACTCGATCTCAAACCTGTTCCTCACCTGCTGCACCGAAAGTTCCAGGCTCCAGACCACATCCCTGTATTTTTTCAGCAGCTTCCATGTGTCGTGATACAGCGGATTCTCCGCAGTGTTCTGTTCCCTCTGTTTCTTCGTCATTCCTCATCCCTCCATTTCCTTCCCGCCAGCAGGCGAGAGCGTCAGCTCAAATGTATAAACCTGTCCGCCATTTCCACAGCAGACCTCCATCCCAATACGCCTGCCCGATACCCCGTGTGGGCGGCATAAATACTTTCCCTCCCAGTCGTCTGATAAAGGATATAACTTGTACTTGGCTTTGGGGCACCGGAAACAGGAAACCCCTTGTGAATCAAGGATTTCCGCCACCTTCCTCACCAGGGCCTCCATGTGTGATTTTGATACGCTGGACAGTCCTTCTGAAACGCACACCTCCGGCTCCGGGGCGCCATTCTCTTCCACGGCATTGTCCCCATCCTTGTCCGGCAGACTGATCTTGATATTCAAACTCATTGCAACCTCCTCCTTGTCGATCAGGACATCCGAAATCTGGAACATGGTGGACAGGTAGTTCTGCAGGTAAATGACACTGCCCTTTGTGCCGGGAAACGCCATCAGCGATATATGTCCCAGCCTCTCAAACTTTTTCAGCACCCTCCCCACGGTAGCCCTTGAGATCCCCCAGCGCCCGGCCAGTTCGCCGTAGTTTACCAGCGGGCTGCCCGTGCCGTTGCGCAGGTAGACCACCGGGCCTGCCTCCGACCCCTGCACCTGCCCGTCGTTATAGACGGTTGACAGCCACAGGTCCAGCAGGATGTCCATCTCGGAGCACCGCCCGACGCCCACCATCTCCATCGCCACCGTGAACGGCATAAAGAAAAAGCCCGTGTCCTTCTGGCATGGGCAGTTGTAATCCAGCACCGTGTTATGCTTTTTCCAGTCCCGTATCTTATACTTGACGACCTTTCCCCGCCCCAGAGGCAGGTACGAGATCAGGTTCCTTTTCTGCAGCTCGTCCAATATGTCAAGCGCCTGGTGCTGGAAATGTGTGCGGAACCATCCGGCCAGTTCCTTGACGGTGCAGATCCACTCTCCTGGATAGACCGTGTAGCTGATCCCGTCTATGCGGCGGTAGGATGTACGGAAATTCGCATAACTGCAAAGCACCGTAAAATAAAAAAGACCGGAGCCCCCGCCTGTGCGAATGTCCTGGTCTGTGATCAGTGACTGGACGAACTGCCTGTAAATGCGGCAGCGTGGATAGTCCACCACTTGTTTGATTTGTAGTTGGTATTCTGACATATTCTGTTTCTCCTTCCCACTTAAGCAAAGAAAGAGAGCCTTCCATGTAGTCAATCACAGAAAGCCTCTCTCTCAATTTACAGCGCCGTATCGTAACCATCCTTTCTTTGTTAGTCACAACCTCGCTGCAAGCTGCGGGGTTGTGACCCTCGCGGCAGTCGCCAAATGTCTGCAAGCAGCCACTTGGCTCGTTGCCCGCGGGAATCAATGCGCATATTTACTGTTTAGCTGCCATGGCTCTTTCAAGACTGCCGATCCAGAACAACCGGCGAAAGTGTACAAAGCGGGCACGCCCGCTTGATAGGGACAAACTCCAAATCCTGTCTTTGCAGGTATTCTTCGCTTCCCCTTAATATTAGCACGGATTCGGTGCAGCTCATCAGTATGGACACCAGCATACCGATATAGCTGTCCGGCCCGTAGGTGCGGAACACATCCAACACCAGCCCTGTGGCCGCGGAGCCGGAGAACAGTTTGACCAGGATCACGGGGACCACCGCCGCCGGGATCCCCACAGGCTCCGCCAGCGGAGCCAGCAGGCCGGATAAAAACTCCAAAAAACCGGAGGCCCGCAGTACTCCCACCGCCACCAGCAAGCCTATCAGCGTGGGCATGATATCTACCACGACTTTCAGCCCGTCCTTCGCCCCTGTCAGGAAAGCCTCGTAGACCTTCACCTTGGACACCAGGCCGTAACCGATTATGTAAAAGAGGAGGATCGGAATAATGATATCCGAAATATGGCTGAGTACGTTCATGCCGCCCTCCTTTTCCCGCCGCTGCAGACTTTAAAATGCCTGCGCCTGTCCCGGCATTTGCAGTAGACCACCGCCACCAGCGTACTGACCAGCGTTGCCACGATGGAAGGGGCTATGATCGCCGCCGGGCGGGTGCTGCCGTACTGGCTGCGGTAGGCAATCATGTTTACCGGGATCAACTGCAAAGAGGAAATATTCAGTATTAAAAAGGTACACATCTCTCTGCTGGCCGTGCGGCCTCCCGCATCTTTTTTAGACGGTTCCAGATATTCCGGGTTTCCCCTCTCCTCCTCCAGCCGGGCCAGCTCTTCCATGGCTTTCAGCCCCGCCGGAGTGCAGGCCCAACCCAGTCCCAGCACATTGGCAATGATATTGGTGGCAATGTACTCCCTGGCCTTGTGCCCTTTGGGAATGCCCGGAAACAGAAAGCTCAGCAGCGGCCCGATTCCCTTGGTCAGCCGGGCCACCAGCCCGGCCTGCTGCGCGATCTCCATAAGTCCCATCCACAGCGCCATCACTCCCGCCGTAGTGATACACAGAGAGATCCCCTCCCCCGCGCTGTCCAGCGCCGCGTTGGTGATGGCCTCCAGATTGCCGGTAAACGCCGCATAGATAATGCCGATGGCGATCATAGCCGCCCACAGATAATTCAGCATCGCCCCTCTTTTCCCCCGCCTGTTTGCGCAGGCGGATCATCTGGCTTTATACCAGCATATTCTGTTTTCCTCTCTCACAGAACAGATTATGACAGGGACGGGTATCAGAAATGCCTAATCATCCAGCGCCTCAAACACGGCGATCACAGCCTGCTCCCTGGAAGAGTAGACTTCCCTGCCAAATACCCGGTCGATAGAGTATCTCCAGCCGCCCTTTCCATCTGTATCGTGATAGAGTACGGCAATATGATCCCCTACTTCCAGATATTCGTTCCCTTTTCGTGAGATCTTCCACTGTCGTTTGCAAAAATAATCCCGCCTGGCCTGTCTGCTTTTGAAATCTTTCTCCCGGCGTTTGGCCCCTGCCACATCACCCTCCATCCGGCCCGCGCACACGCATCCCACGGACAGGCTGTGATAATCGGGGTGCTCCATCAGGTGGGCATACCGTATGATCTGATGCCCGCACATCTGACAGATTCCGACAGGCGCACCCAGATCCTCCACCCCTACGCATGTCCAGCCGCTGTGGGGCGCCAAGGGATTTTTCCATAAATTGGACGCACTCGCTTTCAGCGCGTTCAAGTGGGCTATCCGGTCTTCCGCCGCCGCTGTTTCGCTTGTCGGAAGTTCATCGGCATCTACGATTCCAATCCCCGGATCCTCTCCTTCCGTTACGCTTGCCCAAAGTTCCTTTTCCTCTTTGGGCACCACATCCAACTCCTCCTTTTCCTCTGCACTCGCCCAGGATTTCTCACCGCCTGCAATCTCTGCCACCGACTCCTGCCAACATTTCACCGTCTGCTGCGCTCTGCCCGCCTCCGGCTCCCGCAAGGCGGAGAGTTTCTCATGCTCCTGCGTAAAATATCTGCTGGAGATATCTCTCGGAAGTTCAAATCTCTCAAATTTGATAGAATAGCTGCCCCTTTTCTCATCTATGGCCTCTATAACGCCGGGACCAAAGATATGATGCTCCACCGCGTCCCCCACTTTCCTGCTGCCCGCCGTCTCCAACTGCATGTCCCAGTCCAGTTTCGCCGCGTATTTTTTGCTGGCCTGGCGCAGATCATCCGATATGTGTCCTATTCTGACATAATTCTGCTCACCGATATCCTCCAAAAACCGGGAGAGCATTTTTCTGGCGCCGCTTTCAGCCGTCCCCTCGGACTCCATCAAAAACAGATATTTTTCCGCCCGGGTGATGGCCACATAGCACAGTCTGCGCTCCTCCTCCAGCCCCAGTTCCTTTCTGTCGCCCAGCGTTTTCGCGGAGGGGAACACTCCCTCTGTAAAGCCCATGACAAATACCACGGGAAACTCCAGACCCTTGGAAGAATGGATCGTCATCAATTTGACCGCGTCCTTAGAGCCGCCACTCTCTTCACCCGACTGCAAAGCTATCTGCCCCAGAAATTCCTCCAGGCTTATTTCCTCCCCAAACTCCCGCTCAAACTCATTGGCGATTCGCTTAAATTCCACCAGGTTGGACAGTTTTTCCTCGTCCCCCAGCTCCCGCATATACTTCTCATAGCCGGTCTCTTCCGTCACCGTATTGACGATCTCGGATATGCGCATTGCCTTGTAATGTCTTCGGATACTCTCTATAAATCGCACAAAATCCCCCACGTCGCTGCCGGAAAATTCCCTGTTCTCCAGGTTCCCGGCCAGCGTGGAAAACAGGCTTGCGACGCCGTCCTCCTGCCTCCTGAGTTCCTCCAGCGTATTCATTTTGACCCGTCCAAATCTGCGGCGGGGCACATTCACCACCCGCCGGAAAGATTCGTCGTCCTCGTAGGCGATCAGTTTCAGATAGGCCAAAACATCCAATATCTCCTCCCTCTGATAAAACCTGACTCCCCCGTAGATCACATAGGGAATATTTTTTTCCACCAGCTTTTTCTCCACCATACCGGACAGAAAGCTGGCTCTGTACAGAATCGCGAAATCCGAGTACTTATAGCCCTCCCTCTCCCGCAGTTTCCGGATATTGGCGATCACCTGATCCATCTCCTCGGCCTCGCTTTTGGCGTGATAATGCACCACCGGAGCTCCCGCGGCGTTCTCCGTGAACAGATCTTTCTTCAGGCGCAGCTTGTTTTTCTCGATCAATGTATTGGCACATTGCAGGATCTGCGGAGTGGACCTGTAGTTCTGCCCCATGATGACCGTCCTGGTAGGTTCGTGCTCCCTGTCAAAATTGACCAGCAGATTGACGTCAGAACCTCTCCACTCATAAATATTCTGATCCGGGTCCCCCACGATCATCAGATTCCGGTATCTGCCGGACAGGATCTCCACCAGACGCGTCTCCACGGCGGTGCTGTCCTGAAATTCGTCCACCATAATGTAATTCAGCCTGCGCTGCCATTTTTCCCGTATCTCGGAACAGTTCTCCAGCAAAAAGAGAGCGAAGGCCAGCAGATCGTGAAAATCCAGCGAGCAGGTAGCTTTCTGTCTCTGTAAAAATTCCTCCACCAGCAGATCGTCCTGAGTCTGGATCTCCCGCAGGATCTGCCCGGGAGCGGGATTGCAGATTCTCTTTACATATTCCAGATCCCGCTTGGCTCCCCCGATCTTTTTCAGCATGGCCTCAAAAGTGGCATGGTTCAGCTTTAACTCGTGTTTTTGATAGATATCTCCCATGATATTTTTCTGCTGGCGGTTATCAATGATCTGGAATTGCTTGCTGAGAAAAAGCTTTTCCGGGTTTTCCCGCAGCAGCCGGTGACAGAAACCGTGGTAGGTGCATATCAGGCTGACGTCGTTCCCGTCCCCGATCAGACGGCTAATCCTCCGTTTCATCTCCGCGGCGGCCTTGTTGGTAAAAGTCACGCAGAGGATATTTCCGGCGTCAATCCCATACTCCTGCACCAGATAAACATAGCGGCTTACCAGCAGTTTCGTCTTGCCGCTGCCCGCCCCGGCAATCACCCTGACATAGCCCTCCGTCTCCAGCGCCGCCTCTCTCTGTCTTTCATTGAGATCCTTCAACAAATCCGTCATCCTTCGCCTACCTGCCATTTTCCGCGGGTTCCTGCGGCCCCGCTGCCAATTAAAATATAGGTAAAGTATAGCATAGCGGCACAGATAATTCCACTTCCATTTTGACCGGGTGCATGCCATTGCAACCGTTTGCCCGGGATACAATAAAAGGGGCAACCGCCGACCGGTTGCCCCTCACTGTCTACTTGTTGAATAAACCTTTTATCGCGTCCACCGCGTCTGACACATTATCCGCCGTCAGCTTTGCCTTGACGCCCTGAATCACCTGGTTGATCACATCATCCGGTAAATCCACTCCCAGAACTTTTTCCAATGCCTTTACCGGATCTTTCTGAAATTGATCCTGTAAATTTTTGTCCTTGGAAATACTTTCTACAGCCTTTTTAATCTGTTCTTTTATATCCATTATGTGCGCTCCTCCTTATATATTTATACGGACACCACTATTATAATAGACATGCCGCGACGTTGTAAAGTATATTTATTGCGTAAAAGCGGCTTTGAATCCCTTCAAAGCCGCCAGAAATCACTCTCGTTATTCCTCTACGCCGTTATCCTTCATCAGCTTGATGATATCGCCAACAGTCGCAATCCCCTCCAGGTCTTCGGAAGGAATCTCAATGTCATACTCCTCCTCAAAAGCCATCACCAGCTCAAACAGATCCAGGGAATCCGCGCCCAGATCGTCCTTGAAGGAAGTGCTCTCGGTGATCTCATCCACATCCAGGCTCAACTGTTTCGCAATAATTTCCTTAACTTTTTCCAACATATCCGTAATCTCTCCTTTGGTCAAAGGGTTTCTGACATTTAGAATACCCCTTTTCATGGTAATTAACTTAAAACTAAAAAAAGTATAGGAGCTATTATGGCATTTGTCAAGCCCCTTATGGCAACATATGCGCAATATCTATCGGTTTTCATCCAGATATATTTGCACACGGCTCTGAATGGTATCCGCCACGGCGCGCGCATCCTTATTGCCGGAGAAAAACGCCTCCGTTTCCTCACGAATAATATCTTTGAGCATATCCAACATTCCGGAGTCACGCGTACATTGTTCCAACAGTTCCAGGTATTCCGGCAAATAGGATGTTTTGTCCGATTTCGCATATACTTTGATCATCTTGCCGCCTGGAATCGTCCAATATACAGTGTCGGATTTCACGACTCGCTCTTCGTAAGTATCCCTGCGCACAGGGGCATCCGCCACCATCTGCGCCTCCTGCGAAACGATATACCGGATAAATTCCTCCGCCGCTTCCCTGTGGTACGAGAATGAATTGATGGCAGCCCCCTCGGTGCATCTCATAAACCTTCCGTTCCCGCCATCTGTGGGATATCCCACCACATGATAGTCCTCCCCCAGATCCGCCATATCCTCGCTGAAACTGATAAAATCCGCCAGGCCTATGCCAACAGGCGTATAACACAGGATTTCCCCCTGTTTCAGCTGTTTTCTGGTTTCCGCCCCTATGTTGTCATTCATTACTGTGTTTCCGGATTCCGATGCATTTTCTTTCTCGGAATAGCGTTTGCATATCTCCAGAAGATGGCAGAACTCCTCTGTATCAAAATAAGCTTTCCCATTCTCCAGATCCAGAAGGGAACAGTGCTCTAAATCCCTCAGAAAGAACCCGCACAAAAGGTTGCTGCCGCTCAATGCGGAAGTTCCTCCCCACCCATTGGTAACAGCGTGTACCGGCCGCCCTTCCTGCTCCAATTTCTCCAGCAGGTCCACCGCCTCCTCCCAGGTCCATGTACCTGTAGGACACAATTCTTTGGAGGCGATCAGCGCGGAATATTCCACACCGGCATAATAATATGCCAGCGTTAATTCCACCTGCTCCACATCCTCATTGGCAAACCGGAACAGATAATCCCTGATGCCGTCATCGTAAAAGAGCACCAAGTCTCCGTTGCTGCTCTGCAATATGGCTTCATAGTCCCCGAAAGCTCCGCCGCCGCCCAGATAGAGACTCTCACAGCTGCCGCAGGAGGCATCCCAGCGCACCAGGGCGCCCCGGTCGCTCACATAGTACAGGTCACCGTAAGCATTGACGGCGCGTCCCCGCAAGCCCTGGTGGTCGCCCTCAAAGAGCTTTACCTGTTTCCCTCCTTCCATACCCCAGAGTACATTGCATCCGTTCTGATAGCTGGAGGTCTCCCAAACGCATCTTCCCTGACTGTCATGAAACAACTGCACAACGGGAGCCTCCAATCCTTTTACGGGATCCAGGACCGTGTTCAGCGACCCCTCCCCGTCGATCACCGCATACAGTCCGCTCCCGTCGACTCCCTCCACGCAATAGTACCCACGGCTGTCCCACTTGGCGGCAAGCCTCCGGAGATACCCGTCCTCGGTGTCCAGCCGGGCCTCCCGCAGGGCCGGCAACAGATCCTGGCTGCTCTCCATATGTCCTTCCCGGTCAAACCAGACGGCATAATACCCCTCCGGCTGGCTGGACTCCGCATCCCATTCACAGGCAAAGACCACCGCCCTGTCCTCCGCCACATCCAGGGAGAGCACATGAAGGGGCGCAGATGTATTCATCTCTTCCAGATACAGCCTGTGGCACTCTGTCTCCAGGGTGTCCCCATCGATCCGGTTCAGATAGTACAGAGTATCTATTCCCTCCTCCTGCGCCCGGACATTGTCGTATACAGCCAAAATATAATAACTGCCATCCTTTACCGCCCGGTGTTTGTCTGCCACTGCCATATCGGGAGGATCCTGCAGCAGATTCTCCCGGTATACGGTCTGGTTCCACCATCTGGGGGCCGCCGTCTCCTCCCCCGGCGCCTGCCAGGACTGCGTCAACAGGTCGTAAGGCTCTCTCCCTTCCAGCACGGGCACACGCTCCGCCGTGGCATCTCCGGAATTGTCCGGAGTCATATACGCAGGCACTCCCTCTGAGGAATTCTCTGGGGCATCGCTCATGGTTTCAGTGCCTGTCTCACTGTTGTTTCCCATCTCACCGCTGCCCTGCCCGCAACCCACGGGCACGGAAAAGCACAATACTGCCCCCATGGCAACGGCTATGAACCTTTTCGCAATCTGTCTCATTCTTCCACTTTCTCCTCTCGCACTCACATGATGCTGGCAGCGTCAAGAAACCTCCCGCACTCACATGATACTGGCAGCGTCTACGGAGCCTCCCGCCCGGACAAACACTGGGATGACCTCCAACGGCGCAGGCACGGTCACGCTCTGGCCGCCTTCATAGAGGGTTTTGCTGTTGGCATCCGTCCAGCGGCATCCCTCGGGCAGATAGACCGTCCTCTCCCTCTGCCCCTCCTCCATCACCGGAGCTACCAACAGGTCAGGGCCAAACATATAGGCGTCCTCAATCTCCCAGGCTGTCTTGTCTCCGGGGAAATCAAAGAATAGGGGACGCATCACCGGAGCTCCGCTCTCGCTGGCCTGCCTCATGCACTCCCGAATATAGGGGCGCAGCCGCTCCCGGATGAAGAGATATTTTTTCAAAATCTCATAATTGTCCTCCCCAAAGCTCCACACCTCATTGTCCTGGCCGCTGGTGAGCTGACGCACGCCGTCTATGAACTCCTGCTCCCTCTCATACCAGGGCGAACGCTCGCCGTGCATGCGGAACACCGGGCAGAAAGCCCCCCAGGCAAACCATCGCACCAACAGTTCCTTAAAATAGGGGTCCTGGATGTTACCGCCGATAAAGCCGCCAATATCCGAAGTCCACCAGGGAATCCCGGCCACGCACATACTCAGGCCCGCCTGTAGCTGTTCCCGCATGGCCCGGAAGGAGGAGTGGATATCCCCGGACCAGGTCAGCACCGCGTATTTCTGGCTGCCCGCCCAGGCGCAGCGCACCAGACTGAGAATCTCCGTCTCTCCCGCCGCTTTCAGACCGTCATAAAAACCCTTGGCGTAGCCCACGGGATACACATTGCTGCACTGCAATGCCGGACCCGCATAATAGCGGTAATTGTCAAAATCATAGGGGCCGTACTCCGGCTCCGCCTCGTCCAGCCAAAAACACCGGATTCCCTTATCATAATAATTCTTCCTGCATTTCTCCCACACAAACTGCTGGGCGCCTGGGTGGGTAGCGTCGTAGAACACCGTATTTCCCATCCAGGACATATGGTAGGCCATTCCCCTGTCGGGAGCCACCAGATAACCCTTTTCGCTCATCTCGCCGAAGTTCTCGCTGCGCTCGTCTATGGTAGGCCACACGGACACCACCGGCTCGATCCCCAATTCCCGCAGTTCTTTGACCATGGCCTCCGGGTCCGGCCAGTCTCTGGGTTCAAACTTGAACTCACCCTGCCTGGTCCAGTGAAAGAAATCCACTACGATAGCATCCATGGGTAGCCCCCGCCTCTTATGCTCCCTGGCCACCGCCAACAGTTCCTCCTGGGTGCGGTAACGCAGTTTGCACTGCCAGTATCCCAGACCGTATTCCGGCATCATGGGGCTGTGGCCCGTCGCCTCGGTATACCGCTCCTCCAGCTCGAAGGGCGAATCTCCGGCCACAATATAGTAGTCCATTTTTTTCGTACTCCTGGCGTGCCATTCCGTGCGATTGACGGCAAAGTTGGCCGTGCCGATGGCGGGATTGTTCCAGAAAAACCCGTAACCCCTGCTGGAGATCATAAAAGGGACGCTGGACTGGCTGTTGCGGTGAGCCAGCTCCAGAACCGCGCCCTTTTTGTCCAGACGCCTGTCCTGATACTGTCCCATTCCAAATATCTTCTCATCGTCATAAGCCTCAAACCGCAGGGTCAGCTCATAGTCCGTGCTGCCCGGTATGGGCTTTAATTCCCGGGCGTCGATCCGCAGGGAGGTGCAGTAGCGGTTGATGCGGTTGCGGTTACGCCAGTACTCCTCCATCAGCAGTTCCCCGTTATGGTTGTAATAGCTGATCCATCCCTCCGGATTGATCTTTGCCGTGATCTTGCCGTTTTTGACTGTATACACTTTGCCGGTCTGATGGTAATGGGCATATTCCTCCGCGGCGTACCAGGGGTCCGTGGTGTCGATCTCCTCCACGGAGACCTCCAGCACACATTTTTCCACTGGCTCTGTCAGCGCCCAGTCCTGCCCGTCCATCACCGCCTCCCCGGTCATCCGCACCCGAAAGGCGTCCCGGCCCCAGGGCTCCAGCCAGAGGGTCTTTTTGCCGTCAATGATCAGAATTCTGTTCTGCTCCGCGCATACATGCATATTCTTTTCTCCCTTCCAAACAAATACTATTCGGCCTCTGTCTGAGGCTCCCCATACAGCACGCCCCTGGAACCGGTGGCCAGGAAAAATCTGCCGAACACCCTCTTATCCCCGTCGATGCTGTTGATCTCGCCGTACATCTGCCGCTCCGTGTTCAGTCTTTCGTAAGTCCTGCCCTCGTCCAGCGTTCGGTAAAAACCGTATTCTCCGTCAATGACGCCGCAGAGGTAGATGGCTTTCGGCTCCCTCACATACTCTCCCCCGGGACGCCCCAGCCCCAGTCCCAGCCGCATACAACTGTCTCCTTCCGCGCTGAGACGGGTATAGGTCAAACTGTCCTCATCCGCATCATACACCAATTTCCACATGCCCTCCCGGGCCATGGCTATATAAAACACGCCTCTCTCTCCTGCCGCTCCCCGGATCTCCGAACGGTTGGCCGTATCGATCATGCCAAAATCGCAGACCGGGGGCCTGTCCACGAGCTCTCCGTCCGCTGTCTGTACCGCGTCCGGCAGTTTATGCAGATAGGTCGCCCCTCCGTCCCGGCTGATATAGATTTGTCCGCTTTCTCCAAATCCGTAAAAGAGCATCGGATCGACCCGGTCGGAAAATACCTTCATGCATGTGCCGGAAAACTGTCCCCTGCAGCGCTGCCGCACCTGTGCCACCCGCAGGGAGCTGCCGTCTGTCTCCAGCACCTTTACCGGAGCAAAAGTCCTGCCTCCGTCCCGGCTGGAGATCACCAGATCCATGGGCAGCCAGATCCGATCGGCGATGGACCAGACGATATTCTGTCCGTCCGGAGACATGGCCACCCAGCCCGGGTTCACATTGGGCCGCTCGATCTCCCTCATGGCGGCGTCTATCCTGTCCCCCTGTCCCCAGGGCATGGGAATCCGCTGAAAGGTCCGGAAACCGTCCCGGGTGCGCACCAGGCCCCCCTTGGTCAGTCCCCGCCAGTTGCCCCGGGCCGTTATGATCGCCAGATCACTGTCGGCATCCGACAGATCCGCATTGATGCAGGTGATATAGCGATTTCCCTCCGCATCGTCAAAAGAATTGGCGCAGGGCTTTTCCAGATCCCGGAAAGCGAATCCTCCCAGGTCTCCCACGATATCCACCATCTGCACCTGCCCCGCCACCGGGCCGTATACATTCAGATGCACCGTCTCCTCAATGCCGTCGCAATGGTCGTGATACCGGGGATGCTCGCTGAGCAGGGCGTCCGTGGTAAACACACCCGTACCGGAATTAAACCACAGCTCGTTGGGGTCAAATGGATTGATCTTCACGTCGCTCTCCCAGTGCAGCAGGCTGCGGTTCCCGTTATATTCCGGTTTCATATAAGAACTGTTAAAATAGATATCCCCCACATCCAGGCCGCACAGACTCACTTTCCATGTCTCCCCATAATCCCGTGACACATAGATACACTCCGCATCCCGTTTTTCCTTACACAAGGTAGCGCAGGCCACCAGTCCCGGCATACTCTTACAGGTGCCGATCCCTCCAAAGCCATAGTCCAGATACGCCTCCGTCCTCTGCCCTGCGGCGTCCGGCGTTATATCCGTGTAGCCGCTGATCCTTCCCTCCGCGAAACCGTACCGCAGCACTTTGCCGCCGACGGTGTCCCCGGTGTCACAGCTATATCCCAGATCCACAATATAATTCCATCTGCCCGTAGCGCACATGGTCACATACAGGTATTCTCCGTCATAGGTATAACGCTGGGCCACCAGACCGTTCATCTTACTGTCGGGTACGATGGGACTCTCCGGCTGGCAGAGCGGCGCAAAGCTTTTGCCGCCGTCATAGGAGACATACAGGCTGTGTCCCCTGCGTGTGTCGTCTGTCCGGCTGGTGTAGCCCGCCGTGCCCGCCACCAGGGTCCGGCTGTCCTCCGACACCCAGATAAAAGTCATATAGTCTTCCGGCACGGGCAGTTTTTCCCAATGTTTCCCTCGATCCCCGGTGCGCAGCAAACCGTCCTTGGAACTGGCAAAATACAGCGTGTCGCTGTCCTGCGGGTCCACCACCAATCGCTGGCCCGTGCCCCTGCCGCTGAGATTGCCATGCACCACGGCGGGAATCTGTTCATAGCGGAAAGTCTCTCCGTAATCCTCCGAAACGGACAGCTTACCCGCGCCTTTTGCCGTCACACCGCTGGCAATGTACAACCGCTCCGGGTAACGCTCGTCCAAAGCGATGGCCGCCGGATAACACTCGTCCAGATCCTCCATGGTCACATGATCGATCAGGCTCTTCCATCTCTTTTGCTCCGGAATAAAACGATAAACGCCCCCGATATCCGTTCTGGCGTACAATATGCCCGGAGTCTGCTGATGGTACAGAAGACCCGTCACATAGCCGCCGCCCGGTATGGGAGCGTTGCGATATGTATAGGACAGCTTTTTTGTTATCTTCATCCTAAGTCCAGCCTTTCCGCCCACCCCCTGCGGCGCGGGCCTCCGTAATACTCAATAAAATCATTTTCTCACAGATTAGACAAAAAAGCCATGTATTTTTTTGTTTTTTAAGACAGTTTTTCTAATAATCCAACAAGACGGGAACTCTGTTCTCCTGGGAAAACTTTACGGCGCTCCACAGTATGGAAAAAGCAAATTTGATCTCCTTTTCTCTTCACCGCATAGAGCAGTCTTCGGTATTTGTGCCCGCCACAGACTCCCTGTACCGGATCGAGCAGTCTATGGTAATCGTCCGGGGTCTGGCGTCCGGCTGATGAAACCGCCTTTTCATCAGCAAAATAGCCTGTTCCGCCATAAAACGCCGCTGTACATGGACCGTAGTGATGGGGGGATCGGAGATCTCCGAATAGAGTACATCGTCAAAACCCACCACGCTCACTTCCCCGGGCACGCGAAATCCCGCCGCCTTCAGTTGTTTGATCAGAATGTAGGCGGTATGGTCATTATTGCACACAAATGCCGTGGGCATATCCTGCGGCAGCAAAAAATGCTCCAGCATCCCCTGCTCCCCCCGGTCGTCGATCCGATACTCTGCCGTCAGGTCGATGCCCTCCTCCAGAAGCGCCTTATAATACCCCAGATAACGGTCATTGACGCTGTTGGTATAGTTCAGATTGCCCACAAACCCGATCCTGCGGTGTCCCATCTCTATCAGATGGGAGGTGAGGTTGTAACTTGCCTGGAAACTGTCGGAGATCACGGAGTCCGCCTCCACCCCCCGATAACAGAAATCCAGGCACAGAACCGGCCTTCCCGTTTCCATCAGACGCAGAACATACTTTTTGGAAAACTGTCCCAGCAGCATGATTCCGTCAAGCTCTTCCACCCCGGCGTTGATCACACCGCCTTTCTCATCCTCCCTGCTGACATAAAACAGGGGGAATTTCATGTTATTTTCCCATTCCTGCTCCTGCAGACGTCTGTACAGACCATTGTAGAATTTCTCGTTTGGTTCAAAGTACACCTCGGAAAGCAGAACGGCAATCCGGTACTTGATACGCCTTTTATACTCGTATCCCATCTCGCCCGCTTTTTTGAGGATGATCTGTTTCGTTTCCTCCGAGATATCCTCGCTGTTTTTAAAGCATTTTGATACCGTCATTTTCGATATCCCCAGCTCCGTGGCAATATCCTGCATAGAAACCTTTTTCAACGCATTCCCCCCAATTTGAAACTCCTTCAGCCCTCCGTCCCACATATTCCCGTGCGCTCCAGCCTACTCTCCGCTCAGAAGAGTTAAATGCGGCATTTTTTCTATTATACACCATAAAACGGATTGGGTACAACCATATATTGAATTTCACAGTCGGAAACGCCCACATATAACACCGCCCTGTCGCCATCGCGCAGCCGAGCAGTTTTCTAACCGATAACATCTTTTTCACTTTTTCCTCCCTGCCTTTCTTTTGCTGTTCTGCATTTTGTAACTTTACATTTTTAAGTTTATATTACCACATCCACCCAATAAGTCAAGCATCCATTTGCAATTTGTATATTTTCATAAGTTTACACCTTGATTTTAGGGCATTATTCACAAATCTAAATTCAATTTGTAACTGTACATAATCCTCTTGCAGTATCAACTAATCCAGTACAAACCGATGTTTGTTTAGAGATCAGTAAAGGGCGGAAACAGCCTGGGTCTAAGCCGTTTCCACCCTTTATCGTATTGTTTTTCTGTATTTTCTGCCTTAGATCCTACAGCGTACTGCTGGTGAAGAGGTTCTTCACATGGGCCACTTCCTCATCCGTGGCCTTGCTGGCAGGCACATAATAGGATTTCTCACGGGCAATGCCGTACAGCTCTTCCTGGCTCTGTTCACAGGCGTTGCGGAACTGTTTCAGTGTCTGTTTCAGCTCCTTGTTCTCTGTCTGGGGAATCATCTCGGCATAGCGTACCAGCTCCCCGTTGATACCTGTCAGGGTATCCGCTACCATGATTTTTTCCTGCATCTGCATCGTCTGCTCCTCCTTACCCTAAAAACTTCATCAGCTGCTGCTTGTTCTGCAAGGCATTCTGGGCGCCTTTTTCAAAAAACTGCTTGATCTGGGGATCCTGCGCTCCCTGCGCGTATTCCTTCATCTTGCAGTGTGTGGTGTCATAGCCGCCGATCAGATGTCTGAGATTCTGTAAGTCGAGTTCCGAAATATTGGGCATGTCTCTACCTCCTACAATATAAAATTGTTTTGTATTCCAGAGATAGTATGCATCCGGCGCAGATTTACTATACATGCGAAAAACAGATTTCACAATATTTTAAACATTCCCTTTATATCTGGTGGCGTACCACTGCGTACTCGTCATCTAACTGATAATAAGGGCAGGCGTTTTGCGTACCGGTCAAAAACCGGTACATCTCGTCCTCGTCCAAATTCACAAGACAGTAAAAGCACTCGTCCTCTTCGTCAAACACATAATTGACACAACTGTCACAATTTGACGCCATACCTTCCTCCTTTCGTGCAGAGACGGCTTGCTCCACAGTTTTATTCTGCAAAATGTCCTCCGCACCTTTACTCCACATGCAGATGCCGATAGATCTCCCGCTTTCCCACCCCCCGGTCTTGAGCGACCTGTTTCATGGCCGATTTGTGGTCCAGTCCCTGCTGCAGATAGTACTCCATATGTTCCTCAACGGACATATTCTCCCATGCCGCAATGTCCTCCCGGCGCTTTTGTTCCAGGCTCTTGCCCTCCAGTACCAGCACATACTCCCCCCGGGGCTCCTCCCTGCTATAATGCTCCAATGCCTCCTCCAATGTGGTGGGCGTTACCGTCTCAAACTTCTTGGTCAGTTCCCGGCACAGGGTGATCCGGCGCTGTCCCAGAGCCCGATACAACTCCTCAAGCGTCCGCGTCAAATGGTGAGGAGCCTCATAGAGAACCATAGTGCGGCTTTCCTGCGCCAGCTCCTGCAGCACCGCCGCTTTCTCCTTTTTATCCGCGGGCAGAAAACCTTCAAAGCAAAAACGTCTGGTGGACAGTCCCGAAAGCGTCAGCGCGGTAATACAGGCCGCGGGGCCCGGCAGGCTGGTCACCGCTATACCCTGCTCCTGGCACATGCGCACCAATACTTCCCCGGGATCTGATATGGCCGGAGTGCCCGCGTCAGTGATCAGCGCGATGTTCTGTCCGGACAGTAACTGACCCACCAGCTGCCGGGCCTTTTCCACCTTGTTATATTCGTGGTAGCTGGTCATGGAAGTATGAATGTCAAAATGATTCAGCAATTTGATACTGTTGCGGGTATCCTCCGCCGCTATCACATCCACCATATGCAGAGTTTCCACTACCCGGGGCGTCATATCTCCCAGATTGCCTATGGGAGTAGCGCACAGATACAATGTTCCGGCCATATTCTCTCTCCTTTACCGTTCTCGTAAATCCCAGGGAGCTGCAAAATCCGGAGGCGTCCGCCCTTAAAAACCGTATTTCTCCCGGATCTCCTCCGTGTACACTCCCTGCTCCCGAAATATGATCAGGGGACTTTCCACTGTCATGCGCGGTTTCCCGCCCCTCACGGCCTCGATCAGCACCATATTTGGCTCTTTGTCCACATAGGGATATACCAGCCGCATCCTCTTGGGCTCCAGCTTACAGCGCGCCAGCGTGGTTATAATCTCCGCCAGCCGAAAAGGGCGATGGATCAGGTAAAAATGTCCTCCCGCTTTAAGCAGCCGGGCCGTCTGTCCCACCACATCCTCCAGGGTACAGAGAATCTCATGACGGGCAATGGCCTTGGGCGCCTCAGGATTGGTCAGTCCGTGCCGCCCGATCATATAGGGAGGATTGCAGGTGACTACGTCAAAAAAAGCAGACGAAAAGTAACTGTCTGCCTTTCTGACATCACCTGTCACAATATCGATCTTCTCCTCCAGGCCGTTTAGCGCCACACTGCGTCGGGCCATATCCGCGCTCTCCTCCTGAATCTCCAGCCCTGTCAAATGCGCCGCCTCCGTTTTGGCTTCCATCAGGATGGGGATGATCCCCGTTCCTGTACACAGATCCAGTACCCGTTCTCCCCGGTGCGCCGTGGCAAAACCGGAGAGCAGTACCGCATCCATGCCGAAACAGAATTTTTCAGGATGCTGTATGATCCTGTATCCGTTCCTCTGCAAATCGTCAATACGCTCTCTGTCTTTCAAAAAAGACGACTCTTCACTCCTGTTCATTTTGTTCCCAATCCCGATTTCCCCGTTCTCTTCGCGGACGGTTTCCCTGACGTCTGCGATAGTCGTTTCTGTGGCGGTTCTCTCCCCTCTCGGCTCTCTCCTCGTGCTGCCGGGGACTGTATTCGCGCCTGTTGCCGTCCTCACCACGTTCGCGTCTGCTCCGATGGTTTTGAGTCCTGTCCCGCTCTCCCCGCTCCTGATATCCTTCCTGCTGCCGCTCCGTATGTCTGGGATGTCTGTCACGGCCTGTCCGCTCTCTCCTGTCCGTTCTGTCCGTTCGCTCTTCGGACTCATTCCGCTCCCGGCGCTCACGCTTTTCCGGGGCAGATCCCCTCCCGGGATGCTCCCGGCGTTCCGGCCGCCCTGTGGGCTCCTCTTCCTTTTCCTCCTGGCTCTCCAGCTGATCCTGCTGCTCCATTCTCTCCAGTTCCCGCAATTCTTCCTGGGACAGATCCATCTGTTCCTTTTTGCCATGTCGCCGTCTAAAGCGCAGCTCTTCCACCGGATATTCCAGAATTTCCTTCTCGTCGTCCTTATCCACTACGACTTTTACCAGCTGGCGCAGCACATTCACACTATGCACCTCGCCCCGCAGACCGTCCTCGGTGGTCACATAATCCCCTATGCCCGGAAGTCTGCGGTTCAACTCCTCATAGGTGTCCTCCTCATGTTTCAGACAGCACATCAGCCTGCCGCACACCCCCGAGATTTTCGTGGGATTCAGGGACAGATTCTGCTCCTTGGCCATCTTGATGGAGACGGGTATAAAATCCGACAGATGAGTATGACAGCACAGGGGTCTGCCGCAGATACCGATCCCCCCCAGGATCTTGGTCTCATCCCGGACACCGATCTGCCGCAGCTCAATACGGGTCTTGAACACACCCGCCAGATCCTTTACCAGCTCCCGAAAATCAATGCGGCCATCGGCGGTAAAATAAAACAAAACCTTATTGTTGTCAAAAGTATATTCCGCATCGATCAGTTTCATCTCCAGCTCATGTTTCTGTATCTTTTCCAGGCATATCCTATAGGCTTCCTTCTCCTTCAGCTTGTTGGCGGCCTCCTGTTCCCGGTCCCGCTCGTTGGCCACCCTGAGTACCGGTTTCAGAGGCTGGACCACCTTGTCGTCCTCCACCTCTCTCACATCGCTGACCGCCGTGCCAAACTCAATGCCTCTGGCAGTCTCCACGATCACATTGTCCCCTCTCTTTATCTCATAATGCAGCGGATCAAAAAAATAAATTTTGCCCGCAGTGCGAAATCTGATACCCACTACTTTTGTCATCTATATACCTCACTTTTACTAAATATCGCGTCTGCATTGTACTCCATATATCTTATCACAGCTCGCAGTATATGGAAAGAGGAAAATTCTTACCCGTTTTCCTTCATTTCCAAGAAAAGAAGCTCCATTGTCAGGTCAAAATTGACATTGGCATCCAGACGTCTCTTGGCCTTGTCCAGAGAACGTATCACGTTATCAATCCCCTCATAGCTGCTGCGGCCCGCCACCTTCCGGATAGCCTGTATCTCCTCACGAAATACCAGCCCATTGACGTCCGCCGTCGCTTTAAACAGCAGCACATCCCTATACCAGATCGCCAGTATATCCAGATAATCGCTGACCTCCAGCTTAAATTCTCCCACCTTTTTTACGGCTGTGACAATCTCCGGAATCTCCATGTCCTGCAGGTATTTCAGCAGTCCCAGCGCTTCATTTTTCACATTCTCAAACTCTTCGCTGGAGGCCAGAGCCTTGGCCTTGCCCACATTGCCCCTGGCAAAAGCCACGCAGACCTCCGCCTTGTAATCCGGCACCTGCAGCTCTTCCATCAGATATTTTTTTACCAGAGCATCCCTGACCGGTTTCATATTCAGCAGCACACAGCGGCTTAAGATCGTGGGCAGCAGCGAATTGACATTGGATACCAGCAGCAGGATCACCGCATACTCCGGCGGTTCCTCCAGAGTCTTGAGGATCGCGTTCTGAGCCTGGGGCGTCATCTTCTCCGCCTCGTTAATTATGTACACCTTATAGCGGCTGCTGTAAGGCTTGATCGCCACATCATTGTTCACCTGGGCGCGAATATCGTCCACGCTGATGGTATTGGGTTTCTCGTGGCTCACATAGATTATATCCGGCTGGTTTTTGGACAGCGCCTGTTTGCAGGAATGACACTCGTTACAGGGCTCAATTCCTCCCCGCTCACACTGCAGCGCCATGGCAAATATCCTGGCAATATACTCCTTGCCGGAAGATTTTTCCCCACTGATGATATAGGCATGGGATACCTTATGTGTTTCCAGCGCCCCCTGCAGATGCGCCTTGAGCTGTTCCTGTCCCACAATACTCTGAAATCCTGCCATAAGCCCTCTCCTTATGTACCTTGGCCGCTTTTAGCCGCCCACTTTTATCACATGAAAATATCCAGCAGCAACCCCCTGATCTCCCCGATCTTGGAAAGGATCGCCAGATTGTCCTTCTCGTCTTTCATCAGCTCCTGGGCCAGATCGTCCAGATTCTGATCTACCAGCCGCACAATGCCGTAGACACGGTGTCGTCCTTTCCGGTCCAGAAAATTTTCCCTGGAAAAAGAATGGGAGCGGCTGATGATCTCATTCATAAACGCCTTGACCAGCCCGCGATAATGTTTCATATCCCGCAGATCCTTGCGCTTGGCCAGTTTATCACCTTCCATCGTGATCTGCTCCATCAGGGCGCTGAGTCTTTCCTGCAACTCCGCCTCCTCGATATGGCTGGCAAGAGTAAATTTAAAATTTCCGTCCGACTGCTGTACCTGCGCGGTGTTTTCCACAGGCGCGGCGCTGGTCGTCTGATTTACCTTGATATCCATTATTCGTCCTCCCTGCGCATATCGGTAGTGTCATATTGCCGAAACCATTCCACTGCCGTGACCGACGTACGTGTTGTGCATACTCCAAAACAACTGTTTTATGTACTTCTGAGTCCTTTCTTAATATAATCCTGAATCTCATTCAGACAACGCTCCAGATCGTCATTATTAAATCTTCTGTGGATGCCTGCCTCCCGTATACGTCCTTCGGAAAAATCCTGCCTGTCGGCCAGAAAGCGGCGGCACATCTCTTCATATCTGGGCTGTTTCTGCGCTTTTTCCCGAGCCAGCGCCCTGCTCAGGCGCTCGCCGTCGTCCAGCTCCAACAGCACGGGCAGTACCTGACCGGGACCAAAATAATCCCGGATACTCACATAGGCTTCCAGTGTACCGATCATGCAGTAATCCGCCGCCTCCAGATCGATCTGACCGTCTGCTACGGTGAAATACCGCCAGAGTCCGTGACAGGTGTCATAGGCCCGTTCCTCAATAATACGGCCTGTGTCACGCAGCCCCAGATAACCCCTTTCATCGGTAAAAATATATTCCACCCCGTCCTGTTCTCCTGCCCTTATGGGGCGGGTGGTATAGGAAACGATGGGACGCAGCCCCAGTCCCTGATCCGCCATCAGATGCTTGTATACGGTGTCTTTCCCGGTGGAGCTTTTCCCCATCAGGCATATTATTTTTCCCATATTGTCTACCTGACCTCGACTACTCTGATCATATTGGTGGTACCCGATTTGCCCAGCGGAACTCCGGCAGTGATGACTACCAGTTCTCCGGTCTTGATATATCCGGCCTTTTGGGCCTCCTCCACAGCCGCGTCGAACAGTTCTTCCGTATCGTCCTTTTCCGGCAGCAGCAGAGGCTGGCAGCCCCAGAGAAGATTCAGTTGCTTGCACACTCTGGAATTCACGCTGCAGCTGATGATCGGACAGGAGGGCTTGTATTTGGCAACTTTCGTTGCGGTAAAACCGGACATGGTCACGGTGATAATGGCGCTGGCATGCAGATCCATAGCCGTGGTACAGGTGGCGTAGGAAATAGCCGTGGTAGTGTCAGGGCTGCCCTCGGAGGCCAGCTCATCCATCTTGCCTCTGTAGTCCAGATCTTTCTCGGCGCATTCCGCGATCCGCGCCATGGTCTGCACCGCCTCCACCGGATATTTGCCCGCGGCGCTCTCGCCGGAAAGCATGATGGCCGTGGTGCCGTCATAGATGGCGTTGGCTATATCCGTAACCTCCGCCCTGGTGGGACGGGGATTCTTGATCATGGACTCCAGCATCTGCGTGGCGGTAATCACATGCTTACCCTGGGATACCGCCATACGGATCATCCGCTTTTGCAGGGCCGGTATCTCCTCGATGGGAATCTCTACGCCCATATCTCCCCTTGCTACCATAACGCCGTCGGATACCTCCAGAATCTCCTCCAGATTCTCGATTCCCTGCATGTTTTCGATCTTGGCTATGATTTTCATATCATTATGGTGCTCGTCCAGAATCCGTCGCACCTCCAGAATGTCCTCCTTCGTCCTGGCAAAGGACGCCGCCAGAAATTCATATCCCATCTCAATGCCAAAGAGAATGTCCTGCCGGTCAACCTCGCTGATATAGGGCATGGACAGAACCACCCCCGGCACATTGACGCCTTTGTGGTTGGATACCGGGCCGCCGCTCAGGACCGTACAGACAATATCCGTGTCCGTGATCTCGTCCGCCCGCATCTCGATCAGTCCGTCGTCAATCAATATATGGGTGCCGACGCTGATGTCCTCCCGCAGATTTTTGTAGGAAATGGCCGCTCTCTCGCTGTTGCCCAGGATTTCCTCCGTAGTCAGCACAAATTTCTGACCGGCCGTCAGTTCCGCGCGTCCTCTCTCAAAGTCCCTCAGCCGGATCTCGGGTCCCTTGGTGTCAAGCAGAGTCGCCACCTGGAGTCCCAGTTCCTTTCTGACTTTGAGTACTTTCTCCAACTTTTCCTTTTGCTCCTCATGGGTTCCGTGGGAGAAATTGAATCTGGCCACATCCATGCCGGCCAGCATCAGCTCCTTTAATTTTTCCTCCGTATCGCAGGCAGGTCCAATCGTACATACAATTTTTGTCTTTCTCATTATATCTTCCTTTCCTATTTTTTTATCTTATTTTAAGTTCCTCAATCACCTTACAGGTTCCGTAATCACCCTTCATCGCATTCCCGCAATCACCCTAACGCCAGGAATCCCGTCTTTTACGGAGACGCCCTGCACATTCAGCCCCTGGGACAGATATCTCTCCAGCAGGATCCTGTCTGCCTCCTCCATGAGCTCGCCCGGCACCAGAACGGGAATTCCCGGCGGATAGATATTTATAAATTCTCCCACATATCTGCCCACGGCGTCTTCCAGGGCAATCCACTGCGCGGAACTGTCCCAGCCCTCCCACAGAGGCAGCCCGCCCCTGTGTCTCGCTGTCTCAGCGCAGCTTTCCGTTTCCTTGACAGAGGTTTCCGGTTTTTTTTCGCTTTCCGCCCTTTGCAGTCGGCTGTCAATCTCCAGCAGCGCGTCTGTCAGACGTTGATACCCCTGAGGCGTGTCCCCTATGGTAAACATGGCAAGCACATAGCCGTCGCATGCCATCTCCATCTGCAATGCGTAACGCTCCAAAAGCTCTCTGTATAATTCTTCCCCTGTTATCCCGGTATCTTTCACAGAAATCACTAATTTTCCAATATCCTGATGCCTTTGATACTCCTCCTGTGGCAATGCGGCAGGCGGCCATACAGTCAAAGCCCGGCAGGCTGACAGCTGCCTTAACATACCGTTCCAGTTCCGGATCATCTCCCCGAAAAGCTTTTCCCCCTGCTCCCATGCCAGGCGGACGGCATTGTCAATGCTGGCCATCAGTACATAGGAGGGGCTGCTGCTCTGATATATCTGCAAAAATCTTCTGATCCTCCGCCGGTCTACCAGAGAACCGCCCACCTGCAGCAAAGCAGTCTGGGTCATAGCCGGAAGAGTCTTGTGTACACTGACCACCACCAGATCCGCCCCGGCCCGGCTCCCGCCCGGGGCAAAGGAGGGATGAAACCCCAGATGCGCGCCATGGGCCTGATCCACGATCAGCGGTATGCCATGGCTGTGTGCAATCCGCGCAATCTCCGCCACTTCCGCGATCCTTCCTTCATAGGTGGGAGAGACGATCAGCACGCCGTCAATATCCGGTTCCCTCTCCAAAGCTTCCCGCACCTGCCGCGGCGATACGGCCTCACAGATTCCTATTTCCGGCACCTGTTTCGGATACAGATAGGAGAGCTTAAGCTGCCGCAGATAAGCCGCATGATATACGGACTTGTGGCAGTTACGGGCGATCAGCAACCTCCCGTTTCGAGGAACGGCGGCGCTGACAGCGCTCAATATCCCGCAGGTACTTCCTCCCACAAGATAATAGGTTTCCTCCGCCCCATAAGCATCGGCCGCATACTGCTGCAGCTGCCTTATGACCCCCTCCGGCTGATGCAGATTATCAAAGCCCTCTATCTCGGTAATATCCAGTTCCGCCAGCCCCTGCGGCAGCGCCCCCGCCCCTTGCCGCTTGTGTCCCGGCATATGACAGGGATATATTTCCGAACCGGCATAGTCCTTTAATTTCTCAAATAGCGTCTCCACTTTCTTTTTCCGTTTCTACTATATTTTCCTGCGTATCGGATGCCGATGCGTCACCTGCGTCAGGCAGTCCCGTAGCTCCGCTCTCCACAGCGCCATGGCTGATAGCGCCGTGTCCATGACGCAGACGCAATGTTTCCAGCGTTGAACACCATTTGTCCGCCACGGTCACGATCCACGCCTCCCTGCACATAGGCGGCACCACCGTCAGCGGCCACATATGCTTTTTGATAATATCCCTCTCCCGGGGCGTCAGGCTATACTCGGCAGAGGCGTTTTTCAGGGCGATCCCCGGATGGTAGAAACCGTGCAGATTGTGGATCTGCACATGCTCTTTGTCGTGCCAGTCATAGAGGAAATAATCGTGCAGCAGCGCTCCCCGGATCAATTCCCTGCGGTTGCAGCGGATATGTAATACCGCCAGTTTTTCACTGAAATACAGACTACACTTTGCCACCGCCATACAATGACTGCTCACCGTCATGGTTCCGTGCTGTATATGCTGCCGGGTCCTGCGGAAATTGGCGGAGTGCAGGATATCCTGTGCGTCCTCCCGTATCGCGTGATACAATCTGTGTTCTCTCTGATATCGCCGCCGAAACTTCTCGGCCTGTTTCTCGCTGCGACGCCGGACCCGGCTCTGCCAGCCTCTTTGATTTATCCCTACTTCCATCTTTTTACCCCTTATTCCTATCGGCTATCTGCCCTCTCCTATACAGCCATTGCCCGGTCCGCAGCAATCGATTGTCAGTCAGCCCCAGCCGTTCCGCCAGCCTGAAATATTGCAGAACCTCCACCCCCGTTGCAAACAGAAAAATAACCGCCGGCAACCTTATTCTCCTGACTTCCTGGCCACATAGATGTATCTTGCCATCTTCTCCTTGAATTGCGCATAGGGTTCTGTAACACATTCCGTTTGCCCCATAATCAGGTCAAACCAGCTCCCATATCCCTCAGCCACAAATTCCGCATGGTGCTTGACCGCAGCCCTGCGTTTTGTGACAAGCAAGTCATATGTCTGTCTCGTAATATCAGTCACTTCGTATTTCATCTTATTGTGTTTCAATGCTTTTGCAAGTATGGTCGTTTCCGCATCTGAGGTTTTGGGTAATACATCCCCCTCCTGATACCCCACAAAAAAGATGCCCTCCTGCTTTAACCATCTTTTTATCTGCGTCACAAACGCTGTCATATCCTGTGCAAAATACATTGTATCCATGGAAATGATCACATCAAACTTCTCTTCCGGATAATCCGTCTCCCCGATTATGCTCTCTCTAAACTCCGACCTTTCCGTAAACAATGCTCTTGCGCTGCGAATCGCCTGTTCGGAATAATCAAATCCATAGATATAGGCTCCGGTCTTTCTCTGCAAATAGCCAAGCGCCTTGCCATTGCCGCACCCAATGTCCAGAATGGAAATATCTTTTCCTCCAGGGATATACGGCAAAATCATGTCGATCTGTTCCAGATTGCTAAAGCCGTCCTGGGAAAAATCCTCTCCAAACGCATCCTTGCAGTATGCGCCAAAAGCCTTTGAAACTCCTGCCATGGCGTAAAAATCTTCATATGCGTCATAAAAGAGCAATTTGCTTTTGTCCATATTCTTTCCCTTACAATTTACGGTATTACCATTATATGATACACAGTTTTATATCCTACCCTATAGTATAACATAAATTAAGCGACAGAAAAAGGATGTTTTTGCCTTTTCTGCCGCTTTTTCCAATAAAATAGTGCCCAGAACCGGAATCGAACCAGTGACACGAGGATTTTCAGTCCTCTGCTCTACCAACTGAGCTATCTGGGCATTTGAGTAGCGGGGACAGGATTTGAACCTGTGACCTTCGGGTTATGAGCCCGACGAGCT
>CAJUAH010000031.1 GCA_910584375.1 uncultured Acetatifactor sp.
GATTTTTATTATATCTCATTAGCCACTCCCGTTACAACTTTATTATAGCACTTCACTGAGCAAATTACTGCTTTCAACTAACTGCTCACTTGTAGCCGCTAATTCTTCGGCAGAAGCACTTTCGTTCTCAGATACCTGTGAGAGTGATAAACCCGCTGTCTGCAGGTTTTCGGATAATGACTGTACGGCCAACAGAATACTTGTAACATGTTCGCTGTTCTTTTCCAATTCGTCTTTTTTTGCATTTACTAAGAAATGAGAAACAAAGAAAACGAAAATCAGTAAGCCTGTCAGGGACAGTACGAGAGCAACTAAACACATGATCGTATCCGTAAGGAATAACTCATCCTTGACCGGCAGAAGATCCGTTCCACGAATAATCCAACCAATAAACAGTGAAACCATACAAGTCAAACCGCTGATAAGCAGCAGTTTAATATCCAGAAAGAACGCTACCAAGATAAGGAAAAAGAACAAAAATCCCCAAAAAGTTCTGGTTGGAAGCATATACAACAGATAGTTCCATTGTACAACCAATATAACTATTGAAAAGAGTTTGCCAATTCGTAATCTGCCTTCTTTTAAATATCCGTCTTTGTCAAATGAGGATCTTACGATCAGTATTGCGGTAACAAAAAAAGTCAAATCCATAATACCTAAACCGATCGTTGCAAGCCATGGAACCGTAGGATATAATCCTAACAGTTTTTCCGTATTAAACATAACAGTAGCGCACATGCAGGCACATACCAATATAATAAGTCCCCACTTAAACACCGTAGATAAATACACCTCTACCGCCGTTCTCTTTTTGTTCATAAATAATAGACCTCCTAAGACTCGTATAATTTGTCCCACATCCTATGGGTACTTTTTCTGCTAAGACCTTGCTTTTCAAAATGCCCGACTGGGTGCTCATAATAAATTATGCCAGCCCGATATATACGTCTGCCCTCCTTCGCAAAATATTTACATATGCGTCAGCAGCGTATTCCTGCTGCGCGCCGTACCTCAAAAAGCCGCCCATGTATTTCCGGCGTATCACTTTGATTATACCATGGCTGACTTTATTTTCAAGTATCGGTTAGTGAAATTGCATTGCCGAAATGTAGAGGTGGCGGCTATAGCCGGACAGGCAAATAGCAGGGAGTGATAGAAGGATTTTTTACGAGTAGGTGCGTATGATCTCTTCGGCCACCCGGCGTTTGGAGACGCACATGTCCATGGCCTGTTTTTCGATATAGCGATGGGCCTGGGGCTCATCCATTTTAAGTTCGCTGATCAATAGCCATTTTGCCCGGTTCACGAGACGGATCTCCTCCATTTTATCCTCGATGGACAGGGTCTTCTTTTCTATTTTGCGCAGACGTTCCCGGGCGCTGGCCATCCAGCCCAGCGCCAGCAGCAGTGATTGCCGGGAGATGGGCCTGGACAGGGTGAAGACCCCGTGGACGACTACCTTGTCGTAGACACTGATATAGGATTCGGACTTTACCAGCAGCAGAACCACCGTTCCGCTTACGGCGCAGGCGTCGATGGCCAGCCGCGTGCCCGGGTCATCGGGCAGGGGAGAATTGACGATCACAAAGTCATAATGTCGCTCCGCCAGCATTCTTTTAGCCGTACTGATGCTGGAGACTGTCTGAACCGGGGAATAGGAGGCCTCGGGGAGCAGTGACGCCAGGGCTGAGTTGAAATTGTCCATAGCGGAAACCACCAAAACGCTGTATACATGTTGCTCCAGACTCATACTATTTCCCCTCCTCCCGCTGTATTATGCAGATAGACTTATACCGTGCAAACTTATTCTATGGCGGATACGGCGCCCCGCCCGTGTAACCGGGGCTGGCGGGCCGATCAAGGCTGTATCCGTGTGATGCCGTTTATTTTCCGCAGTAGGCGTCCAGGATGGCAGCAGGTATGCGTTTTTTTATAAAGTCGCTTTCTCCTGCTATCCGGCGTGCGCTCTCCAGATTGACGGGCAACTGCTGTAATGCGCTTAGGAGCTCCGGTTTTGCCGTATACAGGTTGCAATCAGTAGCCCCAGGCAATTCCCTGCCGACAGTTATGCCGCCCAGCCCAGCCTGAATAAGCAACGCAAAGGCCAGATAGGGATTGGCGCAGGGGTCGGGAGAACGCAGTTCTGCCCGTGGATTCCCGCCTGCCAGCGCAGGCATACGGATCAGCTGGGAGCGGTTCTCCGCGGACCAGGAGATGTATCGGGGAGCCTTGTCGCTGCCGAAACGCGCATAGGAATTTTCCGTAGGGTTCAGGAACAGCGTCATCTCCCGTATCTTGGCCATGATACCGGCGATCGCGGCGCTTAAGGGAGCGTTCACATCCCCCGTATTTACGGATATATTGATATGGAATCCGTTTCCCGGCCTGTCGGGCAGGGGTTTTGCGCTGAAATCCGCAGCCAAACCGTTTCTGTGCGCCACAATCCGTGCCACGTTCTGAAATGTCATGGCGTTGTCGGCGGCGGTGAGAGCGTCCGAGTACCGGAAGTCGATCTCGTTCTGACCGGGTCCTTCCTCATGGTGGGAGCTTTCCGGCCGGATGCCCATCTGCTCCAGCGTGAGACAGATCTCCCGGCGGATATTTTCGCCTCTGTCATCGGGGGCGATATCCATGTATCCCGCGCTGTCATAAGGAGTCTTGGTGGCTCTCCCGTTCTCATCCAATGTAAACAGGTAAAATTCCTGCTCCGCTCCAAAATCAAAGCGAAGATTGCATTTTTCCGCATCCTCTATGGCCTGCTTGAGCAGACTTCTGGTATCGCACTCAAAGGGGCTGCCGTCAGGGTAGGAGATCCGGCTGAACATGCGTACCACCCTGCCGTGCTCCGGCCTCCAGGGCAGCTGCATCAGCGTATCCGGCTCCGGGTGGAGCAGCAGATCCGAATGGGCCTCATCCCCGAATCCGGCCACGGAGGAAGCGTCAAAAGCGATACCGTGCTTAAAGGCTCTGGGCAATTCCTGAGGCATGATGGAGATGTTCTTCTGCCTGCCAAACACATCACAGAAGGCCAGACGTATGAACTTCACGTCCTCCTCCTCTACATACTGCACAACCTCCTGCGCCGAATACTTCATAATCTTTCCTCACTTTCCCCTGTCTGTTACTTGCCGACAGGGCGCTCATTTCGGCACAAAAACAAAATTGGTTTCGCACCAAAATGAACGCCCTTGCTCATTTATCAGTACTTTACACCGTGCCCCTACATTTGTCAAGTCCCGATTGCAGCCGCCGATTCTCCGCTCCATTTTAAAAACAGTACTTGACAAATCTTTTGTCGTGGTGCATAATGCAGGATATGAAAGGCAAAGGCGTCTTTGAGTGATGTGCTCAAGGACGCCTTTTCTTTATGTATAGCAAAAAAGAGGAGGATCGTATTATGGAAAAAGTATCGGATTATTTTGGATGTCTGGTGTTTGACGACAGGGTGATGAAGGCCAGCCTGTCCGCCAAGGTTTATCAGTCCCTGAAAAAAACCATCGACGAGGGGGCAAAGCTGGATATCAGCGTTGCCAACGCGGTGGCCGTCGCTATGAAGGACTGGGCCGTGGCCCACGGCGCCACCCATTATACCCATTGGTTCCAGCCTCTCACCGGCATAACGGCGGAGAAACATGACAGCTTTATCTCCCCGTCCCCCGACGGCGGCGTGATCATGGAGTTTTCCGGCAAGGAGCTGATCAAGGGCGAGCCGGACGCTTCCTCTTTCCCCTCCGGCGGTCTGCGGGCCACTTTTGAGGCGAGAGGCTACACCGCATGGGATCCTACCTCTTATGCTTTTATAAAAGGGAAGACCCTGTGCATTCCCACCGCGTTCTGCTCTTACGGCGGCGAGGCATTGGATAAGAAAACGCCGCTGCTGCGTTCCATGGAGGCGCTGAACAGGCAGGCGCTGCGTATTCTGCGGCTCTTTGGGAATGATTCGGTAAAATGTGTCCGCACCTCCGTGGGGCCCGAGCAGGAGTATTTCCTGATCACCAGGGAGATGTACGACCAGCGCCCGGATCTGCGCTTTACCGGCAGGACGCTGTTCGGCGCCAAGCCCCCCAAGGGACAGGAGATGGAAGATCACTATTTCGGCGTGATCAAGCCCCGGGTGGCCGCTTATATGCAGGAGCTGAACGACGAGCTGTGGAAACTGGGCATCCTGGCCAAGACCGAGCACAACGAGGTGGCTCCCGCCCAGCATGAACTGGCCCCCATCTACACCACCACCAATATCGCCACCGACCACAACCAGCTGACCATGGAGATCATGCAGAAGGTGGCGGCAAAGCACGGGCTGGTGTGCCTGCTCCATGAAAAACCCTTTGCGGGCGTGAACGGCAGCGGCAAGCACAACAACTGGTCCCTGGCCACGGACACGGGCGTGAATCTGCTGTCCCCCGGCGAGACCCCCTATGAGAACGCGCAGTTCCTGCTCTTCCTGTGCGCCGTGATCAAAGCGGTGGACGACTATCAGGATCTGCTCCGCCTCTCGGTGGCCACTGCGGGCAACGATCACAGGCTGGGAGCCAACGAGGCGCCTCCCGCCGTGGTATCCATTTTCCTGGGAGACGAGCTGAACGCCGTGCTGGAGGCCATCGAGTCGGGCCAGCCCTACAGCGGCGTGGAGAAGACCCAGATGAAACTGGGCGTCAATGTATTGCCCAAGTTCAACCGGGATACCACCGACCGCAACCGCACCTCGCCCTTTGCCTTTACCGGCAACAAGTTTGAGTTCCGTATGCTGGGTTCCTCCAACAGCATCGCCTGCGCCAACATGATGCTGAACAGCGCCGTGGCGGAGAGCCTGAGGATCTACGCCGACAGGCTGGAGGGAGCGGAGGACTTTGAGACCGCGCTGCATGAGATGATCCGCAAGACCATCAAAGACCACAAGAATATCATCTTCAACGGCAACGGCTATGACGACGCATGGATCAAGGAGGCCACGGAGAAGAGGGGACTGCTGAACTACCGTACCACCCCGGACTGCATGCCCCATCTGCTGGATGAGAAAAATGTGAAGATGCTCACGTCCCACAAGGTATTTTCTGAGGCGGAGCTGAGATCCAGATGCGAGATTATGCTGGAGAATTACTGCAAGTCCGTGCTGATCGAGGCAGGCACCATGGTGGATATGGCGAGAACCCAGATCCTCCCGGCCATCGAGAACTATGCCCTCAAGGTGGCGCAGACCGCCGCCGCCAAGAAAGCGTTGGACGCGGGTATCACCTGCGGCTATGAGACGGAGCTGGTGAGAAAGCTGTCCGTTCTGACAGAGCGGATATCGGTGAAGATAGAGGAACTGGAGCAGGCCATCGTATCCCTGCACAGTGCGGAAGATATCACGGCCCAGAGCTATGTGGTCCGGGACAGCATCCTGCCGGGGATGAACGAACTGCGCATCCCCTGCGACGAGGCGGAGACGCTGACGGCAAAGAGTTATTGGCCTTTCCCTACATACGGGGATCTGCTCTTCGGAGTGCGATGACAAATATAAACGGTGGGTTACTGTCGTTTCAGTAAAATAACGGAGGTTCAACATGTGTTCGATCATGGGTTATTGCGGCAGTAACGCCGCCTTGGACAAATTTCGGAAAGGGTTCGACAGAACCCTTTCCAGAGGGCCGGACGACAGCCGGATCGTGGATACCGGGAAAGGGCTGCTTGGATTTCACAGGCTTGCCATCATGGGGCTTACCCCTGCGGGCATGCAGCCCTTCTCTCTGGGAAAAAGCTATCTGGTGTGCAACGGCGAGATATACGGATTTGAGAAAATAAGGGAGTCGCTCTCGGATAAATACGCTTTCCAGAGCGACTCGGACTGCGAGATATTGCTGCCTCTGTACCGGGAATACGGCACGGAGATGTTTCGCATGCTGGACGCGGAGTTTGCCTGTATTCTCTATGACGGGGACACGCAGGAGTATATCGCCGCCCGGGATCCCATAGGCATCCGCCCCCTGTATTACGGATATGACCGGGAGGGGACGATCCTGTTTGCCAGCGAGGCCAAGAACCTGGTGGGGCTGTGCGGTGAGATCCGCCCCTTCCCGCCGGGGCATTATTACAAAAACGGAGAATTTGTCTGTTACCGGGATATGACCGAGGTGAAAGCTGTCTGTGAGGACGACCTGGAGACCGTATGCGGCAACATTCATGACAAGCTGGTGGCGGGCATTGAAAAGCGCCTGGTGGCGGACGCCAAGGTGGGCTTTCTGCTCTCCGGCGGGCTGGATTCCTCGCTGGTCTGCGCGGTGGCGGCCCGAAAGAGCGACGCGCCCATACGCACCTTTGCCATAGGCATGAGCGAGGATGCCATCGACCTGAAATATGCCAAAGAGGTGGCGGACTATATCGGCAGCCAGCACACGGAAGTCATTATCGCCAAAGAGGATGTATTGGCCGCGCTGGAGGAAGTGGTGTACCTGCTGGGCACTTATGATATCACCACGATCCGGGCCAGCATCGGCATGTATCTGGTCTGCAAGGCCATCCATGAGCAGACGGATATCCGCGTCCTGCTCACAGGGGAGATCTCCGACGAACTCTTTGGGTACAAGTACACGGATTTTGCCCCCTCCGCGGAGGAGTTTCAGCGGGAGGCGGAAAAAAGGATTCGGGAACTGCATATGTACGACGTGCTGCGGGCGGACCGCTGCATCTCCGTGAACTCTCTGGAGGCCCGGGTGCCTTTTGGAGATCTGGACTTTGTGGAGTATGTGATGGCTGTGGATCCGGAGAAAAAGCTGAATACCTACGGCAAGGGAAAATATCTGCTGCGCCATGCCTTTGAAAAGGGCGGGTATCTGCCGGAGGATATCCTGTGGCGGGAAAAAGCCGCGTTCTCCGACGCGGTGGGGCATTCCATGGTGGATCACTTAAAGAAATATGCGGAGGATTTCTATACGGCGGAAGAATACGAGGAAAGGCGTGCAGCCTACGGTCATGCCAGGCCGTTCACCAAAGAGTCCCTGCTGTACCGGGAGATCTTTGAAAAGTATTATCCGGGGCAGAGCGGGATGGTGGCGGATTTCTGGATGCCCAACAAGTCCTGGGAGGGATGCGATGTGAACGACCCTTCCGCCCGGGTGCTGGCCAACTACGGAGCCAGCGGAGAATAAGGGGAGCGCGGTATCGCAGGCCAGCCTGTGATATGCGGGAAAGAGGATCATATGACAAAGTATATCTTTATCACAGGCGGCGTGGTATCGGGATTGGGTAAGGGCATCACGGCGGCGTCTCTGGGCAGGCTCCTCAAGGCCAGAGGGCTGAAAGTGGCGGCGCAGAAACTGGACCCATACATCAATGTGGATCCCGGAACCATGAGCCCCTACCAGCACGGCGAGGTGTATGTCACCGAGGACGGGACGGAGACGGATCTGGATCTGGGCCATTATGAGCGCTTTATCGACGAGGATCTGAACCGGTACTCCAATCTCACCACCGGCAAGGTCTACTGGAATGTGCTGAACAAGGAGCGCAGGGGAGAATACCTGGGCTCCACGGTGCAGGTGATTCCCCATATCACCGACGAGATCAAGGAGTTTGTCTACAGCGTGGGAAAAAAGACCGACGCGGACGTGGTCATCACCGAGATCGGCGGTACGATCGGGGATATTGAATCCCAGCCCTTTATCGAGGCGGTGCGCCAGATCTCTCTTGAGGTGGGCAGGGAGAACAGCCTGTTTATCCATGTGACATTGGTGCCGTTTTTGCGGGGCTCGGATGAACACAAATCCAAACCTACCCAGCACTCCGTCAAGGAATTGCAGGGTATGGGCATCCATCCCAACCTGATCGTGCTGCGCTGCGACGAACCCCTGGAGGAGGGAATCTTCAAAAAGATATCCCTGTTTTGCAATGTCAAGTTGGACTGTGTGATAGAAAACATCACCCTGCCCAATCTCTACGAGGCGCCGCTGATGCTGGAAAAGTCCGGTTTTTCCACGGTGGTCTGCCGGGAACTGGGCATAGACGCCCCGGAGCCGGAGCTGGGAGAGTGGACGAGGATGGTGGAGCAGAGCCGCCACCCGGAGAAAAATGTACAGATCGGTCTGGTGGGCAAATACATGGGACTGCACGACGCCTATCTGTCGGTGGCGGAGGCGCTGCGCCACGCCGGATTTTTTCATCGGGTTCATGTGGAGATCCACTGGATCGACTCGGAAGAGCTGACGGCGGATAATTATAAGGAGAGGCTAAAAGAGCTGGACGGCATACTGGTGCCGGGGGGATTTGGCAGCCGGGGCATCGAGGGCATGATCCTGGCGGCAAGGTACGCCAGGGAGCAGGGGCTCCCCTATTTTGGCATCTGCCTGGGAATGCAGATCGCGGTGACGGAGTATGCCAGGAATGTGGCGGGCATCAGGGACGCCAACTCCGGGGAGTTCGACGAGCAGTGCGTCCACAAGGTCATTGATTTCATGCCTGGGCAGAGCGGCGATATCGACAAGGGCGGCACGCTGCGGCTGGGGGCTTATCCCTGTGATATCCGGTCCGGCACCGCCATGGAGCGCTGCTATGGAACCCTTCATATCAGCGAGCGGCACAGACACCGCTATGAGTTCAACAATGATTACCGGCAGCTGTTGCAGGAAAAAGGGCTGACGCTCAGCGGTACTTCGCCGGACGGCAGGCTGGTGGAGACGGTGGAGCTGACAGAGCGTCCGTTCTATGTGGGCGTACAGTACCACCCCGAGTTCAAGAGCCGTCCCAACCGTCCCCACCCTCTGTTTGTGGGATTTATCGGGGCGGCGGCACAACATTGCGAGTAGTATATTTACCGGATCAGCGTTAAGGAATGAGCTTGTGACAGGCGGAGGCAGACTATGAGTGTACATGAAGAATGCGGCGTGTTTGGCGTGATCAGCCCCTGCGCCGCGGATGTGGCGGGCATGGCTTATTACGGGCTGTATGCCCTGCAGCACCGGGGACAGGAGAGCTGCGGTATCGTGATAAATGACGACGGGGTTTTTTCTTCCTACAAAGACCTGGGCCTGGTCAGCGAAGTGTTTACCTCGGATACGCTTTCCCGCCTGCCTCGGGGAAATATGGCGGTGGGACATGTGCGCTACGGCACTACGGGAGCCACCAACCGCAACAACTGCCAGCCTATCGAGGTCAATCACCAGAAGGGTAAGATGGCGCTGGCCCACAACGGCAATCTCAGCAATGCCGCCGCTCTGCGCAACACCCTGGAACTCTCCGGAGCCATCTTCCATACCACCAGCGATACGGAAACTATCGCCTATATCGTCACCAGAGAGCGCCTTCGCACGCCCTCTATCGAGGATGCGCTGAGCGCCGCCATGGACAGCCTGGAGGGCGCTTATTCTCTGGTGCTGATGTCCGCCAGAAAGCTGATCTGTGCCAGAGATCCTTATGGGTTTCGTCCCCTGTGCTATGGGGTGACGCCGGAGGGGGTGTATGTGGCGGCCTCCGAGAGCTGCGCCCTGCATGCCGTGGGAGCCGAGTTTGTGCGGGATCTGGAGCCGGGGGAGATATTGGTGTTCGGGCCGGAGGGCGTGGTATCCCGCCGGGAACACTGCGAAAAGCAGCCGAAAAAACTCTGCGTATTTGAATACATATATTTTGCACGGCCGGATTCGGTGATAGACGGAGTGTCCGTCCACGGCGCAAGAATAGAGGCGGGAAAGATACTGGCCCGGCAGCACCCGGCGCAGGCCGACCTGGTGGTGGGCGTACCGGACTCGGGACTGGACGCGGCCCTGGGCTTTTCCATGGAATCCGGGATTCCCTATGGGATCGGACTGATAAAAAACAAATATATCGGCAGGACTTTTATTTCTCCCGGACAGAATGCCCGGCTGGATCAGGTGCGCATCAAGCTCAGCGCCATAGAAGAGAGCGTCAGAGGTAAGAGAGTGGTGCTGGTGGACGACTCCATCGTGCGGGGCACTACCAGCGGACGGATCGTGGGACTGCTGCGGGAGGCGGGCGCCAGGGAGATCCATATGCGGATATCCGCGCCGCCCTTTCTGCATCCCTGCTACTACGGCACGGACATAGATTCCCGGGAGCATCTGATCGCCTGCCATCACAGCGTGCAGGAGACGGCCCGGATCATCGGCGCGGACAGCCTGGGCTATCTGCCGGTGACACAGCTCCACGCCCTGGCTGGCGGCTGCGGCTATTGCAGCGCCTGCTTTGACGGGAGCTATCCCACATCCGTTCCCACAGATACCCGCAAGGACCGCTTTGAGCGGAAACTGTCGGAGAAGAAGGAAGAGCGGCAGTGCTCCAAATAGTCGGATCACCGCGCTGCTGAGCGTCAGTTCTCCGCTCCGGCGATAAGGAGCTGTTCCACGATCTCCGTAAATCCCGCTTCCGTTGCGTAGTACAGCGCGCTGTGCTGTTCGTTGTCCACCGCGTTCACATCCGCGCCCGCCTCAATGAGCATGGCTGTAAAATCGTTCTTGCCGCTCCTGGCCGCCAGGATCAGGGGCGTCTGTCCATCCGTAGTCTTGGTATTCACCCCTGCGCCCGCTTCGATCAGAGCCTTTGCCACAAATAAATCTCCGCTGTCTGCGGCAATATGTAGAGGCATAACGCCGTTTAGGTCTGCGAGCTCCGCCTGAGCGCCCGCGGCCAGGAGTAACTGGGTTATGACAAGGTTCGATCTCCTCACAGCCAGGATCAGAGGCGTTTCCCCATCGTCATTGACTTTGTTTACGCTGTCTTTGTCTTTTTCCAGAAGGACTTTCACCACCTCGCCCTGCTCGTTCCAGCAGGCGTGATGGAGCGTGGTGTTGCCGGAGGCGTCAGTGTGTTCTTCCTCCGTCCGGGAGAGCGCTTTTACCAGTTCCCGCAGCCCGGAGGAGGTGGCGTAATCGATGGCCATAAGGTTGTCATTGTCCTTGATCGTGATGTCAATGTCGGGATTCTGGATAAATTTCAGCGCCGCGTCGGTCTTGCCCCGTTGCGCCATGACCATCAGAGGCGTCTGGCCGTTCTTATCCGTGCAGTTCACGTCCGCGCCCGCCCCGGTCAACAACGCGATGATCTCCGAATTGCCCGTCTCCGCCGCATAGTGGAGAGGCATTCGATCCTGCTGGTTGCCAAGACTGACGTCTGCGTCATTTTCCAGCAACAGCTTTACCAGATCTCTGGCGTTTTTCATGCAGGCGTAAATAAGCGGCGTGTTGCCGGATTCATCCCGCTTGTTGACGTCGATACCGCCCCGTTTTAAAAATGTTATCGCTACGCTTTTTTGATTGTTTTTACATGCCTGTAAGAACATATTGTCCAGTTGCATAATTTTTCCCACCTTTTATTTTTTCCTGCGGGCAATGCGTCAGATGTCTCGTTTTCGCGAGCGTTTGGCGAATGCCGCAGGGTATTTTTGCACCTGCGCGATATGGGCTGCCGCTCACGGAACCTCGATATGATACTGCCGCAGGAACCGGATGCCGGCCGCCGCCTCCTGCTGTCTGCCCAGGCGTAAGAGACAGAGAGTCGCCAGCCATTTGACACGCAGGAGCCCATAGCGCGCAAGCGCTTTTCCGCTGTCCGGATCCAGAGGCAGAAACGCCGTCTCCGATCCTCCGACGGACAGGGCCTGCGCAAACAGCTTTTTCTCCGCCATATCAAATTCGGGAGGATTGCCCAGAGACTGCTCTGCCTGGGTCAGCTCAGTCAGACTTTTTTCGTATTCCCCCAGCCGGTACAGACAGAGCCCGCAGTTAAACGCCGTCGCACAGGCAAGCTTTTCGGTTTTCGATCTCTCTATAAAGGCTCTGGCTGACAGCCATGCCGCGGGCAGATCACCCACCGCCAGCGCGCGGTATAAGTTCTCCTCCGTCCCGGTATTCTCGGCTTTGCCCTGGCTTTTACCCATTAACTCCATAAGGATTGTCCCCGCATATTCTGTGTGTTTCGGCGCGCAATTTGTTCAGAAGAGATGAATGCGCATCCTTTATACAGATTTCAACTGTTAAGCAGTATAATTTATTGTATCTCCTCAGAGCATTGTAAGTCAAGGGATATGTGAGGAGAATCACAGCATTCTTTATTTGTATTTTCTCTACCATTTTTCTGACTTCGGTGGTATGATATCTTTATCAGGAATATATACCGGGCAATTGCGAAACAGTCTTATATCAGCAGTCCGTATCGAATTGCGTCTGTCGTATATTCTGCAGGCAAACATCGCGCAAGGCAGTTGCGTCGCGCAAAGTAGTTGCACCGCGAAAGGAGACACTATCATGGATGTAAAAGAACTGTCCAAGTTATTGACCGAATCCGCCACCCGGCTCAATCAGAGCAAATACATACCCTGGTGGGAGGATGATTTTGAGAATTGTATTTACCGATACGATATTTTTTCCAAAGACATGGTGGAGGAAACGCAGAACTGCCTGGCGCAGTGTCCGAGGGAGACGGTCATCGCGCCCACGGGTATCTATGGCGGCTATGGACTCACTCTGTTACACCTTCTGGTGTGGCACAATTTCTATGACGCGATAAAGGCCATGTTCGACGACGGAAGATTATCCGGCGAGGATGTGAATGTGACTGACGATAAGGGGTACGGTCTCACGCCCCTTTTGCTGGCCTGCTGCCGGGGCAATCTGGCGATGACGGAACTGCTGCTGGAGCATGGGGCCGACGTCTCCGCCTCTGACAAGCGGGGCATGAACGCCTTTCATTTTCTGGCGTATCCCAGGTTTGAGGGATTGGCAAACAGCCGCACGGAGAAAACCGCGCTCCAGAGAGAGGCCATTGCCCGGCTCTTAACCTGCGACATCAATCAGAAGGATCAGGAAGGGTTTACGCCTCTGGTACGCCTGCTGACCTCTTCCTACTGTTCCGATTACAGCTGGCCGCTGACGGAGGTCTTTCTGGATAAGGGAGCCGAAACCGACTATGTGGATGAAAACGGCGATTCGCTGCTGATGCTGGCCATGAAAAACGGTCATATGACCGCCGCCCTTCAGTTGATGCAACGGCATAAAGAGCTGGTGCAGATGGCGAACAAGGAGGGTGTGACCCCCATACAGCATGCCCATGACTGGCGCAATGAGGGTCTTTGCCTTGCCCTTGCGGACTGCGGGGCGGAGCCGGTGGACACGGCGCCCATGAGCATCAGCGATCTGAGCCGGATCACCGGCAACGCGTTTTGCACTCGCTCCGACGACGACCTGGACGGTCTCAGTTTTGCCCTGTATCTGACGGAAAAACTCATCGCTGCGGTGGATATGGACGACGATGACGAATTGGGGTATGTCACAGACATTTTTCACAATGCCCTGCAGTCCGATCCCAAGTACCGGGTGCTGGACGCCTGTCAAAAGGCGGGACTGGACTTTACCATGCCCATCCATATGGGCGGCAGCATCTCCTGTCTGCGCGACGAATGTCTGGGCGTGAGCTATGGGGTGGGCGTTATCCGTAAACTGATGGATATGGGCGTGGACATGAACGCCGGAGTTATAAAAGGCCGGACGCCGATAAATATTTTGATGTCTAAAAATGTCGCATCCGGGTTATCCCAAAAGTATGTTGACTTCTTCCGGGACGCGGCGGAGCTTGTTTCCAAAGAATCCATGGAAGAACTGGACGGAAACGGCATAGCCGCCGTACATATGGCGGCCCGGAAGGGGCATGTGGACGCGCTGGCAGTGATGATCAAAAAGGGCGTGGACGTGAATCTGTCAGAGGACGTTCCCGCCCAGTCGGGGACAACGCCGCTGCATGAGGCATGTATCTACGGACATGCCGACGTGGTGAAACTGCTGATGGACGCCGGGGCGGACGACACGGTGAAGAATTGCAAAGGCAATACGCCGGCCCACTGCGCGGTGAGAAACGATAAAGGCGGTGAAAAACTGTCCAACGAGGCGCGGGCCAGGGTATTGAAAGAGCTGAAAAATCTGGATATTCCGGGAGAATACGGGAGAACGCCTCTCATGCAGGCGCAGCTTTTGGATCTCACCGTTCCCAGGGATCTGCTCCCCATTTTCCTGGAAAAGGGCGTGGATGTAAACCGCAGGGACGATCAGGGGATGACCGCCCTGATGCTCAACGCGGATCATTATTGCTTTAAGGATGTAATCAAACCGCTGATCCAGGCCGGAGCCGATATCCAAGTCGCGGACAACGACGGCAATACGGCGCTGCACTATGCGCTGCAATACGGCGATCAGGGAGTGGCGCGGTATCTGATCAAGAAAGGAGCGGATTATAACCTGCCCAACAACGACGGAAAAACCCCTGTGCAGATCGCGGTGGAAACAGGGATGGATACGGTACTGGAACTGATGACGGATATTCAGTAAGGGGAACAGAGCTGATGAGGGTCTTTTCATGTAAGATGTGATAACGCGGATCAGATATAACAGAATCCTTGCACAGCGAGGGTTCTGTTTTTTTGAGCAAGATTTCATAACCATAAGGCGATGGATGTGAAAAAACGCCCACGGATATCTTAAAGGTGATTTAGAGGTAAATTTGTTATGTTAAGGAAAAATCACCGAGGAGAATCCGTCTATGGAATATACAGATTTTTACGCGAACGAAGGGAAAGAAGTCTCCATATCGGCAAACGGCGAGGTCTACGCCCGCCATGCCATCAAAACCCATTTTGTGCAGATCGGCGAGAGCTATATCGATCTGATCGAGCGATATGTGAAACCCATATACCAGCCGGGAGACATTCTGTTTTCCAGCGAGAAAGTCATTGCTCTGTGCCAGGGGAGAATCGTCACGGAGGAGGAGGTCAGGCCCGGCCTGTGGGCCAGGATCCTGTGCCGTTTTGTCCACCGGACGCCCGCGGGGCCGGGCATGGGACTGCCCAGGAAGATGCAGTTCGCCATCAATCACTGCGGTCTGGCAAAAGTCCTGTGGGCAGCGGTCTGCGCGGGTTTTGACGGCCTGCGGGGCGTCCGCGGGACTTTTTATGACATGCTGGGCGGGGAGATACGGGGGCTGGACGGTTTTTACGGCGAGGATATCTCCGAATATGCCCATATCGGCATCCGCATTCCCAGCCAGCCGGAGAGAGTCTGCGATGAAGTCTGGCAAAAGACCGGGGTTGTCATGGCCATCGTGGACGCCAACGATATGGGGATCGAGCTTTTGGGAAAGAGTCTGCCTCTGATCAATCGGCCGGACTTTCGGCTCCTTGGTCTGATCGCCGACAACCCCGCGGGCCAGGGCCGCCAATGCACTCCTTTTATTCTGGTCAGAAAACGCCCCGGGAACCGGCCCCAGAGCATACGGCCGGAGAAAGTCACAACTCCCGTTTCGCAAAGATCCGGTAGCTGATCCGATACATCCCATAGCACCAGAGCAGAACAATCACGGGCGAGCAGCACAGCAGAAGAGACAGCAGCCTGTGGGCCAGTTCCTCCCCCAACAAAAGCAGCAGCCTGTATATTCCGAAACAGATCGCCGACGGAACGAGGAAGGACACAAACAGCAGCAGGCGGCCTTTTTCCGACCCGTACTTAAGCACAAGGGGGATCGACATGGAGCCGAAGACCAGAGATATTTCCCATGCCGCCAAAGTAAGAAACAGCAGTTCACCGATTCCCGCAGGGGTCAGGGCGATCTTGCCCGTGAGCGATCCTCCGATAAGACTGCCCGCCAGCCCAAACAGACTTCCGACGGTGCAGAAAACCGCCAACGCAGCGAACTTCGCGGCAACCAGTTCGCTTCGGGAAATGGGCATTGTCAGGGCGTACCGCATCCAGCCGGAGGTATCGTCAAAGGAAAAAGTCGTTATAATCATAGCGCCGCACAGGCCTGCGCTGATAAATATATATCCGGACACATTGGATGCGGAAATAAAGGAGACGGCAAGTACCGCAAGGATAAACAGCATGGATTTGACGTTGTGTCCAATATTATAAAAATCCTTTAAGATAAGGCTTTTCATCTTTTTTGTTCTCCTTTCACATACAGCAGCATGATATCGTCAATGGTAGCGTCGTCTACGATCGCGTCCTTATATTTTCTTCGGGCCTTTTCTCTGTCGGCCACCAGTACGTTCCACTGATAATCCTCTTTGCGAAAGGCGAGGATTTCCGCCTTATCGATCCGGTCAAACAGGGCGGCGCCGCAACGGATGATCCCGTAATGATAGCGCAGCTCGTCTTTGGTCTTGCAAAAGAGAACTTTGCCCTTATGGATAAAAGTAATGTAGTCGGCAACTTTCTCCAGGTCGCTGGTGATATGGGAGGACATCAGGATGGAGTGTTCCTCGTCCTGCACAAACTCCAGAAAAACGTCCAGAATATCATCCCGCATCACCGGGTCCAGGCCTCCGGTGGCCTCGTCCAGGATCAGCAGTTTCGGCCTGTGGGAAAGGGCGGTGGCGATGCACAGTTTCATCTTCATGCCCTTGGACATGGACTTGATCTCTTTGTCCGCCGGGAGCTGAAAACGGTTCAGATAGTCCCGATACAGGCTGCGGTCCCACTGCCTGTAGGCGGCTCCGGATATTTTTCCCACCTTGGCGGGAGTCAGCGTCTCATAAAAATTGATGCCGTCGAACACAACGCCGATATCCTCCCGAAACTGTCTGGAGGAGGACAGTTCTTGTCCCCAAAAATTGACAGTTCCCCCATCCTTGCGGATAAGGTCAAGAACCGCGCTGATGGTCGTGGTCTTTCCTGCGCCGTTTTCGCCGATCAGCCCCATGATCGCGCCGCCGGGAACGGAAAAAGAGATGTGATCCAGCGTAAAACCGGCGTATTGTTTTGTCAGATCCTTCACTTCTAAGATATTGCTCATATTACCTCCATCTACATATTTGTCAAGTCACAAGTCAATTGCTGTTGTGCCCATGATACTGTGCCTTATTCCTCTTCCTGGTAAAACAGGGTCAACAGTTCTACCAGCTTACCCAGGGATATTCCGCTGGTCCGCCCGATATCCGCGGCCTGCTGCAGATATTCCTCCGCCTGGCGCTGTTGTTCCTCCTGGTAAAAGTCCTTGTTCTGCGCCGACACAAAGCTGCCCCGCCCGACAGTCGTCTCGATAAAGCCGTCCCTGTGCAGATCCTCGTAGGCTTTCTGGACAGTGATGACGCTTACATGGATGGACTTCGCCAGCGCCCGCATAGAGGGGATGGGGTCGCCGGTCTGCAGTTCGCCGCTCATGACCATGGCCTTTATCTGGGAAGTGATCTGCTCGTAAATCGGTTTGCTGGTGTTGCTGCTGATTATAATCTCCACATTGTTCTCCTTTGTTTCATAGTGTACACATTGAACAAGTACATTATAGGCATAAAATTGCAGGCTGTCAATAGGGAGCTTAAATATTTTTTCCAACCAAAGGTTGGAGGAAAGGGCTGTTTTCCAAATATCCCTCCATTGTGCCGGTTCAGGGCCTGTGCTATGATGGGTATGTGGCCACGGAAAACAGTCGATGAAATGATTCTTTCTGCGAGTGACGGAGATGCTGTCGCAGAAAACGAATAAAGGAGAATATTTTTATGGAAGAGTACAGGAATGCAAACGAATTGCGGTGCGGAGAGCGGCTGGCCTTTTTGCGCCGGGAAAAACAGATCACACAGGAGCAGTTGGCCCAGGCCGTAGGCGTGACCAACCAGGCCGTGTCCAAATGGGAGAGCGGGCAGAGTTACCCGGATATCACGCTGCTGCCCCGGCTGGCGGCGTATTTTCAGGTGACAGTGGACGAACTGCTGGGGGTGGCCAGACCCCAGGAGATGAGAAATCTCTATCTGGGCATCAAGGATCTGTTTCGGGAGACGGCGAAGGAAGAATGCTTTTCTCTGGCCTTCAAGCTGGCCACGCTGCTGCACGAGGGTGCGGTGTCGGGAGGTTATAAGGGGCATCTGCCCTGGGATGAAAAGACACAGTACGGCCTGGATCAGGAGCCGTATAAATGGGGAGTGTCCATCTGCTCCGAGCCCCAGGGAGCCACGGCGCATATCCGGAACGGCATCTTTTTCTCGGATCAGAAATACTACAGTTCCATGAGCCGCGGGGATATGGCCGCCGTGAGCGAGACTCTCCAGACGCTGGCGGATCTGCATGTGCTAAAGACGCTCTATGCCCTGTATGAGCTGACGGTGGGGGACTTTGACAACGGTTACGCGGACGCGGCGGAGATCGCCCGGCAGGCCCATTTGCCGGAGGAGACGGTGCGCGACTGCCTGCGGCTACTGGAGACGGAGGAAGACCCGGAGGGTACGGGGCGACTTCGCCTGCGAGGGTCTTATATGCACCTGCCGGCTCTGCTGCAGATGTTCTTGCGGCAGTGATTCATAGGCCTGAGAAATGTAGCCCTGGTGTCTTATAAAGATATATTGCGCGAGATTGTGGAATAAACAGGAGAAAACGATCGTATATATCCGTTTTTTGAAAAAAGTGGAGGGATAATCAGTCCCTCCCTGTCTTTTTACCCCCAACCAACGTTATACTATACAGAAAGCGCTTTTCAACAACCACATACAGACAGGGAGAAACAACGTGGACAGAGACGATCTGCTGGTGCTCAAGATGCGCGGAGGCGACGAAAGGGCACTGGAAACCTTTGTGGAAAAATACTATTCGGCGATACTGCGGTACTGCCGTCTGCATATAGATGACCGGGGCTATGCCGAGGATATGGCCCAGGAGACCTTTGCCCGTTTCTTCCGAACTCTGGGGCAATACCGGCACTACGGGAAGGCGGCCAACTATCTGTATGCCATCGCCGCCAACGCCTGCCGGGACTACTACAGGCAAAATCAAAACAGGGAGCTGCCGATGGAACAACTGCCGGAAACCCGGGACGCAAGATCGGAAGACCCGGAGCTGCGGACTCAGGTGCGGATGGCCTTTGACAGTCTGCCCGATGAACTGCGGGAGGTGGCGGCGCTGTATTTTGTGGAGGAGAGAAAGCAAAAGGATATTGCGGCGGTGCTGGGCATCGGCCTGCCGCTGGTCAAGTACCGGATTGCCAGGGCGCGGGAACTGCTGGGAGTGTATCTGGGCAATGACTAGATAATCGCGGAATTCGCTACCGACAGAGAATAATCTCAAAAAGAGCTGTTTAACAAATGATTATGGAGATAGCAGGAAGGAAAGGTAGGCATCATGAGACAAACCGACAGACAGATCAAGAGAAATCTGGCCGTGGGAGCAGGCGGCCCCGGCGAAACCTGCGGCCTGCAAAAAGCCGTTCAGAGATCCAGACAGGCGTTAAGCGAGTGCGAAAAGCAGGGAGTACTCTCTCAGAGGGAATTCCTGTTCCAGCAGAGCAGATACATCAAAAAGCAGTGGTGGCTGCTGCAGGGAACGATCCTGGCAGTCCTTTGGATTACGTTGGGACTGACCCATAGCGGCTGTTACACTCAGAGATATATGGGCATCGCGTCCTCCCTGTTCGGCGCCCTGGTGCTGCCGGAACTGTGGAAGAACCGCAGCGCGGGCGCTATGGAGATAGAGGGCGCGGCATTTTTTTCCCTGCGTCAGATCTATGCGGCCAGGATCTTTCTGTTTGCCCTGGCGGATTTCGCCCTGCTCTGCGTCTTTTCGCTGGGCGCTCTGTTTGGCGGAGTTGTGGCGGTCGGAGATCTGTTGGTACAGTTTTTTCTCCCCTATGTGGTAACCTGCTGCATCTGTTTTAAAACGCTGTACAGCCCCAGGATAGACTCTGAGGCGTTCGCCCTGTTTCTGTGCGTCGTCTGGAGCCTTGTGTGGCTGATGATACTGTCGAATGAAAAGATCTATCATGCGGTTTCTCTCCCCGTCTGGCTGACCATGCTTGGAGCGGCGTCGGTCTACCTGGGCTACTGCGTCTGGCGGGGGCAGAGGGACTGCGAGAACTTATTGGAGGTGAAACCGTTATGGAACTGAAGATAACCGGACTTACGAAAAGATTTCAGGATATCACCGCGGTCAACGGGGTAACCCACACGCTGACGCCCGGCGTCTACGGGCTGCTGGGGGTAAACGGCGCCGGAAAGACCACGCTGATGCGTATGCTCTGCACCCTGTTACAGCCCACGGAGGGCTCCGTCACCTGGGACGGAAAAGACATATTTTCCATGGGCGGAGAGTACAGGAGGGTATTGGGGTATCTTCCCCAGGATTTCGGATATTACCCCGATTTTACCGTCTATGACTATCTGTTGTACATTGCGTCCATCAAGGGTCTGCGGTCCATGACCGCAAAAGAGCGGGCGCGGGAGCTGCTGGAACAGGTGGGGCTGACGGCGGCGCAAAACAAGAAGATGAAAAAACTGTCCGGCGGCATGAAACGCCGGGCGGGGATCGCCCAGGCCATGCTGGCGGACCCGGCGATTCTGATATTGGACGAACCCACGGCGGGACTTGACCCCAACGAAAGGATACGCTTTCGCAATCTGATCAGCGAGTTGGCCGACACCAGGCTGGTGCTGCTCTCCACACATATCGTATCGGATATCGAGTATATCGCCAATGAAGTGCTGCTGATGAAAAACGGGGAAATCTGCGCCAGCGGGACGCCTCAGGAGCTGCTGGACGCCATGCCGGAACGGGTGTGGAGCCTGGACCTGCCCCGGGAGGCTGTGGCAGGATATATGAGAACCTACAAGGTGTCCAATGTCAAGACCGTACCCGGCGGCGCTCAGCTGCGGATCGTCTCGGAGGAGAAACCGGGAGCGGAGGCCATACCCGAGAAAGCCACGCTGGAAGATCTGTTTTTGAACTACTTTGGAGAAAGAGAGGGCGAGTCAAATGTTGAGATATGAGCTGAAAAAAGTGTTTTCCAGAACCAGCAATAAGATCGCGCTTTCGCTGCTGCTGGCGCTGGTTTGTTTAACCTGCTTTTTTGCGCTGGGCGTTTCCTGGGTGGACGAAAACGGGGACAGTCACAGCGGTCCGGCGGCGATGGCCCGGCTGCGGGCGGCGCAGAAGGAGTGGGCCGGGGTCCTGGACGAGGCGGCGATCCGGCGGGTGATCGGGGAGAATCAGCGGATACACAGTTTGCCGGAGGCCCACAGGGATACCGTGCGGGACAGCAATATCACCTACGGCCGCGGACAGGGCATCCAGGAGATACGCAGTCTGCTGAATTGCTCCTTTGCCGGAGGATTTCGGGAATACGATTATTACCGCGCGGACGCCCTGACGACGGAGGACGCGCCGCTGTTTTACCCAAACCGCGTCCGTCTGCTGCGGGAATGGCTGGAAGGAGAGGCTAGGGATCAGTTTTCGGAGCGGGAAAAGGCGTTTTTGGCAGAGCAATATGAAAGTCTGGAGACGCCTTTATACTACGATTATGCTCTGGGGTGGACACAGCTTTTGGAGTATGCCCCTACGGTTGTCATGATCGCCATGCTGGTGCTGGGATACCTGGTGGCAGGCATCTTTTCCAATGAGTTTACCTGGAAATCCGACGCGGTGTTTTACTCCTCTCTATATGGAAGGGACAGAGCTGTCAAAGCGAAACTGCGGGCGGGATTTTGTCTGGTGACAGGGGCATATATGGCAACCTTCCTGCTGTACAGCGTTATCGTCCTGGGTTTTCTGGGCGCGGATGGCGGGAATATGGCGGTCCAGGCCACATTTGGCGGCTGGAAATGTTTCTATCACATTACCCTGTGGCAAGAATTTCTGCTCACCGCCCTGGGGGGATATCTCGGCTGCCTGTTTATCTCCTTCCTGTGCATGCTGGTGTCTGCCAGGACCCGATCGGCGGTGCTGGCGGTGATGCTGCCCTTTGTGCTGATCTTCATCCCCTCGTTTCTGGCCAATATCTCCGGCAGTACCGTACAAAAGATCATAGGGCTGCTGCCGGATCAGTTGTTGCAGACAGGCACGGCGCTGAATCTGTTCAATCTGTACTCCGTGGGCGGGCGCATCGTGGGAGCCGTGCCCATACTGTTTACGGTCTATACGCTGCTGACGGTTTGCCTCTGGCCGATCATTTACCGGGTATACAGGAACAAACAGATCGGTTGATACGCGTATCAGATCAGTCCCTTTTTCTGAAATACAGTAAACTGGCGGTGATTCCCGATAAGCACATAAGCCATATTATGGCGATGGAGAGCTCTACGGGACAGTTCCCCTGAGAGGGGCGTCCCATCACAAGAAGATAGGAGGCCGACCACGGATAATATCCCGCGATCTGTGAGCCTGACAAAACAACATTGATCAGGCTCACAGCGGCTATGGCGATCAGCGGCGCGGCGAATCCTTTTGTCCTTATGGTGAGATAAATAAAAGGGGTCTGGGTGGCGCATAACAGAATTCCCCCGTACAACATTTTGATCAGAAAAAACAGAAAGGACGGTATCGTAAGCTGCGTTACGGGAACGAAACAGTTGCACACCAATGCCGATACCAGGATTTCCAGCCAGGAAACCAACATGAACAGGAAAGTCAACATAGCGAAGAACAGCAATTTCCCGAGGAGAAAAGCGGTTCGGGAAACCGGAATAACAGAAATATTTTTCAGCGTTCCGCTTGTGTATTCCCAACAGATCATCCATGCGCCCAAAACAGTCAGGACCATTGGCGCGAATAAAAGCATCAAAAACATCAGCGCGCTCTCGTAGAGGGAAAACACACTTATGTCAGCCTGTGTGTCAGAAAGGTATTTTGTCACGGCGTTCACCATAACAAAAAAGGAACGATCATTGTGCCCAATATCCCGATCAGGAGAAATTTTGAGCGTTTCATTTTCATAAATTCACATTGCAGCAGTCTAAGCAATTCCCTCACCTCCTGTTATTTTTTTAAAATGTTCTTCCAGACTGTCCTCGCAGGTATGCGCCTGAAAAACCTCCAGGCCGTCATCCACGAAACGGTTTATTACCCTTGGTACCGGTATGTCCGTATTATACAGGCGTATGTTGCGGTCGTCCTGTACGATAAACTGCCTTTCACCGAAAGACTGTTCCAGAATCCTGGCTGCCTGGGCTGTGTCGGATACCGTAAAATGAACATATCTGCCGTTTCTCTGCTCCAGCTCGGCAAGGCTCTCCTCCTCCAACAAAATCCCTCTGTCGATAATACCGATGGGGTCAAGCCCGTTGACGGGTTCGTCCAATATCAGCAGTTCGGGGTCGTGCATGATTGCCAGCGCGATGGCCAGACGCTGTTTCATGCCCAGCGAAAATTGGGAAAACTTTTTAGGGTCGTTATAGGGTAAAGCGACCAGATCCAGAGCGTCCCGTATCGCATGAGGATTTGGCACTCCCCGCAGCGTGGCGAAAACGCGGAGATTTTCGGCGGCGGTCAGGTTTGGGTAAAAGCCGGGTGTTTCAATCAGGCTTCCGATACGGGGAAGAATCTTCTTTTCATTTCCCCGCAGCGGCTTTTGCCAGATTAGCACTTCCCCTGACGTGGGCAGCGTAAGACCGAGCAGCATTTTCATGGTGGTGGTTTTTCCGGCGCCATTTCTGCCCAGCAGCCCGTATATCCGTCGGGATCAAGCTCCGCCCATAAAGGCTGCTCGGGAATGGAAAGATCGTATGCGATTTGTTTATCCTCAAAGACAGGTATCCAGTCGATCAAAATATTTCTGGTAAGCTCAGCGGTTTCAACGGAATCCGTTTGTATAACAAATTCGTCCGAACGCAGTTTAAACCAGTCAAACAGTATGTCAATGTAGTCTTTGAGAGCATGGGACTTTTGGCGGGCAGTTTCGATATAGTCGTCGCGGGCGCCGCCGGTGACAACGCCTTTATGCACTGCGTCCAGATAGCCGATGAGAGTAGTAAGAGGGGTTCTGACGTCGTGGGACAGGCTGGTCATAAGCTGCCTGGCGGTTTCCTCTGTATGGCGGAACGCGGAAAGTTTATCTTCGTAGGACAGGATGATATCGTTGATCTCAAAAGCCAGCGGAGCGGCGATCTCATTGTATCTGGCCAGAATCCGCCTGTTCCCGTTTCCGTTTTTAATATCGGCAAGCGCGTCCAGCATTTCAGATATTTGCCGTTTTGCCCTGCGTATAGCGGTAACGGAATAAATTACCGGCAACAACATAACTACCGGCAGCAGAACGCCTAAAAATTTCATGTTGTCAGACCTCCTTGTTAAAGCGGTAGCCGATTCCCTTTACAGTCTGGATATATCTGGGACTGCCGGGGTCTTTTTCGATCTTTTTTCGCAGACGGCTGATTATTGCCATAATATTGCTGTCGTCATATACATAGGGTTCCTTCCATACGCCCTCGTATATTTGCTGCTTTGTCAATATTTTGCCCTGCCGCATGGCGCAAAACAGCAATAAGTCAAATTCCTTTGGGGGTAAGGCAACCGTTCCGTTTACCGATGTGACCAGGCGGCTGTCCGGATCAATGGTCAGGCCGTCAAACTCCAGCTTTTCAGAAACGCCGTCAGGCCGGTTAAAGCAGGTATAGCGGCGGATCAGAGAGACAATGCGGGCGATCAGCTCTTCCATCTCAAAGGGCTTGGTCAAATAATCGTCCGCTCCGGCCCGCAAACCCCGCACCCTGGATATACTGTCGCTTTTAGAGGTAAGCATAAGGACGGGCAGACGATGGCTCTCCCTTATTTTTTCCAAAAGAGCAAAACCGTCCAGGTCGGGCATCATAACATCCAACAGGACAAGCTGGTATATATTGTCTTTCAGTTTCTTCAGCCCCTCCGCGCCCAGATAGCAGCAGTCCACATCTATATTTTCCTGTAAGACGCTTTTCCTGACCAGATCGCATAGCTGCTTATCGTCGTCTATAAACAAAATCTTTTTCATTGCCGCTCCTTTAAAATATCCGATCCCAAAACTTTTCAGCCATTATTATATGTGGTAGACTAAATAAAAACAAGGCTCTTTCTGCGATGTTTGAGAAATAATATCCAACATCAGCCATAAAATTCATCAGCCATAATATATGAAAATAAAACTTGACATAAATCTCGTATGTGATAACATATCTCATATACGAAATTTATTGTTATAATATTTGAAAAATGGAGGAATAGCGATGAGAGAAGCAATGGATTACATTTTGGATCCGGAAGGCAACAAGGTTATGATCGAGGCGGAGCAGAAGAGCATGAAACAGAATCTGGCGGAGCAGTATGTGCGTATGCGCAAGGATATGAAACTGACGCAGGAGCAGGTTTCCCGCCGTTCCGGCATTCCCAGATCCAATATCGCCCGGTTTGAGAGCGGCCGTTACAATCCCTCTCTGGAGTTGATGGTAAAGATGGCGGCGTCCATGGGACTGAAAGTACAGATTCAGCTGGTACCGGACAAGGAGGCCAGAGGCTGATCCGGGCGCAGGCCCGCAATAGGAGAATGGGATGACATCAGAACAGATACAGACACTGCTGGCAGATATGTCCCTGCAGGAAAAAATCGGGCAGCTCATACAGCTCACGGGAGTTTTTTACGCGGGGGAAGGAATGGCTACGGGCCCCATGTCGGAGATGGGACTGACCCGGGAACAGGTGGACATGGCCGGTTCCGTGCTCTCCTCCGTGGGGGCGGCGCGGCTAAAGAATATTCAAAAGACATATATGGAAAAACAGCCTCATCATATTCCCCTGCTGTTTATGGCGGATGTGATCAACGGTTTCCGCACCGTGTTTCCGATTCCGCTGGCCCAGGGCTGCTCCTTTGACCCGGAGCTGTCCCGGGAGATGGCCCGGGTGTCCGCCAGGGAGGCGGCGCGCACGGGGCTGCATGCGACCTTTTCCCCCATGGTGGATCTGGTGAGGGACGCCCGCTGGGGGAGAGTCATGGAGTCCACAGGAGAGGATCCCTATCTGAACGGTCTCTTCGGCAGCGCCATGATCCGGGGATACCAGGGGGAGAATGTGGGGGAGAAGGATCGTATCGCGGCCTGCGTCAAGCATTTTGCAGGATACGGAGCCCCCATGGGCGGACGGGAATACAATCAGGTGGAACTGTCCGAGAGGACGCTGCGGCAGGATTATATGCCCTCCTACCGCCAGGGCGTGGAGGCCGGAGCGGAGCTGGTCATGACCTCCTTCAACACTTTGGGCAGAGTGCCCGCTACCGCCAACCGGGAACTGATGCAGGATATTCTGCGCGGAGAATGGGGCTTTGAGGGAGTGCTGATCTCCGATTGGGCGGCGATCCGGGAGCTGCTTGCCCACGGGATCGCCGCGGACAGGGACGAGGCCGCCTATCTGGCACTGCGAGCCGGTGTGGACATTGACATGATGACGGATGTATATGCCAACCATCTGGAGAGACAGATCCGGGAGGGGAAGATCCCCATGGAATGGCTGGACGCCTCCGTGCTGCGCATATTAAATCTGAAAAACAAGCTGGGCCTGTTTGAGCATCCCTGCAAGGATGCGGACGAGGCCTACGACGGCGCGGCGGATATTGAGCCGGCCCACCGGGCGTTTGCCCGGAAAGCGGCGCCGGAAACTTTTGTGTTGCTGAAAAATGACGGCATCCTTCCGCTGCCCACGGCGCCCACGGAGCGGGTGAGAAACATAGCCTTTGTGGGCCCCTATGTGGATGAAAAGAGGATATGCGGCTCTTGGTCCCTCTTCTATAATATGGAAGAAAACGTGACCATACAGGAGGCATTGGAGCAGGCCCGCACGCTGACCGTACCCGTTTCCTGGGCCAAGGGCTGCCAGGTGCTGGACTATGGGCAGGAGAGAGACGGATTCAGAGATCATGTAAAGAATACATGCGGCAGAGAAGAGCTGGAGGCTATGGAGGCCGAGGCGGTGCGCGTGGCCAGGGAGGCCGATGTGGTGGTAATGCCCATGGGGGAGCATCACGAGTACACCGGGGAAGGCTCCGCCCGCACGGAGATCGGCATTCCTGAGCATCAGATGGAACTGTTTCGCAGGGTTTACGCCGTCAATCCCAATATCGTGGTAGTCAGTTTCAGCGGTCGTCCCCTGGATCTGCGGGAGGTGAGCCGCAAGGCCAGGGCGGTGTTACAGGTGTGGTTCCCCGGTACGGAGGGGGGACATGCCATTGTGGATACGCTGTTTGGGGAGACGGAGCCGGGCGGCAGACTGTCTATGTCCTTTCCCTACAATGTGGGACAGGTTCCCGTATACTACAGCGAACTGCCTACCGGCAGGCCCCATCTGGACGGCGCGGCGGACGGCCGCTGTGTATCCCGGTATATTGACGCGCCCAACAAACCCCTGTATGTGTTCGGATACGGGATGGGGTATACCACATTTTCCTATTCTCCTGTGACCCTGAGCCGCGGGGACATGGTCATGGGGAAAAAGGCGGCGGAGGGCTCCGCTTTGACGGCTGCGGTCACACTGACCAACACCGGCAGCAGGCCGGGCACGGAGGTGGTGCAGCTCTATATCCGGGACATGGCTGGCAGCGTTGCCCGCCCGGTCCGGGAGCTGAAAGGATTTCAGCGAGTCACCCTTGGGCCCGGAGAGAGCAGACAGGTGTGCTTTGACATTACGGAGGAAATGCTGCGATTTTACCGGTTGGACATGTCTTACGGGGCGGAGCCGGGACAGTTCATGGCATATATCGGGTCGGACAGCGACACCCAAAACGGCGCGTCCTTTTCGCTGAGACAGGAATGATTTGGAACAGAGGTTCCAAGAACCTCTAAACAGCATATCCCCGGAAGGCGCACTGAGCAATATGCGGACGCAAGGGGCGGCCGGATGTTGCTCACCTGCATTGTGTGTCTGTAGGGGATATGCGGAACTCTAAATAGGAGGTAATGCAAGATGTTGAAAGAGATGAAATGGAATATGCTTTTGTCGGCAGGGCTGTACATGGTGCTGGGAGTGATCCTGCTGATCTTTCCCGCCACCACGGCCCGCACCATCTGTTATCTGATAGCCGGGATCGCCATTGTGATCGGCCTGGTGAATCTGGTGGTTTATTTTACCCGGAATATTACCCGAAACTACTACCGCAACGATTTTGTGACGGGACTGATGCTGATAGTACTGGGTATCTTTGTGATCTACAAGGTGGACATGGTCATTGCCCTGGTGCCCTTTATCATTGGTCTTTGTATTATCGTCAGCGGTCTGTTCAAACTCCAGGGGGCGCTGGATGTGCAGCGCATGGGCGGCAACGCCGTGCTGATCCTGGGACTGGCGGTGGTCAACGTGGTGGTGGGCGTTTTGATGGTGATTAATCCCTTTGACTCCGCGCTGCTGCTGTACCGTCTGCTGGGAGTGGGTCTGCTGTTCAGCGGTTTGACAGATCTGGCCTCCACGCTGTATCTCTCCCGCAAGATGCACAGCTATGTGAGCAGGATGAACGACGCGGACGAGGCGATCAAAGTGACGGAGATACGCTCTGAGGATACGAGCCAGGATAGCGGAGCCTTTCAGACGGGCAATACGGATAGCGGGACGGCGCAGGGACAGGATCCCACTGCCGATTAAGACAGACTAAGCCGATTTATTCCCTGGCTAAGCACGATTTTACTCCCGGCAGCGGGCCGCTGGAGAGGCGGTTACACAAGCCAAAACTGTATCACATGAATAAAAGGGCTGCCGCGTCAGATATAAAATCAGATGCGGCAACCCCTTTTATAATAAACAGCGCACAGCGCTGTAGTTTTTAGTCGAAGCTGGTCAACACCGATATCAGCACTGGCAGCTCCTTTTGAGTATCAGTTCTTCGTTTTGCTGATAAATACAGCATAACAGGAAAATGTGTCCAAAGTGTAGATGAATCCGAAAGAAAAAATGAAGAAAAAGTGAAAAAAGTGGAAAATCACTTATTTGAAAAATTGGGTCTTGCAATTTAGCGGTATCGTGTTATAATAGGACACATGGAAGCATAGCTCAGCCGGGATGAGCGTTCGCCTCACACGCGAAAGGTCAGGAGTTCGAGCCTCCTTGCTTCCATTTTTTTACCCCGGGATGTTTTAACAGTTTAAAGTGTAAAACTTTAAACTGCTAAACACACGCGCATGCTGGGGGTTGCAGCTTTTTTCATAAATGCAATACCCGGTACAGAAAGGAATGATAAAAGTATGAGCAGAGAGAGACAGGGCAGTCTGGTATCCTTCCGCCCGGATATTAAAGTGATTGACTGTACGCTACGGGACGGCGGCCTGGTGAACAATTTCCGTTTTTCGGATGAGTTTGTGAAGGATCTGTATCTGGCCAATATCAAGGCTGGCGTGGACTATATGGAGTTTGGCTACAAGGCGTCCAAGGAGATCTTTAAGCCCGCGGATTTTGGAAAATGGAAGTTTTGCGACGAGAAGGATATCCGGGAGATCGTGGGGGACAATAAGACGGATCTAAAGCTCTCCGTCATGGCCGACGTGGGTCGGACGGACTATAAAAAGGATATCTTAAACCGCAAGGACAGCGTCATCGATCTGGTGCGGGTGGCTACCTATATCAACACCATCCCAGCCGCCATAGAGATGCTGGAAGACGCCAAGAAAAAAGGCTATGAGACCACTGTGAATATCATGGCGGTGTCCAAGGTGAGCGACGTGGATCTGGACGGCGGTCTGGAGTTGCTGGCCCAGAGCAGCGTGGACGTGATCTATCTGGTGGACAGCTTTGGCGCGTTTTATCCGGAGCAGGTGGAACGGCTGACGGACAAGTATCTGAACGTGGCGGCCAAATACAACAAGAAAGTGGGTATGCATGCCCACAACAATCAGCAGCTCGCCTTTGCCAACACGATCGAAAGCCTCTCCCGGGGAGCCAGTTATCTGGACGCCACTGTCAGCGGTCTGGGCAGAGGGGCAGGCAACTGCTATATGGAACTGCTGCTGAGTTTCCTGCGCAACCCCAAATACAACAAGATCGCGATCATGAATTTTGTGGAAAAACACATCGGCAAACTGCGGGAAGAGGGCGCGGTGTGGGGCTACGATATCCCCTATCTGCTCACCGGCACACTGAACTGCCATCCGTCCTCCGCCATCCAGTTCATCAAGGAAAACAGAACGGACTATGCGGTGTTCTACCAGGATCTGATCGACAGCGCGCTGTAAAAATGATGTAAAAATAGCCTGTAAAGGCCCCCTCCGATTGCGGATGGGGCTTTTACTGTTGGAATTCCTCGAAATTACATTTTCCTAAAAATCTTTACTAGTGATAAAGGAGTTTCATCATAGAGTTATTGAGAATATAGTAGAGAGATTGTATAAAATAAAAAGAATAAAACAAATATGCCGTAAAAAAATTACGGAAATCTATTGTGAAAGGTTGTAAAAATGGATATACTGTAATCATAGATTTGTGTGCAAATAATCCATATGAGAGGACGGCAGGAAAATGTTAAAGAAATTTACATTGCAAAATTTCAAAAATTTTAAAGATGAGATATCTATAGATTTTGAAAACATTGCAGGGTACCAATTCAGTACGGATTGTATCACAGATAGAACTATCAGCAAAATGTTGATTTATGGTAGAAATGCGACGGGAAAAACGAATTTGGGCAAGGCGTTAATTGATATATGTACAACAATGTTTGGCGGGCGACGCTATGCTGATACAGGCGTTTTTCTTAATGCAGATTCAATAGACGCAACGGCGACTTTTTCATATGAGTTTAAATTTGGAAATTATGAATTAGTGTATCGCTATGCTCGATTTTCTAATCAAGAACTTAGGGATGAAGAATTGCTCGTTGACAGAAAAATTATTTTTAGCTGTGATTTTGAACATAATAAATTTGATTTTGATAATCTTGAATATATAAATGCGGAGACGGCTAGTGTAGAAAGATATTTGCAATCAAGAGATATCGGGGACGAAGACGAACTTCAAGAGCCTAAGTTACCATTTTTGAGATGGCTGATAAGTAATGTTGCATTGAACAATGATTCTGTCCTGATCAAATTAGCCGATTACACTCGAAGGATGCGTCTGATTACAGCCGAAAATATAATGTTCAGAATGCCAAGAAGATTAAATGATACTTTTTATGAGTCGTTGGAGGATTCAAACAGATTAAAAAATTTGGAAGATTTTCTGAACGAAATGGGCGTAGAGTGCAGATTAATATTAAAAAAATTACCGGATGGTCAGAGAGAGTTATATTTTGGGCATGAGAAATTAGTGCCTTTTTATGAAACTGCATCTAGCGGAACTTTAGCGTTAGTTGATTTATACAGGCGATTGATTCCTAAAAGCTGGGATCCGTCTTTTATATATTTAGATGAATTTGATGCGTTTTATCATTATGAAATGGCAGGGAAAGTGATAAAATTTTTAAAGAGAAGATACCAAAAGTGCCAGATTATTATGACTTCACACAATACTGGATTGATGACAAACCGGTTGCTGCGACCAGATTGTTTGTTTGTTTTGTCGAGAGCGGGTACATTGACTGCGCTTTGTAATGCAACAGAAAGAGAGTTGCGGGAAGGCCATAATCTCGAAAAGATGTATATTAGTGGGGAGTTTGATAAATATGAATAATTATCGAGATGAGGCAAGAAAGCGAAGTCAAAGCTTGCTGATCGTAGAAGGGCACCATGAAAAAAATAAGTTATTTTGGCTGATTTTAAAATGTTTTCCTGAAATCAATATTAACATGGATGAAATTTGGATTTATGGAACAAATATTTATCAGTTATATAACGATATAGTAAAAGAGTATGGTGAGGAGTGGGCAGAGGGAAATGAAGATATTGATTTACCCTTTGTTATTAGTAAGAAACAATATCCAGATAAACTTCGGTATAAAGAAGATTTCACAAATATAGTTTTAGTGTTTGATTATGAGCGACATGATACATATTTTTCGGAAGAAAAGATTTTAGGAATGCAAAGATGTTTTGTTGATGCTACTGATATGGGAAGGCTGTATATTAATTATCCAATGATTGAATCATATCAGCATTTGTGTCAATTGCCGGATGATGATTTTGCTGAACGGAAGATTTCGGTATCATTGCAGCCGGGAAAGGAATATAAAGCATTAGTAGAACGAGAAACTATACTGGGCTCGAAGGTTAATTTCCCACATAAAATAGATGATTTGCTTGAAAAACATTTTGGAGTAAGTGATACAGAAAAAAGGAAAAAGTGCTGTAATAAAATTCTAGAAATCTCTTCAGTAAGCGGCATGGAAAATATCATTGATAATGCTTTACGAGAAGTGGTTGCAGAGCATATTTTACCGACAGCAAAATATCAATTGGTAGATTGGGTTACAAAACAGGAATATATACATACGAATCTAACGTATTGGAAGTATATAAGAGGTATATTGCAGCAGGTTATATATCACAATATTTCTAAAGCTAATAGAATTCAATACGGACAATATCAGATTCCGGAGAACAAATATAAAGAATATTTTGAAAGACTGGATTTAACTGAAATATTAAAAGCGCAGAATTTAGCAAGTAAAGATATTATAAAGGGATTTATTTGGGTGTTAAATACTTGTATTTACTTTATTGCAGAATATAATTTCGGACTGGTAACGGATTAAATTGTGCATTGGAAGAATTACATACAAGATATGACGACAAACATCCTTTTCGAGACGGAAACGGGAGAGTGGGGCGACTTGTGGCGCTGAAGGAGTGTCTGCGCCACAATGTGATCCTTTTTATCATCGAGGATGCGAAAAAGAATTATTACTATAGGGGCCTTATGGAATGGAGGAACGAGAAGGGATGGCTTATCGATACCTGTCTTGACGGTCAGGACACCTTTATCAGGCTTTTGGATATGCTGGAAATACCTCATGAGGAAAATAAATGTATAGAAGGACAGGTGCAGGTACTGTGAATACGAAGGAAAAGATCTGGCGGACACTCATTCAGATAGCTTTTGGCGTGTTAGTCCTCTCCGCCTGCGGGAAGCAGAGCGACGAAGCGATTCAGCAAAAATCCTTCGGTATAGACCTTATCCAGGAGCAGGCCGTCGAGTCCCCGGAACAGATTGTCTGCGGGCAGGACGGCGCATGGGCGATCACCGCGCAGAAAAACGCCCCAATCTATTATCTGGCCTGTGAAAATCGGACCGTCGGAGTGGAAACGATTGACTGGCAGCAGGAGGAAGGGGAGAGCCTTCTCAATATAGCCGAGCGGGACGGAACTCTCTATGCGGAGATCCTGAGCGAGGACAGGAGCAGTATCGCAATACGAAAATACGCCGCAGGCGGCTGATGGAACAGCGTTATGGACAGGGGGGAGAAAAGATATGCGCCTATGAGCTGAAAGGCGGTTCCTGCTTTTTACAGGGACAAAACGGAAAGTACATGGAATGCGTAACGGTGAACGGCCGGAAGATCGTTCTGTATGAGCTCCGGGAAAAAGAGGCGGCGGAAAAGTGGACGCTGGATATACCCGCCAGATGCGCGTACGGTATTGCATGCGGCGAGGAGGGAACGCTGTGTCTGGCCACCGGCGAGAGCGCCGCGAAGAATTTGTTTTGCGGCCTGCTGAGTGAGCGGGACGCGGCGGCCGCCCGGAGGACGGAGCTGGTATACGGCACCATGGGTTCCCTGAACAGGGAGGCCGCTGTCAGTATGCAGGCCGCAATCCGGGATTTTAACCGGGAAAATGAGAATTATTACATCACGATCAGAAATTATTACAGCGACGCCTGCGACGGCACTTTCGCGCAGCGTCTGCATACGGATATGGCCAGCGGGAACGCCCCGGATATTATGGAGATGGATTCCCTGTTGATGTATTACGAATCCTATGTGAGAAACGGCTATCTGGAAGACCTGTCTCCTTATCTGGAGCAGTCGAAATACAGGGAAGATATCCTGTGGAACATTCTAAACGCATATGAGATGGACGGGGGATTGTATCTCCTTGCGCCCCATATCAATCTGGAGACATTGCAGGTGAACCCGGAGTACGGGATCGATGGGGAAGAATGGAACATGGGGACTTTTCTCGAACTGATCGAGAGAAACAGATGGGAAAAGGATATCCTGCTGGCGGGAACGCCTCAGGATCTGCTGTATTATCTGGTGGCCGGTCAGCAGAACCGCTTTATAGACTGGGAAAACAGGACGGCGGCCTTTGAGACGGAAGAATTTTATCAGTTGCTGGTTCTGTGCGTGGAGTACGCGGCGCGGGACTGGCCGGATGCCGACGGGGCGACATATGAGGAACTGTGCAGGGATTCCCTGTGCGCGGCAGATCTTTTTACATCTTACCGGGATTATCTGGTCAATGTAAATCTATATGGCAGAGAATATCCGCTGTATGGCTACCCCACATCTTCCGGGCAGGCGTATAAGATCGGAACCTGTAGCGACGGCTGCGCGATCTATGCGGGAAGCGAGAACAAAGAGGGGGCGTGGGAGTTTTTGGAGAGCCTTTTAGGGGAAACGCATCAGAAGTGGCAGCGGGCCCATGATTTTGGCTTTCCCATCCGGCGCACGGTACTGGCAGAGTTGAGGGCGGACGGTGCGGAGCTCATGGTTGACCGGGAAAAGAAGACGATGACGGAAAACGAATTTCAGATCGTGGATAATGTTCTTCAGAGCGGGACATTTACCAGAACCGTGATGGGCCGAGACATCTGGGTCATAATAGAGGAGGAATCGGCATTCTGTTTTGCGGGAGACAAAAGCGTGGAGGAGGTAGCCCATACCATACAGAGCAGGGTGGAAATGCTCCTGAGCGAGTGACCGTGTCAGCAGTTGTTAAAAATGAGAGTATTGGGAAAAGTTACAATATGTGTTATACTATCGAAAGGAAACAAATTGGGTTGCGAAATATGAGATTATTAAGGAGATTAATTCAACGGGGATTCCAACCAACATAAAAACTTTGTTATCTGGCAATGTTGTTGAATGGGCAAGGATAGAGTTTAAGGAAACATGGGATGCGGAGGCAGCACTGAAAACAGTATGCGCTTTTGCTAATGATATAGATAACTGAGGTGGAGGTTATATTGTTTTGGGTGTTGAGGAATGTGACGGGAAACCCGTCTGTCCCTTAAAGGGAGTACCCATTGAAAAAGCCGATGCATACCAAAAAAATATTCTCGAAAAATGTAAATTAATCCGCCCAGCATATATGCCAATTATAGAAGTTGCGGATTTAGAAGATAAGAAGTTTATTGTTTTATGGTGTCCCGGTGGAGATAATAGACCATACTCTGCGCCTAAAACTATGGCGAAAGGCAACAAGGAAAGAATTCATTATATTCGTTAGGGATCTAATACGATAGCACCTTCGGACGATGAGGAAAGAGAGTTATTCAATTTAGCCAACCGAGTACCGTTTGATGATAGGATAAATCATCAGGCAGATATATCAGATTTAAACATAACACTTATTCAAAATTATTTGAAAGAGATTAAAAGTTCGCTATATGAAAGGGCCAAAACGGGTGATTTTATAGATGTGTGTACCGATATGAATATCATCAGTAGTTTACCTGAATATACAAAACCGAAGAATGTCGGATTGATGTTTTTCAGCATGGAGCCGGACAGGTTTTTCCCATATACACAGATTGATGTGGTTCAGTTTCCCAGTGGACTGGGAGGAAATGATATCATTGAGCAGACTTTTAAAGGACCGATTCATCAACAATTGAGAGATGCATTGCAATATATTAAAAATACGATAATAACCACAAAAGTGATCAAATACCCTGATAGGGCAGAGGCGGATCATTTTGTCAACTATCCCTATGCGGCGATTGAAGAGGCTTTATCAAATGCCGTGTATCATCGTGCATATGATGAACGAGAGCCAATTGAGGTCAGAGTAGAACGGGATAGAATAGAAATAGTCAGTTTCCCGGGGCCTGACCGTTCTGTGACATTGGAGGGATTAAAATCTTTCCGGGTATCCAATCGACGTTACCGGAACCGACGGATTGGTGATTTTTTAAAGGAATTGCATTTGACAGAAGGAAGGAATACCGGATTTAAGAAGATTTTGGACGCATTGGAAGAGAATGGCTCTCCTGAGCCTGAATTTGAGACAGATGAAAGCCATAGCTATTTTGTCACAAGGCTTTTTATTCATAAAGAGTTTCTAGGAGGGCAGACCAATGATTCAACCTCATCAACTCCAAATTCAACCCCATCGGAAAGTTTGCAGGACGAGTTGACGAGCTTAGCGTTGCGGGAGCAAATAATAGAATTGATAAAGGGGGAGCCCACGATTACTAAAAAGGAAATGTCGAAATTATTAGGTGTAACTATGTATGCTTTGAAAAAAGAATTGGCATCTATGGCGACGGATCAGGTCGTGAGATTTGTTGGATACAGTAGAAATGGGAAATGGATTATATATAAAAATGGAAATTGACTTATGCACAATAAAGCATATATTGGCTAAAATGTATTGGGAAGGGGACAGTTGTTAAAAAAATATTAAAAAGTTTTTAAGAAAGTATTGGGAAATGTTACAAAATGTGTTATACTGGGAGTCAGTACAGTAGAAAAGAGACTTCAAAGCGCACAAAAATGCATGGATATAGAGGTATAACACATTATGAAAAAGAGAATGGTCAGTGTACTGTTGGTGGGAATGTTGACAGTGTTTGCATATCAGCAGGCGGCAATGGAGATGCCCTCCATGGCGTCGGCAATGGGGATGGCAGGGGCCGGGGCGCCGGTTTACGGCGGAGAGCAGCCCCAGTCTGTGATGCTGGAGAGTTTGGAATCTCCAGAGGGTGAAAACGCTGTCAATCCCCAACCGGATGAAAATAAGATTGCCGATAAAGAATCGGATGGAGAGGCGGCCGGGAGAGAAACAGACAAGGAGGCCGGCAAAACTGCACCGGACGGAGAAGAAACCTCTGACGCGCAGCCGGACGGAGAAGAAGCCTCTGACGCACAGCCGGACGGAGAAGAAACCCCTGACGCGCAGCCGGACGGAGAAGAAACCCCTGACGCGCAGCCGGACGGAGAAGAAACCCCTGACGTGCAGCCGAGCGGAGAAGAAGTCCCCAGCGCACAGCCCGGCGGAGAAGATATAACCGACGCCGAGCCGGACGCGGAAGAGCCTGCTCCCCAGGAGGATGCCGAGCCGGAAAACGAGTACGCCAACCTGGCCATCGCCCAGGTGGATCACTATGTGAATGTACGTCAGGAACCTAACACGGACAGCGAGATCCTGGGCAAGATTTACAACGGGGCCGTGGCGCAGATCTTGGAGACCGCAGGCGAAGAACAGGACTGGTTCCATGTGGTGTCCGGCAGCGTGACCGGCTATATCAAAGCAGAGTTTTTCCTGTATGGGGACGCGGCGGCGGAGGCGGTGGACAATTACCTGACCCGCTATGCCACGGTGATCGCCGACAGACTGAACGTGCGCAAAGAACCGGGCACGGATTCTTCCCGGATCGGTTTTATCACCCATGGGGAAAAAGTCAGGATATTGGAGCAGTTGGGAGACTGGATGTTGGTGCAGTACACCGAGGACAAGACGGGGTATGTGGCCTCCGAGTATGTGACGGTCTCCGAGGAATTTATCTATGCCAAATCCATAGAAGAGGAGCGGGCGGAGCTGGAGGCCCAGCGGGAGATGGCCCGCCGTATGGCCCAGCAGGAGATCGCCGTGCCGGAAAACACGGCGGTGACGCCGCTGACGCCCCCGGCCACGGTCTATACCACCAACGAGGAACTGCGCAGTTCCATCGTGGCGTATGCCATGCAGTATCTGGGCTATCCCTATGTACACGGCGGCCGGAGCCTGGCCACCGGCACGGACTGTTCCGGTTTCACCTGTTATATCTATGCGGATTTCGGATACTCCATCAGCAGAACTCCCTCCGGACAGTACAGCTCCGCGGGCAGAAGTATCGACTACAGCGAGATACAGCCCGGAGATATCATCTGCTACGGCAAGAGCAAATGCACCCATGTGGGTATGTATATAGGGGACGGACAGATCATCCATGCCGCCAATTCCCGCAAGGGCGTGGTAATCTACGACGCCGGTTACGACAATATACTGGGCGTTAGGAATGTCATTGACTGACGGCGGGCTGGGACATGCCCAGACAGTCCGGCCAGCGGAGGGAGCCGGTAGTGGGAGAGAAACCTTCCGGAGCGCTGTCTCCAAATACGGAAGAAGACCATTGCAGCAGGTCGTCCAGGCTTAGGGTCACGCCCCCGTAGGAGCGGATACCGTGCCGGGCGGCCTGTTCCTGTGTGTAGTCCTGCAGCAGGCAGACATTCTCAAAGCGCACCGGTCCGCTGGCGTATTGGCATACCAGCGGAAGAGGGCCGCTCTGCTCCTCCACCAGGGAGAGACCCTGCTCGTCCACATGGAAAGTGACCCAGGCCATGGCCTCCAGCATACAGATGCCTTTTTTCTGCGTGGATACATAATTGCCCAGAGAATAAAAACACAGACAACGGTTGCCGTTTTCCGCCTGGATCCACTCCACGGGCTGCACCACGTGGGGATGCGTGCCGATGATGAGATCCGCCCCGGCCTCCGTCATCTGCAGGGCGAATTTCTCCTGATAACTGGAAGGGCTGGTGGTATACTCCGTGCCCCAGTGGGGACAGACCACCACCACATCCGCCTGCTCCCGGGCTGCGGCGATATCCTCCAGCACCTGGGGATTCAGGGTGGTAAAGTCCAGCCTGCCGCTCTGGCGATCATAATCGCAGAGAATATTCAGGTGTCCCATGATCGAGGAGGGAATCGTCTCCATATTGGGGCCGTAGGTATAGTTCAGGACGGCAAAAGTGATATCTTTGACGGTCATGTAACCGATCCCTCTCTCGTCGGTTCTCCAGTCCGCGGCGCTGTCCGTGCCCGCATAGGCGGAGCCGGAAAGGGGAACGATGCCGCCGTTTTCATCCAGATCTTCCACGCCGGATATCCCCAGCATCATGACCTCGGGATGCTGTTCGTGCCAGAACGCCGCGCAGTGATCCAGTCCCTGCAATCGCTGGTCCGCCGCATGATTGGAGGCGTGCAGTACCACGTTAAATCCCGCTCCGGCGATGGCGTCTCCCACCTCTGTGGGGGAATTAAAATTGGGATACCCGGAGAACCCCAGATCGTTGCCGCCCAGAATGGTCTCCTGGTTGATGATCTTGATATCCGCCGCCTGGAGCTGCGGGGAGATATCCTCATACAGCATACTGTAGTCGTAGCTGCCGTTTTCCTGCAGGCCGCTGTTTATGAGCCCCATGTGCATCAGATTGTCTCCCACCATCATCAGCGAGACGTCATACTCGGGAAAAGGCGTGGGAGACGGCGAGGGCGTAGGTATGGGTATGGGCAACGGCTCCAGGGTCGCTGCCGTCTCCGCATTTTCAAAGGAAAGCTGTCCCGTGGCATCGGTATACAGATCGCCGCAGCCGGTCAGGGCGAGCAGCAGAATCAGCGATACCGCAAAACGGCGCGCATATATGTTCGTTTTCATGATTGCTCCCTTCCGCAGAGCGCTTGACTCTGCCCAATGCAGATATTATACTATAAATGACAGCGGGATAAAAGGGATAAATATGTAAAGAAGAGGTGACTTCTGTGGAGAAACGGATAAAGGCATGCCTGGCCGCGATGGAGACCCTGACAGGGGACGGAGAGACGCTGCGGGGCATGGACGATGCGAAAAGGCGGCGGATTGCCGCTGAGCTGCTGGTGCAGATCGGCTTTTTTCAACATGAGAGATTGATTCACCTGATCGTCACCGTGACTTTCGCGATTTTGACGGTTCTGTCCCTGCTGGGCTGCGTGCTGGAGCCCCAGCCTGCCATGTTTGCGCTGACGGTGCTGCTCCTGGTTCTGCTCATTCCCTATATACGGCACTATTATATTCTGGAAAACGGCGTGCAGAAACTGTATACATACTATGACCGCCTGACAGAGACGGAATAATTATATACAAAAAAAGAGTCTTCGGATTGCCGGAGACTCTTTTCTAACTGGAGAGATCAGGCCACATAGACATACATAAAGATGAAGTGACAGATACTGCCGCCCATGACAAACAGATGAAAGATTTCATGGGAGCCGAAATACTTGTGGCGCGCGTTGAAAATGGGCAGTTTCAGCGCATAGATCACACCGCCCACGGTGTAGATGACGCCTCCCGCCAGGAGCCACAGAAAAGCGGCGGTGGGCAGGGTATCCAGCAGGCGGCCGAACACCAGGACGCAAACCCATCCCATGGCAATATAGATCAGCGATGAAAACCACTTGGGGCAGGTGATCCAAAAAGCTTTTATGAGCATACCGGCGATGGCGATGCCCCAGACCAGAGCCAGCAGAGTATAGCCCAGCGAACCTCCCAGCACGATCAGGCACACGGGAGTATAGGAACCCGCGATCAACACAAATATCATCATATGGTCGATCTTGCGGAAAAATTTCAGTCTGGAACCGGTAAGATTTACACTGTGATAGGTGGCGCTGGCGCCGTAGAGCAGGATCATGCTGGCCATAAATACGGTCATGGCGGTCAGTGTGACATGCCCCCCGGATATGGCGGCCTTTACCAGCAGCGGCATGGACGCGAACACAGCCATCATCATGCCAATAAAATGGGTCAGCGCGCTGCCGGGTTCTCTAATCGTAATCTGCATAGTAACACCTCCTGTTTTAGCATCTATTATATGTAGTTTTCAAAACTACATTCAAGATAGTTGAATACTACACCATATAAATCAAAATGTCAATGCCTTTTTCCTAAAAAAATATAAAAAAACTGCCCGGCCGCGGGGCAGTTTCAGTCCTCCTCGATCACCTGTATCTCCAGGTAATCAAAGGGTATCTCTTCTATAAAATTATCCTGCCAAAACCGCGCCTTGCGGTGGCGTTTAAACTCTGTCACCGTGGCGTCCAGCCAGATCGGCTTTCCCAGGTCAAACTCATAACAGACTCTGTCCAACGCCCGGAAGATCTTGTGCGTGCGGGTATCGTCGCTGTCATCGGCGACCACGGTGTCCCGAAGCATTTTATTGTTTTTAAATTCTCTGGCCCACAGACGAAACATCTCTTTTTCCTTTCTGCCACTTCTGCCTGCCTCTGCCCCTCATGCGTGGGCGAGACATATTTATCTTACCACAGGGAATGACAATAGACAAATCCTTTTTGAAAACCGTGAATATAACCGCGAATATAAGCCTCTTTTTTCGCATACATATATATAGTGGGCTTTATTATTGTAAAAAGTACCAACAAATCTTAAAAAAGGATTAAGTTTTTGTGAAAAACATACATTTTTGGAATACTTTGTGTTATACTGATCTTACTAAAAACAGCTATGTGGAGCTAGAAGGAGTACATATGGAATTGCGAGTGGATAATGACGACGGTATTGACAGCTGGAAGGAGGTCAATCTGATATACAATGCGGCTCTGAAACAGGTGGAGACCAAGATCGAGATCCTCAACGACGAGTTTCAGCATGTACATCGGTACAATCCCATCGAACACGTAAAGGCCAGGATTAAGACGCCGGAGAGTATAGTCAAGAAACTGAAACGCCATGGCTATGAATCTACGATAGACAATATGGTGAAATATATCAATGATATTGCAGGGATCAGGGTGATCTGTTCCTTCACCTCCGATATCTATCGGATTGCGGATATGGTCAGGCAGCAGAAGGATATTCAGATCATTGCGGTCAAAGATTATATCACCTATCCCAAGGCCAGCGGATATAAGAGTTATCATATGATTGTGACGGTGCCGGTATATCTGTCGGATCGCATCGTCGATACCAAGGTGGAAATCCAGATCCGAACGGTCGCCATGGATTTTTGGGCAAGCTTAGAGCATAAGATCCATTATAAATTTGAGGGAGACGCGCCTGAACATATCAAGAGCGAGTTGGTAGAGTGCGCGAAAATGGTATCGGATCTGGACAGTCGTATGCTGTCCCTGAACGAGGAGATCCTCTCCATCAGCCGAGCCCAGCAGTCCCCGGCGATGTAGCCCGCCAAACCCCTGAAAATGAGGAGTGCCCAGACACCTTACGGCGTCTGGGCTATTATGAAAAAATTAGCAATTATGCGATTTTGGTAAGTCCTTTGACTTAAGAAAAGTATACCAACCAAATATGAATAAACTGTGAACAAGCTGTTAAGGTTTGATGAATCTTACAAAAAAGTAAAAAACGACTGCGCGAAATTATGCATTGTGCATAAAAATGTCCGGTCAGATATTTCCTGTCAATCTCCGTCGTTTTCTGGTTGTAATGTTGCATGATCAATGATAAAATATAAGTAGAATCTGCACTTTGAATTGTCTGGAGGATGAGCAATGGATACGTTTATCGACAAACTGGCACAGCGCCTGACGGCGCAGGAGATGATCAAGGCAAATACAGCGGCGGACGCGGAAGAGTTGCACAAGGTTCAGGGGCAGGTCAAGCAGTACGAAGCATATCTGGATGAGATGCAGAATATTAATTCCGCCACTATGGCGGCAGTGTCCAAACTGGAGCATAACAGCGAGGTATCCACGGAGATGGTGGATCGGCTGGAGCATGCCAGCGTGGCGTCTGCGGCGGTGATTGAACGCCTGGAGGGGGCCATAGAATCGGCGCTGCAGGCGATCGGCCGCATGGAGCATATGCAGGAGGTATCCGCGGAGCTGGCGGATAAACTGGAACATGTCGGCGTGGCGTCGGCCGCCGCGTCGGAGCGGGTGGATCAGGTGGTGAACGCCGGCATAGAGAAATTGCGCCATGCCGAGGTGAATACGGACGGGATTAACCAACTGGTGGAGACCAGTATCGGCAAGATCAGGGATATACAGCAAAATAACGACAATATGCAGACGCTGCTCAGAGACAGCGCCAACAGCCAGAACGATACAATCAGCGATTTTGTACACAAGGAGAACGTCAAGGTATACCGCAACGTACAGGCGGTAGTCGTGGAGGAGGCTGCCAAGCATACGGAGAGGCTGGAAAATATCAGCAAGACCGGCAGCGCCAGAATGACGGCGGTACTGGCAATCTCTCTGGCGGCGCTGGCGGCATCGTTGGGATCTCTGGTTTTCCAGATCCTGACCTATCTGCATATCATTTGATAATAGGAGCGATCCCTATGAATCTTATGGAAAAGGAATTGTGGAAACCGGGAAATATGCTGTATCCGCTGCCGGTGGTCATGGTCAGCGTCACGGACGGAGAAGGGCATGACAATATCATCACGGTGGCATGGACGGGGACGGTGTGCAGCGATCCGCCCATGCTGTCCATTTCCGTGCGCCCCGAGCGGTATTCCTATTTTATGTTGAAGAAAACAGGGGGGTTCGTGGTCAATCTGGTGACGAAGGATCTGGTCTATGCCACGGATTTCTGCGGTGTAAAGAGCGGAAGGGAACTGGATAAATTCAGGGAGACGCGCCTGACCAGGCAGTCGGCGTCTGCAGTGAAAGCGCCGATGATCGGCGAGAGCCCGGTCAATCTGGAATGTCAGGTGAGCCAGGTGATTCCGCTGGGGACCCACGATATGTTCCTGGCCCGGATCGTTGCGGTTCACGCGGACAAAAGATATATGGATGAGAAAGGAAAGTTTCATCTGGAGCAGGCGCAGCCTGTGGTATATTCCCATGGGGATTATCTGCTCACGGGAGAGAAACTGGGCAGCTTTGGGTACAGTGTCAGGAAGAAACAGGGTTGACGGGGGAGTCCATCAGACTTCCCCTTTTTATGATGTCCTTGCCATACTTGTCCCTCAGACTGTCCAATGCTTTGTCCAGCTTATTTTGTCTCTCCCTGTCGGGTGCGGGACTCAGATTCGGGGAGGCGGGGACGTCGCCCCGGTAGTCGAACAGATTCAGCTGTATCGGCTCCGTCTCCGATACCAGCTTGGAGGTGCGGACGCCCAGCAGACGTATGGGCTGCCCGTTCCACAGTTCATCGAAAAGCTGGCGGGCCGTCTCGTAGATCGTCTGGGAAGAGGCGGTGGGAGAGGGCAGCTGCGTCTGGTGGGACACGGACTGAAAAGAGGCGTATTTAATTTCGGTACTGACCATGCCCGCCAATTCTCCGGAGGCCCGGAGCCTGCCCGCCACGGACTCGGCCAGGGACAGCAGCACCGGGCAGGCGTCTTCCCGGGTCAGAGCGTCCCGCCGCAATGTGGTGGAGTTTCCCACCCCTTTCATCTTTACGGGTCTGGGTGTGATATCCGAGTCGTCGATGCCGTTGGCATACTGCCACAGCGTTATCCCGTGGCTCTTTAAATGCGCCTCCAGAATATCCCGCCGGGCGTTGGCAAGGTCGCCGATGGTCACAATGCCCAACTTGCGCAGCGTCTCCACACTGGACTGGCCGCAGAGGAACAGGGAGGAAACCGGAAGGGGCCACATCTTTTCGGAGATCTCCCGTACATACAGCGTGTGTACCAGATCGGGCTTTTTAAAATCGGAGGCCATCTTGGCCAGCACTTTGCGGTCGGAGATGCCGATGTTGACAGTAAAGCCAAGAGTATCCCGCACCGCATCCTTGATCCTGTGGGCGGCATCCTCGGGGGAGGTATAATTTTTCGCGATGGGGGTATAATCCATATAGCATTCATCGATGCTGACCTGTTCGATGTCGGGGCAGATACCGGACAAAAGCTCCATCAGTTCCTGACTGCGGCGGTGGTACATGTCGTGATCGGGAGAGACCATTGTCAGATTGGGACATTTGCGCAATGCGTTTACCACCGGCTCGCCGGTGACGATACCGTAAGCCTTGGCGGGCAGGGATTTGGCCAGCACCACGCCGTGTCGTTTGGCCATGTCTCCGCCCACGATGGAAGGGATCTGGCGCAGATCTGTCTTGGCGCCCTCCTGCAGCATGGAGAGCGCAGTCCAGCTCAAAAAAGCGGAATTGACATCTATATGAAAAAATATGCGTTCCTCCATGATCTTTTTATCCTCCTGTTGCCCCGGCGCAACGTCTGTTTCTTAAGATTAGTATACACCCGGCAAGAAGGTCTTTACAACTAAAATTAAAGTTGGTATGATATATAAAGTTATGGGGAAATACCGCAAATGAAAACGATACACGAGGATTCAAATGAAAATTACAAAATATAGAAAAGCCTTAAAATTTACATATTTGAAGTGGAATTTACTGATACTGTTTGTGTGCCTGCTGTTTATGCGGGGCTATGTAAGACTGGAGAGTACGGGAGACAATCTGTTCCATATCTTTATAAACGGCGCTCTGATGGGCAGTACGGCCAGCCCGCAGGAGGCGGAGGAGATGCTGTGGGAGGCCAGACGGGAGATCGCCGCGTCTTCCGACAGTCTGGTGCTTATGGATGTGGAGATGACCTATGTGGGCGAGGAGGTCATGTACGGCTACGTGGACGATCCGAAGGAGGTCTATGACAATATCTGCCAGGCGCTGCGCTCCGGCGTGCAGGAGGAGAGCGTCTGTTCTTACACGCTGAAAATGAATCAGTATATGGTAAATCTGGCATCGGTGGAAGAAGTGGAGCAGCTCTTGCAGGCGGTTGTCAGCAAATATGACAGCGAGGGCAAATTCGGGGTGGAAGTCGTGCAGGATGAAAACAGGCTGTTCAATGTGCTGACCGTCAACGCGGTGGATCACGGGAAACAGCCTGGCGAGGAGGAGGCCCGGCGGCAGCAGGAGCAGCAGATCTATCCCATAGGCGGCGTGCAGGCGCAGCTGGAGGAGATTTTTGCCCAGGATATAGAGAAGGATGAAAAAGATTTTGAAGACTATGAGCTGGGTATAATGTCCATGGATTTCGCCGAAAAGGTGGAAATCGTGGAGGCCTATCTGCCCCAGAGCCAGTTAAAACCGGTGGACAAGGCCATCGAAGAACTGACGGTGGAGCAGGAGACGGCAGGCGTCTATGTGGTACAGCGGGGGGACACTCTTTCGGGGATCTCCCTGAAGGTCAATATTCCCATGGAACAGATTGTCGCGATGAACGACGCGCTGGAGACGATCAACACCACGATCCGGGAGGGGCAGGAGCTGATCATTACCGTGCCGGAGCCGAAGGTCTCGGTGGAGCGCACGGAAGTCAACTACTATGACGAGATCTATGACGCGCCGGTGCAATATATCGACAAGGACGAGTGGTTCACCACGCAGACCAATGTGATCCAGCAGCCCCATGCCGGTTTCCGGAAAATTGTGGCAGAGGAGAATTTTGTGAATGACACGATGACCGGGCGGGAGATACTAAAGGAAGAGGTACTCATGGAGGCCGTGCCCAAGATCGTGGAGCGGGGAACCAAAGTGCCGCCCACCTATATCAAGCCCATCTCCGGCGGCCGTGCCTCCTCGGGATTTGGCAGGCGGAGCGCGCCCACCAAGGGAGCCAGCACCTACCACAAGGGACAGGACTGGGCTACGGCAGTGGGCACCACCGTTGTGGCGTCCTGCGGCGGCCGGGTATCCAGAGCGGGCTGGGGCAGCGGCTACGGCTATGTGGTCTACATTGATCATGAGGACGGCCGACAGACAAGGTATGCCCATCTGTCCAAGATCGTGGTGAAAGTCGGCGATTATGTAAAACAGGGCCAGAAGATCGCTCTCAGCGGCAACACCGGCATCTCCACGGGCCCCCATCTGCACTTTGAGATGCTGATCGGCGGCAAACAGGTGAACCCGAGGAATTATCTGGAGTAAATTATCCGGAACAGGCCCAGTGCCGCATCCGAAACAAGCCAACGTTGCATCCGAAACAGGGGAACGAACGTTCCGTTTTACAAACAGGAATTTTATGGTATAATGTTCGCAAAGGGCAGAGTCAAAGCGCCGTATAAGCAGATGCGGTTGCCGAGCTCGCTCGAGCAAACGCAACTGCTTATACGGCGCTTTGACGAGCGAAGCGACTGCCGGAAACTCGTTTCCGGCAGCTCTGCCCGTAAGTTGCGGAACCCCTATTTACCCCCGCAACGCAGCAGAGCAGCAGTGCAACATTTTCCCGGCTCTGCCCGTAAGTGCGGAAACCCTTTTTTACCCCGCAACGCAGCAGAGCAGCAGTGCAATATTTTCCCGGCTCTGCCCGTAAGTTGCGGAAACACTTTTCCCCTGTAGCGCCGCCAGAGTAACGGCGTTACAGTATCCAACCCGAAATCAACTTTTTTATATAAATCAGTATGAGGTAAACAAAATGGAACAATACGCGATCAAAGGCGGTAATCCATTGGTAGGCGAGGTAGAGATAGGAGGGGCCAAAAACGCGGCGCTTCCTATTCTTGCTGCGTCCGTTATGACCGATGAGACCGTATATATAGACAACCTGCCGGATGTGCGGGATATCAATGTACTGCTCAAGGCCATGCAGGGCATCGGAGTCCTGGAGAAACGCACCGGCAGGCACAGTGTAACGCTCAACGCCGCCCAGATAAGCCATCTGGTGGTGGAGGACGAAAATATCAAGAAGATCCGGGCCTCCTACTATCTGATCGGCGCGCTGCTGGGCAAATACAAACAGGCCGAGGTAGCTCTGCCCGGGGGCTGCGATATCGGCTGCAGGGCCATTGACCAGCATATCAAAGGCTTTAAGGCGCTGGGAGCCGAAGTGTGGATCGAACACGGCCTGATCAAGACCAGGGCGGAGAAACTGGTGGGCAGCCATATCTATATGGACTGCGTCAGCGTGGGAGCCACCATCAATGTGATGATGGCCGCGGCACTGGCGGAGGGGCAGACGATCATAGAAAACGCGGCCAAGGAACCCCATGTGGTGGATCTGGCCAACTTTTTGAACAGCATGGGAGCCAGAATCAAAGGGGCCGGCACAGACGTGATCCGTATCAAGGGTGTGAGCAGGCTCCACGGCACCGAATATACGATCATACCGGATCAGATCGAGGCGGGAACCTTTATGTTTGCGGCGGCTCTCACCAAGGGAGATATCACAGTCAAGAACGTGATTCCAAAGCATTTGGAATCCATCACGGCCAAGCTGCTGGAGATCGGGTGTGAGATCGAGGAGTCCGACGACGCCATGCGGGTGGTATGTTCCAAACCCCTGAAACACACCCATGTAAAGACTCTTCCCTACCCTGGATTTCCCACGGATATGCAGCCGCAGATCACGGTGGCGCTGGGGTTGTCCAGCGGAACAAGCATTGTTACGGATACCATTTTTGAAAATCGCTTTAAATATGTGGACGAGTTGACCCGCATGGGCGCGGATATAAAAGTTGAAGGTACCACCGCCATCATCAACGGCGTGGGACGTTATACAGGCGCCAGCCTGTCGGCGCCGGATCTGCGGGCCGGAGCCGCGCTGGTGGTCGCAGGGCTGGCGGCCGAAGGGTTCACCATGGTGGACGAGATACACTATATTGCCAGGGGGTACGAAGATTTCCATCTCAAGCTCCAATCCCTCGGGGCGCAGATCGAGCTGGTAAATTCCGACAGGGATTTACAAAAATTTAAGATGAAAGTGGGTTGACAAACGCACTGACAGGGTGTATTGTGTCAATATAAAGAAATTGCATAGATTTTCTCTTATTCAGAGTGGTGGAGATACATAGGATCTGTGAAGCCACGGCAACCCC
>CAJUAH010000032.1:0-28594 GCA_910584375.1 uncultured Acetatifactor sp.
GGGCCTTTGCCCTATTGGAATCAAGATTTTGAACTTGTTTCGCAATTACCTATTTCAGAAAGGAATGGTCTATGGGTGTACCCGCAATATTCTGAATCTCCGCAAATGTAAGTAGAAAAGACTGTGTGCCCTCCTGCTGAACATATTTCCACAGTGCGTCGTACTTGCTCATTTCGTTCTCCTCTCCTTTTCTCTCACCCAGGCCGTAGATTCACCGCATCCTCGCTCTTCCACATTTCACTGTTCGCAGATTCACCGCGCCCTCGCCCTTCCGCATTTCACCGTTCGCAGATTCACCGCACCCTCGTCCCGCCGCATTTTACCGTTCCAGCAACTCCAGGAACTCCACTTTATCCGGGTTCCCGATACCGGCGTACAGTTTATCGGTATAGCGCCCGATTGCACAAAAATGTTCCATAACGAATTTCGCCGTGAACGGCATCTCCAGAGAATGCGTATCCTCCAGAGAAAACCACTGACACGCGCCCTCATTGGATCTTAAATCATCGTCTGCATTCTCCTTAAGATCCGCGAAAAAATAGTAGTTTTGCCGAATCTCCCCATTGATCCTGGTGAGTGTCACATAGCGCAGCGCCAGATTGTCCAGATTCTCCGGCCCCAGGCCCAGCTCTTCCCGCAATTCCCTGAGAACGCACGCTTTGGCGTCATTGAGTTCATATTCTTCAAAATGACCTCCCGCCGAACCTGTCCAGACGTTATTTACAACCCTGCCGCCCTGCCTGTAAAGGAGAAGTACCCGCTCTCCCCGAAACAGGTATATGCAGGTCATATTCCTCAGTTTTCCTTCCACATCGATTCCCCCTGTTTTTACGCATCACCGATGCACATCCGCAGATGCGTGTCCACCGGCACTGTTTTCCCTTCGGCGACCGTTTGCCTTCCGCGCCAGCCACAGAATCAGACGGGCCGCCGCGCCGCACAGGGCAATCGCAAACCCTTTTCCGGTCAGTGTTTCGCCGATTCCCATATTGACGGCATATTGTATCTGCAACTCCAGCGGCGGATCCTGATAGGGTATTCCCGCTTTTACCATGCTGTAATACAAGCCGATCAGGAGGATGATCCCCCCGGCCATCATAACGGAATTGACTGTCTGACTAAGAATGTTTCCTGTTTTTTCTTTCATTGTTATACCCCTTGTAAAAAGCTTACTGTTTTACCGACCAGTCCACAAAGTCCTCACGGACTAACGCGTAATCAACCGATGACTGGAGTTCGCCGACCTGGTTTGTCCAGGAATTTTCGTTTACCCTGACCTTTTGAAAGCCCAGACTTTCATAGACGTGCTGTGCCCGGGTATTTTTCAGGTTCGTATCCAGAATGATCCTGTCATATCCCTGGCGGAACAACTCTCCGATCAGCATACTCAGCAGGACTCTACCCAACCCTTTCTCCTGATACTCTGTTTCACAGATCTTTATACCGATCTCGGCATTATGCTCCCCTTTGTTATAATAGCTCATTTCACCGATCGGCCTACTCTGATACTCGATCATAAGACGGCGCTTTGTATCGTCGCTGTCATTCTTTATCTGCTCCTCTATCTCCTCCGCCGTCGTGCCCAGCCCGTTCGGGAACCCGGCGTGAGCCATCACCCCGCCGTCGTTCCACCAGGCCGCAAGCCGGGCGCAATCGGCGCTGCCCGCGTTTCTGATACACAGTTCTCCATGTTCAATCCTCATCCTGACTCCTCCCAATTCATTTTATACGCATGCAGGGCATTTTTCTCCCCTGCCATGTTCGCCGCCGCGCTCCCCGCACCAAAGCCGCTCACATCCGCCCCGGAAGGAAAATGGCTCTCAGCCAGCTCCGTTCACGTCAGCCGCAAAATCCTCCGGTAACAAAAGTCTTCTTTCCTCACGCTGCCACGCCACGGATAGCGGTAAAAAGCGGAATAGCATGGCAGGACATGGATCGCTCCGTCGCCGCCGCAGAGCGCCCCGCCGCCGTCGCCCCCCTTGGTGTAGCACGCATCGTCGATGATCTCATTTTTGTATGAATTGTACGCGATCCGCAGCCCCAGCATGTTGGACGATTTCAGCCGACCCTTTCGGTAGATCTCCGCCAATATATCGCTGTCCAGCACATCGCCCCACCAGAACAATGTGCGCGCGCCCCCATTGCAGAGATACTCCCACTCATCCTCCGTAGCCAGTCCAAAGGGGCCGCCTTTCAGGGAGCGGACTGCCTGTTCCAGCGACGGCGCGTCCTCCCGAAAATAACGGCTGTCCACCTCCACGATCATATCCCCAATATCGGCGGTGCGCAGCGGCGACAGCGTCCTGCGCAGCTTGTCTTCCCATCTGTCCATAAAATCTTCCCAGTTCCGGTAGCCCATCTCCCCCTCACAGTCTGCATGGCCCTCCGCGAACTCCGCCCGCAGCCCTTCCAGCACCCCTTCTCCCAAGGGACACGCACCGACATCCCAGCCCAAAACCACATCCCTTTGACCGGCCACATAGACAAAGGGATCACCTTGATAATCCAAAAGCCACGTTTCCCGTTCTATCCCGTTTATACCTGTCCTGATCGTCCCCTTAAATCGAAAATCCATCCCCAACGCCTCAATGCGCGAGCGAACGGCAGACAATGTCTCCGGCCTCACATCCATCCCTCCAATTCCTCCCCGGCACATTTTCCCACTATCACCGAAATATCCTGAAAATGCTCCGGCGCCAGGGCATAAGCCGTCATCCGCAGATGTCCCTCCACGATGACAAAGTCCTCAAAATCCGCCGTCAGAAAAAACATGGCGGGAAAAGAACCTCCGTTTCTGATATGAGAGGCCGCGCGAAGAAAACCCTCATTGCCCTGCCCGTACACGCATACCCCTCCGCGGATTCTCTCAGCCGCATCCGTGGGCCGGTGCGTTCCCCCGGATAACTCTGTCCAATAGCTATAATGGATGTACCGGATCCTGTCCAAATCATCCTGTGAAAAACTGCACATTTTCCAGTCCGTGACAGCAGGGAAACGCTCGAACATACTCTCGTTCCTGCCGTAGCCTCTGACCGCGCCCAGCAACTGCTTTCTCTGCCTGTTTTCCTCATCGCTCTGCAGATCGGCGGACAATACGATCCCCTCATCCATACCCATCCTTCCCATTGCCTCCCGCATATTATCCGAGAAACGTTCGGACGATAACTCCGCCCTCAGATATTCTATGATCATCTCTCCTTCCGAACTCTGCCTCAAAACCTCCATGCTGTTTCTCCTTATACGACTGTTATATCCATTTTTCACGCATACCGATCTCTCCTCCCGCCGTCGCGACCCAAACTTCACAGCATAATTGCCACGGAAATCCCCGGCGCCTTTGCCGGGTTCCCATGGCAATCGTCCTGTCCGCGCATCCCGCGGGACGCGCAGATCTATCCTTTACTGAATGGCAGCGTGAATCTCCTGCAGGGACATCACGCCGATCTCGCCTTCCTTGATCACGGTGCGTATCCCCTCCGCCGTGGCCTTGGCCGCCGCCATCGTGGTCATATAGGGCACTCTGGCCTTGATGGCCGTCTTGCGGATATAGCTGTCGTCAAAGAGCTTTTCCTCCTTGGTGGCCGGGGTGTTCACGATGAGCTGGATCTTGCCGTTCATGACCTCGTCCACGATGTTGGGCCTGCCCTCCTGCATCTTGTTGATACGCCTGGCCTCGATCCCGTTTTTCACCAGCAGTTCATGGGTCGTGCCCGTGGCCAGAATGTTGAACCCGCACTCCGCAAAGATCCTGGCGGTATCCACCACCTCCGGCTTGTCCTTGCCGCTGACGGAGAACAGCACCGTCCCCGACGTGGGCAGCTTGGTCTGGGTGGCCTCCTGGGCTTTAAAGAACGCCTCGCCCACATTGGTGGCCAGTCCCAGCACTTCCCCGGTGGAGCGCATCTCGGGCCCCAGCACCGGATCTACCTCCTGGAACATATTGAAGGGGAATACCGCTTCCTTTACGCCGTAATAAGCAGGTTTGACCTCCTCCATGCCCTCGATGGGGGAGGGCAGGCCCGTGAGTTCCCGGGTCATAATCTGTGTGGCCAGCCGCACCATCTGTACCCCGCAGACCTTGGACACCAGCGGCACGGTGCGGGACGCTCTGGGGTTGGCCTCCAACACGTACACTTTGCCGTTTTCAATGGCATACTGCATATTCATCAGACCGCAGACACCCATCTCCTCGGCGATCCTGCGGGTGTATTCCTTGATCGTCGCCACCAGCTCCCGGGGGATATTCTTGGAGGGCAGGATACAGGCCGAGTCGCCGGAGTGTACGCCCGCCAGCTCGATATGCTCCATCACCGCAGGCACATAGGCATGTTTGCCGTCCGCGATGGCATCCGCCTCGCACTCGGTGGCGTGGCGCAGGAAACGGTCGATCAGGATGGGACGGTCCGGGGTCACGCCCACCGCCGCCGCCATATACTGTCTCAGGCTTTCCGGCTCGCTGACCACTTCCATACCCCGGCCGCCCAGCACATAGGAGGGACGTACCATGACGGGATACCCTATCCTGTCGGCAATCTCCAGAGCCTCCTCCACATTTACCGCCATACCGGCCTCCGGCATGGGGATCTCCAGCTTTTCCATCATGCCCCGGAACAGGTCTCTGTCCTCCGCCATGTCGATGACCTCCGGGGAAGTGCCCAGAATGCGCACCCCGTTCTTTTTCAGGTCCGCCGCCAGATTTAAGGGGGTCTGACCGCCGAACTGGGCGATGACGCCCACCGGCTTTTCCTTCTCGTAGATACTCAGCACATCCTCCAGCGTCAACGGCTCAAAGTACAGCTTATCGGAGGTGTCATAGTCTGTGGACACGGTCTCCGGGTTGCAGTTGACAATAATGGTCTCAAAGCCCAGGTCTTTCAGCGCAAAGGCCGCGTGTACGCAGCAATAGTCAAACTCGATGCCCTGGCCGATGCGGTTGGGGCCTCCGCCCAGAATCATGATCTTACGCTTATCCGACGCCACCGTCCGATCCGGCGCGTTGTAAGTGGAATAGTAGTAAGCGCTGTCCTGGGTGCCGAACACATGCACCGGTTCCCAGCTCTCGGTGATGCCGTAGCTTATGCGTGCCCTGCGGATCTCCGCCTCCGGCACCTCCAACAGCCCCGCCAGATAGCGGTCCGCGAAACCGTTCTTCTTGGCGTGTTCCAGCACCGCCTTCTCCGGCACGCTGCCCTTCAAGGCCAGCAATGCCTCCTCTTCTTCCACCAGTTCCTTCATCTGCTCTATAAAGTAATGTTTGATCTTGGTCAGTTCAAACAGCTCGTCCACCGTGGCGCCTTTGCGCAAAGCCTCGTACATGATAAACTGCCGCTCGCTGGTGGGATATACCAGCATCTTGAGCAGCTCTTCCCTGCTCTTTTCGTGAAAATCCTTGGCAAAGCCCAGGCCGTAGCGTCCGATCTCCAGGCTGCGGATGGCCTTCTGAAAAGCCTCCTTGTAGGTCTTGCCGATGCTCATGACCTCGCCCACGGCCCGCATCTGGGTGCCCAGCTTGTCCTGGCTGTCCTTGAATTTTTCAAAGGCCCACCGGGCAAACTTGATCACCACATAGTCCCCGCCGGGCACGTACTTGTCCAGCGTGCCGCACACGCCGCAGGGGATCTCGTCCAGAGTCAGCCCCGCCGCCAGCATGGCGGACACCAGCGCGATGGGGAATCCCGTGGCTTTGCTGGCCAGCGCCGAGGAGCGGGAGGTCCGGGGATTGATCTCGATGACCACGATACGGTCGCTGACCGGATCATGGGCAAACTGCACATTGGTGCCGCCGATGACCTGCACCTCATTTACGATCTTATATGCCTGCTCCTGCAGCCGCTTTTGCAGCTCCTGAGAGATGGTCAGCATGGGGGCGGAGCAGAACGAATCTCCGGTGTGTACGCCCAGCGGGTCGATATTCTCGATAAAGCACACCGTAATCATATTGCCCTTGGCGTCCCGTACCACTTCCAGCTCCAGCTCTTCCCAGCCCAGAATGGACTCCTCCACCAGCACCTGGCCCACCAAGGATGCCTGTAGACCTCTGGAGCAAACCGTGCGCAGTTCCTCCACATTGTACACCAGGCCGCCCCCGGCGCCGCCCATGGTGTAGGCGGGCCGCAGCACCACCGGGTATCCCAGCTTATCCGCGATGGCCAGCGCCTCCTCCACGGAGTAGGCCACCTCGCTGCGGGCCATCTCGATGCCCAGCTTGTTCATGGTCTTTTTGAACTCGATGCGGTCCTCGCCCCGCTCGATGGCGTCCACCTGCACGCCGATGACCTTTACGTTATATTTATCCAGCACTCCGGTGCTGGCCAGCTCGGAGCAGAGGTTTAAGCCCGACTGTCCGCCCAGATTGGGCAGGATCGCGTCCGGGCGCTCCTTGTCGATGATCTGCTCTAAGCGTTTCACATTCAGAGGTTCAATATAAGTCACATCCGCGATCCCCGGGTCCGTCATGATCGTGGCCGGGTTGGAGTTAACCAGCACGATCCGGTAGCCAAGCTGCCGCAGCGCCTTGCAGGCCTGGGTGCCGGAATAGTCAAACTCGCAGGCCTGACCGATGATGATGGGGCCTGAACCAATGATCAATACTTTTTTAATGTCCGTTCTTTTACTCATATTCATCCTCCTATTTAAGTTCCGCATACCTGCTCCCAGCCCCATTGCCCGGCAGAGCAATTTACGGTCGCACGCGCCCGTATATTCTCTGTGAGGCTTTCCACAGATATGCTGATTTGATTTTGTACCGCATATCTAAGCATAAGAAAAGCCAGTAACAAGAACTACTGGCTTATCATGTCAATATGTGAAGTCGAGGCCGTCATGGAAAAAAGAGAATAGAAAGCCTTGCGCGTCTCTGCCTGAATATTCACCTGTTGATCCATGTACGCAGCTCCCATCTTCTCCTCCGCCTCAACTCATTTTTTCTATTATAGCGGAAAAGACAGGTTTCGTAAATAGGAAATTACGCATTTAAAAAAATTCAGAATATTCCTCCGCACGCCATTAATTTTCCAGATTTATTAGCGCGTAGATCTCTTCGGGAGAGGGGCCTTTGCCATATATATCCACCAGCACATTGTCGCTGTACAGGATGCCAATATTGGTACGCCACCCCGCCGCATCTCCCTGATCCTCCACCTGACAGGCTCTGGCCTCCACGATCTCGAGCGTGACCTGTTCCGCGTGGAAAGTAGCGTTTGACACCTTTTGTATCAGCTCGGGCGGAACGCTTTCCGACAGAGGGATCGTATACAGTCCCAGATCATACTCCCGGGGACTGTCCGCATCCACCAGCCAGTCGCTGACCGCCTCGTCCGCCTGCCTGCAGCTTATGGTTATCTCCTCCGCGCCTTTGTTCCAGATCACACGCAGTCCCGTCTCAGAACGCGATCCGCTGGCATAAGTATATCCCTCGGGCAGTACGACATCCACATACCGGCCGTACACGGCGTCTTCCCGGGCCTGCTCCCATGTCAGCGTTTCCGCATCCCCCTGCACCAGGCAAACTTCCTGGTCCGCCTTTTCCTGCAGCATATCCTGTATGGCATCCTCCGTATCCCCTGGCAGCGAAGAGCTGTCGGACGCTGTATCAAACTCCTGCCGGACGCCTCCCGTCGGCGTGGCAGCGCTGTTCCCCACAGGTTCTTCCTCTGGAGTCGGCGCAAACTCTTTTTCCGCCATGGCGTCGTTTTCCGCAGAGATGTCCCCGCCCTGCGGCCTGGATTCCTCCGGGGCGCACTGTTCCAGCCCCTTCTGAGCGTCCTGCCCGCCGCCAGCCTCGGCCATGGATTCCACATCCTGCGCCGCCTCCATGGCTCCTCCCGACATATTGGCCGTGTCATTGGAAACATTTGTCAGCTGCAGCGCACCATAGCCCAAACCCACGCAGAATACCAGACTGGCCGCCACGGCCACTCCCCGGATCCAGGGTGTGGTTCCACGCCGCCTCCTGATGCGCTCCGCCTCCTCCACGAAAGCCGCATCGATCTCTCCGATCTCCCGAAACAGATCCTCTTTACTGAATTTTCCCATGTTTATACTGTCCTTCCTGCCTACACCTGTACGCCCTGGGCCTCCAGATAATCCCTGAGTTCCTGCCTGACCCTGAAAAGAGTGGTCTTGACCTTGCTCTCGCTGACCGCCAGCCTTCCGGCGATCTCTTTGACGGAATCCGCGTAATAGTACCGACGGACAAACATAACTCTGGTCTCCGTCTTCATTTTTCCCAAAAAAGCGTTAATCATTCCCGCCACTTCCCCGGCGATATAAGTATCCTCCACCGAGCAGGACGAGGCCAGGCATTCCTCCAGCTCGTCCAGCACCAGATCAAAGTGTCCGTTGCGCTTGCCCGCCTTGTTGTACTCATAGCGGTTCAGCGCGATATTGCGGCTGATCCGGCTCAGGAATGCGGAGAGGATATTGGGGCGCGTGGGCGGGATCGCATTCCATGCAGCCACATAGGTATCGTTCTCACACTCCTGGGCGTCCTCGTAGCTGCCCACGATTCGCATGGCAATGCTGCGGCACAGGCGGCCGTATTTCTCCGCCGTCCGGGTGATCGCCTCCTCGGAGCGCTCAAAATATAGATCTATGATCCTGCTGTCCTCCATCATCCTCTCGGGTCCCTTTCCTATTTATATAGACAGGTAAAAAAATATTTGGTTACAAGCCAAGATGCTGCAACGCCCGCGCTAAAAACTTTTCCAGAGCGTCCATCGCCAGTTTCAGACAGCCCAGGATGCCCTGGTCATCATGCAGACTGCACGGTATGATATAACGGTTCAGATTCTCCAGCTCCGGCGTAATCACATAATCGGCCATCAATTCCTGATACTGTCTGCGGATCAGGGGAAAAAGCTGCTCCTGGTGCATGACGCCGCCGCCCAGGATGATTCTCTTAGGGGAATAGACCAGCGTATAATTGACACATGCCTGGGCGATATAATACGCCTCCAGCTCCCATACCTCCCTGCGGTCTCCCAGTGTTTCCGCCTTAGCTCCCCAGCGCTCCTCTATGGCGGGGCCGGAAGCCAGACCCTCCAGGCAGTTCCCGTGAAAGGGACATTTTCCCTTATAGGTATCCGCCGGATGCCGCTGCAGCAGAATATGCCCCGCCTCGGGATGCATCATCCCGTGGAGCAGTCTGCCGCCCGTAAAGACGCCCACCCCTACGCCGGTGCCCACGGTCACATAGATGCAGCTGTCCAGGCCCTGCATCGAACCAAAAGATACTTCCCCCAGCACGGCGGCATTCACGTCCGTGTCAAACCCCACCGGACAGCCGAGCGCCTCCTGGAAAGCCCCCACGATATTGTAGTTCTGCCAGGCAAGTTTAGGCGTGGTGGTGATATAGCCGTAGGTTGCCGTGCCCTCCACCGGATTGATGGGGCCGAAACACCCTATGCCCAATGCTTCTATATTGTGCTGCTTAAAAAACGACAGCATCTGCGGCATGGTCTCCTCCGGACTCACCGTGGGAATGGAGACCCGCTCCAGCACCTGCCCCTGTTCGTTGCCGATGGCGCACACCATCTTGGTGCCGCCTGCTTCCAATGCTCCTAATACCATCTTTACCTCTTTTCCGCATACCGCTGATTATGCCGCTCCATTCCCTTAATATCGAAAAAGAAATAGCCCTGGAATGGAAGAAAGCTCCCACTTCAAGGCCATCCTTTACGGGTCCTCCGTTCTCGAGCCGCCGAAATTAACCTTGTCACCTCATTATAGCGCACCCGGCAAAACTCTGCAAAACCTTTTTGTAATTGCTATTCATTAACGTATATTCTACAGCAGACCATTACACCGTTCGCTTTCCAAACATTTCAAGGTATTCCTGCGCTGTCTGCAACGACACCTTCAGCTTGTTTTGCAGGCGCTCCAAAATATCATTTTCGGATAAACCGAAATCATATCCTGTCTCGATAATACCTTCCGCTTTTCCTTCCGCTATACCTTCCGCTTTTCCTTTCGCTTCACTCTCTCTTGCAATTTCCTCAAACAAAGTACACATATCAGCGTCTCCTTTCTCAGCCAATGCATTGTAATTGATCTTACAGTTTGTTGCACCTGCTACCGTCATAATCACTGTTTTGTCAATGCCATGCTCCCTGGCGTATTTTATGACCTTTTCCTTTGACTCATTCTTGGGTATGCTTTTATCCAGAACCATTTGCAGCATATTGAAAAAATATACATTGTTCATGTTGTGAAATGAAAGGTTATTCTGTCTGGCCTCCACAAGCATCATTTTGTAATCATTGACAAACTGTTTCATCTCTTCGGGAATATCCAGCATCCCATGGAGCGACACCGCTCCATCCCACGGCTTTTCACCATAATACACAACGATGGTGACGACAGGTATAAACTTGTCTGTCCTTTTCATTCTTGACAAGTATTCATCTTCCTCCAGGCCGTCACGTTTCTGATACCGCCTTGCATTGCTGTCATACTGTTTTTTATATGTGCCATAGTCATAGCCCATGACACGTATGGGCATTCCGTAATGGATATGGCTCTGGGACTCCATGCCCAGCATCACAAGATCCACCCCATATACCGTAGATCTTTTACTCACTTTTATGCTGTCCCTGGATACCCTGATGCTCTCCGCATAATCCCGGTGTTCCAGCACAGAGGATTCCTCTGTGTCCACATCCTCCAGTTCCTCCGGCCTGATCACCTGTCTGCCCTCAAACAACACCGCATTGAAGAGATCGGCAAACTGCTCATTGTCATTCCAGTAATTCTTTAATACTGTATCCGGTTTCAAATCCTGTGCTTTAGCCATCCTGTAGTTCCTTTCCTTTTCCTGTCTTCAGTATACTATTTAATCCTTCTGATTGCAAGGTCTTTGCCTGAATGCATTGAGGTTGCATTCTCTTTATGCTTTTGTGCTTTTTGTCTCCGGAATCAAAAAATGCCCCTGAAGAAAGGGTTCCTCCTCTCACAGGGGCATTAATACTTACTCTATTCTCTTTTCAGCGCCATACCAAATTGCCTTCACAGGATATTCAGGCAGGTCTGGGGATATCCTCGCCGCATTACAGGAAATACTTGACGCCGCTCTCAAATATCTTCATATCCTGTTCCCCATAGATATTCAGGGCCACAGCCGTATCCCTTCTCTCGGAGTGGGCCATCTTGCCCAGCACCCTGCCGTCGGGGGAAGTGATACCCTCGATGGCGGCGTAGGAGCCGTTGATATTGTACTCCTCGTCCATGGACACGTTGCCCTGGGGATCCGCATACTGGGTCGCCACCTGGCCGTTGGCGAAGAGTTTGTCGATCCACTCTCTCGGAGCCACAAAGCGGCCCTCGCCATGGGAAGCAGGATTGCAGTAGGTCTCTCCCAGCCGCGCCCCCTGGAGCCAGGGAGACTTGTCCGTCACCACTTTGGTATATACCATCTTGGAGATATGCCGGTTGATCGTGTTAAAGGTCAGGGTCGGAGAATCCTCCTTCTGTCCCAGGATCTCGCCGTAGGGCACCAGCCCCAGCTTGATCAGCGCCTGGAATCCGTTACAGATACCCAGCGCCAGACCGTCCCTCTCATTGAGCAGCCGCATCACCGCCTCTTTTAACCTGGCGTTCTGGAACGCGGTGGCAAAGAACTTGGCGCTGCCGTCCGGCTCGTCTCCCGCGGAAAAACCGCCGGGGAACATAATGATCTGCGCCTGGCCGATGGCCCGCTCATACTCCTCCACGGACTCCCTGATATCGGAGGCATTCTGATTCCGAAATACCTTCGTCACCACATCCGCGCCTGCCCGCGCAAAAGCTTTGGCGCTGTCATACTCGCAGTTGGTTCCCGGGAATACGGGAATAAACACCGTAGGCCGGGCTACTTTATGCCTGCATACATAGACATTCTCCGTCCGGTATACCCTGCTCTCCACCGATTCCGCGCCTGCCGACGCTTTGGTGGGGAATACCTTCTCCAACCGGGAAGTCCACGCGTCCAGAGCCTCCTCCATGGGAATCCGGGTCTGCCCCACACAGAATACAGGCTCGGCAGTCACCGTACCGATCACCATGTAATCCAGCTCTCTTTCCTCCAGCAGCGCCAGCTTATCCGCCGGGATCTCCGCCAGCAGATCGCCCAGCCCGTTGCCGAACAGATCCTTACCGTCCACAGTATCCTCTACCGTCACGCCCAGTCCGTTGCCAAAAGCCATCTTGGACAGCGCCGCCGCCACGCCCCTGGCGTCCAGCGCGTAGGCGGACACAATGACTTTTTCCTGCATCAACTGATGAACCGCGTCATACAGCTCCATGACCGCCTCATACATGGGTACGTCGAAATCATCCTTCTCTATGGCAAAGCGCACCAGCTTATTGCCGGGGGCTTTCAGCTCCGGCGTCACGATGTCCCCGTACTTCGCGATATCCACGGCAAAAGACACCAGTGTGGGAGGCACGTCTATATCGTTGAACGTGCCGGACATGCTGTCCTTTCCTCCGATGGAGGGCAGACCGAAACCGATCTGGGCGTCATAAGCGCCCAGCAGAGCCGCGAAAGGCTGGCTCCAGCGAGCCGGATCCTCGGTCATGCGGCGGAAATACTCCTGGAAAGTAAAGCGGATCTTACTGTAGTCGCCGCCGTTTGCCACGATCTTGGCCATGGACTCCACCACGGCATAGATTGCCCCGTGATAAGGACTCCAGGAGGACAGGCAGGGGTCAAAGCCGTAACTCATCATCGTCACGGTATCGGTCTTTCCCGCAAGCACAGGCAGCTTGGCCACCATGGCCTGGGTCTCGGTGAGCTGATGTACGCCGCCATAGGGCATCAGCACGCTGGCCGCGCCGATGGAGGAGTCGAACATCTCCACCAGCCCCTTCTGGGAGCACACGTTCAGATCGCCCAGCATGGTCAGCCAAGCCCCTTTGATATCGCCGGACTCCGCCAGTTCTCCCACCTTCTCTATGGCATATCTGTCAAAATAATTCTCTTTCTCATCGGGGATATCCACCCTGACTGCCGTCTCCTGATGCGCGCCGTTGGTGTCCAAAAAGGCCCGTTTCAGATTGACGATATCCTTGCCTCTCCAGTTCAGAACCAGCCGGGGCTCCTCCGTCACCGTGGCCACCGCCACCGCCTCCAGGTTCTCCTGGGCGGCGTACTCCAGAAACTTCTCCACGTCCCCCGGATCCACCACCACAGCCATACGCTCCTGGGACTCGGAGATCGCCAGCTCCGTGCCGTCCAGACCCGCGTATTTCTTGGGTACTTTATCCAGATCCACGGTCAGGCCGTCCGCCAGCTCACCGATGGCCACGGACACGCCGCCCGCGCCAAAGTCGTTACACTTCTTGATCAGCCTGCTGACTTCCTCCCTGCGGAACAGCCTCTGGATCTTGCGCTCCGTGGGGGCGTTGCCCTTCTGCACTTCCGCGCCGCAGGTCTCGATGGACTGCTCCGTATGTACCTTGGAAGAACCGGTGGCGCCGCCGCAGCCGTCGCGCCCGGTCCGGCCCCCCAGCAGGATGATGATATCCCCGGGATCGGAAGTCTCGCGGATCACATTTTTCCGGGGAGCAGCGCCCATCACCGCGCCGATCTCCATACGTTTCGCCACATAATTGGGATGATAGATCTCCTTCACAAAGCCGGTGGCCAGACCGATCTGGTTCCCGTAGGAAGAGTAACCGCTGGCAGCTCCCCTCACCAGCTTTTTCTGGGACAGCTTGCCCTTTAAAGTATCCGCCACAGGTACGGTGGGATCCGCCGCCCCGGTCACGCGCATGGCCTGGTACACGTATCCCCTGCCGGACAGGGGATCGCGGATGGCGCCGCCCAGGCAGGTGGCCGCCCCGCCGAAGGGCTCGATCTCCGTGGGGTGGTTGTGGGTCTCATTTTTGAAAAATACCAGCCACTCCTCGGTCTCCTTATGGTCCTCGTACTCCATCTCCACCGGCACCACCACCGAGCAGGCGTTGATCTCGTCGGACTCCTCCATATCCTCCAGCTTGCCGTCTTTTTTCAGTTTCCGCATGGCCATCAGCGCCAGATCCATCAGGCAGACAAACTTATCCTGCCGCCCGGCAAAGATCTCCGCCCTTGTATCCATATAGCTCTGGTAGGTGGCCTCGATGGGATCTCTGTAATAGCCCTCTCCAAACTCCACGTCCTTAAGCTCCGTGGAAAACGTGGTATGGCGGCAGTGATCCGACCAGTAGGTATCCAGCACCCGGATCTCCGTCATGGAAGGATCTCTCTTCTCGTCGTCATGGAAATATTTCTGTATATGCAGAAAATCCTTGAAGGTCATGGCAAGTCCCAGAGAACCGTAGAGCTTTTTGAGTTCGTTCTCGGGCATGTCCGCAAAACCGTCAAAGATTGCCACATCCTCCGGCTCCGTAAACTGCGTCACCAGCGTGTCCGGCTTTACCATATCTGTCTCCCTGGAATCCACGGGATTGATACAGTAGGCTTTGATCCGGGTCATCTCCTCCTCGCTGATGTCGCCGATGATCATATAGGTCACGGCGGTGCGGATAATAGGCTGCTCGTCCTCTTTTAAGAACTGTATGCACTGCACGGCGGAATCGGCTCTCTGGTCAAACTGGCCGGGCAGAAATTCCACGGAAAACACATGGCCCCGCTCGGGGATCTCGATGTTCTCCTGGTACAGGTCGTCCACCGGGGGCTCGGAAAATACGGTTTTGCAGGCGGCGGCAAAGATCTCGTCGGAGATGTTCTCCACGTCATAGCGGATGAACTGCCGCACTTCTTCCACTTTGTCCAGGCCCAGGTAATTCTTCAGGTCTCCTTTCAGCTCCCTGGCTTTTACCGCGTAGGGGGCTTTCTTTTCCACGTAGATACGTCTTACTTTTCCCATAATTTGTCCTCCATGATTAAAAGAAATGGGGTTACTGGCTGTTTCCGGGGAGGGGGCCTGTATATCCCATATGCGGCGCGCTCTCGCTCCGTGGAAGACGTAGCAGGTGCTAGGCTCGAAAGTACCTCGCCAAGCACTGACGTCTTCCAAGGGCCTCCTATGGGATATACAGGCCCCCTCCCCTGCTCTCCAGCAAAAATTATTTTAATATATGCACGGCTAGAATGCAACCGTATAACGGCCTATGTTTTGCCAATATTTTTTGTACTAACAGTAGCATGTTGTATATTACATTTCACTTTTCGTAAAAGTGTTCCTGCGCATTAAATTTATAAAATACCTATTTCCGCTTATCACTTATGATTTTGGATGCATTTAACAGCTCAGCAAACTGGAATTTGTATGATTAATTGAATTCCGTTTTAATTTACTAAAAAAATAAACTTATCTTGTATAGATTCTATCAGCCTTATATAAAATCCCATGCTTATCCTGTTGGAATTTAAGTCCATCCGGCACTGAGAATTCATGATAGAGAGATTCTCCGCAAAACCTGCTTTTATAGATTGTGTCATTAGAAGTTTTGCCATCAATGATTTCCTGTAATCCATCCCGCAGGGCTCGCATCAAAGCAATATCGTCATAATCTCTTGCATGGCCATGTAAAATTACGTCAGCCTCATTTTCCAAAGACATGATTCTGTCTAACGATTTAACCGCATCCTCAATGAACAAACATCCATCCCCCTGTAAATACAGGTGATGATTGATTCCGTCTCCGCTGAAGAGAATTCTTTCCTCAGGGCACAGTAACACAAGTTCACCGGGCGTATGTCCGGAAAGTGCATATATTTTAAGTGTAATGCCTCCCAAGTCAATAACGTCGCCTTCTTCAATATACTCAAATGGGGGAACTGTTAAATTTCTTTTTTTCATCTTCTCAATAAACTGCGGCTCCGATAAAAGCATCTGAGCAAGTTCTACATCTGTCTTACTTATAAATACTTTATCAAAATATACATTCCCATATATATGATCCGGATGTCCATGGGTGTTAATTACTGTAATCGGTTTATCTGTCAGCTCACGCACAACATTCTGCAAATTGTTATAACCCATCATAGTATCAATGACTGCAACGCGTTCTTCACCTATTAATATGTATCCCGTAGCCTCATGTGCCTCATCCATCAGGTACAGATTGGCGCGCATCTGCTTTACAAATAATTCTTTATCTTCGTATCCCATTTTACGTTTCATTTCCAATCCTCACCTGAAAATAAATAAAGAGTTATCGTACAAACAATCAGAACAACTATCTGACTTATCATTATTACTTTTGGGGTCTTCCCGCAAAAAAGTTGCCGTCTTATACCCCCATCCGTCTCCTAAGGTCGTGATTTTCTTTTCCATTATGCTCCTTGTGGGTCTATGCAGAAAAAATGACTGTCTGTACCCCCCTTTTTGTTGCACAACAAGGGGTAAAAGAAACAAATTTCTGTGTATAGACCCATCCAATCTCCAAAACAGAGGGAATATCCTCATAATATGGGTATAAAAATAAGATTTTTTTCTATATGCCCACCAGAATCAAAACCGAATGTCTTCCCCGTGAGATGGATTCAAAAATAATTATGCCGCAAATTCCTCCCTTGCGCAAAGCATCATCCAATGATATGCCTTACCCCCTGGTGGCATATCTGGCGCATATTTTCCGTTTTGTCCGCATCCGCGCCAGAAGAAACCTTCCAACCTCCGATCTACATATTTAATCAAAAATATTTGCCTGCCATCCACAATAATATTTATTGCCTCATTTTCAAATGTACCATAAGCAAATCCAACTGTGGAGCCTGCCGGATACAGCTCCGGATGGGTAATCGTTCCTGTATGGACTCGAGCAATAAATTGCTCAGTGAACACGTCAGTGCGGAGTTTGCCGCGCAAACTCTGCGAGGATATTTTCGAGCTTAGCACCTGCTACGTGTTCAATCGAGCGAGAGCGCGTCCAAACAGGAATGATTACCCGTCCGGAGCGTCCCCTTCGCCGCTCCCCTCCACTTGCATACACCTACTCATGCAACCTATGCACCAATCTGTAAACAATATCCCCCTGATTAATCAGCGCCTTAGTATGCGCAAAAAACACAATCCCATCCGTAGGCGCCAAAATGGTCTCCCGTACCGTCCCCTCCTGAGGATCAATAATCTCCGCCAGCGGACGTCCATAGCGCACATCATCCCCGGGACGCACCAGCCCTAAAAAGATCCCCGCATAGCCTGCATGCACGTCCGACAGATCCTGCTCGTACAGCACATGGCTGATATACCCGCTGTGACTCTCATAGCGTATGATCCCCATCCGTTTCAAAAACCGCAGCACCGCCGCCACCGCCTGCCTGGCGCTGGGGGCGTCGATCTCCCGGTTGGTCTTGGTGAACAGGGAAAAGGCCGCAGTATTCGCGTCCTGCCAGTTGTAATTCAGCGTGCCCGTATCGATGGGCGCGGGTTTATGCACCACCACATAGGGCAGCCCGAACAGGTTCGCCAGAGACGTATTCTGATAACCGGTCTCCATCATCCGCACATGGGGCATAAACTCCCCCTCCATATAAAAGGAGGCAAACTGGATCCCATAGATATAGCTGCCCATATCCTCCAGCAGCGCATGGGCGATCCGCCTGTCCTGCTCCCCGTAGGAATTGCCGGGAAAAGCGCGGTTCAGATCGCTGTTGTCCACCCCGAAAAACCGCCGCCCCACATTGATGCCGTAACTGTTGACCGCCGGAATCACCTGGATCTGTTTGCCTGTACTGATACAATTGTTATTCTCCAGTTCCTTCAGCGCCTGTATGAGTTGGGAACAGACATACATCTGCTGTATCTCGTTTCCCCGCAGCGCTCCCACGATACAGGCGGAGCGCTCCCCCTGCCCGAAGGTATAGCCCACGATCTTCATATCTTCCCGATAAGTGGAATGCACCGTATAGATCTCATGAGTATGCATATACGTTTCCTTTCTGATGGCCTACATAATGCCTGTCAGGATCCGCGCCAGCAGATCCCCTTCATAGACCACCGGGTAGTTGCGCAGCGTGAACAGCAGCCCGTCCCTGCCCGCCGTGATCCGGCTTTTTACCTGCCCCGTCATGGGATCCACGATCTCGCCGATCAGTTCTCCCACGCAGACAAAATGATTGTGCTTGCTCCTGGAGAGAAAGATCCCGTCTGTCTCGCTGCGGATAAACTCTACTTTTCCGTCGCTGGAGATAGCCGGCATCTGCGAGGGCGGCACTTCCCCCGTCCACAGTCCCATCTCATGCATCACATTGAAAATGCCGTCCACCACCTGGTTTCCGTAGGTGATATTGATGCTGTTGCCCTGCCCCAGCTCCACCACCATCGTGGGAACTCCCATGATATTCAGGGAATGCGCCAGCGTGGCCTCATGCACCGTGGCAGTGGCGTTCATCCAGATCACATCCACATTCATCAACTTGGCGAAAGGCAGCATCCTCTCCGCAAACTCCTCGCTGAGCCGCACCTGGGGAATCTCCTGTACGAAAATATCGCTGGAATGCACATCAATACACAGATCCGCCCCGATCAGGTCATCCACCACCGCCGCCGCAACCTGCTCCATGACATTGCCCTCCCGGCTGCCGGGAAACATCCGGTTCATATCCATATCATTGACCGGAAGCGCCTTGCTGGCCAGATCGATACCCAGCGGATTCAGCGCGGGATAGATATCCACGATACCCGCCATATGCTCCGGCTGCTCCGCGATACGCCGGGCCACCTCATAACAGATATACTGACCCTCCAGCTCATCGCCATGGGTTCCGGACACAATGGCCACACGCCCAAGAGATCTGGTATCTTTTTGATAGCAGATTCTGTTCCGGCGAATGATCAGATGTTCTCCCACCGGCAGCTGCATCGAAACGATCGTCTCTATCATCTTTGGACTCCCCTTTCCCTGTCATAAAATATGCTCCCGCCGCAGACAGGAGCATGTTCTCTATTCTTCCATTCCCAGAGCGGTCAGAATATACAGAAATTCCCGATCCACCATATCCGCCGTGATACCGATCGTCTGGGCATTAATCTTCAGACCCTCCAACACGAACATGATGTTGCGGGCCGTTCCCTCGCTGTCCAGACAGTAAAACTCGCCGTTATCCACGCCGGCTTCGATAAGTTTCTGTATGATCTTCACCGCCGAATCAAACTGTTTCTTCAGAATATTGTCCTTTTTGGGCAAATTATTTTCAAAATAAAACTCATAGGTAGCCTGGGTCAGGGTATCCTTTTTCCGCAGCAGTTCCTTTTTCTGCTCTTTTAAAAATAAAGTCAGGATATCCGCCGCCGTAGCGTCCTCGGTGATACTGTCCGAGAACACGTCGTCCGCCTCCTCGCTCTCCAGTTTCAGCACCTCCAGAAAGATTTCGGCAGTGCTGTTAAAATAGAGATACAGACCGCCTCTGCTGATATCGCAGGCCTCCACGATATCCTTCATGGTCACTCTCTTATAGCCTTTTTCCATAAAGACCCGGCGAGCCGTCTCCAAAATATACTTCCTCTTCTGTAGCGATTTTTCTCCCATCTGCCTCTCCACTCTTACCTCTATCCATACTATGGCGCTTTTGCATGCCCGCCGCGCCGAATCACACGTTTCCCCTTCTCTCCCGGACTCCTATTCGAGATGTCTGTCCCAATACTCCACGATCTCCCGCATTTTATTCAGTACCAGATAGAAAATATTCTCCTGCACGGCCTGCGTCCACAGATAAGCCTTGGTGTTCCCGCCCAGCACATACTTTGACAGGATGCCGCACAGCACGTCCCACTCACGGATCGTGGCGGTTTTTATGACCCTGCGCTCGTCCTCCGGGGTTCTGATCCGCTTGCGGGAATATATGTATGCGTAATTACGATCCATAAATGAGGATTTCGCCGCCTCCTTAACAAAACTCAACACCGTACTGTCATATACCGGAAATGACATCGTGTTATTACCATCCAAACTTCCGTCATAGGAAGAGCCTGTCCGCATGCCCGCGTGTTCCTCAAACCATGGCAGATAGCGCAGAAGGGGCGTCAGAGCCTCCTTGTACTGATCCGCCAATTCACGCATATATTCCTGTTTCAATACTACCAACCTCCTCGAAAAGCTATATATAATTTAGTATACCATCCCTTTTTCAAAAAGCAAAGAGTTTTCTGTAAAAAAAGCCAGAATAGAGCAGAATAAAGTAAAAACCCCGGAATTGCTCCGAGGTTTTTGCCGTTTTACGCCTTCAGGCCCGTATACAACTGATAATATTTTCCCTTTTCCTCCAACAGCTGTTCGTGCGTGCCCCGCTCGATGATCCGTCCCTGTTCCAGCACCATGATACAGTCCGAGTTGCGCACCGTGGAGAGGCGGTGGGCGATCACAAAAGTGGTTCTTCCCTTCATCAGTTTATCCATACCGTCCTGCACGATACGCTCTGTGCGCGTATCGATGGAACTGGTGGCCTCATCCAGGATCAGCACCGGCGGATCCGCAATAGCGGCCCGGGCGATGGCCAGCAGCTGCCGCTGTCCCTGGCTCAGGTTTGCGCCGTCCCCGTGCAGCATGGTATTGTACCCCTCCGGCAGACGCCGGATAAAGCCGTCCGCGTTGGCCAGCCGGGCTGCCGCCATCACCTCTTCCTCCGTGGCGTCCAGCTTGCCGTAGCGTATATTTTCCATGACCGTGCCGGTGAACAGATGCGTATCCTGCAGCACAATCCCCAGGGAGCGCCGCAGATCGTCCTTTTTGATCTTGTTTATATTGATGCCGTCATAGCGGATCTTACCGTCCTGAATACTGTAAAAACGGTTGATCAGGTTGGTGATCGTGGTCTTCCCGGCGCCGGTGGACCCCACAAAGGCGATCTTCTGCCCGGGTTGGGCGAAAAGCTCTATATCGTGCAGGATCATCTTCTCGTCCGTATAGCCGAAGTCCACATGGTCGAACACCACGTCCCCTTTCAGCTCCGTGTAGGTCACGGTGTCGCTGTCTTTGTGGTAGTGTTTCCAGGCCCACAGGCCGGTGCGCCCGTCAGACTCCACCAGCTCCGCGGCGCCGTTTCTCTGCGCGTTGACCAGCTCCACATAGCCGTCGTCCGCTTCCGGCGCCTCATCCATGAGACGGAAGATACGGTCTGCGCCTGCCAGCGCCATGATGATGCTGTTAAACTGCATCGTGATCTGGTTGATGGGCATACTGAAGGATTTGTTCAACGTCAGAAACGCCGCAAGATCTCCCAGGGACAGGCCGGAAATCCCGGTGATGGCCAGCATCCCCCCCGTCACCGCGCACACCACATAGCTCAGGTTGCCGAGCTGAGCGTTGACAGGGCCCATCACATTGCCGAACTTGTTGGCCCGGTAAGCGCTGTCGCAGAGCCTGTCGTTCAGCTCGTTGAACTGTTTCAGACTTTCCTCCTCATGACAGAATACCTTTACCACCTTCTGCCCGGTCATGGTCTCCTCGATACATCCGTTCAACGCGCCCAGATCGCGCTGCTGTGACAGAAAGAAACGGCTGGACAGAGAACCCACTTTTTTAGCCGCCAGCATCATCACGGCCACCATGAGCAGCGTCACCAGTGTCAGCGGGATATCCAGCGCCAACATGGCTGCCAGTGTGGACACCACACTGATTACGCTGTTGAGGAGCTGGGGAATGCTCTGGCTGATCATCTGCCGCATGGTATCTATATCATTGGTGTATATGGACATGATATCGCCGTGGGCATGGGTATCAAAATACCGTATCGGCAGTTCCTCCATCTTTTCAAACAGATCGTTTCGCAGATTCCTCTGGGTACCCTGGGTCACATAGATCATGAGCCTGGACTGGACAAAGGACGCCAGCACGCCCAGTCCGTAAAAGCAGGCCACTCTGCCGATCGCGCCTGCCAGCGGGCCAAAATCCGGCTCCTGCTGCAGCAGCAGAGGAGCGATATATTCATCGATCAGCGTGCGCATGAACAGGGTTCCCTGCAAAGAGGCCAGCACTGTGGTCACAATGCAGATCACCACCACGATCCAGTGGATGGCATAATCCTTGAATGTATAGCCCAGCACCCTCTTGAGCAGTCTGCCTGGATGCTCGATCTTGGGTCTGGGTCCCCTCGGCCCTCTTGGTCCTCCGGGGCCATGTCCCCTCTGACCGGGGCCGCGGTTCGTACTCTGCATGGTTCTATTTTCCTCTGCCATGATCACATCCCCCCTTTCTCGTCAAAATCACCGCCGCCACCGGTCTGGGATTCATATACGTCCCTGTATATCTCGTTGGAGGCGAGCAGCTCCTCATGGGTGCCAAATCCGTCGATCTCTCCCTCATGCATGACAATGATCCTGTCCGCGTGTTCCACGCTGGATATACGCTGGGCGATGATCAGCTTGGTGGTGCCGGGGATCTCCTGGGCGAAAGCCTGACGGATCCGGGCGTCCGTAGCCGTATCCACCGCGCTGGTGGAATCGTCCAGGATCAGGATCCTGGGCTTTTTCAGCAGCGCCCTGGCGATACACAATCTCTGTTTCTGCCCGCCGGATACATTGGTTCCGCCCTGTTCGATATAAGTATTGTAGCCCTCCGGCATCTTGCAGATAAATTCATCCGCGCAGGCCAGCCTGCACGCGTGCGCGCACTCCTCCTCGGTGGCGTCCAAGTCGCCCCATCGCAGATTGTCAAGGATGGTTCCCGAAAACAGCACATTGTTCTGGAGCACCACCGCCACCTGGTTGCGCAGCGTCTCCATATCGTAGTCCCGCACATCCACGCCGCCCACCAGCAGCCTGCCCTGAGTCACGTCATAGAGACGGCTGATCAGATTCACCAGACTGGACTTGGCGCTGCCGGTGCCGCCGATAATGCCGATGGTCTCCCCTGAGCGTATCTCCAGGTCAATGTCCTTGAGAACCGGGGTGTCCGCGTCTTTTTTATAGCTGAATGACACATGTTCAAACCGAATGCTGCCGTCCGCCACCTCCGTGACAGGTTCCTGCGGATTGCACAGATCCGGCTCCTCAGTCAGCACCTCGCAGATCCTTCGGGCGCTGGCCGCCGACATGGTCATCATGACGAAGATCATGGACAGCATCATCAGATTCATCAGTATCGTCATGCAGTAGGTCAGCAGGGCCATCAGGTCTCCCGTCTGCAGCGAGCCGCCCACGATCAGTTTCGCCCCGATCCAGCTGATCAGGATGATACAAGAGTACACCGTCAGATTCATCACGGGCCCGTTCCAGGCCACGATCCCTTCCGCCTTGCAGAATATCCTGTAGATACCGCCGCTGGCTTTCCTGAACTTTTCGTTCTCATAATCCTCCCGCACATAGGCCTTGACCACCCGGATCGCGGACACGTTCTCCTGCACGCTCTCATTTAAGGCGTCATACTTGGGAAATGCCTGGCCAAAATATTTCATTGCCCTGGTTACGATCAAGCCAAGCACGATTCCCAGCAGGATTACCGCCACCAGATAGATACTGGCCAGCCGGGGACTGATCCAGAACGACATGACCATGGCGCAGATCAGGCTCACCGGCGACCGCATACACATGCGCAGCAACATCTGGTAAGCGTTCTGGATGTTGGTCACATCCGTGGTCAGCCTGGTCACCAGACCCGCCGTGCTGAACCGGTCAATGTTGGCAAAACCGAAAGTCTGTATCCTCTCGTACATGGCCCGCCGAAGGTTTCTGGCAAAACCCGTGGAGGCCCTGGCGCCGAACACGCCGCCGCCCACGCCGAAGGCGAGCCCCACCAGTGCCGCCAGCACCATCAAGCTACCCACCAGGTATATGTGCCGTAAATTTCCTTTTTCCACCCCATCGTTGATGATGGAGGCCATCAGCATGGGAATGACCATCTCCATGATCACCTCACCGATCATGCACACCGGGGTGAGGACGGATTCCTTCACCACTCCCCGGATATGCGTTCCTAATGTTTTCAGCATTATTCCTCATCCTTTCTATAATAAAATATAATACAAACGCGGGCACACTCTCACTCCGTGTCTGCCTGACCCGCTCAGAGCGTCCCGGCATGGGGCGGTACGTTCTTCTCCCCGCCGCCGATCTCCCGGATCCAGGCATCGTCCTCCCCCAGGATCCGGGCTGCCAGCCGCCCCGCATTGCCCTCGATTTTATCCAGGATTGCGAAGAGGCACTCCCGTTCCTGGGAAGTGATTCCGTCCATCTGCCTGCGTTCCAGCCACTCTATCGTGCCTCGGAGCATCCGGCACTGATTCTCTCCCTTCTCTGTCAGAGTCAGGCGCTTGAGCCTGGCATCGCCGCCGTCGGTCTCCCGGTAGACAAAACCGTTTTCCTCCATCCTGGTCAGGATATTGGTCACGGCGGAGCGTCCTATCCTGAACTCCCGCTCGATATCCCTCTGATAGACCGCACGATCCGCGTGCTGATGCAGATATTGAATAATAAAGCCGTTCATGGCAGTCAACTCGTCCACGCCCTGCCCGCTCAGCGCCAGCTGCATGTTCCTCTTGAGCATATTGTCCAATTTGCGGATTCTGTGCCCTATATGAGAATTGTCTTTCCCCCCGTCCATACGACTCCTTTCCGCCACGAATATATTTGTTCACTCGTGAACTGTTTTAACGTGAACAGTTTACTCCCGAAGGATATATTTGTCAATCGAACAATTTATAAAATAAAAATGAAACCATTTTCCCAGGGAAACCGTATTGTTTATTCCATGCAATCAGAGTATAATTGAAGAAAAAGCGGCTCGCCCCTGTCTGCAGGGCGCATATCGCTGAAAAAGGAGCTTGACTGACTATGCCATTTATCGATTTACCCAAAAACAAAACAATCTACAAAGCCGGGCAGCCTCTGACAGCCCTTCATCTGATCACCAGCGGCAGCGTGCGGGTCTGTTCCCCCACCGGGGAATATGTGATCGGCAAGGGCGATATGATCGGTATCTGCGAGATCTGCTCGGAGGTTCATTTTCTGGCTTACGAAACCCTGGAGGCGGTTCATATCATGAACTACCCCCTGCCCAACCCGGAGGCCCTGCAGGATCTGTTCGAGAGGAATCCTGATCTTGCCAGCCTGTCCGTGCTCTCGGCGTTCCGGCAGATGTGTACTATGCTGAACCACTGCGAGGAATCCGCCCTGACCTGCGGTAACCTCTACAACCGCCTGCACGAGCATTTGAACGCCTATCAGGCTTTCTGCGGACAGTACCAGCTCACCGCCAGAGAGCTGACCGATCTGGAACAGATCACCACCTATGTGGGTATGGAGACGCCGGATATGTGGCTCACCGATTTCTATCAGGGACTGTTACAGATCTTTTCCGCCAACCCCGCAGCCTCCGTGGCGCGGGAACCTGCCGTTGTCACCGGCTTTCTGCGCAAGGCCAGCCTGGACTTCCGCAAAACTTTCCTGTCTTTGGAAGAGCAGCTTAACTACCAGAAACAGCTACTGCACTACTATATCAGCCCGGAGGAAGAAGACCTGTTCTCCTGCTATACCAATCTGTTCTATCAGGTAGCCCAGGCCTCGGCCGATACGGCGGATATCTATGCCGCCATCCAGGAAGTGATCTCCACGATCACCAGCAACGCGGCTCTGGACAAGCCGCAGCTTGCGGCGCGTCTGCAAAGTTTCCGCGAAAATATGACTCGGCTGGGCACCAAACAGCCCGTCTCTTCCGATACCCCCCAGGGCGAGGCGTTGGATCAGTTGACAGGTTCCCTGTCCGTGATTCTGGAATACGCCGCCGCCGATATCGAGACCTCCGCCGCCTTCCGGCAGAATGTGGACGACTACAAACAGCTCTCCGACAAATCCTCCTCTGACGAACATGCGTGCCGACTGCGCCGCAAGCTGACGGAGGGATTTTATACTCTGTATACCCATGTGCTGAAAAAGAGCCTGACCGCCGACGCTCCCCTGCCGCTGCCCGTCAAACTGTTCCTGATTTTCGGCTATGTGGACGAGGATCTGGCGGGAGCCGCCAACAGCGCCTACCTGACCAGGCTGGCCAGCGGGCAGGACGAGATGAACGGGGACGGCGTTTACACTTTCTACAACTGGATAAAAAACATATACGAAGGGAAAAAGCAGCCCAGCCGCAACGAGTTCGGAGAGGACTACATAGATTACCTGCACAAGCAGAAAGCCAGTGGAAAGCTGTCCGAACAGGAGCTGCGGGATCTCACGGACAATCCCATGCGCAAGGTTGAGTTTGAAATCCGCAATATGTTCCCCACGGTCAACAAGATCACTTACGGCAGAGTCACCACCTTCTGCCCCATTTTCACCTCGGACAATATCCTCAAGGATCCGGCCTCCTGCCATGTGACGGCCGCCGCTGTCCGCTCCGTTCTGGATCGGATACGCTCTGTGGATTACTCCGCCTTTTACAGAGAGACACTGAACACGGACTGTCCCGTGGCCCAGAAAGAGACCATACATGTGGAATGTCTGCCTGATATGATCCTGATGCCAAACGCCGGAATCCGAGGCGTGACCTGGCAGGAGATCGAGGGCCGGAAACGTACTACTCCCGCCCGTATGATGCTGTCTGTATTCCATATGGAAGATCTGTACGCCACGACGATACGCCTGGTGGGCGATTACCGCTGGGAGATGTGCAAACGTGTGCAGGGCGCGCGCTGGAACGATCTCTCCGAGCGTTCCCTGACCAGCGAATATTTTGACTATATCCAGTTCTACAAAAAGAACAACGATCTGACTCCGGAGGCCAAAGACAGGATCCGGCAGAGCCTTATGGGCGCCAAGAACAGTTTCAAGGAGATGTTTATCCGGGATTACCTGTTATGGATCATGCTGGAAAGCACAGCGTCTCCCAGACTCAACAAGATTGCCAGACAGATCCTCTTTACCTATTGTCCCTTCTCCTACGAGGTACGGCAAAGAGTACAGAGTAATCCGCTGTACGGCGAACTGCTGCGCCGCCACGACGTAAAATGCCAGCAGCATCTGAGCCATCTGACCAAGCTGTGCCAGAAATTGCGCAATGAGGGAACCCAGGTTCCGGAGACCATCGAACAGGAAGTAGAGTACTACAAAAAGCAGCTCCCGACATAATACGACATTTTTTAAAAAATTTTTCAAAAGTACTGGACATTTTTTTTAAATGGGTGTATACTAAAGTTGTTCAGTTGAGAGACTGAGCAGGTAATTACCTAAAATATTCCGGAATAATTCCCCTTTTACACTGGAATAGCCGCTGTTTCCCCAGCGGTTATTCCGCTTTTCATTTTTTATAAAAATGTAAATTTACATACACCAAACACCCTGTAGATTCTCCATTATCGGAGCGGCACTTGCTCCATTGCCGCGGCGTTTCCTGCGGACCGCACAGGCAAAACACCTGGTTCATATTCTGTGGAGATTAAAGAAAGGACAGATCCTGCCATGAAAAACGAGTTCCAGATTACCCCACATCTCTATCAAACCTGGTTATGGGAAAATATGCGAAAGCCGCCCAAAGTCTATTTCCTCATCTTCTGGGCGGCGTTTAGCCTGCTGATCGCGGTGATATGCATCACCGAGCATATGGGATTCCTGAGCATATTCGCTGTTTTTTGCGTCTACCGCGCCTTTTTCCGCGACTTCCTGTTCTCCAAAAGGCAGTATGCCCTTCTGGCCAGGAACTACGGTGGGGAGAATTGGACCAGAACCGTCTCCTTTGAGGAGCATGAGATCGTCACCACAGAGGGCGGCGACACGGGAGCCGTCACCCACCGGGTTCCCTATGGGGAGATCACCCGTATAGAGGAGCGGGACAACAAAGTATGGCTCTTCCTGCAAAGCAAAATGGTGATCCGCCTATATAAAGACAGATTCGTCGATTCCACCTGGGAGGAATGCAGCCATTTTCTGGAAACCAAAATGAACTCCTAATATTTCCCAGCATAGTCAGTTCCGGTCTCCTCCCGCATTTTCCGCTGGTATCCTTCCGGGTGTTCCTGCATCGCAAGCATGGTTTGAAACGCGCTCCACAAGAGCCTGTCCTGGTCATAGCGGTTCATCTCATCCGGCCTGTCCAGAAAAGCCTTAAAATGATCCACCTGCCACACCAGCACATCGGCCAGGGTATACCCCGCCACCTGGTATTTGCACAGCAGGTTCTGATGCTCATAATAATACTCCATTTCCTCCGACAGTCCGGGTGAGCTCTCAATCCCACCCGCAAATGCCTCTGCCTGGTCTTCGTTCTGCCCTGCGCACTGCGCAAGTTTCACAGCCCATTCCCTGATTTCCTGTTTCATGTTATTCCTCCTGTTTCACTTTGCTATATTTGGGTCTTGCCTTTTTGGGTCTCTGGAAAGTCACTTTTGGGGTCTCTGGCAAGTCACTTTTGGGGTCTCTGGCAAGTCACTTTTGGGGTCTCTGGCAAGTCACGCTGCGGGCGGGTAACCCTGCCTGTCTGGACGCGCTCTCGCTCGATTGAACATGTAGCGGACGCTAGGCTCGAAAATACCTCGCCAAGCGCCGACATGTTCAGACGGTCCTGACAGGCAGGGTTACCCACCCACAGCTGAATCCCAGCATTAGTTCCAAATAAAACATGCTCTATTTTACCCTATAGTCTGAGAACAGTTCCAGATAAAACACGCTCTATTCTGTCCTTTAGTCCGAGAACAGCTCCAGATAAAACACGCTCTATTCTGTCCTTTAGTCCGAGAACAGCTCCAGATAAA
>CAJUAH010000032.1:28694-46470 GCA_910584375.1 uncultured Acetatifactor sp.
ACACGCTCTATTCTGTCCTTTAGTCCGAGAACAGCTCCAGATGAATGATCGTTCCTGGTAGGACCGTCTGGAAACGTCGGCGCGGGGGTTGCTCGCAACCCCTGCGAGGATATTTTCGAGCCTAGCGTCCGCTACGTTTCCAATCGAGCGAGAGCGCGTCCAACCAGGAATGATCATTCGTCTGGAGCGTCCCCCGCCGCAAAGGATACCAAAGACAGCCATAACGTAAAATTTCGCAAAAATCGAAAAATATACTTGCGAAAGTCCTAACAAGTGTGCTATAATAATCTCCGGCAGTGAAAAACCGGCCCCATAGGGGGATAGTACAGCGGTAGTGCGGCGGTCTCCAAAACCGTTAACGGGGGTTCGATCCCCTCTCCCCCTGCTGAAAAAGAACCTGAAAGTATTGAGCAATCATTCTTACAGGTTCTTTTTTATGTTCAGGCTTTTAAAACCGCATTCACCGCGTCCTGGATCGTCCTGACACCGATAAGTTTCATGGCCTCGTCGCTTTTCAGACCCTTCATGCATACCGCCGGAAGAATACAGGTGTCAAATCCCAGCTTGCGGGCCTCCGCTACCCTCTGGGCAGCCATGCTGACAGAACGCACCTCGCCGGACAGCCCCACCTCACCGAAAGCCACCAATCTGGGACTGATCTCCCGGCTTTTAAAGCTGGAGAGCGCCGCCAGCACAATGGCCAGGTCTATGCCGGGTTCCTGGACTTTCATGCCCCCGGCGATGTTCACATAGGCGTCACATGTCGAGAGTTCCACACGGCAGCGTTTCTCCAGCACCGCCAGCAGCAGGTTCACCCGGTTAAAATCCGTGCCGGTGCTCTGTCTCCTGGGAATCCCGAAATTGGTGCGGCAGACCAGAGCCTGGATCTCCAACAGCAACGGCCTGGTACCCTCCATGGCGCAGGCCACCACGGAGCCGCTGGCTCCCTCGGGCCTGCCGTCCAGCATATATTCGGAAGGGTTATGAACCTCCGCCAGCCCCTCCTGGCGCATCTCAAACACCCCGATCTCATTGGTGGAGCCGAAACGGTTCTTGACTCCCCGCAGGATTCGGTAGGACGCATGTCTGTCTCCCTCAAAGTACAGCACCGTGTCCACCATATGCTCCAGTACCCTGGGACCAGCCACCGTTCCCTCCTTGGTCACATGGCCTACGATAAAGACGGAGATGTTCATGCCCTTGGCCAGCTGCAGCAGAACTGCCGTGGACTCCCTGACCTGGGACACACTGCCCGGCGCCGCGGAGACATTCTCGCTGTACATGGTCTGAATGGAGTCTATGACCACCACCCGGGGAAGTTCCCGGCGGATTACTTCGGCGATACTGCCCAGATCCGTCTCACACAATAGCAGCATGTTTTCCGAAAAACTGCCAATGCGGTCCGCCCGCATCTTGATCTGCACCTGGGATTCCTCCCCGGAGATATACAGCACCTTCTGCCCGTCCCGCGCCAGGCAACGGCATGTCTGCAGCAGCAGCGTAGATTTTCCGATCCCGGGATCACCGCCCACGAGCGTCAGGGATCCCTGCACGATACCGCCTCCCAGCACTCTGTCCAGCTCCCCGATCCCGGTCCGCAGGCGGTCCTCCTCCTGGATCGCGATATCCGCCAGCACCGTGGGCGTCTGTCCTGCGCCATGACCCGCCCTTGCGGATTTTGTCGTACTTTTTGAGGAGACCGCGCTCACGGTCTCCTCCACAAAGGTATTCCATTCCCGGCAGCCGGGGCACTGTCCCATCCATTTTGTGGATTCAAATCCACAGTTCTGGCAGTAAAAAACCGATTTATTCTTTGTCTGTGCCATCTTTTTTACCCGTCTTGACTGTAAAAGTCACCTTATCCTGCTTGTAGCCCGCGGATACCGTGTCCCCCGGCTGCACATTGCCTCTTAAGATCTCTTCCGCCAGCGCGTCCTCCACCACGGACTGTATGGCCCGTTTCAAAGGTCTGGCGCCCATCTTCTGGTCGGCGTATCGGTTGACCAGGTGTTCTTTCAGCGCGCCGGTCAGCGACAGGCGGATCTCCATCTGTTCCAGGCAGCGTTTGCACAGACTGGCGGACAGCAGCTGAATAATCTCTTTCATATTCTCGTGATCCAGCTGATGGAAGACGATGATATCGTCAATCCGGTTGATAAACTCCGGCTTGAAACTGCGCTTTACCTCCTCCATCACCCCGGACTTCATCTTTTCATAATTGCGTGCCGGGCTGTTGTCGGCGGCAAATCCCAGATTCTTTGGATCCACAATCCGCTGCGCGCCCGCGTTGGAGGTCATGATCAGGATCGTATTCTTGAAACTGACCTTTCTGCCCTTGGAATCGGTGATATGTCCGTCATCCAGCACCTGCAGCAAAATATTGAACACATCCGGGTGGGCCTTCTCGATCTCATCAAACAATACCACACTGTAGGGATTGCGGCGCACTTTCTCGCTGAGCTGTCCGCCCTCGTCAAAGCCCACATAGCCGGGAGGAGAACCGATCATCTTGGACACGGAGTGACCCTCCATGTACTCCGACATGTCCACGCGGATCATTGCGTTTTCCGAGCCGAACATGGCCTCCGCCAGCGCCTTGCTCAGCTCCGTCTTTCCCACGCCTGTAGGGCCCAGAAACAGAAAGGAACCGATGGGCCGAGCCGGATCCTTGAGTCCCACCCGCCCTCTGCGCATGGCTCTGGACACGGCTTTCACCGCCTCCTCCTGGCCGATCACGCGCCTGTGCAGGATCTGCTCCAATTTCAGCAACCGCTCGCTCTCTTTTTCCGCCAGTTTCTGCACCGGGATCTTGGTCCACATGGACACCACGGCGGCAATCTCGTTCTCCCCGATCTCCAGCCGCGGCTCCTCCCTGACTCTGGCGCTCCGCTTTTTCATACGCTCCAGCTTTTGTATCACTTTATCCTGACGCTGTTTCAACGCCCCGGCCTGTTCACGGTTTCCCTGCCGGAAGGCTTCTTCCAACTCTCTGTCCAGTTCCTGCTGCTGCCGCAGCAACTCCTGCTGCTCCAGCTGCCGGTAAGGCATATTTGCCGTCTGTAACCGTGCCGCCGCTGCGGCCTCATCGATCAGATCGATGGCCTTATCCGGAAGATTCCTGTCATTGATATACCGGCCGGACAGATGTACGGCCGCCTCCACCGCCTCCTGGCTGATCGTAACCTGATGGTGCTCCTCATATTTTTCCTTGATGCCCTCCAGAATGCGAATGGCCTCCTCCTGCGTGGGCTCCTCCACACTCACCGGCTGGAAACGGCGCTCCAGCGCGGCGTCCCGCTCCACATATTTGCGGTATTCGGAGATCGTAGTGGCTCCGATCAGCTGGATCTCCCCCCGGGCCAGAGAAGGTTTCAGGATATTGGAGGCGTCTATTGCCCCCTCCGCGCCGCCTGCTCCGATGATGGTGTGCATCTCATCCAGAAACAGGATCACATTACCCGCCGCGATTACCTCCCGAATCACCTTCTTGATCCTCTCCTCAAATTCTCCCCGGTATTTACTGCCCGCCACCATACCGGACAGATCCAGCGTCAGCACCCGCTTGTCCCGCACCGTAAAGGGGACCTGTCCCTCCACGATACGCAGCGCCAAGCCTTCCACCACGGCAGTCTTGCCTACGCCCGGCTCACCGATCAGGCAGGGATTGTTCTTAGTCCGGCGGCTCAGAATCTGTATCACCCGGCGTATCTCCTCCTCCCGCCCGATCACAGGGTCCAGTTTCCCCTCTCTGGCAAGAGCCGTCAAATCCCGGCTGTACTGATCCAGAGTGGCGGTCTTGCCGCCTTTCCCCTGCTTTCTGCTCAAATCTTCCCTGTACAGATTGGGATCCGCGCCGATAGCCGTCAAAACATCCACATAGATCTTCTGGATGGAGACATTCATGGTATTCAGCAGGCGCACCGCCACATTCTCCCCCTCCTTGATCAGAGCCATCAGAATATGCTCCGTCCCCGTGCGGGACTGTCCAAAACGCTCCGCCTGCCTGTGCGCCTCCTCCAGTATCTTTTCCGCTCTGGGGGAATAGCCCCCTCGCTCCTTGATAGCCGTGCCTCCTTCAAAGGCGATCAGATCCCGGATCATATCCATGACCTGCTCCAGAGACACGCCGTTGTCCTCCAGTACGCCCGCGGCTACGCCCGTGCCCTCCTTCAGCAGCCCCACCAGGATATGCTCGGTTCCCACATAGCCCTGTTTCAGGGTTCGCGCGCATCGCTCCGCATATTTCAGCGCGGTTTCCGCCTTTTCCGTATACCCAAACTGCATTACTCCAGTCCTCCATACTCTTCATAGATTTCGTCGATCAACGCATGCATCTCTTCCCTGGTAATATTCTTACAGCAGCCTCTCGCCAATATCACCCGAAGTTCCTTTTTCAATTCCGAGGCCGTGCGCAGCTTGTCCACATCAACAGCGATAACGGCCCCTCTGCGCCTGTCCACTTTTACATAGCCCTCCTGCTTAAGCACAGCGTAGGCCTTGTTGACAGTATGCATATTGATTCCCACCACTTCCGCCAACTGACGGACACTGGGCAATGAATCTCCCTCCCGAAACTGCGCGGTGGCTATTCCCAGGATGATCTGATTACGCAATTGCAGATACAGCGCCTCGTCACTGTTAAAATCAACCTCAATCATCATACGCAAAACCCGCCTTCCACCAATACTGTCCAAACTGCCCGCTTTGCCTGTTTATCCATTTCCCGCGGCTTGTGCGCTCTGACGCACACTTCATATTTACTCATTGTAACACAACCGCCGTATTTTGCAAAGTAAAGGAGTAGAATAAATTGGGGATTTTATAGAAATTTAAGAGGAACCCCCGGGGGTTCCTCTTTTGTGTGATTCCTGTTTCACTCTATCAGTTGTCTTCCTCGCCGTCCCAGTTTAAATACTCAAAATCAAATTCATCGTCGTCCGCCATAAAGTTCTTGGCCTGTCTGGAGGCGTTCTGCTGTTCTCTGGAGCCGGGTCTTTCCTGCTGCGACGTCCTGGACTGCGGCCTCTGCTGGCTGCTGCCTGCCGGCCTCTGCTGTCCGTTACCGGCTGGTCTGGGTTTCTGCCCCGCCGGTCTCTGCTGACTGCCGGAGACAGGCTTGGACTGGGATCCGCTGCCTGCCGGTCTCTGTTGCCCGCCGCCCGCCGGTCTCTGCTGGGACTGAGCGCCGGACGGTCTCTGACCGGCGGGTTTGGCTGCTGAGGAGCGGTTACCGCCTGCACCCACAGTGGGCATACTGGCTTTTCCGCCGCTTCGCTGTCCCTGTCTGGAACGGACAGTCTCTTTCTCCACTTCCTCAAAGTACGCGGCATCCATCATATCCCTGATCTTGAAGAATAACAGTGTAGCCGTAAGCGCCAGCAGGATCACCGCTACCACCAGTATGATCATAATGATCCGCATGGATTTTATCTTGGCCTGTCCCTCTTCATACAGAGTCTTGTTCTTTTGGGCGGTATCAAACAAATCTGTAATCAGGTATCTCTTCCCCTGCGTATAATCCATCAGATACCAGCCGCCCTCTTCGTCATAAAACTGCGTATCGTAATCCTTTTGCACCGGCGCAGGCGTAGGCTCCGGCTCTACGGGATCCGTGACAACAGGCGTCTCCGGTTCCACGGGATCCGTGACGGGGGGCACAAGCTCACCCTCCAACGATACGAAATCTTCTCTGATAAATCCTGTCACCTGTCCGTTGGCATCGCTGAAACTCACCTGATACCAGGTCTTGCCCTCACTGTCCTGAGCCGTACCGGTGACGGTCAAAACCACATCTTTCTTAACCGTGCTCACGATGGAACCGGAGGTGGAGGCATTGGATCGCACCCGCACCTGCTCTCCCGTGACCTTGGCGCTCACCGGCTGTACGGCAGACACATCCGTGGCCGGGCTGCTGGCCGGAGTAGTGGGCGTGGTGACAGTCGGAGCCGTGGGAGTCGTCGTACCCGCGCCGCCGGTCTTGCTCACACAGTCGGAACGGACATAGCCGGTGGTGGCGCCGTTCTCAAACTCCCCCGTAACCTGATACCAGGTGTAATTGTCCGCGCCTGTCACCTCTCCCGTGATCTGCAATTTTTCCCCCGCCATAGCGCCGCCGATCATCCCGCTGTTGACATCCGCGCTGGCCCGGATCTTCACAGAAGAGGCCGTGACCGTTCCCTCCTCCGCATGGCTGACGATGGTCATAAGGCCGAACAGCAACACCGCCGTTATCACCGCAGCCGCGGCCATCGCCATGGCTTTTAACTGGATACGTGCTTTACCTGTCTCTCTCATATGCAATCCTTCCTACTCCTTATTTATCCCGAGTAAATCTCTTGGCTCCCTTTTGATTGGAAATATCGTTTGTCGCGACAACCATCAAATCCCTCTTGGCATTGCTGCGTCTGGGATCCTCTGTCTTGGGCTGTTTCGCCGCGCACTGCGGACAGAAATCGCCGCTGCGTATGGGCGCACCGCATCCCCGGCAGGCCAGGAATGTGCGGGATCCCGCCGCCACCTCCAGCCTCTCCTCCCGCAGCAGCTGGCGTATCACCTTGTGAGGCACCCCCGTTCCGGCCTCCGTCTCCGATATAGTGGCTCCGGGATGCTGCTCCACATACAGCCTTACCTTTCCGTAATCGTCGTATACCACGGCGTCGCATTGCTCGCAACGGTATTCGCCTACCCCTTTATAGACCAGTTCGCCGCCACATTCTTCGCAAGTATGCGGCACATGGTATCTGTCTTTCTCCAAAAAGTCCATACCCACCTCTTTCCGCATATCACAAGATTCCCCTGCGATAACTGCTAAATCTCTTCTATCGCCTTGCCTATGTCACGCCGCATGTATTTGTTGTCAAAATCAACCCACCCGGTGGCCTCATAGGCTTTCGCCCTTGCCTCCTTCAGCGTGGCGCCCTTGGCTGTCACACCCAGCACCCGTCCGCCGTTTGTCACCACCCGGCCCTGTTCGTCAAATTTGCTGCCGGCATGGAAACAGTAATAGTCCTCTTTGCCCTCAAAGTTCTCCAACCCCCGTATCTCAAACCCCTTTTGATAGGACACGGGATATCCGTCGGAGGCCAACACCACGCAGACAGCAGCGTTGTCCTCAAACTCCAGCTCCACCTGATCCAAAGTCCCGTCGATACAGGCATCCGCCACATCCATGATATCGTTTTTCATCCTGCACAGCACCACCTGGGCCTCCGGATCGCCAAACCGGGCATTGTATTCCAGCACTTTAGGCCCCTGGGGCGTGAGCATCAGTCCAAAAAAGATAACGCCCTTGAAGGGTCTGCCCTCTGCCGCCATAGCATCCACCGTGGGCTGATAGATATATTTCCTGCAAAACGCGTCCACTTCTTCCGTATAGAAAGGGCTGGGGGAAAAATTCCCCATGCCGCCGGTGTTCAGCCCCTGATCCCCGTCTCTGGCCCGCTTGTGATCCTGGGCGGAAGTCATGGGCTTTATCGTCCTGCCATCCACAAAAGACAGCACGGAAACCTCCCGGCCCGTCATAAACTCTTCGATCACCATACGGTTGCCCGCGCTGCCGAAGTGTTTGTCTTCCATGATCTCTTTTACGCCCGCCCGGGCCTCCTCCAGGGTATTGCAGATCAGCACGCCCTTGCCCAGCGCCAGGCCGTCCGCCTTAAGCACGATGGGCATGGGAGCGGTCTCCAGATATTGCAGCGCTTTTCCGGGATCGTCAAAAGTCTCGTAAGCCGCCGTGGGAATGTTGTATTTTTTCATCAGATCCTTGGAAAATGCCTTGCTGCCCTCCAGTATGGCCGCTTTCCGGTCCGGGCCAAAGGTTCTGAAACCCGCCGCCTGCAAAATATCCACCAGGCCGCCCACCAGCGGGTCATCCGGCGCTACAAACACCATATCCACCGCTTTCTCCCGGGCATAGGCAACGATCCGGTCAAACTCCATCACGCCGATGGAGGGTTCGCACTCCGCGATCTGCGCGATACCCGCGTTGCCCGGCACGCAGTATATTTTTTCCACCCTGCTGCTCTTTTTCATGCTCACCGCAATGGCATGTTCCCTGCCACCGCCTCCTACGATCAATACCTTCATCTCATATTTTCCTTTCCCGGCTCCGGATGCCGCCCGCCGCAGGTCGCGCAGGCGCTCAGCGCCTGTATACACGGCCGTCCCGAATCTCCAGTCTGCCGTTGGCAATATCGTCTATAGCCTGGGGCAGCAATATCCACTCGGCCTGCTCCATGACGCGCCTCTGCAGGCTCTCCGGGGTGTCGTTCTCCTCTATCATCACAGACCGCTGGGCGATAATAGGCCCCTCGTCCATACCGTCGTTGACAAAATGCACTGTGGCCCCTGTCACCTTGACGCCCCGCTCCAGCGCCTTCTCATGTACCTTGAGGCCGTAATAGCCCACGCCGCAAAAAGAGGGTATCAGGGAGGGGTGGATATTGACAATCCGGTTGTTGAACGCCCGCACCATCTGGGGCGGTATCTTCACCAGAAATCCCGCCAACACCACGATATCCGGCGCAAGCTCCGTCATTTTATCGGTAAAAGCCTGGTTGAAAGCCTCTCTGTCCGGATAGGACTTAGGCGACATACAAAAATTGTATATGCCCCGACTCTGTGCGCGTTTCAACGCCCCGGCCCCCGCATTGTTGCTGATCACCGCCAATATCTGAGTATCCGTAATCTTTCCGTTGTCTATGGCATCCATGATGGCCTGCAGATTGGTGCCGCCGCCGGACACGCACACTACGATCTTCAGCATAGGGTCACTCCCTTTTCCCCCGCCACGCAGGTTCCGGCGATCCAGGCCCTCTCGCCCGCCGTCTCTATGGCCGCCACGGTCCGCTCCGCATCCGCCGCGTCCACCGCCAGCAGCATACCGATACCCATGTTATAGGTATTGTACATCATCTGATCCGCAATGCCGCCCTTCTCCTGCAAAAGCCGGAAAATAGCCGGGATCTCATAACTGCCGATATCCACCCGGGCGTTCACTCCCTCCGGCAGCATACGGGGAATATTTTCATAGAATCCGCCGCCGGTGATATGGCTGCATCCCTTGACGGTCACACCCGCGTCCTTGACGGCTCTCATGGCCTTCACATAAATCCGGGTGGGCGTCAGCAGCGCCTCTCCCAGGGTCTGCCCCAGCTCCTCATAATATGTATGCAGGCTTTCCGCCGACATGTCGAACACTTTGCGCACCAGAGAAAAACCGTTGCTGTGTACGCCGGAGGACGCGATCGCCACCAGGGAATCCCCCGGTTTGATATGCTCCCCCGTGATCAGATCCTTCTGATCCACCACGCCCACGGCAAAGCCCGCGATATCGTAGTCGTCCTCGGGCATCATGCCGGGATGTTCGGCGGTCTCCCCGCCCACCAGCGCAGCTCCTGCCATCTTGCAGCCTTCCGCCACTCCCTTTACGATGGCGGCGATCTTTTCCGGATAATTCTTGCCGCAGGCGATATAATCCAGGAAAAACAGGGGTTCTCCCCCCGCGCAGGCCACGTCGTTCACGCACATGGCCACGCAGTCGATCCCGATGGTGTCATGTTTATCCAGCACCATGGCCAGTTTCAGCTTGGTTCCCACGCCGTCCGTGCCGGACAGAAGTACCGGATGCTCCATATTTTTGATGGCGTCCAATGAAAAAGCACCGGAAAATCCGCCCAGTCCGCCCATCACTTCCGGACGCAGGGTCTCCTTCACATATTTTTTCATCAGTTCCACCGATCTATAGCCCGCCTCGATATCAACGCCAGCCGTCTTGTAGTCCATCTCGTACTCCGCCTTTCTCCATGCAATTCGCTTTTCTACAGCGTCCTTCCATATGACAGTTATTTCTTCATTCCTTCCAGATATGCCTTGTATCCCTGCTCCTGCAGCCTGGCATCCTTGGCCTGTACCTGGTTCTTGAGGTTCTCGCTGTAGGCTTTCAGTCTCTCCAACAGTTCTCCGTCGGAGGTGGCCAGTATCTTAGCCGCCAGCAGGGCCGCGTTTACGCCGCCGCCTATCGCCACAGTGGCCACCGGGATACCGGAGGGCATCTGCACGATGGAGTACAGGGAATCCCGGCCCCCCAGAGAGGTGGTATGCATGGGGATGCCGATCACCGGCATGGGAAAGATTGCCGCGCACATGCCCGGCAGATGGGCGGCCATTCCCGCTCCCGCGATAATCACCTTAAAACCCTTCTCCTCCGCGCCTTTGGCATACGCATAAAACACATCCGGCTCCCTATGGGCGGATATGATCGTCATCTCATAAGAAATCCCCAGTTCTTCCAGCACATCCGCTGCTTTTGCCATAACGGGCATATCCGAGTCGCTGCCCATAACAATACCGACTTTCGCCATACTGTACTCCTCCGTCTGTCCATGACATTCTATGAATAGTTTACTAGATTTAGTGGCGCTATGCAAGGGCTTTTTGTATATTTTGTGGTCGCCCATTTCTTAATTTTCGTTTATCTTTTCTCTGCTCCCTGTTCCAAAGGCTCGTTTAAAGCCTCCGTACCCGGCAGCACAAAGCGTCCGCTCACGATAATGGGGATCCTGCTCCCGTCCTTTCTCACCGCGGTCAGTTCTCCCAGCTCGTCAAAAGGCAGCGTGATATCCGTATGGCAGTTAAAATAAGCCTCCAGGGGTTTCGTATCACGCAGACGGGATTTCTCGTTCTCCCGGGCCACGATCCTTTTGCCGTTGGTGTTGTATGCCGCCACGTCCTCCTCATGGGAATAGCAGGTGTCGCCCACCGCAAAGTGAGGCCCCGTTTTCTCCGCGATCAAAATGGGCAGCTTGTCCTCGATCGCCCATTTGCGTGCCATCATGTAGGCGGTGGTGTTGGTGCCGATGGCGAACTCGCCCATGGGCAGGGTTTCCCGGTGATTCAGCACATTCTCCTTGAAATAGTCCTTTCCCTTCTGGGCGCTGGAGAAGTTATCGCAGCTGTAGTCCGCGACCATGCCGTCCTTGAAAGTGACGGACAGATTTTTGTACTCCAGGCCCCGCAAAAATACTCTGGATACCTGTAATACGCCGTTGGTCCCCGTCAGTACCGGGGAAGTGAAGACCTCTCCCACCGGGATATTCACGTCCGCCACGCAGTTCTCAAAGATCGTCTCCTTCTCCGGATCCTGCATCTTCCACAGATTGACGGTCAGGTCGGTGACATTGCCGTTCATGCCCTTGATCTCCACATGATCCGCCTGGTCCAGAGAATCGATCAGGCGCTCCTGTATCGCACGGTACTTCGTGTAATCCAGCGTATTGACTCTGATGGTATCCTCAAAGATCCCTCTGAAATCCTCGCCAATCTCCGGCGCGGGGAAGGAGATGATAGTAAAACTGCGCTCATCCATGGGGATGTACTGGGCGTAAAGTTCGCTGCTCTTGCTGCTGTACTCCACCCACATCTTCTGCTGTTCGGGGGACATCTTGATGGCCTGGGGCCTGCTGGCCGGAGAAAAAGGCTCCTCGCCGAAGATCTCCACCACCGCGGGACCCGCGTAACCTTTAGCCTCCTGTTTGTGGTGCTCATAGGCGGTCTTCATCACTTCCAGCTTGCGCTGCTGCAGCGCTCTGTCCCATATCAGCCCCCGATCCTCCCTGTGATCGTAGGTATACTGCCTGTTGGGTTTGGCTCCCTCCACTCCGACTCCGCGGGCCAGAGGCTTTAAGCCCATGGCGGCATAATTCTGTATCGCCTTGCGCATCATGCGCTCAAAGCCGATATGATAGCACAGATCCACAGACTTCTTTATGGACAGGTCTTTTCCCGTCACCTCAAAGCCGATCCGGTATCCCTCGGTATATGTGTCGGCCATGGTGTCGATGGTCTCCTGGGGAAGCCCCGCCAGGAATCTGGATATCTCGATCTCATTTTCCGTCACATACAGACCGTAGCGGTACAGGTAGCGCACGTCCGTAAGATCCGCCTCCATGATAATGTCCACCGGCGGGTTGTCGTCGGTACAGACCAGGAATCTGACGGATCTCTCCGCCCGAAAATCGGAATAATCGCTGTTGTGCCAGTAAATGATCTGCCTGACAGTCTCATAGGGCGGCAGTTGTTTCTCCTCCTGCCACGCGCCCGCGAAAGCGCCGTAGATCTCCACGAGCAGTTCCAGACAGATGACCAGCTCCTGCAGATCCCCCTCCGCCGTCGGCACGATGCTGCCCCGGAGCACATTGTACACATAGGACAGGAGCCGTCCCCACTGCTCGTCCACCTTAGACACCGCATAGGCCGGATTGCCCCAGCTCTGTTCGTAATTTTCCGGCAGGATATCTCCGTACAGTCTCTGGTTCCAGTCCTGGAGCTGTTCCAAAGAGGCGGTGTCCATGCCTCCCTGACTCACAAAGGCATAGTAACCCGCCAGCGTTTCTCCGAAAGCAGACATTTTAGCGAAATAATCATCCAGCGCCGGATGTCCCACCGACTCCTGCGCGATCCCTTTCAGCCGCTCCGTCGCCAGCTCGTATCTCTCCTGCAACACTTCTCTGTTTTCTGTTTTCATCATGTTTTTCTCCCCTTCTTTATTTATCCTTCTTTATTTATGTGGTAAGAACATTTATATGGTAAAAACGCATACCGTCACAAATAGGCGGCCATATAGAGAACGCCGCTGATCATGGCAAGTCCGGCCCCGTTGAGCAGAATCCCAAGCCAGCCAAACAGTTTGAATCTGTCCGTCTCTCTCACCGCGTAAATCCCCAGCAGCAGTCCCACCAGCGACAGAACAGCCGCAAACAGCCCCGTAAAACCGTAGCCCACAGGGACGTCTCCATCGCGGACATAGGACATAACGATCACGATCACCATAGATACGGTGCATAAAACACCAAAAACCGTAGACATAATCGCTTTTTTGGAATGCCTGCGGTTAGTAAACATGTAATTCTTTTTTTGCGACATAATTACCTCAGATTTCTTTCAGGCTTAGAAGAGGATCTTGGACTTTCCCGCCAGCAGCTTGGCGCCGCCCACGATCAGCAGGATCCCGCTCACCAGTCCCAGAACCAGCGTTATCACGCCCAAAGTGATATTGAGCGCGCCCGCCCCTTTCATTACCTTGTACACTTTTTCTTCCATATCTGCCATACCGCCTTTCCTGCGCCCGGAGCCGCGGCCCCCGGACGCAAACTGCAATTCGCTCCTCTGTTCCTATGCGCCGTACTGCGCGTAATAGCTGTCTATCGCCGCCTTCAATGTATCATCGATCAGTATTTCCCCTTTGTAAGGTCTGTTATACAGATGTTCGATCACTTCCCCCATGGAGACGATGGCCCTGGCCTCAAAACCGTATTTTTCCCGGATCTCCGCAAGGGCGCTCACTTTGCCGCCCAGACCTTTTTCCATGCGGTTCAAGGAGACCATCAGTCCCTTGATCTCCACGTCCGCCTGCCCCTTTAAGATCGGGAAAGTCTCTTCTATGGACTTGCCGGAAGTGGTCACGTCCTCGATAATTACGACCCGGTCGCCGTCCTGCAGCTTACTGCCCAGCAGGATCCCCACGTCCCCGTGATCCTTTACCTCCTTGCGGTTGGAGCAGTAGCGGATCTCCCTGCCGTACAGTTCGCTGTAGGCGATGGTCGTGGCCACGCTCAGGGGGATCCCCTTGTAGGCCGGCCCGAACAGCACGTCAAAATCGTCCCCGTAGTTGTCGTGGATAGCCTTGGCGTAATACTCTCCCAGCTTTTTGAGCTGCGCTCCCGTCACGTAAGCGCCCGCGTTCATAAAAAACGGGGACTTCCTGCCGCTCTTTAAGACAAACTCCCCGAATTTCAACACCTTGCTGTCCACCATGAACTCGATAAATTCCTGCTTGTACTGTTCCATCGATCCCGCCGCTCCTTTTCCAGTTATTTCTTGTCTCATTTATATTAACATACTCATTTTGGATTTTCAATAATACTATCTTCTAAAATTTTACTCTCCAAAATGCGAAAGCAACTTCTACCCTATATTTCTTAGACAGAAGTGACAAACTGAATAAAATGAATGAAAGCATAAGGTCAAGTGTTTTGCATAGGTTAGAGGTAAAGAGGGAGAATACACAAAAAACCGCCTGCGTTATTACAAGCGGTTTTCTAATTGGTTTTTTATCATCTCCACACGGTAAAATCAGAACTGCCGTGTAAGCATATTACCTCTGAATCCCCCGCTTTCCAATCAGCTATGAATCCCATCCGATGTCATCGATATGCAGGCTTACAAAAAAGGATGATTGCTGCCCATACGCCACAAAGGAATATTAGCAGCAATGGATGAATCCCGTTTGTAACGGGCCTGAAAACAGAGGCGCCTGCCCCTGTCTGTGCCACAAAATAGTAGAAGGAGAACGCCCCCAAATACCCGGCAACCGTATTTTTAACAGCAGTAGCACAAAGCAGCCCCGCAAACCCCAATGCCATACACGCCGCCAATGTCCTGACTGCATATGTCCCAACCGCAAATACACTTCCGCATGCGCACATATAAACTTCAAATACTATGACCAGCCCAAAAGTGACTGCCGTTTCCATTCCAATCCGCAGCGCCGCTACAGCCCGGAAAGGAAACGGCCGCAAGGCAATCATGCTGTATGCGTCACGGGACTGTTCCCGGTAAAACAGGGAAGTGAACATAGGAATCCCAACCAATGCCACCATCCGCTCCAGACAGTCAGCAGATTTTATATCATCCAGATTTGCAGTCCCATAAATCAGCGGAATAACCAGCAACAGTAAGATGGACGGAATGAGCGTATTCTTATAGTTCATGCAGATATTTGCCCCTAAAACTGTAAAAAAGTTTTCAGCTCTCAAAGATACCGCCCCCTTTCCGCCTTGCCTCAAATACAACAACCGAAAACGCCACCAGCAGTAAAGCCATGCCGGAAATCACAGCCCTGTTCAGCGCCAGCATCCGTATGTTCTCCATCATCCTCCCATAGCCTTTCAGCGTATTATGGCGGATGACCAAGTCAAACAAATCATAATTCCCACCTGCAATCTTGCCAATGGACGGCCTGCCCGCCAGCCAGAGCAGCCCTGTAATCAGGATACCGAAATAATTGTCTGCCAGAATCGTCAGGAACATCCCCAGAGCCATAACAAACAGGACTGTGGGCAGAATCCATGCCAGAATATATTTTATAAAAGCAAATATATCCAGCTGTACTCCCGTCTCCATGCAGAACCGCACCAGCGCCGCCAGCGACTTGACCGGGAAGACAAGTACGGGCAGCATCACCATACAGACAGATGCCGCCAAGCGGGCGCAGACCAGTTTCCCACCGGATACTGTGCGCGGATACACCAGTGCCTTCATCCCGCGCTTTTTATCTCGCATCATCAGCTCAATCACCACAAGGGCGGGCAGCCCTAAGACCACCAGGGAAATGCTGTCACAGTAATACCTTGCAAATGCCCCGGTCACATGGTCGCCTTCATAGAATTCCCTGTGCTGCCGTGCCGTGACCGGACTTTCCTCCATATCATTCCCACAGTAATACAGCGCAAGCATTTCCCGGCCGAAATAGGAATTTTTCCCGATCATGCCATCCACCACACCCATGATTTCCCCGAAACGGTCATATGTAACTTTTTCAAAACCATTTTCCGGATCTTCGGACGCCCCTGTTATATCGGCTTTGTCTTCTATATATTTCCAATCGCCAGGCTCTATGACATACTGTCCGCTTTCGTTCATACTCATACCTCCCTGCCCCGGCTCAAGAACGAACGCGCCGCCGCCGGAAATCTGGAAATCTTCTGTGCCGTCCTTTCCCGCCGCCCCGTTTATGGTTTCCTCACTCATACCTGTCAGTTCTACCAGGAAGGAAAGGATCATCCTCTGCTCTTCCCCGGACATTGTCTTTGTTTTAACATACCCGAAAGGATAATATTCATAGGCATTGTTCCGGTAACTGTCCAAAAGCCGCTCGGTTGCCCCGGCCATCATATTTTCCTGCATCTCCCTGTCAGACAATCTTTCAAAATCCCCAGCATACACGCCATCCGGCGCTGTAAAAAAAACGGATAACGGATCATCCTTTCGGCGAAGTTCACTGTCCACTGCCGCGTCAAACTGACGGATGCTGACAAAAAGCAATGCCAGTACAAAAAGCCAGTATGCGACTCCCCTTGCTGCTTTTCTGCATTCCATCATAAACAGGCCCGTCATTTCCCCACCTCCTTTTCCAGTTGGCGCAGCAGCTCCATATAACCGTCCCATGCCGTAGGCGCACAGGAAACAGGGCAGCCTGCCGGGATGCGGTCAGCCAGTACACGGATTTTTACGTCCGATGCGTGGCTCTGGCTGGACAACACATAGTAATCTCTTTTAACCGCCTCCTGCTCTTTTGGAGAAATGGTCAGTTCAAACACTCTCCCCTCCGCCTTTTTTGCCAACGCCCCCACCGTACCGGCAAACAGCAGATGTCCGGCATCCAGTACCGCCACGTTCTCACACACCGATTCGATATCGCTCATGATATGGGAGGACACGATCACGATACGGTTATTTGAAAATTCATCAAGCAGCGTATAAAAGCGGAGCCTTTCCTCCGGGTCAAGCCCTGCTGTGGGCTCGTCAACAATCAGTATTTGCGGGTCATTCAGCAGAGCCTGTGCAATACCAAGCCGCCGTTTCATCCCTCCGGACAGTTTCCCTGCCCTTTTTGTCCTGTCATCCCATAAATTGACCTGTTGCAAAAGCCGGGGGATGCGTTCCCTTAAAACCGCCCCCGGAATGTCAGAAAGCGCCGCCAGATAACGCATGATCTCCAGTACCGACATATCCGGGTACAAGGAAAATTCCTGCGGCAGATATCCAATGAAGGACCGGATTTTCTTTGTATCCTCCAGAGGGATTCCGTCAAATGTGACCTTCCCACCGGACGGTCTGCTCAATGTGGCAAGAATCCGCATCAGTGTCGTCTTCCCTGCACCGTTCCTTCCCACCAACCCGAACATGCCATTTCCTACAGAAAAAGTGACGCCGTCCAAAGCGGACTTTTTTCCGTATGCTTTCTTCAAAGACATAATCTGTATCTCCATGAAAAAACTCTCCTTTCCAGCGATTGTACGCCTTGAATAAAGAGAGTTTACCAATTAAAAGTCTACATTCCGTCACAGTGAGGAAATTTCTTCTGTTTTTATTTGCACCGTCACCCGTGCGCCGCCTTTCGGGGAATTGTCAAGCAGAATGATACCGCCGTGTTACTGTGCAAGTATCCGGCATATGGTCAGCCCGATGCCGAAATGCTTCTTTTCCATGGAGTGCCCTTCCTCCATTTTCCCTTTATAGAAATAATCCGTTGCTTCCACACGCTCCTTTTCCGAAAATCCCCTGCCGTCATCTGTTATAATGATAATAAGGAGCGGGGAGTCAAAGGAAACCTCCACGTCTATCCTTTCCCGGCAGAACCGCAGGGAGTTGTCCACGATGTTTTCCATAATCCGGAATACTGCGGCAGCGGACATTACCACGGCCTGCTCCGGCAGCCTGGCCCGTAAACAGATTTCCTTCCCGTTCTGCCTGGCCATGACGGAAAGCTGCGAGCGCATTTCTTCCAAAAAACTGCCCAGCAGGACTTCCCCATATTCCAGGCGCATGTCTTCCAAAGCCTGAACCTCTCGCACGGAATCCGCATATTCCTCCAGCCTGACAGCAGCCTGATTGATATACCCTGCAATCTCCCTTGTGCCGTCCCCTGCCATGTTTTCCTTCCCGGCATTCCTGTCCAGGTACTCGCTGTAGCCTTTGATGACCGTAATCGGCGTCC
>CAJUAH010000033.1 GCA_910584375.1 uncultured Acetatifactor sp.
TGTAACAAAGAGAATCCCGTATTTATGCGGGTTCTGGCGTTTCGCAAACGCCTAGTTGACTCTTTCCAGCAGGAAGGAGGTGACTAGTTTGGACCTCTTATATAGTTTTTTTATCTCTATCATAGCAAATGTGGTTTCACACTACATATGCAAGTGGCTGGATGGAGATGAGTAAGCAACAGTCAGCACAGTTATACAGGAAAACCCCGGGAATGCGACTCCCGGGGTTTTCTTGCTGTTGACGTTTGGACCTCTTATCACAACGTCTTATCTCTACATGCTAACTATAGCATTCTTCTTGAACTTCGTCAAGCACATTTGTGCTACAAGTTCATGCTGCAGCACACTCTCCCAGGTGGTTTGCAGCACAACTAACTATCGGTGCCGGTAGATCTTAGACACCTTTTTCACGAATCAGGGCATCTAACCGGGCAAAGCCTTTTACGGGCAAAAAAAAGCCCCACAACCCGCATATATAAGCGAATCCCAGGACTTCTAATGCACCGCCAGGGGCTCGAACCCTGGACACCCTGATTAAGAGTCAGGGCATGTAAGGCATGTTTTTGTAGCACAAGTCCGTTCTGATCTACTCTGATCCGGCCCGCTGCGCATCTACTTGTAGCACAACTTCCCCCTCACTTCTTAGCATATCCTGTCAAGTTTTGATGTACTTCCCCGAATGAATATGATATAATAGCTTTGCTGTGTCACCTCCGGCAGAAAGGGGGTGTTTAAATGCTCGATTATCTTTTATCCTTTTTGGTCTCCATGTTGGCAAATGTAGGTGCCTACTACATACGCAAATGGTTGGATGGAGACGATAAGTAGCACAGCCCAGCCTTGAAAAAAGAAAGCCCCAGGATCTGCACTCCTGGGGTTTTCTCTGTTTAAATGCTTTATCTTTTATCCTTGCCTGCTTACAATATAGCACTTCTTAGGACTCTCGTCAAGCACATTTGTGCTACAAGTTCATGCTCGAGCAGCTCTCTGAAGGTAGTTTGTAGCACAACTAGCTATCTGTGCCGGTGGATCCAGTCCCAGAAGTTGATAATCCGAGTTCCCGTGCTTCGTCCTGGGCCAGTCTTATAATACTCCTTTTCCCTCTTTCATCCGCCTGGCGGTATAGATCTACAAGCTGCTGTTCCTCTGGAGTGAGGTCTTCAGATTCTTTTCCCAGAATCAACCAATTGAGTGAAACTTTTAGCTTATTAGCTACTGCTACGACTTTATCATAACTTGGATTTTGGTTTTCCCATTTTCTTAATGTTCCGTTTCCAAAACCTAGCTCTTGTTCTAAACGCTTAAAATTTGTGCCTTTTTCATTACATGTCTTTTTCATTCTCTCGTAAAGTGACATATGTTTCTCCCAAAAAGAATCGTTAAATATCGAATTAGTTGTTGACAATTCGCTAATTAGCTACTATACTGAACTTGTGGGACAAGTTCCCATATAAAAGACGTCTTAAAGGTAATTGTAGCACAAATTCGATCGAAAGTATAGCCCCGGATGCGGCTGCCATGTCAGAGGCCCGGGAGTGAAAGGAGAGAGAAAGATGAAATTACCGAAACTAGGTGACAAGTTTTTAGTCACCAAGACTTATTATTCGGGGGGAATGCCCTCCAGCACTTTTGTCGTCTCAGGAGTCCATATTGAGATCCGTGCGGATGAAGACAGGCTTGATTTTGTCTGGTACTGCGTGTATGTCGACAAGGTGCATGATGACCTTTTCCATTCCAAAATCCTGCATGTCTCCTTATGCCTGGAGAATGCCCTGGATTATATTGCAAACCTCACGCCCTATGAGGAGCCAGAGGAAAATGCGGATTCAGGATCCGCCATTGAAGAGGAGGGAACCTGCGATGGACGAAAGAGACCTGAAAGCGTTACTGGAGTTCAAGAAGAAACTGGAGACTTTTATGATGCTGGTCATGACCGTGGGGAATCTTCTGGTCGCCGTCATAATCTTACTGATACTGTTAAAAGAGTTTCTGGGGTGCCTGGCCGTTTAGGGGGTGTTTCCTATGCCTAGACTCTACGGGAAGACAGAGACGATCCATAAGACAGTGCGTTTCACCCAGGAGCAGATTGACCTGATCGACTCCCAGGGGCAGGACAGTTTCACCGCCAATCTGGACCATCTGCTGAATGAATTTCTGCCTTCCGGGGAAAGTGAGCGCGGCAGATGTATCCGCATGGAACGGGACTACCTGCGCCGTACCAAGGAAGAACTGGAGCGGCTGCTTAAATACCTCAGGGCCTGCAAGCCATACGTCTACGCCCTGGGGAATGCCCTGGAAGACGCTATAGATCTGGAACATCTGCTGCAGGAAGAGGGTGCTGACCTGCCGGTCCCTCATCCGGGGAGGCGGCCATGAGCATACTATCCCTGTCGGGCAGTCATGGCCCCATGTCCTTTGAGAGAAAGTATCTCCAAGCGCGGAACGAAACGCGCGCGGGGCTGCGCCGCCGCTCCCGGACAGGAGCTTTTCCAGGGGCACGGGCTCGGACGAGGGCGGGGCCTCCCCCGACGGGTACATAAACTGATCTTTGCTCTTATATACGGGCGGTTTTGGGTGGATTCCGCCGGGCGCCGCCGGGGCTGTGTAAACGGTGTATAACCCCCCATCTCTGGCTGCCGTGGGTAAGCCGGTGTGCGGGCTGTGGGTAAGCTGTGTATAACACGCCCCACCGTTATGCACAGCTTATCCATGGGCCGTGCACCGGCTTATCCATGGCAGCCAGGGGGGTTATGCAGGGTTTGCACAGCCCTCTACGCCCTGCGCAGCAGCAGCCCGTACCAAAAACCGCCCGCCGGCGAGTGGAACCTTCGCTTTTGCGGCACTGGTGCCGCGCCCCGCCCGACCCGGGGCCGGGTTCCTGGAAAAGAGCCGGAGTGGAGACGGCGGCGCAGCCCCGCGCGGCAGCGAGTGACAACCGCGGAGGATTTCTCCGTGGGCCGCCCGGGCCGCCCTCTTTCCGGCGGACAAAGATCTATACAAGCGCCTGCCGGGTATTGCCCTGGCAGCGGACAACAACCATATAAGGAGGAAAACGACATGTTACAATTCATATTCACTTTTTCCCTGCGCTTTCTGCAGGGGGCCCTGGATCTATTGCGTACATACCAACTGCCCCTTCTGTGCGTCCTGGGCGGCGCCGGTGCGGGCATCTATTCCTACGGCTGCCGCAAGCTCTACCGGCTGCGCAGAAAGCAGCGGGAGGAAGCGCGCCTGCATCCGGACGAGCCCGTCCCGGCGCTGCCGGAAAAGGCCAGACAGTCCGCCCTGGCCTATGAGATCGCGGGGTTCATCACCCTGCTGGCCGCCTGCCTGGCTATGTTTTTCCTGGGCCATTTTGACAAGTACCTGGCCCTGCTGGGCTTTGGAGCCTAGGCCGGATCCCCGTGAAGTGTCCGGGGAGTACAAGACCTTCCAGGAATGGCTCTTATGGAAGTACGATTATACCCCCCGGAAGCTCTATGACCTGTGCCTGGCAACAGGTAGCTACGGGGACTATGACAAGGTCATGGCCTGGTACCGCCGCAGGTACCAGCAGTACAACGAACTGCGTGAGCAGCTGCTGGCCGCTAACCCTTTCACAATTCATAACAACACATAATAACTGATCAAAGGAGGATCTAACAATGGATATAATGCAGTCTCTTACAAACAAAGCCAAGATTCTGGTGCTTTTTGCCAACTGTTACGACATGGTGGCGGACGGTAAGCAGGTAGCCGGATGTTCCGTGCATTACCTGTTCTGGGGAGAGCATGGGGAGGCGCTCTTAGAACAGAGCGAGTATGACGTGAGCAAGCCGGTAGGCATCCAGCGGGCCAAAGTGTCCATGGACAGCGCCATGCGGATTCGGGTGCCTGTTGCCCCGGCCATATATGAGGGAACTTTTGAAACCAAGGTTGGCAGTGACGGCAAGCCGGTGCTGCGCCTGGTGGACATAGCCTATTATTCCAACGTGCGTTTCGCGGAGCATGTCGTGCCCGGCCTGGTGGTGCCCGGCATGATCGTGCATAAGGAGCCGGAGACCCAGGCGGAACGTGCCCTGGCCGCCGCATCCGAATTGGAGGCAGGGGATAAGCCGGAGAAGAAGACCGGGAAATGACCGGTAGCAGGTAATGGCAATGGAACAGACTGAATTATTCGATACATCCGAACAGTCGGAGGATGGGCGGCAGGAGCTGCCCTCCGTCTCCGGCGGGGACAACGCCTCCGGCCCCTACACCGGGGGCGGGATGGACCCCCGGGCGCTGGAACTGCTGGAGCAGACTGCCGGCAGTTCCCAGGCGCTGCTGGATCACATACAGGACCGGGACGCGGATCAGGAACAGTACCTGCGCCTCCTGGCGGAAAACAGCGATGATACCCAGCTGTTGGAGGCCCTTATGGAAGTGTCCGCCAGCAACCAGGAACTGCTCATATCCAACCAGCGCCTGGAACTGCAGATGGAGACCGGTATCAGCATCCTTTTGATCTTCATGGTCGTGGGGCTGCTGCATTATATATACAAGTTTTTGCGCATGTTTTTTTAAATGTGCCGGTCCGCGGTACCGATCATATCCCGGCCGGCGCGGAAAGGAGGAAAGCTATGGGTGGTATTTTACTTTCTGGCGCTACTACGACCAACGGCAGCGTTCTCGCCGGCGTGGTCACTTCCGCCATGTTAAACGGCGTGCTCAGCGAAGTCGTGGGCGTCCTGCCGGTGTGTTTCCCGGTGATGGTGTCCTTCATCGCCCTGCGCAAGGGTATCTCCTTTGTGGGATCCATCCTGCGCTCCGCTTAACGGCTGCCCCTTTCGCCGGTTAAGCGCTATCCTGCCCTGGGGGAAACTTCCCCGGGGCATTTTAGGAGAAATGTGAAATGGTCATGGAATTACTTTATAAACTACTGCGGATCGTCCAGGCCCTGGAAACCAGAGACTTGCTCCGGATCGCCCTGGCGGTCCTGGCACTGATACTATTACTCAGAAGGAGGTACAAGAAAAAATGAAATGCTACACACGGTATATGCTGCCTTTGGTGATCGCTGTTTGTATGTTCCTGGGCAGCTTATTTTTTAGCCTGGATGTAGAGGCAGCCCAGGATGGTACTACTCCCTCTTTTGATGTCGATGCTGTAATGGCATCTATTGACGGGGATTTTTATACTTATAATGTCATTGTCTCTTCTAATATCGTAGGTTATCCTCTGAAATATTATTTAGTTTCGACTTCTGCCCCGTTGTCCTATCATCAGGAGAGTTCTATATATCAATACAATTCTTTATCCTTTTTTGAATCCCCAGGAAATTATATTACTTATGTTTATGATGAAAATTCTGAACAATTTACTTTTAATTCAAAGGGAGCCCAGGATCTTTATATAGACAGTCAACGATGTGTTATTATTGGGGTCCGTCAATTCTTTTCTTCATCTTATGATATATATAAATACCGGGGATCGGAATATACTGGTGAATTGGTTTTTCAGGGACCGTCGCCCTTCCAACAAGCAGTCCGGGGCCAGGATTGGACGACGGTGATGACGGAGATAGTGATAATGGTTCCCTTATTGATTCTATTCTTAGTATCCCTGATCGGATTGCGGAAAGGCTTAAGGTTCGTTTCGAGCTTCTTACATCGGGCATAACCTTAATAACCGACAAGCTCTCTACCTTCTTCTCCTCCTGGAGCACAACGATCGACACCTTCAAGACCAACGTGGGCTCCTGGTTCACTAACATTGGAAACTCTTTTAAGGAAAACATTGGGAATTTCAGCACAAACGTTGGAAATTGGTTCTCTAACCTAAAGGATTCCATCGGGAAGGCCCTGGGAGATCAGCTCTCCAACATCAAACAGGGCTTTGTGGATGTTAAAGACAACTTTTTAAACCTGCTTAAGAAGGTTGCGGATCTGTGGGTGGAGATCAACTCCCTGCCGCTGCGGATCCAGGAGAAGGTGAAAGAACTGTTTGAATACTTCTTCCTTCCGGACGAGGAACTGACGAACCAGCGCCTGGACCAGATCCGCCAGAAGTTTGCTTTCATAGATTCCCTGGCCGGTAACGGAGAGTCCATCATAGACTTTCTGCAGAACGCCTCCGGGAAAAAGGCGCCGGTGATAACTATCAGCCTTGGCAGCTATAAAGGCTCCTTCAATTATGGCAGCGGCGACATTGTGATAGACTTCGCCTGGTATGAACCCTATAAGCCCATGGTGGATAACATCGTAGCCGGCATCATATGGGCCGTCTGGCTCTGGCACATGTACAAGCGGATCCCGGATATCATTGCAGGCAACTCCATGACAACGGCCTCCGTGCTGCGGGCTACAAGAAAGGATGACTGATCTATGATAACCGACAAACTGCTGGACATTGTTTTTAACTTTCTGGAAAGTATCCTGGATAAACTCCCCGTGATGGATATATCCATTGACTTTTCCGCAGTCAGGGGCTTTTTATCCGTTGTGGGGACCGCCCTGTATTTCTTTCCCTGGCAGAAGGTGGCCCCGATTCTGGCCATCATCCTTCTGCTGCAGATGTGGCGGATCCTGATCAGTATTATCAAAACCATCTGGTCCGTGCTGCCCTTTTTATAAAAATACTATTGGGGAAAGTTGTAGCACAAGTTCATTCTGATCAACTTGGATCCGATCCGCTGCGCGCCTGCTTGTAGCACAACTTCCCCCCGCACGGCCCCGATCGGCACTTACTGAAGAAAAGTTGTAGCACAAACTCGCTGCAGCAACAAGGCGCTGCGTAAACCTGTAGCACAAGTGAGGTATAAGAAATGCTCAAAACTATTGGAAATATGTTCTCCATCATGCTGGCCTGGCTGAAATACCCGGTCCTTTTCGTCCTGGTCGTCATGGGGATCTTCTTTATTGACTGTATGATCTGGTACGTGATCCGCTACATAAAGGGCGACCGGGTAAATAAAGGCAGCGCCAGGAAACCGCCAAAGCGCAGCCTCTTATTGAAGATCTTTGTGGACGCGCCCCGCCAGTATGTGGATGATCTCTACAACCGCAAACCGGACTTCTTTCTTCCCCAGGGCCTGGTGATCTTCACCGGCCGCCAGGGCAACGGCAAGACCATCTCCCTGATGCAGTACGCCATGGAGCTGCTGGATACCTACCCCAAGGCCAAGTGTATCAGCAATACAAAGTTTGCCTTTCAAGATGAGCAATTAAGACACTGGACCCAGCTGATCAACTATAAGAATGAACATATGGGAGTGATCGCCATCATTGACGAGCTGCAGAACTGGTTCTCCAGCAATTCCTCCCGCAACTTCCCTCCGGACATGCTCTCGGTGATTACCCAGAACCGCAAGAACCGCCGTGTGATCCTGGGGACAGCCCAGAACTTCTACCTGCTGGCCAAGCCCATCCGCTCCCAGTGCACGGAGATCCGGGAGTGCGTGACCCTGGCCGGCGTGCTCACCGTCGTGATCCGCCGGGAGCCGGTAGTGGACAATGACGGGGAAGTAAAACAGCTCAAGTACAGGGGTATGTACTGTTTTGCCCATGACCGGCGCCTGCGGGATTCCTATGATACTTACTCTGTCATAGAAAACCTGGCTAAGTCCGGTTTCTACCAGAATCCTGTTTTAGTCTCACAAGTGACACAATCAGACGGTAAATAACAGGAAAAAAGGCCGGGCAGGCATGGGCAGCCGCGGGCGGCTGCGGGGCCTGCCCGGCCCCTTTTTTCACCCCCGCCACGGGCCTGTAATACGTGGTCTCAAAAATCAAGTCACAACAGGGTCAAGTGCCCGAAAATACTGGCAAAAGTGGCGATTTTGAAATTTCGAGAAAAGGAGGGTTTCTCGAAATTTTTGGAGGTTCTTATGATTGAGGAAAACATCTACAAATGTACCTTGTTTGAAAACATGTCCCCAGAGGACAAACAATTCTGGTTTGACGTCAAACAGAAGAAGTTTTTACACAACATAGACACGTTTTACTACTCCGTGAAGTTCAAGAACGACTTCCGCAGCATGACAAAGGACGAGTCCGTGCTCCGGCTGCGCAAATTTTTCGAGCATAAATACAACTATATCCGGGAGCATTTCGACACGGATGACTTTTACATCCCGCAGTTAGGCCGCTCCCTGGTCTTAAAACCCGTGACCTTTTCTCGCTACTATACCGTCTGCCTGTCCTGCCCGGAATACTTCGATATCTTCTTAGCGCCCGTGGTTCCCAAAGCCGCCGACGGCGGGGAGTCCGTGACCTGTGAATGCATCGTGCAGATCCGCTCCTACATGCTTTGGCAGTTTGGCGTCAAAGACTGCTTTGAGAACTCTTACGACTACGTGAAACGGATCGCCGAATACTTCCGCCTCGAGATCGACTTCGTCCAGGAAAACCGTGTGGACTACTGCTGGCATACCAACTACCTACGGGACCCTGAAACCTTCTTTGCTCCGGACAACTTCTACAAGATGCGCGTCGACCGTTTCAAGAACGCCACTTACGTCACCAACAAAGTGGGCGCTGAAGACTACGAGATCGACTACGTGGCCCTGGGCAGACGATCCGACAAAGTATTTATCCGCATCTACCAGAAAACCAGGGAAGTGATCGAGCAGAACTACAAGCCCTGGTTCCTCCTGATCTGGCAGATGAACGGCCTGATCAACCGCTATGACAAGTACGTCTACGAAAAAGCCTATGAAAAAAGATCCTGGCACTACCGCTTTATGGCCCGCCTGGAATTTTACCGGGAGTACGGCACGGATCCGTCCATGGTGGACTACGTCTCCCGGATCCTCTCCGGGGATCTGGCCATAGAGGAAAACGACCTGATCAGGCTGGCGAACAAACTGACGCCGCCCTTAAACTACGTGATCAACATCGAGTTCCAGACCATGCGCCGCCATAGCAAGAGCTACGACCTGGTATCCTTCAAGGATCACCGAAACAAAGGGGAAACCAAAAGGATCTATGACTACCTGGATAACCGGAAGATCATCACCGATTACCTCACGGACAAAGTATTCCGCCTGACAAAATACGACCCCGACATAGAAAAAAGCCGCCGGGAGATGTGCCCCTTCTGGGCCGCCCTGCGCCGTACCCGCTGCATGGACATGAAGATGACTCCCGAGACAGTCAAGCTTGTGCGCATCTACAACCGCAAACTCTCCAGCTCCGCCATGCAGAAACGCTTTGTGAATGCCGCCGTCACCCTGGGACTTTATATCCGGGGCTCCAACGCGGACAGCCCCATCCAGGACTGCTTTGAGGCCCTGCTGCGCATGAACGACAACGACATTCACAACGCCCGGCGCTATAAGACAAAAAAACTCCGGCAGCTCAATGCGGATGAGCTTGCCGAAGTCTTTGAAACTGACCAGATACACCGCTTCTCGTTCGTCGATGAAGACAGCGGCATCCTGTATGACTATGATAACCTATTCCTGCGGCATAGTCAAGAGGGAGGTGCCCCCGATGACGATTAGGCAGTGTTATGACCGTTTCATCGCTGACCGCATGGTCTACTGCGCCGCCAAGACCATACACACCTACACCATGCACCTGGGACTCTTCCTCCGCTGGATCTCAGACAGCTATGGGCCGGCAGAGCAGACCGGCTTTCAGGATCTGCCTCCTTCCGACAACATTTTTACCGCCTATATCCTCTACCTGCGCTCCAAAGGCTCCTGTAAAAACGTCACCATTCGCAGCTACGCCCGGAGCGTCAAGGCATTCCTGGCCTACTGTTATGAGGAGGATCTATGCCAGGACTACCTGAAAAAAGCAAAGCTCCCAAAAGACGACTCCCTCCCCAAACAGCCCCTGCTGGAAGAGGAAGTGCGGCGCCTGGATGCCTGCTTTGACAAAAAGACCTTAAAAGGCATCCGCAACTACTGCATCGTTCACCTGATGCTGGACTGCGGCCTGCGCAGCCAGGAAGTTCGATCCCTGCGCTTTGAACACTTAGACCCCGCCCATAACCTGCTCCATATCTACGTAAGCAAAGAATGCAAAAGCCGTATCACCATGATCCCCGGTTTCCTCCTGGATGCAATCGCCTCCTACCGATTCCTGCAGCAGCGCAAAGACGGCCTGGTCTTCCAGGGACTGCGAGGCAACGTACCGTTAAGCGAAAACGCCCTGAAACAGATCTTTTCAGTTTTAAAGATACAGAGCGATATTCCCCGCCTCCATGCCCATCTCCTCCGGCACACCTTCGCGACCAGCTACCTGATGGCCGGCGGCAACTTAGAGTTCCTGCGGGTGCTCCTGGGACATTACGACTACACCGTCACCAAGGGCTACTCCTCCCTGGCCGCCCAGTACCGGATGCTGGGAATCCCGGTGTACAGACTGGATCCCATCTTCTTCCGCACAATCTCTTAGACACCTTTTTCACGAATCAGGGCATCTAACCGGGCAAAGCCTTTTACGGGCAAAAAAAAGCCCCACAACCCGCATATATAAGCGAATCCCAGGACTTCTAATGCACCGCCAGGGGCTCGAACCCTGGACACCCTGATTAAGAGTCAGGTGCTCTACCAACTGAGCTAGCGGTGCGTTTTACAAGGATTTTAGCGCTGTTCCTTAACACAAGTGATATATTATCATATGGTTTATGGAAATGCAAGCATTTTTTTCAAAAAAATTAAGAAATTTTTCACTTTTTAGCTGCCGGGACATCAATCTCAAATATATACTTTTCATACGCGTTTATCACCTGTGTCTCATTGTAGGTGGACAGACGGGGAAAGGATCTTCCGTAATTCATATGCACATGTCCGTGGATAAAAAAGGACGGCTTGTACTTATCCATCAGAGTGCGGAATATCTTAAACCCTCTGTGGGGCAGATCCTCCCCGTCATTAAACTGATAGGCAGGCGAGTGAGCCAGCAGTATGTCAAATCCTCTGCGATATTTGAGCCTCCACCAGAGTTTCCTTACCCGCCTGCGCATCTGAGACTGGGTGTATTGATGGCTGCCGGGCTTGTAGCGCATGGAGCCCCCCAAGCCCAAAATGCGGATCCCCTCATGCACATAGATCTGATCCTCGATGCAGGTACAGCCGTCGGGCGGAACCTCCTCATATCGCTCGTCATGGTTTCCATGCACATACAAAACAGGCCCATGAGCAAACGTGGCCAAAAAAGACAGATATTGAGGTTTTAAGTCTCCGCAGGAGAGGATCAGATCGATCCCCTCCAGATAACTCTTTTCAAAATAATCCCACAACAGCGGTGATTCCTGGTCTGCGATCGCCAAAATTTTCATCGGACACTCCCACTTCTCTTTATTCCCGCGAGCCGGATTCGCTTTCTTTGGTCTTGCCCAGCCCCTGCATCCTGGTAACGGCCTGCGCCTCCTCCGTCAGATCTGAAATGGAGGGAATGCTCCCTACCACATTTTCCGCCAGCCAGTCCATCGTGATGATATCTCTGGGCGGAATGACCTGATCGGACTTGTTCATAACGGTTCCGTCCTGTGTCAGCAGTTCCCCATAAAAGGGAGTGAGCGCGTCCGAGCAGATATTGTTGCGCAGCAGGCTCACCAGACGCTGGGTACCCTGGGGCAGATCCTGCGAACAGATCAGATCCACTACGCCCGCGGACATGCCCCACCAGTAATTGATGGCTTTGTTGTCCACCGCGTCCGTCTCTTCCTTCCAGGTGCCGTTCAATATGATGCGGACGATCTTTTCATACAGTTTGCCCCAGTGCCAAGTGGTCATGGCCAGATTGTCCGGCGTTTCCCCGCTGATGCAATAGAGCCCGAAGTGCCGGGTCGTCTTGCCGGGAGACGTCATATCCTGGTCCATTATGTAGTTGATCTCCGGATCGTCGGTGATCCTGGCCGGACGGTCCTTCAGCGTGCGCCAGTCCAGATAGACCCTGGCGTGGGGATTGACCATCCTCGCTCCCAGAGCAAATGCGTTGATATTGGCAGCCATACCATAAATCGGGTAATCGGCAATATAGCCTATCTTATTGGTGGTGGTCATGGAACCCGCAATGGCGCCCGCCAGGAATTTTGCCTCATACATTCTGGCATAATAAGTCCGCAGCGTGGGGTGGGAGATATTCAGCGAACAGTTCAGTATCTTCACATCCGGATGGTTGGCCGCGATCTTCAGACTGGCGGGAATCATCACCGGCGTGGTGGTGAACAGCACATTGTAGCCGTCTTTGATGGCCTGCTCCATCCGCTCCAGATCATTTTCCCCCGCTATGATATTTTCATAGGCTTTCGTCTCCACCTGTCCAGGGAACACATTATCCAGATACAGCCGCCCCAACTCATGGCTGTAAGTCCAGCTGGAAGTTCTGTGATCCTTTTCATATAAAAACGCGATCCTGACCTTGTTCACGTTTTCCGGCATGACAAGGTTTAACAGATTCCTGTAGAGATTGTGAGATACCTCCTCCTTGGGAGGATCCATGAGCAGCTCAATGGACTCCTCCTTGGTCAGCACCAGGAATTCATCCCATACCTTTGCCAGATCCTTCTTGATCTCCTGCTCGGTCTTCTGCAAAGTCTCCTGATAGCCAAACACAGTCAGAAACGCCAGGAAAGCGTCTCCCACGGTGATGGGCAGCCTGTTGCCGCCCTTGGACTCAAAGGCATTGCGGAAATGAAAATAGACCGACTCAAACTCCATGCGGTCGTCGTAAGACCACTGCTCGCCCTTCGGTGTGCCGATCTGCTCCAGGAGCTGGGCAAAACGGCCTTTCTCGCTGAAATAGACCGTGTTCAGACCCGTCACCTCATAGAAATCCAAAAACTCATAGTAGATCTCATTCTCCTTGGTCTCCGAACGCTTGGGCACGATGCGGATCACGGAGCAGGGCACGCTGTAGGCATTCAGATATTTCAGAATGCTGACCCGCTTGTTGCCCTCCTGCACATAGAAACGGTTCATAAACTCATAGACCTTCACCGGATCCCGCAGACCCTCCTCCTCCAGCGTGGTATACAGACGAATCCATTTGCCCGCAAATTCCGAGGAGGCGTCCAGAAGAGGCATAAAATTGGCCGCAAAGGAATTGGTGCGCCCCTTTGTCTTGGTGCCCACGATCAGCTCCAGGGGCACCTCGCACACCCCCAGATTCACTTCATATTCCACATTGGTAAAAGACAGTATCTCTTCCAGCACCGGCAGATAGGGATATCCGCCCTTCAACACCCGGGCGCGGTATTCCTTCCGCCCGGCGCTCAACGCATTGCTGTAATTTTCGTATGACATATTTCCCTCCGTCCAAAAGCAGGCTACTGTTTAGCCTTACACTCCTTACAATACCCATAAAGCTCCAACTTATGCCCGGTGATCTCAAAATCTCCCTGCAACTGCGGGAGCCGGGCATGCATATGTTCAAACGGGCAGCTCTCCAATGGCACCCGCTTATGACAGCCTAGGCACAGGGCATAATGTGTGTGGTCGCCCCGGTCCAGCTCATACAGGATCGTGTCGTCCCCCATCCAACTGCTCCTGACCAGCAGTCCCCGCTCCTCAAAGGCCGCCAGGATCCTGTAGATCGTAGATACCGCGTATCCGGTCTCTCCAGCGCTCTCCCCCAGTCTCTTATATATCTGTATGGCGCTGAGCGGCTCCCTGGCCCCCAAAAGCACCTGGTATACGTCCTTGCGCTGCCGGGTCCATTTGATCCCGGCAGGATACTCCTGTCTTTCCATATGCTCCCTGCGTTCCTTTGCCATATTCCCCTCTACCCCCAGGGCAGCAGCCCGGCCAGGATGCCTCCGACAACGCCGATCCCGTAGAGCAGACCGACGATCTTCAGGTTTTCCCCCCGGTGACGGTTCACCCTGCACAGCACCAGCAGCCCCACGCCGGTGTTGGTCAGCAGCCCGCTCATCATGGCCCCGAAATCCATGGCTCCCTCCAGATACAGCTGGGTGATGACCACGGAGGAGGCGCAGTTGGGGATCAGCCCCAGCGCGCCGGAGAGCAGTTGCCCCGCCACCGGGCGGTTCCAGATCCACTGACCCAGAGTTTCCGCCCCCACCTGTTCCAGCGCCAGATTCAGCGCCAGATTGATGAGCAGGATAAAAACGGAGATCTGCGCGGTGTGCAGCAGCGCGGACTGAAAGATCCCCTTCTCACAGCCGCAGTGGTCATGCTCGCACAGCTCATGGATATGCTCGTGCTCCTCCTGCTTTTTCCTGAAAATAAAATCCACGCAGAAACCGGCAACCATACCCGCCAGCACCTTAAAGCCCAGGATCCGCAGGATCAGCGTCGGGCTGACACGGGCCGAGAGCAGGATCGGCAGCATCTCATCCGACGTGGACAAAAAGATAGCCGTCAGCGTTCCCAGCGTGATCACCCGCCCCGCGTACAGGGAGGCCGCCGCCGCCGAGAAACCGCACTGGGGCGCCACGCCCACCGCCGCGCCCAGGGCCGGGCCCCATTTTCCCGCCCGCCGCACCAGAGAGGCCGCCGCGCTCCCCGCCCGGTGCTCCAGATATTCCATGGCCATATATGTCAAAAGCAAAAAAGGAACCAGCTTTGCCGTGTCCAGCAAACTGTCCGCGACGATCTCCCACATATTCCGTCTGCCCTGCTTTCCCCAGATCCCCGGTCAGTCAAATACCCCGCGGCGAACCGACGGGGTATTCCATTCCAAATGCAAATGATTCGCATCTACAACTCAGTCGCATTTAGAATCATATCACAAATATTTACTTTGTCAAGCCCCGAGCAGGCAAAAGTTAAATCTCCCGGATCCATGTGCCGTAGGCTTCCAGGCGTACCCTCCGGGTTCCCTGCCCCGTTTGGACGCCGCACTCCTGAGGCGTATCGGCGTTGTTGATCACCACCAGCGTCCTGCTCTCCGGATAATAGGCGCACTCCGTCTCCGGGTTGTCGGTAAGGTACAGGCCGGAGGCCGCCCCTCCGTCCCCCGACAGGATCAGGTTCAGCAGCAGCCTGGTGTTGGCGTTGGTCAGCTCAAAGGCGGAGAGGTAGACGCCCCGACCCCGGCCGAAAGCGTTGCCGGTGAGCAGGGGATTGTCCCCGTCAGCCGCCAGCACCGCCGCCCTGCCGTCGGTCAGATGGCAGCTGTGCCGGGCCGGGATATAGGCCCCCGGGGGCATCACCTGCTCCGCCGCCCTCTGATCCACCGCAAAAGTCCACCGTCCATGGCAGACCCTGTCCACCCTGTCCTCATCCACTCCCAGCACATGGGCCATCCGGAAATAGCTGTCGTACCCGGGCGCCGCGGAGGGCTCGCCCACGCCGATGAAAGTGCCGCCTTCCCAGACCCATTTTGTCAGGCGCGCGATCACTTCCCCGTCTCTCCAGGCGTCCCCGCCGCTCCAGGCGCTGCCCGCCGCCCCCGCGTTGATGACCACGTCCGCATCGGCCAGCGCGCCGTTCTTTATATCCTCGAAACTGATAAAACGCACTTCCAGCGGCAGCCCGCTGAGCGCCTCGTTGATATGGATCAGGTCATGCATACAGGTCTCGTGAAAATGCCCGGACAGCGACCAGGGGCGCATACTTCCCCAAAAGTGCAGAACCGCCACCCTGGGGCCGCACACATACGGTCCCCCCGCCCGGTGGAGCTGTTTGAGCTCTCTGAACTCATCGGCGATCCCTGCAATGTATTCCACAAAATCGGGAAAATCCTCCACCAGATGCAGATATCCTCCCAGCCCGATGCGGTCTATGGGACAGCGCAGCAGGGCGCGCCGCACGCTGTTCCAGTATTTTTTTGCGTCCAGGGTGGGATCGCCCCCCTGGGTAAAGGTGGCGGCTCCCCCCAGCCCCACCGGAAACAGATAGGGGTGCAGGCGCAGCTCGTGGGTCTCCACATCCACGCCGCTGCACAGCCTGGCCTCATAGCCGGAGAATACGCACTTGATCAGGCCGTCAAAACCAAACTCCCTGAAGGTGGGCAGATAGGGCTCCGTGCCCACCCAACTGTCGTCGTAGAACACATAGGCCTTTTTGCCGTGCTTATGTACGACGTCCACCAGCTCTTTGCCAAAGTCCACCACGAAACGGTTGACATAGGCGATCCAGTCCAGCTTTTTGCGGTCGCAGGGCATATGGGTGACATGGAGTTTGCCCTGGTTGATAAAATCTTCCGCCGTCAGCGCATACCCCATGGCCTTCTCAAAGCCGTCCAGCATCCTGGGACTCACGGTAAAATCGTAGGAGGCCCAGTCCGAATAAAGCTGGCGGTTGCGCGGATCGCTCCCCCAGATCCACACGAAGTTGTAAAACATGGAGGTAAAACGCACCACCGTGGTATCCGAGTGATTCTCGCACCACTCTTCCATCCAGTCCAGCATGTACTGCCGCGTCTGGGGATACACCGGGTCGATCTGCATCAGATGTTCCTTGTCCCATTTGTTGGTGGTGTGGTTGTACATGGAAATCTCTTCCCATATCCGGTAGGCCAGAAAGCTCACCGTATAGCTGTGCCAGGGGACGACGCCCTCCAGCGCCACGCTCCGACTCTCCCGGTCGTAGCTCCACGCGGATCTCTCCAGCAAAGTGTCCGTGGTGCGGTCATATACCTGCCAGTATTTCATGGCGTCGGCGCTGTCATTGACGCGGAACTGTTCTTCAAAATATCCGTCCAGCAGGGAGATCTCCAGGCGCTCCCGCTCCGCCACCGCCGGGGGCGTCATCAGAAAGCACTGCTGCAATTTGTCCTGATTGTTTTTTGCCCATTGGTTGTGATCTCTGATGATGCATATGGTGGAATAAATGCCGTATCCCGCCTTGGTGATCTCCTCCGACAGCACGGTTCCGTCGCTGTCCCGTATCACATCCGCGCCCCATCTCTCCGCCATCTCCAATGTCAGTTTCTCGTAGCCCGCCTCGCCGGGAAGTGTAAAGCTACCTTTTTCTACCGTCCTCATGTCTCCCTCCCAAAATAGCTGTTTTCCTCTATAAAGCGCCGTCCTTTTCCAGTTCGCCGGAGACCAGGATCCTGTCAAAGAACGCCAGCGCCAGACCCTGTCCCCATCCCTGGATCCAGTCTCTGGAAATATTGCGGTAGCCGTCCGCGTCATTCATGACCGCCGTTCCCCCCGAGACATGCAGCACCCTGCCGTCGGGGCTTACATTGGCCAGCAGGCCCCTGATGGATCTGTTGATATATTTGGTGTGCAGAGGATTGGCGTGGGATACCATGGCAGCCGCTATGCCTGCGGAGGCCGATATCTCTTCGTAAGAGCTCTCGTCGTCCAATATGGTTCTCCACAGGCCGTCCGGGGTCTGGATCAGTTTGAGGGCGGAGAGCTGTTCGCTCAGAGAGCCCGCCACATCCATATACTTGGGATACAGATAGCACTTGGGCAATATATCCCCCACCTGGGACATCGTAAACGCCGCCCAGGCGTTGGCCCGGCCCCAGTAAAATCCGGACATGTGATCCCCGGTTATATTGTTGTAGCCGTGATAGAACAGTCCCGTCTCCGGATCCTGCAAGTATTTGATATGCCAATAATACTGGTGCAGCGCGTCCCCGATCAGTTCTTCGTCCGCCAGCTCCACGCCCACCCGCAGCAGGAAAAAGGCCGCCATGAACAGCGTGTCCGCCCAGCACTGTTCGGGAAAATCATTGCCCGCCGACACGGTGTGCTGCAGCACGCGGTCGCCAAAGCGCAGCGCGTCCTCTCTGATATAGCGCACCTTGCTCATGACAATATCCCAATACCTCTGTTCCCCCGTGGCCCTGTAGAGCGTGATCAGGCAGTGCCCCATGGCGCAGGCGTTGACCGTCCACACTCCGGGCAGCCCCAGGTCTATCAGCTCGTCCACTCTGTCCCTGAGCAGTTGTAAGTACTCCTCATTTCCGGTCTTCTCATAGGCGTCGGCGATGCCGAAATAGGCCACGCCGCACGGCCAGTCCCAGGTGAGGTCCATCTTCATGGTTCTCTTCACGATCCTGTCGATCACATCCAGGATCTCCTGTCTGTCATATTCCAGTCTCAGCATAACTCGATCCTCCTCTATAGGCAGTATAGCCCCCAACCGCCGTCGGGGGCCATACATTTTTTTATGAAATCATGTCTGCCGGATATTATTTGGGAAGTTTTGTACTCAGGCCGTTGTTGTAAGCCTCCAGCCTCTGGTTGATGACTTCCTGATAACCTGCCTCCAGATATTTCCGGCTCAGCTCGTCATACAGCGCGTCAAACTCCTCGGGCGCGCACATGGTCAACTGATCGCGGTACTGGGGATACAGCTCTCCTGTCAGGATGTTGCCGTACTCGGTCACCGCCTCAAAGGAGGTGGCGAAGTTACAGTCGGAGTTGGCCAGGTTTTTGTTGTACAGGTCGTTCTGCCCATGGTAGTTGGCCAGGATACCCTCATAGAAGTCCTGGGGCAGGCCCTGGGGCGAGATCGCGGCGATATCCTTCTCGATGCTGCCCAGCGTCTTGGACGCGGTGACGATCATCCAGTAGTCCACATTGTTGTTGTGGCCCTGCTGCTCCGCCAGACCCTTCTGATCCGCTACGTTCACGGGAGTATCCCCGTCATAGTTGAAGTTCACGCCCTCGATACCCCACTGCATGGTAAACAGGTTTTCCTCCTGGGACATCCACTCCATGTACATCATGGCTGCCTGCACTTCCTCGGGAGTAGCGTCGTAGGCGAATGCAGTCATGGCGCCGAACACGTTGGTGGGACGGAAGGAATTGTTGGAGCCCCACACGTCGTCCTGTACCAGATCGCTGCTGCATACTACCACGCCCAGCTTGCCGTCGGGATTGATCTCATAGAAGGAGGCCAGGGCGTCCAGGGTGGAGGAGGTGTAGCCCGCCCACTCAAAGGTCTTGCCGTTGACAAAGTCCGAGATGGCCTCGCCCGCGTCTCTCGTATAGTACTCAGGGTTCTTAAATCCTCTGTTGTACAGTTCGTTCTCAAATCTCAGGAATCTCTTCTGCGCCTCGGAGGACAGGGCCGGGATCTGATAGTCGCCGGTGGTGGCCCAGGTCACTTCGTCCTGGGGATAGTCTCTCCAGCCATAGTTCTGATCCACGCCCACGCCGCTCACTTTGGTGCCGCCCGCGGGATACTCATGTCCGGCGTCAACCAGTTTCTGGAACAGGTCAAGTCTCTCCTGGCTCGTGGCGGGATAGTTGCTCACGCCCACCTCATCCAGCCAGTCCTGGCGATACCAGGTGATCCATGTATAGTTGGTGTTGCCGTAAGGTCTCTGTCCCAGAGCCAGATAATCCTCGCCGTCCAACTGGGTGTAAATGTCAATGCCGTTGTCCACCATGTTCTGATAGAAAGTGGGCGCTACGGTCTTGAGCTGCTCCATGTCATAGGGCTGGAGATAGCCCTCCGCCTGCCATGTGGCGAGCTTGTCGTAGTCGTACTCCATCAGGACGGTGGGCAGATCCTGACCGGTCGCCAGCAGGGTGTAGTCCGTCATAACATCGGTACGGGTGATCGCCACGTACTCCACATTGATGTTGTACATCGCGCCAAAGTTATCCTGCACCCATTTCGTCCAGTAATTGTTCACTACATCCGAACATCCGTTGCCGTTGTCGCCGCGGTCATAGACCGGGATCTGCAATGTCACGGTGTCCGCGAAGGGCGTCCAGCCCTCCATGCCCGCCGCCGTGCTGGCGGGAGCGTCCCCGCCGGAAGGCTCCGTATCGCCGCCGGAAGGCTGCGTATCTCCCCCTGTCGGTGTGCTTTCGCTCGACGGCGTGCTGCCGCCCGCGGAAGTGCTTTCGTTGGTTGCCGGCTCGCTGCCGCAGCCCGTCATGGCGCCCATTACCATCGCGCCTGTCATAACCAGAGCCGCCGCTCTCTGAAGAGTTTTCTTCTTCATAAATTCATCCTCCTTTTTTTTAGAAAAAAGTTATAATACACTCCCTGTCGCCAGAGAGGAACTACCTGTGTTCCGTTACCCTTTCACCGCTCCGATCATCGCTCCCTTTACAAAGTATTTCTGTAAAAACGGATAGACAATGATGATGGGAACCGTGACGAACATAATGCTGGCCGCCTGCAGGACTTCCGGCACAGACTGGCTCACGCCGCCGGTATCCGCCAGAGAGGTGGTCTGGCTCTCGGTGGCCGACGCCACCAGCTGATACAGCTTATACTGGATCATCTTCAGATTGTTGGCCCTGGTGTAGTACATATTGTCGGAGTAGGCGTTCCAGCGGCCCACCGCGTAAAACAGGGACAGGGTGGCGAGGATCGGCTTGGACAGGGGCAGCACAATCTTCCAAAGGATCTGAAAATAGCTGGCGCCGTCCAGAAACGCGGATTCCTCCAGACTGTCCGGTATGGTGGTCTGAAAATAGTTCTTCATGATCAGCATGTTGTAGGGCGAGTAGATCAGCGGCAGAATCAGCACCCACTTGGTATCCAGAATATGCAGATCCTGATACAGCAGATAGCAGGGGATAATACCCGCTCCGAAATACATGGGCACCATCAGCAGAAAAGTGATGCCCTGCCTTCCCCTGAGCCGCTTTTTGGAGAGGGGATAGGCGGCGCAGGTACATACCAGCATGCCCAGCGCGGTAAACACCAGCGTGATCCCCGCGGAAAATCCCATGGAGTAAGTCATGCTGCTGTCCCCAAACACCCTCTTATAGGCGTCGAAAGTGACGTCCTTGGGCCAGAAATATACCTGTTTCGCCATCACCGCCGCGTTGCCCGAGACGGATTTGACCGCCACATGTATAAAGGGCAATATGCAGGTGGCGCAGAGCAGCACGATCACCGCCATCATCGCAAAGTCGCTTACGCGGAATTTGTTTACGGCATGTTCGCCGCCCGAAGATACCGTTACCTCGTTTATGTTGTCTTTTTTAGCCATTTCCCAGCCTCCTGTCTACAGCTTAAGCCGCAGCTGCCCGCAAAACAATTTTCCCAATTTACAGCAATCCGTCCTCGCCGAGTTTCTTGGCGATCCTGTCAGAGATCAACACCAGCGCCAGACCCACCAGGGACTGGAACAGATTGGCGGCCGTGGCCGGACTGAACTTGCCGTTGCTGATACCTCTGTTATATATGTAGATCGCCAGCTGGAACTGGAAGTCCGCGACCTGGGTATTGCCCATGGCTGTCAGACGCTCCAGATTGCTCCCCATGATCTTGCCCAGATTCATGATCAGCAGCGTGACCACCGTGCCCTTGATACCGGGCAGGGTGATGTACCACATCCTCTTCCAACGGTTCGCGCCGTCGATCATGGCCGCCTCATACAGCTCGCCGCTGATACCGGTTATGGCCGCCAGATAGAGGATCGTGCCCCATCCCATGCTCTGCCATACGCCCACCAGCAGATAAGTCACGGCCCAGTGCCACTTTTCAGTCATGAACGGGATCCCCTGCTGGATCACTCCCATCTTCATGAGCAGCATATTCACCAGTCCGGAATTGGGCCGGAACATGTTGTAGGCCACGCTGCCTATGATCGCCCAGGACAGAAAATGGGGCAGATACAGGATGGTCTGCGACACTTTCTTGAATCTGGCATAGCGCAGCTCGTTCAGGATCAGCGCCAGTATGACGGGCATGGGAAAACCGATCAGCAGATCCAGCAGATTGAAGACGATGGAGTTGCGCAGCGCCTTCGTGAACTCCCGGTCTGTAAAGATCTTTTCAAAGATCTTAAAACCTACCCATTCGCTGCCCGCGTATCCCCGAACCGGCTTGTAGTCCATAAAGGCCATCCGCATCCCCGGATAGGCGGCATAGCTGAACACAAAAACCATGAGCAGCGGAAAGAGCAGCAGCAGATAGAGCTGCCAGTCTCTCTTGATACTCTTTTTCCAACTCGTCTTGACAATTATTTCCTTGCTGCCACGCTTTGCCTTTCCCATATACACCCTCTTTTCTTCGTCTACTTTGTATAGGAATAAATGGTTTATACCTATATTTTCGTGCATTATGACTCCTATTTCTAACGAAAAGCAAATAAAAACTATGCAATTCCAACCATTTATGCTATACTTTTGATATGTCCCAAATGGCGAAATACATAGTTTTTATGGTTTTGGATATACCGTATCTGGCTTTTTAGACAAATGTTTCCGCAAATAAGGAGGTTCACATGCCCAAACCGAAAAGCAATATTGCCGAATACCGCAACTATTATCTGCCCTCGGACTTTCCGGTGCTCCTTCTGACCGGCGATCACTGGAAGATCTCCAATGTGCCCAGCAAGTATCTGCACTTTCACAACTGTCTGGAGATCGGCCTGTGCCACTCCGAGAGCGGCTATATGGAATTTAACGGCAAGGAAAAGCTCTTTTTCAAAGCGGGCGATATCACCTGCATCCCCAGAAATATCCCCCACACGACCTACAGTTCGCCCAATACCGAGAGCCGCTGGTCCTACCTGTTCCTCAATCCCCAGGAGCTGTTTAAAAATATAGCCCCGCATATGCGGGGCTTTGACCTGTCGCTCAGCGCCTACCGGGAATACCGGCACATACTGAGCCGCGACGAGTATCCTTACATATATGAGCTGACCTCCATGGCCATCCGGGAGATCGAACAGCAGCAGCCCATGTACCAGACCGGCGCCATGGGAATACTGCTGTCCCTGTGCATCGAGCTGCACCGCATCCAGGACATGGGAGGCCACAAGTCCACGCTGACCAGCCAGCCGCCGGAAAACGCCATGGCGCTCTCCCCCGTCCTGGACTTCATCGAGGATCATTACGCCGAGCAGTTTGACATCGACTACCTGGCGGATATATGCTGTCTCAGCCCCACCCATTTCCGGCGGCTCTTCCACAGCGTCATCGGCCGCAGCCCGCTGGACTTTCTCAACAATACCCGTATCATCAACGCCTGCAACCTGCTGCGCAGCACGGAACACTCGATCCTGGACATCTCCGAGATGGTGGGGTTCCGCTCGGTGTCCAGCTTTAACAGGCACTTTATGAAGACCATGCAGACCACTCCCCGGGACTACCGCAACGAGACCCTCTACGCCAGGGAGCAGCAGGAGCGGATGTCGATCATGGACTATACCGGATGGATGTATCCCGAGAAGTGACAGCATGTACCGTTATCCCAGCGTCACGGTCTCCTGCCTCCATATCCGGTCGGACGCGCCGCCCACCGAAAGTATGAACTCTCCCGGCTCCGCCGCGAATCCGTGCCGCTCTACATCGTAAAACGCAAAAGCCTCCCTGGACAGTTCCATATGGATACGCGCCGTCTCGCCAGGCTCTAAAAATACCTTGGCAAAAGCCTTGAGTTCCTTCTTCGGACGTTCCACGCTGCACGAGACGTCCCCCACATAGCACTGGACGACCTCGCCCCCGGCCACAGCGCCGGTATTGGTCACATCCAGAGAGACTTTGACCAGCCTCTCCCGCAAGTCGCCCTGCGCCAGGCAGGCCTCTGCTGTCTCCACCTCCAGACGGTCATAGGAAAAAGAGGTATAGGACAGACCGTGTCCAAAGGCAAAGGCGGGGTGAATCTCCTCTCTCTCATAATATCGGTAGCCCACAAAGATCCCTTCCTTATAGACCACCCTCTCCGGCTTGCCAAACTCACCGTTCTTACAGGTCACGGTATCGGCGTACAGAGCCGGAAAAGTCTCCGGCAGTTTGCCGCTGGGGCATACCCGGCCCAGCAATATCTCCGCCAGCGCCGTACCGGACTCCATGCCCGCGTAATAGTTCCAGACGATGGCTCTGGCCCTGTCTTTCCAGGGCATCTCCACCGGGGAACCGGCCACCATGACGACGACCGTATCAGGATGCGCCGCAAGCAGTTCTTCTATCAGGATATCCTGGGCATAGGGCAGCGCCATGCTGTCCCGGTCCCAGCCCTCCACGTCGTAGTCGTGGTTCAGGCCCCCCACAAAGATCACCTCGTCCGCGGTCTCCGCCAGCGCTACGGCCTCCCGGCGCAGCCTCTCCCGCTGCTTTTCTATCTCCCGGCGCACCCTGGCCTCTTCCTCCGTCTCCTCCTGATCCCTGCGGCGGCTTACCTGACGCTCCAGGCTGGTCTCCTGCCAGTTGGCCTCGTTCACGCTCTTTTTGCCCGGGATATAGTAGCCCGGCGCGTACCGGATGTCCACGTTGCCCCCCAGCTCCATCTTCAGGCCCAGCAGGGGCGAGATCTCATACAGCGCCTTGATCTCCGCGCTGCCGCCCCCGCCGGAATGCATGTGCTCCGCGTTGCGGCCTATGACGGCGATGCGTTTCTTTTTCCGATGGCCGGTCAGAGCGTCGGGAGCGCCCGGCTGTAGCCGCTCGGGGGAGATGGGCAGCAGCCCGCCCTGGTTTTTAAGCAATACGATGGACTCCCGGGCTGCGGCTTTGATCGTTTCGCGGTGTGCGGGAGTATTGTAAGCGCCCTGTTTGCGCTCTCCGCTCTCCGGCCCGATCATCTTGAGCCGCAGCATCATCCGCAGGATATTGCGCACTTTTCTGTCCACGTCCTCCACGGACGCCTCGCCCCGGTTTACCGCCTCCACCAGAGGTCTGGCAAAATAATAGTCGTCAAAGTTGGCGGTGACGCTCATCTCCATGTCCAGCGCGCTCTCCGCCGCGGAGACGGTGGTATGTACGGAGCCCCAGTCGCTTATGACAGTTCCGTCATATCCCCATTCCTCCCGCAGGATCCGGTTCAGCAGAGCCTTGCTCTCGCTGCAATGCTCGCCGTTTAACTTGTTGTAGGCATTCATCAAAGAATAGGTTCCTCCCCGGTGTACCGCCGCCTCAAAGCCCGGCAGATAGATCTCCCGCAGGGTTCGCTCGTCCACGACCGTGTCCACCCACAGCCTGTCCGTCTCCTGGGAGTTGGCCGCGAAGTGTTTTACGCAGGCCGCCACATCCGCCTCCTGTATCCCCCGGATCAGCGGCACGACCAGCTCCCGGATCAGGTAGGGATCCTCGCTCATATACTCAAAATTCCGCCCGCACAGGGGATCGCGCTTGATATTGATGCCCGGCGCCAGGATCACGTCCTTGCCCCGGCCTCTGGCCTCCTCTCCCAGCACCTGCCCTGTCTCGCAGGCCCGCCTGGGATTCCAGGTGGCCGCCAGGGCGCTGTTGCTGGGCAGATAGCTGACAAAGTCGTCAGAAAGCCCCACCGGGAACCAGGAGTCCCCGGGAAACTCATTTCTCACCCCCATGGGGCCGTCGCTGGTCTCCACCGCCGGGATCCCTTTTTCCTCCACCGCGCCGCTGCGAAAGAACGTAGCCCCGTGGAGCATGGCGCACTTCTCCTCCAGGGTCAGTGTCTCCAGTATCTGCTCGATCCGTTTTTCCTGCATATTTACCTCGTTTCTGCTCATTATAAGCGGACTTATACTATCGAACCGGTTTCCGTCCGTCTCCGGCACGCCCATGTCCTGTCCTAATCAGCATACACGAAATCCATATAAAGCGCAATCAAAATTCTCTACACGCACAGAACCATCAGCACGCCCTCCGGCCCCAGCGGATCCCGGGGCGGGTTCAATATGCCTCTGCGGATGCATTCTTCCACCACTTCGTCAAAAAATTCGTGGGCGGCTATGCAGGCGTTGTAATAGAAGTATTCTTTTCGAAGATGGATCGGCATGACCCTGCGCATGTATTTCCCCAGTTCTCCCGCCAGAGCCCTGGTCAGCGCCCCGGTCTCCTCCTCCAGACCGTCCAGCAGGCTCTGAAATTCTATGTATACGCTGATCCCGTCCCCCATGACCAATATGGCGGGTTCCAGGACGCCGTCTCTCTCCCGCAGATATCCCTGCTCTATAGCCTGGCGGGCGATCTTCCTCTCCTGCTCAAACAGGGTCTGGACCGGCAGTCCCTCCACGCTGCGGATGACCATCTGCAGCAGGGGATCCCCCGCCAAATCGTGGTCACAGTGAAAATGCGCTTTCAGCCGTCTGCCGTACAGGTTCCGTACCATTATGTCCGAATAGCCGCAGACGTCATGGGCGCTGATGCTGTCGCCGCCGTAGAGGAAAGCGGGCTCCGCCAGACCCCGCACGGCCACGGTGGTATAGGGCCGGTCCACAGGCTTTACATCCCCAAAAGCAGACTTAAGCTCCCTGCCTGTCTGGCCGATAAAGCTGCCGATCACGTCCGGCAGCAGCGCCCACAGCAACAGGCTCTGATCCATGTCCCCCTGCATATTGTGCCGCCAGAAAGACTGCATTTCCCCCTGCCGCGCGGCGACAGCAGCGGCCAACACTCCGCAGAAGGAGGACGCGTATTGACTGTATATACGGTTTGCCGTCTCATATTCCTCTTTGTCCGCAATCAGGATATCCGCAATATATCTTCCCCACTCTGTCCTGCGCAGCAGGCTGTATTCTCCGTCTACGCCCTCGCACTGACGCTTTAACTCTTCCTCTATGTAAAACAGCGGAATGCCTGTCTCCTCCGCCAGTTCGCGGGCTGATCTCTCCCTGTTCCTGCACAGAAAGAGCAGATTCTGCGCCAGAGCATGCTGCGCGTTTTGGCTGGGGTCATTGCCTGTGGGATTGCCGTTTCCGATAAAATACAGGGAAGTGGGCCGGTACGCCCCATCCTGCAATGTCTTCTGGTTTTCCATCCGGTTCATCTCCTTTTTTATCTGTTCCATATAATTTATTCCATATAAGCGCCCGAAAAATGCCAGAACCCTTGTGTCTTCCTAAACTATAGTCGGCGGAAATGGAAATCGGTTGTACAATCCGGGTAATCTTTAAAACGAAAATCCGCGCCCTGCCCCCGGAATGAACAGGGCGCGGGGAAACTGTCTGTCAGGAAGTCCTGTAATACTGAGCCTGGGCATTCCACAGCCTGCTGTACAGCCCGTCCTCCTCTTTCATGAGAGACTCATGGCTGCCCCTCTGTACGATCCTGCCGTCCTCAAACACATAGATGGTATCGCAGAACCGGCAGCTGGACATGCGGTGGGAAATATAGATGGAAGTCTTATCTTTTACCATCTCGTCAAAGTGGCTGTATATCTCGTATTCCGCCGTCGGATCCAGCGCGGCGGTGGGCTCGTCTAAGACGACCCAGGGGGCGTCCTTGTACAGGGCCCTGGCGATGGCCAGTTTCTGGGCCTCGCCGCCGGATGGAAAGCCCGGCCTTTTCAATGCACTCCACTACCTTTCGCTCCTCATACTCCCGGGACGCCGCTACGTTCTCCGCTATGGAGAAAGCAAAGATCTGAAAATCCTGGAACACCACGGAAAACAGCTTGACATATTCCCGAAAGTCATAATATTGAATATTAACCCCGTTTAGGAGGATCTCACCCTCCGTAGGCTCATACAGTCTGCAGAGCAGCTTGATAAAGGTGGACTTGCCGGAGCCGTTGGGACCCACCACCGCCATCCTGGCGCCCATGGTAAACTTCTCGCTGATATGGGATAACGCTTCCCTGTCACTGTCGGGATACCGGAAAGATACATCCCTGAATTCAAACTCATATCTGTTGTCATCCCGCTTTTCAACAGGAATCGTTCCCTCATACCGCCTGTTAGGGATTTCCAGATAATTGTAAAAATACACCAGATATCTGCTCTTTACATCCAACTGGATGAACATATCAAATATATGTCCCAGGCTCTGGGAAAGTTTCTGGTATGCGGAAATATAGCGCATGGTGCTGCCGATACTGATCATTCCCCAAATGGCCTTAAGCCCCACGTACAGGTAGCTGCAAGACTGCAGCAGCAGAGCTGCGGCAGAGTTGATCCACTTTACTTTTCGGGTCCGCCGGATCATTTTCCGGCAGATATTCTCCATGACCCCGTTATTTTTCCTGATGGATTCAAGTATCATATCCGCCATATTATAGATCCGGATATTCTTTCCCTGGGAATAGTCATACGAAAAACTCATAAAATATTCCATGTGCCGATTATTTCTGACACTATCCTCAAAAACGTCCTGCTGAATCCGGGCTGAACGCCGGTTAGCCGCGGATCCCAGCCACAGGGAGAGCGCCATGGCGGCCAGCAGAAATACGCCGCTGTACCATTTGCCAAGCAGTCCTGCCAACCCGCCCTGCCCGGCATTGGCTCCGGGAGCCAGCAGCGGAAATAACAGCGCCGCTGAGTAGACGATGGAGCAAAGATTTTCGATGGCCGAGGCCAGCAGTTCACAGAAGTTCCCCAGGTCCCCGCTGTTGCTTACCCCATCCCATGCCCGTTGGCGCATATCCAGCGTATCGCTGCTAAGCAGCAGCTCATAGTCCATCTCACAGGATTTGTCACACATCATCTGATCTACCTTCTGGGCGATCACACTCTTTTTTACGACCAGCGGCATCTCCAGTCCCCAGCGCAGCAGTACCAGCAGGGCGGAGAGGCCCGCCATCCATGCCACAGTCGCCATGATCTCCTCTAAGGGAGCGCGCTTTGCCAGCATATCCAGAATGACGCTTCCATAATAGATCGCCACAAAAGGCTGCCCCGACGCCAATATCTTTGTAAACGTCATCAGAGCCAGAAACCCCGGCGAGAGCGTCTCTACCATGCGCAGCACTTTTCGCAGAGTTCCTCTAGTTTTCATTTGCGCCCCCCTCCTGTTCCTGATAATACCTGCTCTGTATGTCGAACATTTCTTTATATCTGCCGCCTCTTTCCATCAATTCTTCATGGGAGCCATCCTCCGCCACCCGCCCGTTTTCCAGTAAGATGATCCGGTCGCAGAACCGGGTGCTGGCCAGTCTGTGGGAGATAAACAGCGATGTCTTTCCCGCTGTCAGCGCATGATAGTCCTCATATACCCTGCTCTCCGCGATGGGGTCGAGCGCCGCCGTGGGCTCATCCAGGATCATGATCTGACTGTCCTTGTAAAGTACCCTGGCCAACAGAAGTTTCTGCATCTCACCGCCGGAGAGCCGGATCCCGTCATCGTCCAGCAGCTGGGTCAGATAAGTATCCTCCTTTTGGGGCAGACCGCTCACCTTCTCCCACAGCCCTGCCCTGCGCAGGCTTTCCCGCACCCGCTCCCGATCCATATTCTCCTCGCCGCAGCCGGATACGTTCATGGCGATGGAAAAGGCCAGGGACGCCGTCTCCTGAAACAGCGCGCTCACCATTTTCTGATAGCCGTCTATGTCCATCTCCTTTATATTTTTGCCGTTTATCAGAATCTCTCCCTCTGTGGCGGGGTAAAAACCGCACAGCAGCTTGACCAAAGTTGACTTTCCCGCGCCGTTATTCCCCACCAGAGCCACACTCTCACCGGATCCTATCACAATATTTATATGGGAAAGTACCGGTCTGCCGCCCTTCTCATAGGCAAAGGAAACATCCCGAAAAGCGATCTCCGGCGTATCCACAAATTTCTGATAGTCATTAAAACAGTAAGCGGCGCTCTGCAGACGCCCATAAGACAGAGCCATAGGATATATCCATGCATCCAGGCCAAAGATCACGCCCAGATACAGCGTAAAGCCCGCTATGTCCGTCTCCCCGGCCAACACCTTGCCGGCCAGGACGCTGTAGGCCAGCAGGTTCTTGATAAAATGGCAGACATTGTCCACGATCGTGGGATAGTACCAGCGTATCTGGGTGCGTTTCTGGAAGTCCGCTTCCTGGCGGATCAATTCCTCAAATCGCTGATGGAACCACCCCTTCAGCTGATAGATCCGGATGTCCTTGCCGGCGCTGGCCTTCATGCCGCTGGACCGCAGATACCGCTGCTTACGCCACACCTCTGTTTCCTTCTGCCAGTGGTCGTCCGTGTATCTGATGGCACGGTTGCGCATGATAAGATCCGCTGCCAGCAGCGCCACTGTGATCAACATGATCTTCGCGTCCAGCACCAGGATCGCCGTCCCGTAGATCAACAGTCCCAGCACCTTGATCATAAATTCCACCGACTCGCTCATGATGCGGGACGCGCTGTTCCCTACAGCCTCCACCACCATGGCGGCGTTGTCGATCAAGCTCTGCTTTTCCTGCAGTTCAATATTGGCGTAATCCGTCGTAAGACATTTTTTTATAAAATCTACGAAAAAGACATCGGATCTTGTGAAGATCCTGGCCTTTTCCAGATACAGGCTCACCAGGTCGCGAACAGCCTCCATCCCCCAATACATGCACAGCGCCAGCCCGACGGAGACCAGAAAGTACTTCAACTCCCCACGGGTGATCGCCTTGATGGACAGCGACGGTATCAGCGCGGTCATAAAGGGAGCCGCTATGCAGCAGACGATATACAACGGTATCTGCCACCTGCACTGGGGAAAGCGCCTGCACATCACCTTAAGCATCTCTATGGAATTGCGGAGCATAAATATCCGTTTCCTCCCGGTCTGCTCTTTTTCCGCCATTGTCCGACCTCCCTGCATAAATCCCGCCGCATCTCACAGGATTTACTATTTACAGTTTACAGGAAATTTACAAAAAAATAAAAAAAGTGCACGAACAGCAAAAAATCGTGCACCAAATCTATCTGATAAAAACTTTACAGGGGAAGCATGATCTCCGTCGCAAAGACCCCCGGCTCATTTTTTCGATTGAGATATCCGTTATAGCTTTCGACGATCCTGTCCACACGCCCCAGGCCCAGCCCGTGTTCCCCCTGTTTTGTGGTGGCAAGTTCCGCCATACTCCTGCGCCTGGTAGCGGAAGTGGCGTTGGACACGGAAATATACAACTGTTTTTTGAAGATACCGATATATATCCGTATAAATCTCTTTCCCTCCTCCACGCTCTCGCAGGCCTCCACCGCATTGTCCAGAAGATTGCCTATGATAGCGCACAGATGCACGTCGCTGACATGCAGCTGATCGGGAACTTTGGCTGTATAATTCACCTGGATCTGCCGCTTGGACGCTATGGAGACTTTGCTGCTCAGTATCGCGTCCAACGCCACATTCCCCGTCTGGATGGCAATGTCGATGCTGTCCAGATCTTCCTCCAGATGCTCCAGATAGGCCAGCGTTTCTTCCACCTGACCCATGGACAGATACGCTTTGATAGTCTGCATATGATTGTGGTAGTCATGCCGCCACCCACGCATGGTCTGATAGATATTCTGAACCTCTTCCCGCTGTTTTTTCAAGATATCGTCCTGGAACTCCCCCAGGCGTTTCTCCTCTTTTTTCCTGACAATGACTGCCGTAACGCAGACAGCGGCCGCAAGAATCAACAAAAAAACCGCGTATAATACAAAACCGCGCATGGCCCTCCTCCTGTGTGACCGCTCTTTAATCCTGTCGCTCTCTATAGTAAGCGATAAACGCCTTGTTCAGCTCCTTATAGCGCTCTCTTGCCACCGGCAGGGTCTCGCCGCTGTCCAGCACGCACTCCGAACGGCCGATCTTCTCCACATGTTCCAGATTCACCAACAGTCCCCTCCGCAGCAGGCAAAAAGTCCCGCTGCGAAACTCTTCTTCCAGAGAGGAAAAAGAGGCCTTCCATTCCCATTCCCCTTTCAGCGTGTTCATATAGATATAATGGCCTCTGGCCTCCACATAGACAATGTCATGCAGCGCTATCCTGCATACATTCATGCCCTGTTCCCAAAGAAAATATTCCCCGCTCTCCTGCTCCTTTTTTGCAAACAGACTGTTTAACAGATCGTAAAAATTCTGCTCTTTCAGCGGTTTCATCAAGTAGCGGACCGCTCCCACCTCATAGCCCTCCAGCGCATAGTCCGGCACACCGGTCAAAAAAATGATCGCCATATCCCCGCCGCTGTCCCGGATCCTGGCGGCAAGCTCCATGCCGTTCATCCCGCCCATCTGGATATCCAGAATCAAAAGATCGTACTCAGGCTCATCCTCCGCCGCGAACAGAAACTGCTCCGCGCTGGCATAGACGTCCACAGTCACTTTATATTGGTTTTCCTGCGCCCAACGGCGCAGCAGCGTCTCCTCGTATGCCTGCTGCGCGGCGTCGTCCTCACAGACCGCAATGCGAAACATGTCTTTTCCTCCTGCTCCCACTTTCCCTCACCCAGTATAGAGGAACAAGCAGAAAATTACAATGCAAAAATGTTACTTTTTTTGACATCAATCCAGATGAAAAACTGTCCGCAGATCCACGGAGACCGGACTGTTATCCGGATTGGTCTCCATGATATCCGCCATATAGTCCCACCACTTACGGTTAATCGCCGTATCCGCGCCTCTGGCCCATTTTTCCTCGTCCTCAATCTCAATACAGCCGAACAGGGTCAGCGTCTCCCGGTCGAGGAAGATCGTGTAATTCTTCCCCCCGTGCGCATGGATCATGTCCTTCATCTCCGGCCACAGCAGATTGTGGCGTCTCTCATATTCTTCCTCCTGCCCGGGAAAAAGTTTCATCTTAAATCCTTTAATCATGTGTCCGCCATCCTTTCTTTCCATTTCCTGTTGTCATCGTTCGTTTACCACCTGAAAAATATAGAACTTCAGATAATAGCTCTGATCCGCCGCCCACAGTATGGGATGGTCGCAGGCCTGGGTTCTGAATTCCACCTGCCGCAGCCGTCTGCGAGCGCCAGCGGCGGCCTCCCGCACGGTTTTGGCAAAAAGCTCCGGCTCCATGAAATGGGAACAGGAACAGGTGGCCAGATACCCTCCGTCCCGCACCAGCTTAAGCCCCCGCAGATTGATCTCCCGGTAGCCCTTCACGGCGTTTTTTACGGAACTGCGGGACTTGGTAAACGCCGGAGGATCCAGAATCACCACGTCGTAGCTCTCGCCCTGCGCCTCCAGCTGCGGCAGCAGTTCAAATACGTCTGCGCATAAAAACCGCACCCTGTCCTGCAATCCGTTCAGCGCCGCATTCTCCGTAGCCTGCTCCACCGCCAGCCGCGACGCGTCCACGCCCAGCACGCTGTCGGCGCCGGCAATCCCCGCGTTCAGCGCGAAGGAACCCGTGTGCGTGAAACAGTCCAGTACTTTTTTCCCTTTGCAGATGCTGTGGATGGCGGCCCGGTTGTTCTTCTGGTCCAGAAAAAAACCGGTCTTCTGCCCGTCCTGCACGTCCACGATATAGCGTACCCCGTTCTCCAGTATCTCCACTCTGGTGTCAAAAGGTCTTCCGATAAAACCCTTGCCGCGCTCCATACCCTCCTGCAGACGCACTTTGGCGTCGCTGCGCTCGTAAACGCCCCGGATCGCAATACCGTCCCGGGCCAGGATCTCTTTCAGCGAATCCACAATGACCTTTTTCCATCTGTCGATTCCCAGCGCCAGGGACTCCACCACCAGCACATCGGAAAATTTGTCCACCACGATGCCAGGCAGAAAATCCGCCTCCCCGAAGATTACCCGGCAACTGGAGATATCTATCGTCTCCTTGCGGTAATCCCACGCGTCCTGCACGCGCCGCCGGATAAACGCCTCGTCGATGACCGTCCCCATTTTCCGCGACAGCATCCGCACAGTGATCCGGGATCTGGTATTGATAAATCCGCAGCCCATGTCATAGCCGTCAAAATCGCAGACCTCCACTATGTCTCCGTCCGCAAAGTCCCCACTGACGGAGTCTATCTCGTTGTCGTATATCCACATTCCCCCGGCTTTCAAACTGCGCCCGCCGCCTTTTTTCAGTGCCACAACCGCCCGTTCCATAATCGGCCCCCATCCCCGTGTTCTCTCACGCTATGATACTCTCAGACCACATTGCGGCATTCCCGCGATCCGGATTTTCGATGCGGATCCGCCTCATCCTGTAATCTGCCGTTCTTCAGATCGTTTTTTAAATCTGCTGCATTTTGCGAAAAATCCTTGACATTCCATTATACATAGTGTATTATTTTAATGTTCAGCATAGACGGCGTGTGGCTCAGCTTGGTAGAGCGCTACGTTCGGGACGTAGAGGCCGCAGGTTCAAATCCTGTCACGCCGATTTGTAAAAAGCCTTATTCCCAAGGCTTTTTTTATTTCCGTGATAAATTTCATGTCAAAATTCGTTCCGACTACTTTTCAGTATAGCATCACCGTTGCACCGGCGCAACTATTCCTTTTGAGAGTATAAGATAAAAAGATTGAATCAACAACCGTAAAAATGTGACGCACTATGAATATGCATGTTATAATCTTTTTGTTACCGCCCCTAGACTGGTAAAGGAAGGGGGTGTCAGTATGGATATGCTCATTACATTTTTAGTCGCTGTTGCGGCTGGTGTAGCTTGCCACTACATCATCAAATGGTTAGACAGCGATGAGAATTAGTCGGTAACTAGCCTATGGTCTTAAGCCCTGCCATCGCCAAAATTGGGAATAGAAAAGCCCTGGAGCACCATCTCCAGGGCTTTTCGCCAGTCGTCCAGCATGGACTACTCATTACATTTTGCCTATCGGCATTATAGCATATGCAAACCTGTTTTGCAATATTCACAGCAGCAATTCGCGTACTTTTTTCTCGCTTTAATCTTTTATCAACCGTCCCCACCCGATCCCTGCAGCTACAGCCGCAGCCTGGCAAGGGCTTTCTCGGCGAGCAGACACTCCCCGTGTTCTTCCAGATACGCCAGCTTATCCCCGGTAGCCGCATACAGCTCTCCGAACTCCAGCGCCTGCACGCTGGCCCTGCTGTAGCGCTCATAGGACGCGCCGCCCCGCTCCAGATACAGATAATATGTACCGCCGTCCCGGTAAAGCCTGCTGACTACCCGCAGATTCCTGGGCAGCATCCTGGCATATTCGCACAGGCTCCGCATACTGGGAAAACAAAAGATCGCAAACCGGGGCCTCTGCATTTCCTGCTGTTCTTTTTGAGCAAGCTCTTCCCCCTCCTGGCTCCCGGCCTGCCCCGCAGCGGCTGTCATCACGGCCTGCGCCAGCAGTCCCGCGATAGCCGAACCGTCCATGCCCAGCTTTTCTTTCAGAATCCTCCGCATTTCCCTCAGATAGTTTATGAGGTTCGCGCCGTTTTTCAGATCTTCCGGAGTCCTCTCCGTGAAGGTCAGTATCATCCCCTGATCCGGCAGCAGCATAATCTGCAGGTCAAAGGCAAAGTGAGGGGGCTTGTAATCCACCTCCTCCACAGCCTGCGCCATGATCACTTCCACAATCTCTCTGGCCTTTTCACTGCGCATCACAAAATCTTTATAAGAAATGTCATACTCCTCCAATTCTTCATTGGACAGGAAACATTTCACCGTTTTTTCATCCACTCTCTCGATCTTCATACGCTATGCCATACCTTTCTGCCCTTTATTTTACCAGATGCTTGGCGTAAAGTCAAATTCTTCATTTTTCCTGCATGCGCAGACATGCTTCGCCAATGCCCAGGAGTAAAAATACGACGGAGGTGCTCATAATCTGCTGGAAACTGAAAATATTGTTCAGGGTATAGGCCAGAATGCCCATACCCGCCGCGCCCGCCAGCACATCCTTCCGCCCCGCCTTCAGATAACGGAAAACGGCGGTCACCGTCAACCCTATGTACCCTGCCGCCCCCAACAGACCCTCATTGATCAGCACCGTCAGCCATTCGTTGTGAGCGTTTGTCAGCGACAGTCTGCCAAAATAATCCTCCACCGTCTGTTTCAGCGCCGGATCCACGCCGCTGTGTATATACAGGGCCATGGCGTCGGGCCCCACTCCCACCAGTTTCCCGGCCAGATCCTGTTTCAGAAAACAGGTCAGTCCGACTGTCCAGGTAATGCCCCGGTTACTGCCCCAGGCGTCGTCAAAGGTAAAGGCTCCCAGACCTGACAGCCCGCCAATACTGCCCGGATGCGCGGTATTCAGCGCCAGTAAAACGACATATGCTATTGCGGCCACGCCCGCCGCAGCCCAGGCCGTCGCCCCCATCACCACCCATATCCGGGGTTTGAAATCTCCTGTCCGCCTGCCGCGGCATACCAGATAACGACATATCAGCGACACACCCAACAGTAAAAACGGAAACGGCGACAGAGTCAACAGATCGGTGGTACTCTCCGCATAATCCATGGCCTGGGGCCATGTCATCCGCACCAACCAGGTACAGATGCATACGCCGGACAGCAGGATACAGCCTTCAAAAAAACGCTGCAGTCTCTCCCCGTCCCCCATGGACAGCAGATAAAAAACTCCCAGCAGCAAAAACAACGCCACGATCCCGCTGCTGCTGCCCTGCGTCACCAGCGTGGCCAGACAGATGCCCAGCGCAGCCACTGCCAATGCGCGCAGCCACTTTTTCTCCATCCCGGCCCGGCCGCGCCATATATAATATGCAATAGCTGACGTCACTGTCACCATATACCCGCAATACCAGTTGATATTGCCGATGGTGGAGATAAACTGCGGCCCCGCGCCCTGCATCTCCAGCGGACGGACGCCAAAGCGGTTCAGATATCCCAACAGCGCCACCGCAGCCGCCGTCGGGAGCCACAGGGCCGCCATCCAGTCCCTTCTCTGCCACAGGCGGGAGACGGCAAAATAGATTCCCAGAAACAGCAACTGTGTCAGCAGGCCGAGATACCAGCTGTATGTACCGTAAAATGTATCTCCCCATTCCGTTTCCTGCTTGAAGGGAGTATGCAGATAGGAACAGATCACCGCCGCCAGATACAGCAGGGCGAACAGATCCGTGACGGACGGCAGCCTCTCTCCCGCGCCGTGTTTTTCGGCCCTGCTCCGCGTCCGCGTACCATCGGTTCGCCCCCGCGCCCGCATACTTCCGTCCCGACCCCCGGTCCTTATACCGCTGAACCGGCCCGGGGCCAGGCGCAACTGCCTGACTGCCAGCAGAACCAGATAAAGCGCCGTCAACGGCAGGATCACTTTGCAGGCCGTCAGACTGACAGAGCGGAAAAACATGCTTTTGTCCGTCCCTATGCTGCGATACCCTGATTCCGTGGAGTACAGCGGCAGTATTACGATCAGCGCCGCCATATACAGGCTCACCCCCACATCCAGCAGATCGCGGACGATGTCACAGGCTCGCTCCGCCCTCGTCTTTTTCACCGTTTTCATAGTATCCTCCGTACAATACCTTACAATGTCAGTTTCATTATAAGGTTGTTGCCCGGTTAAGTCAACTGCTCTCCTCGGGCGTATCCTGCCAGCGCTTTTGCAGGCTCTGCCATCCCTGGCGGATGATCACAAAACCCAGCGGTCCTTTGATGATCCCCCACACGCCAAAGAGGCGGATTCCCGCGTAGACGGCGGCCAGCACGGCGATGGGCGGCACGCCCATGCGCTTGCCGATCAGGCGGGGTTCCAGCATTTCCCGCAGAAACACGCAGCCCCCGTAGAGAGCCAGACACACCGCCGCCCTCCCGTAATTGCCCTGAAACAACTGAGTCAGCGTGAGGGGGACAAGCACGATCCCTGTTCCTATGAAAGGCAGCGCGTCCAGCAGTCCCGCCAGCATACCCCACAGCGCGCCGTGCCGGATGCCGGAGATGCTCAGCACCACTCCCGCCGCCAGGGAAATGACGGACATGATCACCACCTGGGCCTTCACAAAGGTGGCGATGTAGCGGATCATGCCGCAGATCACCTCCAGCAGCACATGAAACTCCTCCCGATCCAGCAGACCGTTCATGATCCGGTCATAATCCCTGGCCAGCAGCACCGCCGCAATGATAAACGTCACCAGGAAACCGCCAAACAGCGCTATCTTCTTGAGATATTGCAGAGAGCCGGACAACATGCCCGCCGCCCCTTCCGCCTGCAGGTAGTCCATCCATTCGTCCAGGCGGGCAGTGAGCGTGGATTCCAGATACTCCCCGTCGATCCCCAAAGCCTGTCCGATGGAGGCGCTGCCTTTCTGTATCCATTCCTCCAATTCCAGTTCCACCGTCTCCAACTGGCTGACCCACTCCGGCAGGCTGCCTATGACCCAGGAGAAAAGCACCCACAGCAGGATCGCCAGCACGCCGCCTCCCAACAGCAGCAGCAATACGGCGCCAAGCTGGCGATGGATATGGAGCCGGGCCTGCATCTTTTTCAGCAGCGGGCCGAAGATCGTGACAAAGAGCATGGCAGTCAGTATGGGAGAAAACAAGGGCGTCAGATATTGCAGAAAAAAATACACTACCGCCACTGTCAACAATAGTGTAATAGATTTGCTCCGTCTTATCTTCTCCAGCATGGCTACCTCCGTCTCCGCGGCAGATCCCCGCCGCTCTACGGAAATAGTATGTGGGAAATATCAGTAATTTATCCAGTCCGGGCTGATCTCATAGAAAATCTCCCGTCCCGTCGCGGGATGTGTCAGCCGGATCTCACAGGCGCACAGCGCCGCATATCGGATCCCCAGGCTCCGGCTCTCCTCCAGACTCTCAGCCGTACCGTATTTCTGATCACCCAAAATGGGGAGTCCCCTGTGGGCCAATTGACAGCGTATCTGATGAAAGCGTCCCGTACCGATGCGGATATCCAGACAGGTATGTCTCCCCGCCGCAATGTCTTCCCGCGCCCTGACCCGATAGCGCAGCACCGCTCTCCTGGCCCCCGGCGTTTCCTGTAAAACCACTCTGGACAGATTGCCCTCCTTGCGCAGGTAATCCGTCCATTCTCCCTCTTCCGCAGCGGGACGCCCCCATACCAGCGCGCAGTAGCGCTTGCCCAGCATCCCCTCCGTCAGCTGACGGTTCAGCGCCGCGGCCGCCCGGGGATGTCTGGCAAAGACCAGCAATCCCTCCACCGGCTGATCCAGGCGGTGAACGATCCCCACATAGCCCCCGGAGAGATAATTTTTCAGTTCGCTGACCACATCCGGCCGGCCCACGGAGGAAGACTGGGTGGCCAGTCCCGCCGGTTTGTGGCAGATGAGAATATCCCGATCCTCATAGACGATCCGTGTTTTCATAGTTTACCCGCTTTTAATCCACTCTCTCGTCGCCCCAGAAAAACAGCGCCACCGTGCCGGGGCCGGTATGACTGCCTATGGTGGTGCCGATATCGTTGATCTCCACCTTGCCGTCCAGCCTGGGAAAAGCGCTCTCCACCAGCTCCGCCACCGCTTTGGCGTCTTCCATACAGGCGGATTGGGAGATATAGCACTTGCCGCTGTAATCCGCGCCGTCCTGGGCATGTTCCTTCATCTTCTCCACAGTGGCCTGAATGACCTTGCGCTTGGTGCGGACTTTCGCCCGATTGATCAGCCGCCCCATATAGTCCACATTCAGCAGCGGGCAGATATTCAGTACGCTGCCCACGATCCCCGCCGCCTTGGACACCCGGCCGCCTCTGATCAGATAGGTCAGGTCGCTGGTGAAAAACCAGTGTTGGAGCTTTAACTTATTATCCTCGGCCCAACGGTACAGCGTTTCCACATCCATACCGCCGTCCCGCAGATCCGCCAGCTTATCCATCAGCAGGCCGTATCCCGAAGAGGCCGCCAGAGAATCCACCACAAAGATCCTGCGATCAGGATATTTCTCCTGCAGGATATCTCTGGCGATCAGCGCGGAGTTGACGGTGCCGGAGATTCCGCTGGACAGCGTCAGGTGCAGAATGTCCTTTCCTTCTTTTAAAAAGCCCTCGAAGTACTGCTCATACTCCTCCACATTGATCTGGGAAGTCTTGGTGTCCGCTCCCTGGGCCATGGCCTCATAGAAATCCGCCAGAGGAATGGATCTCCCCAGATCGTCCATATACTGCTTTCCCGCCAGTTCAAAGTGAAAGCAGATATAATGGATATCTCTTTTCTCCAAATGCTCCTGCCGCAGATCCGCCGTGGAACTGCAGCTCAAAATGTACTCTCCCATCTCCTGTATCCTCCCGCTCTATACTTTGAAACGATATCCCACGCCCCAGATCGTCTCGATATACTGGGGTTTTGCGGTATCGACCTCAATCTTCTCCCGGATCTTCTTGATATGCACCGTGACGGTGGCGATATCTCCTATGGAATCCATATCCCATATCTCCCGGAACAGCTCTTCCTTGGTGAACACATGGTTGGGGTTCTCCGCCAAAAAGGTCAGCAGTTCAAACTCCTTGGTGGTAAAGGTCTTCTCCACACCGTCCACATACACCCGGCGGGCCGTCTTGTCTATGCGGATCCCCCGAATCTCCACGATATCGTTCTGGGCTCTCTGGCTGGTTCCCACCAGCCGTTCATACCGCGCCATATGCGCCTTGACACGGGCCACCAGCTCGCTGGGACTGAAAGGCTTGGTCATATAGTCGTCCGCGCCCAGACCCAGGCCCCGGATCTTGTCGATATCGTCCTTCTTGGCCGAAACCATCAGGATCGGGACGTTCTTTTTTTCCCGGATGCGTTTGCAGACCTCGAAACCGTCCATCTCCGGCAGCATCAGATCCAGTATGATCAGATCGTAATCCCCCGTCAGCGCCGCCTGCAGGCCCAGATCCCCCCGGTTGCGGATATCCACCTCAAAATCGCTGAGCTCCAGATAGTCTTTCTCCAGATCGGCAATGACTTCCTCGTCTTCAATAATCAATATCCTGCTCATTTTATATCCTGCCTTTCCTGTAATCTATTCGTTTTGCAGCTCCCTGTATTTGCGGATCACAAAATGCATACAGGTGCCCTCGCCCTCCCGGCTGGTGGCCCATATATACCCGCCGTGATCCTCTATGATCTTTTTCACGATGGACAGGCCGATCCCGCTGCCGCCCTGAGCGGAATTGCGGGAGGCGTCGGTGCGGAAGAAACGCTCGAATATCTTGCCCAGGTCCTTCTGGGCGATCCCCTTGCCGTTGTCCTCTATCTCCACCTGAATGGAGTCCGACTCGTCCAGGATCCGTATATCGATGGTCCCGTGCTGCTTATCCATATATTTCACGCTGTTGCTGATAATGTTGTTGATGACTTTTTTCATCTGTTCCGGGTCGGCTATGACCAGCGTATCCTGATCCACCAGATTGGTATAGTTGAGCTGGATATTCTTGGATTCCAGATCCAGTCCCACCTCCTCCACGCAGTCCCCAAAATAATCCGACACGTTGATCCGGTGGAAATTGTAAGGAATCCGGTGGTTGTCTATCCCGGAGTACACGGTCAGCTCATTGATCAGCCTGTCCATGTCATTAGCCTTATTATATATGGTCTTAATATATTTGTCCATCTTTTCCGGCGTGTCGGCCACGCCGTCCATGATGCCCTCCACATAGCCCTTGATGGCCGTGATGGGCGTCTTGAGATCGTGGGAAATATTGCTCACCAGCTCTTTATTTTTCTTCTCCTGCTCCGTGCTCTCCTCCGTGTTTTCCTTCAGACGCAGTCTCATGTCCTCATAATTGCGGTACAGATCGCCGATCTCGCCGCCGGATCTGGTCTGCAGGATATACTCGAAGTTGCCCTCCTTGATCTTGGTCATGGCCACGTTCAACTCATTGATGGGGCAAAACACTTCCTTGTGGATCCACTGGGTCAGCATCAGACTGGTAAAGATCAGGATCAGCACGATGGCTACCAGCATGTCGATCAGCAGCCGACGGGAGATCAGCGAGTTGATCCGCATGACCACGAACAGGCTCCCCTGGGCGCCGTCCCCGAAACGAAAGTCGATCTGTTTCACGTATTTGTCCATCTCGCTGAAGTAATAGCCCGTGCCCTCCTCCAGATCCCCTTCCCCGTATCCGGGCAGCAGGGGAAAGATCTGCCGCGCCGCCTCCTCGTTGCCGGCATAGTATATCTCGTCATTTTTGCGCACCAGCAGATAGGCGGAACGGGAATGGAGCAGCGCGCCCATCTTATCCAGATATTCCCGATTCTCCAGCATGGATACGTCCCGCTCCGCCTGCTGCGCCAGCTGGCCGTACACACTGTCAGCGCGCCCGGTATAATTACCTACAGGTTCCGATATCATGGCAAAATCCAGATTCTGGACGGAAACTCCCGGCTGGGCGTTTATCAGATAGACGCCGATCACGCAGAACGCCAGCGCCGTGAGCAGCAACGGCAAAAAAACAATGGTGGCAAAGGTTACTTTGAGCCTTGTTTTGAATTTCATGATCTCCTCCTGTATGATAAAATAGTATATCACATATCCCGTGACAATGCTCATTAAAAAAGTCTAAAGTTTCCGCTTGACTTTTTCCATAAATTGGGTATACTGAAATAGTAACCATTACTACTATTGATTTTGAAAGGAGCTCCCATGGCTCTGAAATACAGCAGGCAGCGGGAGATGATCATGGATTTCCTTCAGGGACGAAAGGATCACCCCACGGCAGATATTGTATATGAGAATGTCCGACTGCTAAATCCCAATATCAGCCTGGGGACCGTGTACCGCAATCTGGCCCTGCTGGCGGATCTGGGAGAGATCCGGCGGCTGCGGCTGGGCGATGGGACCGATCACTTTGACGCGGACATCTCTCCGCATTATCATTTTATCTGCAATGGCTGCGGCTGTGTCCGGGATCTGCAGATGGACGACATGGAGAATATTCTGGAGAATGCCCGGCGGCGTTTTGACGGAAGGATTACAGGGCATATGACCTATTTTTACGGGTACTGCGGCAAATGTTGCGAGAGCGGCGAGAGCTGACGGTGACCCTGTTATCGCTTTACATATGGTTTCAAAAATATTATATATAAAGGAGAGAAAAGTTATGAAGTATGTATGTCAGGTATGCGGTTATGTACATGAAGGGGACAATCCCCCTGAGAAATGCCCTCAGTGCGGCGTGGACTCTTCCAAGTTCACGGCCCAGAGCGAGGAGAGATCCTGGGCTGCGGAGCATGTAGTAGGCGTGGCGCAGGGCGTCAGAGAGGATATCATCGAGGATCTGCGCGCCAACTTTAACGGCGAGTGCTCCGAGGTAGGTATGTATCTGGCCATGGCCAGAGTGGCATTCCGCGAAGGTTATCCCGAGATCGGCATGTACTGGGAGAAGGCCGCCTATGAGGAGGCAGAGCATGCCGCCAAGTTTGCGGAGCTGCTGGGCGAGGTAGTGACCGATTCCACCAAGAAGAATCTGGAGATGAGAGTTGCCGCCGAGAACGGCGCCACCGCCGGCAAGACCGATCTGGCCAAGAGAGCCAAGGAGCTGGGTCTGGACGCTATCCACGACACTGTGCATGAGATGGCGAGGGATGAGGCTCGACATGGCAAGGCGTTTGAGGGGCTGCTGAAGAGATATTTCAGCTAAGTAAGCTCTTACGGCAAACAGTCTCAAATAAGGGAATAAACCGAAGTCGGTTTATTCCCTTGATTTTATATAGCTTATATATTATTTCTTATATACTTAAGAAGTTGAAAATATATTACAGCAAATAACGACATAAAACGACAAGGAGAACTGAGTGAATCGAAACGGAACTATAAAAATTCATTTGGATAGCCTCTTGGCTGCTTCCGGGCTGAGTCGAAACAAATTTTGTCAAAGGGCAGAAATACAGCGTTCTCAGTTGAATGGCTATCTGAACAACACAGTTACCCGACTTGACACAGACGTACTCGCCAGAATATGTCAGGCTTTGGGCTGTTCAATTGCGGATTTATTGGAGTATGTACCTCCGGAAGAATGATAAAGTAGTATTTCCCTACTGACCATTTCAGAAAGCAGGGAAATCTCTCTTGTCAGGCACCAAATTTTTTATCCATGGGCACAATCTGCAAAGTATATCCCAAAGGAGTCAAAATCTTCAAAAGGCTGTCAATCTGAGGAGAATGGACCGAAGATTCCATACGGGCAATTACAGGCTGTGTTACATTACACATTTCTGCTAATTGGGTCTGCGTGAGCCCTTTTTCCTCGCGGATAGCTACCATTGTACGGATAAGGTCTTTTTCCAGCTCAATAGCATTTTGCTCCTCCTGGTTGATAGATAAATCCGTTTTCAATTTTTTCCATGTGACCATACTATTCATTCCTTTCTAAATAATCCTGTAAATTCCTTTTAGCCTGCTCTATTTCACGTTTTGGCGTTTTTTGCGTCTTTTTTATAAAGTGATGAAGTATAATAAATTTGTTATCTTTATAGTATGCATAAAGAAACCTGTTATTTAGTGGTCTCAGCTCCCATATTTCGCCATCCAAATGTTTTGTCACCGGTTCGCCAATTCTAGTGCCCAATTCTTCAAGCATATCCATATAAGCCACTATTTTGTTAAAATTGATTCGGCACTCTTTACTTGTAGCAGATTTAAAATTTAAATCTTTTATATAGTCGGCTATTTCAGCTTTTCCTTTTTTATCTTCATAAAATACAATTTCGTACATTATATTTTCCCCTTCTGTTAAAATTATAGCAAATTTGTTATAGAGATGCAATATCAAATTTGCTGTAATTTGTCTCACCGTAAATATTATTCTCTATCTCTATGCCAAACACCATATCATAACGGCCTGCTGCACCGTCAATAGATTCTTTTTGAACCCATATCCCACAAAATACTCCGATTCCATTACCTCTTCAGAGACCTCCTCGCCCCGGTAGAACGGCGGACAGGGGTTCAGCACGGCATTTTCGTTTGCCGTCTTCATGATCTCCGTTGTCACCTGACAATCCCGGAAATCCTGGAGCGCCCGGCGGGCAGGGAGTCCGTACACAGAATGTCTTTTCCTTTGACGGCGGTATTGATATCATGGTATACCTCCACACCCTCCATCTCATGTCCCGCTCCGCAGCACTGGGACAGAGGAAATCCCAGCACCTGGGACGCCTCCTTCCAGGCCAGGCCGATATTACCCGCCCTTCCGCAGAACAGGTAATGATCTCTTGTAAAATCCTTCCGCAGCTTTGACAGGGAATACAGATCCGCCAGAATCTCACAGGGATGATTGACGTCCGTCATGGCGTTTATGATCGGGGCATGGAGATATCCGGCTATTCTTTCAATCAATCCAATGTCCTTGTATCTCACAACGGCGATGTCCGCCCAGTTGTCCAGATAACCGCAGACATCTCTTATGTCTTCCTTTTTCTCCAGCGCGTCCCCCGGAAACAATATGGGCTGTCCCCCCAGCATATGCACGCCCTTTTCAAAAGTCACCCTGGTTCTGATACTGGAGGCGGGGAAAAACAGTACGACGGTTTTACCGTTCAGGAAACCTTTGTACTTACCGGCACTGATCTCGTCCGCAATATGGAAAATCTTGTATATCTCACTCGCCTGCAAATCTGTTAATCTGATCAAGTCTTTCATGTAAGCTCTCCTTTGCTGCCGCCGTACCTGGGCTGCCTGGACTGTACCAAGGTGGACGCAAGTTAGCAAGCTATATTGCATTGTGCCGAACCGTATGTTATCATAAAAAATCATCCGGGCGGTATACCCCCCATTGATCATATCAGAAAAAAACCGCAAGCGCCACCCTTGTGGCTATTTTATTCTATAATCTATAATAAGATACAACACATAAAATGCGAAAGGAAGGATCACATGAACGACTACACCAACTCCAAAATCGCAGCCAATTATTTTCGCGGCCTGGAGGCCGTGGGCGGCCACATATTTTTTGACGAGAACGGCATGACATTCAAATCCCATTCCTTCAATATTCAGACCGGGGAAACCCGAATTCTATATGCCGATATTGTCAAAATATCCAAACGCAACACACTGGGCCTTGTGCCCAATGGTATTTCCGTATTTGATAAAAGCGGCTTTGAGCACAAATTTGTGATTTATCATCGGGAACAAATCATTCAGTACCTGCAGAGCAGAACAGGCGGACAGCAACCCGTTTAAAAAAGAACTTCCTGTATGGGAAGACGTATTGACAAACAGGTAACTTGTTGCTATGATAAGAAACGTAACAAGTTGCAGATTGGGAGAGACCGTATGAATTTAATCAATTTGAACGCAAAGTTTTCAGGCTCCACGGAAGACCGGAAAAAAGCTATTTTCAGCACACTATTTATTGCCGGAAACAAGCTTCAAACGCTTTTCGATAACCATATTCCAGAGATATCGCTAAAGCAATTTATGTTACTGTCCGTAGTCAGACAGTCAGAGGAGCCGCTAACATTTACCCAATTGGGCAACCTGTTGGGCTGTTCAAGACAAAACATCAAAAAACTAGCGGATGTCTTGAGTATAGCGTATTGAAAGTTCTTGTGTAAATAATGTGTATCTGCTATAGTGGTTT
>CAJUAH010000034.1 GCA_910584375.1 uncultured Acetatifactor sp.
CTCGCAAAGGGCTGGGGCGATTTTATATCGGACCGCATCATTATTTGGCGGTTACATAACATATGCAAGTAAACTATGCAAATAATACGTATTAATACGCCGATTAACTATTGAGTAAGCATAATATGTATGTTACAATAAATAATGATTTAGTCGCATGAAAGCCGAAATGCTGACTTTGCTGCAAGCTGAATTTTAGGTTGTTATTTCCACTGGTTTCAATATGATCATAGAAAGGGGTACATCCTGTGAAAAAGTACATAAATATCTCTCTGTTTTACGCTATTGCCGCCATGGCGGGCGGCGTCTTTTACCGCGAGTTCACAAAATTCAACGGTTTTACCGGCGCTACGGCATTGGGAAAAGTACATACGCACCTGTTCCTGTTGGGAATGCTGGCCTTTCTGATCGTAGCCCTGTTCTCGGTTCATTGCGCTCTGGAGAAAAACCGTATGTTCCGGGCATTTCTCTGGATTTACAATTTGGGGGTGCCGCTGACTGGCGTCATGCTGCTGATCCGGGGCGTGACTCAGGTACTGGGGCTTTCCCTGTCCTCCGGCGCGTCGGCTGCCATTTCCGGTATGGCGGGCATCGGACATATCCTGACCGGAACCGGGATCATCCTGTTGTTGCTCTCTCTGAAAAAAACAGCCGCAAACGGGAGGTAAACCTATGCGCAAGTACCTTTTTTATCATGTGAAAAAACGCACTCTGCTGGCTGTGGCCGGATGCGTATGGTTAATTGCGGGCGTGAACGTGGCCCGGCTGGGCATTCTCTCTTACCGCTTGCTGCCGCAGGTCACATGGATTCATCTGCTGTTATCCCTGGCAGTTTTCTGCGCTTTCGGGTTGATGTTTTTCAAGATGAGCATAAAGCATACCAAACGGATAAAGGGATATCCCGAGGAATATCAGCCCCTGTGGCACTTCTTTGATATTAAGTCCTACTGCATCATGGCAGTGATGATGAGCGGCGGCATCTGGCTGCGGTCTTCCGGGCTGGCGCCGGATGTGTTTATCGCCGTATTCTACAGCGGCCTGGGCTGCGCGCTGGCCCTGGCCGGGGCGCTGTTTGGGATCGCGTTTTTCAGGTATACCGCTGATGGAACCAGGCACTCTCCGACTCTTTAAATCTCTAAATGATTTATGCATATAATCAAGGCAAATGTGCAAGTTAAGAACCACAATTTCTACCCTTTTACCTGATTTGATATCTCTTCATTTTCGTCGTCCCTGTCTCAGTCACCTTGCCATCATTCACTAACAGTTTCAGCAAATCTCTAGTCCTCGTTCTTCCGATGCCCAGCCAAACAGCCACTTCCTCTACTTTGTATTTCGTGTTTGGCTGCATTTTACTTAGAATGATTTCCTTCTGCACCTGTGTTTTTTCTGTCACTTTTTTTCTGTCGCTTTTTTCTGTCACTTTTTTTCTGTCACTTTTTGGTGATGCTTTTAGAGATTTTATGCTTACAAATGATAACTTCAAAATTGTCCTGTCAGGAGAATACTCTTCTATCACTTGTGGTTCAATCCATCCCTGACTCTCCCAGACAGTATAAATATCCGGCACACCGCTTCCCGCGCGTTCACCGATGCCAATCATATTAAACATTTTCATAAGCGCCTTGTTTCTTGGATCAGAAATACCCCCTTTCAACATCTGCTTTTTTCCGGTACGAATGCTGCCCGGATTTTCCAGCACAATACCGTCTGGATCTTTCTTAATGACAACACCTCTCGGCAGATAAAAATCCGTATTTACAATGCAATTGGCAAGTGCTTCTCTGATTGCCTTATGAACATGCGTATCATCTACCCGAACCACCCCATCCAACTTGAAAGGCACTTTAATGTCTTTCACTAATTTCCCATACACACGGAAAAAGAAATCAAACAGATTTCCGGACCAATCGCCTGAACTGGATTGCAGACGGTCAGTCCAACGGATTTCCGGATCCAGCAACTCTCTGAAATCAAGGAAATATTCTGGATATTCATATAAAATCTTATATTCATCTCCAAACATCAACAGGCCCGCCGCAGTGGGGTGTAACAGACCGTCTGTCCGAAACAGCCTTGCCGCACCAATTCTCTCCAAATAATCTGCATCTCCCAGTTGCTCCCAAACATGCTCCCTTCGATATGCCATATGTCGGTTACGATATGCATGTACTGTCTCCATATTGAGTACATCCATTTGCATATTTTCAAGCAATTTCATGTCCATAGTATCATCGGTCTGATCACGCAGCATTGCTTTTACTTCACCTGATGTACAATGATAATCTCCTTCCCCATTTCTCCGATATGTCCCTTTGAACATATCTCCTCCAATATATACGGGTTTCTGCCCTCTCTTTGCCGCCGGAACATGAACCACCATAATCGTATTCTCTCCCACCTGATGCATCTGAATATCCTGCTCTGACAAGAGATTATGACTCACTTTCTGTGGATTATTGACGTTATTCCAAAAGTCCTTTAGCAACTTTCCTTCTCCCTGCAATCCTGTCGTATGCCAGCCCCCATCCTCATTTTCTTCTACCCCAAGAATGATCACGCCACCATAACAATTAGCGAATGCGGAATAGGTACTCCACAAGGAATCCGGCAAACCATTTCTGGCTCTCTTGACCTCACGTCGATTGTCCTCCCTATATTCATTAAATTTAGATAATTCAAACATTACAGGATATCCCTCCCCCAATTATACATCTAAACAGAGCTTTTCATCGCAGCAGCATATCGTCCTCGCATGCTTACAATGCCGATTGCTCCTGTTAGTTCAATCCATCATTTCATGTTCTCACCTATTTCCCCGCAAAGTTCCATTATTCTTTTGCTATATCCATATACACGTCCTTCACGCATTGCGACGTATGTATCATAGCTTATAATTCGTTTCTTCACAATACGATTTCTCTTAAGTTTCCCATTTTTTATCTTAATCTGTCCTCTTACTTAGTATTTTTTATAGAATTTAAATAGTCCTGTTCCACATCACTTAATGTACGCTCTTTATATTTCTTATATTCTCCGGTTGCTTTTTCCACCGCCTGTTCATGCGTCACGTTTCCATTTCCTGACAATAACTGCTCGCCACTCATGGTAAGAATCCAGTCTAAATGCTTTGCCCAATCCTTCATGGTCATAGCCTGTTCCCGTTCCGCCTGACGTTCTGCAAAGTCCAAATATCCCGACACAAGCTGCCCCATTGCACGAAGTTCTTTTTCATTTAGATAATTATTGGCAATAACGGCCTCCCGCAAAGTCGGCTGGTTTCCTGCAAACGTGGTAAGCCCCATAAATTCCTTTTCCTCATCCGCCCTTGTATAAATAACTTCCTCCGCCGTCTGCCCATGTATTGCATAATGAATTTTGTTCTGAGCCTTCTGAAAAAACTGAGTGGATATTTCCGCTTTCGGGTCATAATCAATGCTGGTAGCGTAAATCTCCAATACCTGCCTGTAAAATACCTTTTCAGACGCGCGAATATCTCTGATTCGCTCAAGCAGTTCCTTAAAATATCCACCGCCGCCTAAGTTTTTAAAGCGTTCATCATCCAGCGCAAAGCCTTTGCGCATATACTCTTTCAAAATTCCGGTCGCCCATATCCTAAACTGAGTACCTCGTTTTGATTTCACACGATAGCCGACAGAGATGATTACATCAAGATTATAGTAATCTACATCATATGTTTTTCCGTCAGAAACAGTGTAGGCAAATTTTGCCCACACTGTTTCTTTTCGCAATTCGCCTTCTTTAAAAACATTTCTAACATGCTTTCCAATAACGCTTCTGTCACGCTGAAATAATTCTGCCATTTGGTCAATAGACAGCCAGACGGTATCCCCGTCAAAAGTCGTTTCAATCTTAGACAGACCATCTTCTGTTGTATAAATTATAATATTTGACTTCCCAAAAACATTGTCTTTGTAATTCATCTGCCTCCTCATCACCTTGTACTTTCATCCAATGTAAAAGCAAATATGTTTTACCAGAATTGGATGAAATATACTTATCATGTTTTACCATATCTAATACAATCGTTATTACCAAGAAACAACTTTCAAGTCTTTCCATGCTTTATTTCTTTCATCTTCCACATAATTAGTTTCTGCCAATCAATCCATTTTTAGGTCATACCTTCCGAATAAATTGCATATATTGGAGAAATATCAAAATAGATGCACAAGTATCCGTTTCTTAATCCTAAATAGATTTTACACAAATACAAATAATGCGATTAATGTCAGCTGTGTTTCCTTCAGCTTAATGACAATATATCCCAGACTAGGGTAGCGTTTGCTCCGTCGCAAATATCGTTCCACTTCAATCCTCTCTGCGTTATCTTTATGTTTTTTAATCTATTAGAACATTCGGTGACGGGTTCCCCAGCCTAGGATCCGATAGCCGTATCCTTTACTCTTTGAGCCTAGCTATAAACGCTTGATAAAATAAGACTGAGTTTCAGCAAACCATTCCTCTGACTCCATTATATTTACAACAGGGTTCTTAATAATTTGAGGCGAATAGCATGTCTGATTTATTTTGTTTAAATCAATCAAATACAAATAATAATTATTCCCTTTTAATTTTGCAATCTCAATCTCATTCCTCGACCAAAAAAATCCTTTATTTGATATAGCCTTTACTTCTATAAAGCGATCTGGTTCCTGAGATAAATTTGTGTCAAAGGAAACAATATCGTAACCTGCAGTAACATCAATTTCTGAAATCCTCTTTACTTTTTTACCTAGAGAGAACCCTAAACGCTTTTTTTCATACTCTACTACAAACAGTTCTGCTTTCTCTCCTGCCTTTTCATTACTCTCAAGCTGCTTTTTTAGTTCTTCAAAATTAATCTTCTTTCGTCGTTCTTTACAATATTTTGCAATAAAAATATCATATGAACAATTAATGAACAATTGAGTACTATTTATCCCCCTTAAAGGGATCAAAAGACCTTGGCTTATCAATAAATTTCTTACGCACGAAAATGATAGCGGCAACAGCTCATTTTTAAATACATAACAGTTTTTTACACTGTCATAACTGAACATATTCGCATTAAAAACGTTTATTTCAAATAGTTTTTTCACAGTAGAAATAATTAGTGTTTCATTAAGTTTTTCACCATCGCGCAAAAATTTAGAAATATTTGGAGATAACAAAAGGGTATCTCCAAATATTTGTATCCAACCAAACATACTGCAATAGCATACTAAATCACTCACGGAAAGATTATTTTTACCCGGAGTGTGATTACATATGATTTGAGCATCTTGTATTTTAACTTGATTGCCCCCTATTACATCGCGGATAAAAAAAAGTAGTCCTTCTTTACCGCCAAGGTATTTAAGATTTTTTAGTTCGTCTAACATAGTCTTTAATCAACGCCTTTATATCTTCGTCACCTAAATCATCAGAAACATTATTAAATAAAGGTATGGGCATGCTTTCCATAATTTCTGTCATTCTGCGTTCTTTTTCTGATAATCGTATATTAATTGTCTCGTCAATAGTATTTCTCGAAATTATATAAAAATAATTTGTAATTGTGTCCTGTTTTAATCCGTATCTATGAATTCGATCTTTTGATTGCACGAAATGTGCTGCATTAAAAGATCTTTCCACATAAATTGCATTGTGACACGCTTTATGTAGTGATATAGATTCTGCAACCGCAGATGGATTTGCTATGATAACCTTGAATGGACAATTTGTATCTTGAAAAGCTTTTACAATTTTTTCCCTTGTGACAAAAATTTTATCATTATCAATGTCCTCGCTTTCAACAGGTATTGATCCGTACAATTCCTGACACGCAATACCTTGATTTTCAAGATATTTTTTCAGTTTGTGGATTGTATGGATAAAAGTTGCCCAAATTACAACTTTCCCATTATTGGACAAAATGTCATCAACCAATTGCTTTACAGCAATATATTTAGCTGGCACTTCATTTGTTTCATAATCTATAATAGTCTTCAAAACGTCTGAATCATCAACTGACTGATATATTTCTATTGGAAATTCCTCATCTTCAAAAAAACTATGTAAGGGGGCTTTTATCATAGCTGGATCAGTCGCAGCTTGCATCAGCCGAATCATCCTAGCCTGTGCTAATACAGCTTTAAAACGAGAGGTAGTATGTGTTGTCCCTTCTGCCATAAATTCATCCATGTATTTCTTTTCGACAAAATCATATATCCTTTGTTGCAATGGTCCCATTGAGACATAAATTGGAGGATGAACCGTCGCCGGAGGAATATTTAAATCACTTTTTCTAATACGAATAAAATATGGAGAGATATTGTCAATCAGCCGAGAAAGTCGTGCTGAATCTCCTGTTATTGTGATATCGCGAAGTTGATTGATTTCAAATCCTATTACGTCTTTATTGGGCCAAATAAATTTAAACATATTATAAATATCTTCATATCCATTTGGAGCTGGAGTACCTGTAAGGACAATGCGGGCTTTGCTGTACTTCGACATTTCGAGCACAGACTGCGCTATGATTCCACCTGATGAATTTTTAGCCTTGTGCGCTTCATCTAGAACCACCATAACTTTATTCATTCTGAGAAAAAAACCAATTTCTTTTTGCAAAGAAATTAATGAGGCATAAGAAATTAAGGTCAATTCTGCCGGATATTTGGAACTTAAGTAATCTTGTTTATCTGATTTATTAACACTTCCTGCAAGTCGTTTCGATCTTGGATTCCTACCAAAGCATTCCTTGAACTCCAATTCCCATGGGCCAAAAGAGCTTAACGGACCGACAATCAAAAGTCGATCTATATATTTAGCGTCATCCTTAGGCAGGTTATGCAAATATGCGTACGCACCATAAACTATACTTGTTTTACCCGATCCAGGAACTGAAAAATTACAGGCATTTTGCGAAAAAGCCATATGATAGGCTGACAGCAACTGAAGCGGGTATAATGATCTTGCAGTAAGATTCTGCTCCACAGATTGTGTAAACTTTTCAAATTCGTTTTTGTCACACATATTGTTACGAATTTCTAGCGCTTTCTTCGAGAATTCTGTAAACCTCCGTTCCTCTTCATAATAATCTTCAATTATTTTTTCGGAGTTTTCGTTCTTTGATTCGGAAAAACCATACTTTGCAAGCATCGCACTTATTTTTGCCATCACCATAAACGGTTCACTATCTCCTACAGGAATAGCAATACAATTCTCCTCAATATGGGGATGCAAATAATCACGGATATACCTCCATGCAAAACGATTTTTTTGCAGTTCCACAATATCTCCAAGCAGGTATATTTCCTTTTTAGTTGAATCATAATCTAAAGAGATATTTGCCATCATGTTCTACTCCGTTCTAGTATTTTTTTCATCTCCCAAGTAAGTTTATTGATTTCCTTAATCATTTCTTCAATATGAGAATCTTCAGTAAAACTACTTTGATTACAATCCACTGATTTAAGGGCACTAAGGGCTCGTTCAATTAAATCTGCCGGTTTATTCGCATCACGCTTATCCTCAAGTTTTCTAGAAAATCGATTAAGATTACCTTTTAGTTGTCCCTTTGCTTGTTCAATCCAAGCATCATCACGCTGTTTAAGTAGCAGACTCAAATCTTCACCAGGACAACGTTGTCGCAATTCTTCAACAGACTCTTCATCAGTAGGGGTATTCCGTCTATGCTGTTCTAAAAAACCATCCCACAAATCTTTAAAGAAAAAAATACTCCCCTCTTTTCCTGTTTTTGCAATATCACGAAACTCTTTTCCTTCATACCTCGCCCGAATATAGTCAAAACAAACAAGCTTTAAGTCAGAAATATCAGAATCCGCATAAGACCAATCAGTATTCCGGACATTTGCCCCCCTTTGATTATAAGAATCTAAATAATTTTGCAAATCAACGAAAGGACCTTCTGTTTTTTCCAGCCGAGTATAAATCCCATCGTAATCATACTCCTGTAGATACTCTTCCATCAGTTTCAAAATATCTAACCATTTCGCAATTTGTCCAGGTTTTTCGCTCATAAATTTAGCAATGGTTTTTTCATCAAAACCCAGACGCTTTAACTCTTTACATTTAAGATACTTTTCAATTGGATTATAATCCAATTTATCATCCTCACCCATTTGATAAATGGTTTCAAGCTGTTGAATATCTCTTTCTTCAGCATCACCGGGAAGAATAATTGCAAGAAAGTACTGGCACTTCTCTACCTGTGCATATGTATATCCAAGCTCATCCCTTTGGTGAAACAACCGATTTAACAGCATTGCACGGCGATTCCCATCCACAATAATCCCGTCAGCTGTAACAATACCGTAGCGCTGTTGTCCAATCTCCAAAAGGCTATCCATAGTTGTTTTATTGCGAGTTTCTTTTGATTCATATAAGAATTTTTCAATAATCTTGCGATCAGAATCCAATTCTGCATTCAGTTCACCATTTTGTTTTTCATACGATAATACATCGGAACCTATTCTGCCATTATACTTATTATAAATAAGATAATCTAATGGTATACGCCATACAATTTCCTCTCTTGTTGTTCCTTTGTAGCGTAAAGGAATGCCAGTCATTTTCTGGTTCAGTTGACTTTTTTTTAATTCCTCCAATTTGACTTTTCTGGTAACAGCATCCATTATTTTGAACCTCCCATTTGACTTATAATATTTGAAAGTATATAATATCCAACAGCAATTGCTAAAGGCAACTTATCAGGTTCTTCTCTGATGGGTATCGACTTCTTTTGTTCGTCAGCATCAATATAATCATCAATAAACTTTTTTATATAATCTAAGAGTTCATACGGTCCAATCCAAGATGTTCTTTCCCTTTGCTCAGATGTCATACAATACACTTGTTGAAAAGTATTCATCTCTGGTATCTTTTTACAAATAGAAATCAAAAACTCAATAATTCTTGAGTGATAAACATCTGGTATATCGTGTAGATTCATACTCGGGAGATATATTTTTGCCTTTTCTTTACCTTGACTGTAGTGAATTTCTGCATTCCATATAAATTCTCTCTTTTCAAAATCAGAATGATAATTTGTTAGTTCAACACGAAATGCATCATAAATCATATACGGAACGTGATACTTGAATTTTGCAACTGCACGCCGGGGAATCTCTTTTTTCATATTGAAAACTGCTCCGTTAAGATTATAAAATTCGACATTTCTATCGTGTTTTATTCTTGGATACACTTTGGGTAAAGGTACATTTTCCGCTATTGCAATAGCTTTAGCAATCGCATACGACATCTTCGGAGGAACTGCGTTGCCAACAAGAGTATGTTTAGTTCCTTTTGAATCACCATAAAACCAATAGTCTATTGGAAAACTCATCATACAAGCCGCTTCCCTGACTGTAGGTAAACGGTATCTCCCCTCTTTATATCCAAGAACCATTGCCTCTCTTGAACTAGCAGACATAGTCGCCATAACAGTTCTTGCAGGTTTCAATGTGTTTTCAGGAAATGCCATTTTCCCCATATATCCCTTGTCTTGTTTTAATCGTCTTGCTGTTTTACATTCAAAGTCAGCTAATTCATATAGGTAATGTTGATCTGTAACTTGCTGGCATCTAATGGAGAGTTTCGGATAGTTAATATCTGTTACAAAATCATTATCTTTTCTTAAAGGATCCCCGAGAGAATCAAGAACCATTTGCAACGTAGTCAAATTATTGTCATCTTTTATTTTGATAGGTGCCGGAAATTCACCGCACAGATATCGTTTTCTATTTGTAGGAGCTCCAAAATATTTTGCATTATATTTCCCAGATGCACCACCGCATGGCCTCAAAACAAATTCACCTTCCAAGCCGAGGTCTGCGGCGGTATATTCCTTTTTAATATAGTCCTTAACGGCAGGAACATTTTCTAAAACCCAGTATCGAAGAATGGATTTTTCTTTGAATTTTTTCCGTGCGACAATTCTTAAATAGGCTTCTATCAGTTGAATACCAACAGACTTATCTGCATTACCTGATTTATTTGAATGGGAAAAAGCTTGACAAGGCGGAGATCCAATAATTACTTCTGAATCAGGAACCAACGCCTCAAACTCATCATTTGGTAGCTGAGAAATTCTAATCACATCATCTTGTATTACATTAACTCCCGGTTTGTTTCCTCTATACGTTTTTACTGCTGGTTCCCATTTATCAACTGCAAAAACAATATCAAAACCTGCTTGGCGGAAACCTTCAGAAAATCCGCCTCCACCGCAGAAAAAATCTGCTACTCTCATAATATTTTTCCTCACTTCCATGGTACTTATATATGAAATTGGCATTTTTAAACATAACGAGGCGAAAACACGAATATGCTACCATTCGGTGAATTTCATAATAATGTTTTTTATATTGTATTTTTTAGTTGTTTTAGATTCTAACTGCCATATGCCCAACAAAAAAGTAAATCAAAAAAAGACAATATAATTAAAGCATAAATTTCCAAAAATATCAAGTAATTTAACACATGCTCATCATTGGTATAATTTTCTACTCGATAATAATCCCTTAAGTCCTTCGTTATTTAATTATATAAACTATAGTATCGCCACTATGTCCACTACTCATTTTTTATTATTTGTACCGACATACATCGACATCATTATTCCACATCAAATTACGGTTTCATCCTGTATTTGCATACCCCTGTGTAATATACAGACAATACACTGACAATCACGCCTACTCTTTAGTCCTTTATCTCATGATAAGTTGCAGTTATGTCTCTTTATAAACCGAACATATCCATATTCTTCAAGAAAAACTAATTCCGCGCCTCTATTAACCAATTACACCTTTAGACAGCAAACACACAGTCTCCACATTCGCCGTCCAAGGGAACTGGTCCACCGCCACGGCCCGCTCCACATGGTACCCGCCCGCCAGAAACGCCTCCAGATCCCGGGCCAGGCTGGTAGGTTTGCAGGAAATATACACGATCCGCTCCACGCCGTAGCCGATGATCTTGGGCAGGGCCTTGGGATGTATGCCGTCCCGGGGCGGATCCAGGATGATCATATCCGGTTTCTCCGTCAGCTCGTCCAGCACCTTCAGCACATCCCCGGCGATAAACGAACAGTTCTGCAACCCGTTTAACGCCGCGTTCTCCCGGGCGGCCTCCACGGCCTCCTCCACGATCTCCACGCCGATGACCCGGTCTGCCGCCGCTGCCATCAACTGGGCGATGGTTCCCGTGCCGCTGTACAGGTCGTAGAGCAATCTTCCTGCGCCATGGCAGCAATCATCCTCCGAAAGCACCGCATGTTGGGCAGATCCTTTATCTGCTTTTTCACTCCGAGCCCCCAACTCCCCCACATATTCCCTGGCCGTCTCGTACAGCACTTCGGCGCTGTAGGTATTGGTCTGGAAAAAAGAAAACGTGGATATCCTGAACCGCAGCCCCAGCAATTCTTCATAGATATAATCCCGCCCGTACAGAATATCCGTGCGGTCGCTCTGCACCACATCCGCCAGGGAATCGTTGGTAATATGTAAGATCCCTGCCAAAACGCCGTCCAGTTCCCCGCGCTCCTGCAGCTCCAGCAGACGCCCGCAGAATCCCTCCGCCAGCGCCCGGATCTCCCCCTTATCCCCCGGCTGCCCGTACACGCCGCCCCGGGGAGCCTGGGAGGACGTCACCAACGCCACCAGAATCTCGCCCGTCCTGGCCGCCTTGCGCACCAACAGATGCCGCAGAAATCCGTCATGCCGCATCTTGTGGTGGAATCCCGTGCCCATCTCCTGAAAATACTCCAGCGCCGCCTTCAGGATCCGCCGATAGTCCCCGTCCACGATCCTGCAGTCCCATACATTCACCACGTCATACATACTGCCCCGCCTGTGCATACCCAGGGACAGCGGGCCGTCTTTCACCTCATCCCCAAAGGAAAACTCCATTTTGTTCCGGTAGGCATAAGGCTGGGGACTGCCCTTGATGCCCTCCCACTGCCAGGGCTCTTCCTGCCCCGCCAGCGCCCGTTCCAGCAGTTCCCTGACCTGCCGCTCCTTGATTCGCAGCTGTTCCCCGTAGGGCAGAGACAGATAGGTACAGCCTCCGCACAAGCCAAAATGGGAACACGGATCGCCAGTCTCCAGGGGAGATGATTCTATCACCTCCAGAAGTCTGGCCTCCGCCTTCCCATGCCTTACCTTATTAACGAGGAAAGAAACTTTCTGACCGGGCAGGCTGTTCTTCACCACGCAGGTCTCCTCCCCGGCTCTGACGATGCCCTTATTGGGAAACTCCACGCGCTCTACGATACCTGTATATACCTGTCCTTTTTTCATGCTCATACCCCTGACACCCATTCAGCGGACATATCGAACAATACAATATAAGGAAGTATGTTTCCTGACTCCCCTGTTCCCCGCAAAATATGGGCTGCGCCCGTACCGATGCGTATTCTGAGCTCCGCATACCACGGACCCTTTAGCGCCGCCCTGCCGCGCTAGTTGTCTCCCTCGTCCTCGAAGATATCCTCCTCGTCGTCCTCATCCTCGAACTCGTCCTCGAAGTCGTCTTCAAAGTCTTCCAGATACGTGGGTGTGAAATAACGGTACACCGCATAGGCGATGGCAGCTACCGCCGCGACCACGCCGATGATCGCCAGAACCCACACCAGCACATTGCCCTTCTTTTCCTCTTCCTTTTTGCTGCCCAGCAGCTCGCTCAATTTCTTCAGTTCTGTCAAATTCATATCACATCTTCCTTTCTGATATGCTGTCACCTATAGAATACCACAAACGCGATCAATTTACTACACTTTTTTTAGTTTTGCAAAAGACGCGTACATGATTTTTTGTCCGGCCCTGTCAAACACCACTGTGACCTTGTAGTCCCGGGGTTCTTTCACGATCTGTTCCACAGTGCCCTCCCCGTATTTCATATGTTTGACCCGGTCTCCTTCCCCGTACCCCAGTTCTCCCAAAGTCTCCATGCTGTCCCCCTTGGTGATCCCGGCTATCCGGTTCAGGCTCCCGATCCCCTGGGCAATGTAGGGCTTGGTCTCCCTGGGGGTGGCTCGGGGCCGCAGAATGGCCTTGGGACGGAAATTCCCGGCAACGCTCCCCTGCCCCGCAGTTCTTTGAGAAGCCATATCTTCTCCATAAAAATCTGCATCTGCTCCACGGGAGGCTGCACTATCTACGCCGGAAATCTTGTTCCCCCCGTAGACGGTTCCCCTGCCCGGAACCGTATTGTCCAGCAATTCTCTGGGAATCTCCTGCACAAAACGGCTCACGGGATTGTACTGGTTCTCCCCCCGGATCATCCGGCATCTGGCGTAGGTCAGCGTCAGCTCATCCTGGGCCCTGGTAATCCCCACATAGGCCAGCCTGCGCTCCTCCTCCAGATCCCCCGGATCCTCTGAGTTGATGGGCAGATACCCGGGGAAAAGCCCGTCCTCCATACCGGCCAGATACACGCAGGGAAACTCCAGCCCCTTGGCGCTGTGCAGCGTCATCAGCAGAATGCGGTCCGACCCGTTCTCCATACTGTCAATGTCGGACACCAGGGCGATCTCCTCCAGAAATTCGCTCAGGGAGAGCTCGTCATGGGTCTGCTCATAATACACGGCCCGGCTCAGAAATTCCTCCACGTTCTCCATCCTGTCGTTATTTTCCTCATCGTCCAGGCTTTCCAGATAAGTCCCGTAATCTATGGTATCCATGATCTCATGGATCATGTCCACAATGCCGTAATATTTTGCCTTGGCCTTAAACACCTGGATCATCTTGACAAAGGGCTCCAGCTTGACCGCCGCCCGGCCCAGACTGGTGATCTGATCCATCTGCTCCAGCGCCTGATAGAAGGTGATGCCCCGCATATCCGCGTAACTCTGCACTTTGTCCAGTGTGGCGCTCCCGATCCCCCGCTTGGGCACATTGATGATCCGCTTTACCGCCAGGTCGTCCCTGCCGTTGTCAACGGTCTTTAAGTAAGCCAGAATATCCTTGATCTCCCGCCGGGCATAAAAATTGATCCCCCCCACTATATTGTAGGGCATGCCGTCCGTGACCAGGCGCTCCTCCAGCGCCCGGGACTGGGCGTTGGTGCGGTAGAGTATGGCGCAGTCGCCATAATGGAACTCTCCCTTCCTCACCCGGGCCGCGATATCGTCCGAGATATATTCCGCCTCCTCATAGCTGTTGTCAAACTGGCGGAAACGGATCCTGCTGCCCTGTTCCCTGGCGGTCCACAGCGTCTTCTCCTTGCGCCCCCGGTTGTTGCGTATCACGGCGTTGGCCGTATCCAGGATATTGCCGGTGGAGCGGTAATTCTGCTCCAGCTTGATGACTTTGGCCTCGGGATAGATCTTCTCGTAATCCAGGATGTTGCGGATGTTGGCGCCGCGAAACTTATAGATGGACTGGTCGTCGTCCCCCACCACGCACAGGTTCCGGTACTTTTCCGCCAGCAGCCGAATCAGCTCAAACTGCGCCGTGTTGGTGTCCTGATACTCGTCCACCATGATATAGCGAAACCGCTCCTGATACTGGTTCAATATCTCCGGACAGCTCTTTAACAGTTCCACCGTCATGACCAGCAGATCGTCAAAATCCAGGGCATTGTTCTTTTTCAGCTCCCGCTGATACTCCTTATAGCAGGCGGCGATCTTTTTTCCCTGAAAATCCCCCATGGTCTGCAATTCGTACTCCTTGGGGGAGATCAGCTCGTTTTTGGCGGAGGAGATGGCGGACAGCACCGCCCGCTCTTTCAGCATCTTAGTGTCGATCATCTGCCGCTTGCACACATCCTTGATGACGGTCTTCTGGTCGTCGGTGTCATAGATCGTAAAGTGGTTGTCAAACCCCAGCTTATCAATGTATCTGCGCAGAATGCGCACGCAGGTGGAGTGGAACGTGGACACCCACACCTGATCCGCGCCGAAACCCACGATTTGATCCACTCTCTCCCGCATCTCCCCGGCGGCCTTGTTGGTAAACGTGATCGCCAGGATGTTCCAGGGATTGATGCCCACCTCGTCTATCAGGTAGGCGATCCTGTGGGTCAGCACCCGGGTCTTGCCGGAGCCAGCCCCCGCCAATAGCAGCAGCGGCCCCTCTGTGGTCATGACCGCCTCTTTCTGTTCTTTATTTAAAGTGTCATATATGCTCATCGTCTTATCATTCTCCACATTGCCCAAGCTTTATCCATATATAGCATCTCTCTCCGGCCCGTTTTTCCACCGCCCCGCCGCACGCCAGGGCAACACGGACAGACGGCTCGTTGTCCTCGTGTACGGTCAGCAGAAATTCTTTCACTCCCAGTTTTGCACCCTCGCTGACCAACAGTTTCAGCAGGATTTTGCCAAGTCCTCTGCCTCTGGCCGAGGGCCGGATGGCGTACCCCACATTCCCGCCCGCCTCCAGCAGCCGATCCGTCAGAAAATGCCTTATTTTACCGTATCCCACCGGAACATCGTTCTCATAAAGCCAAAATGTGGTTTGCGGGACTTTCCATCCGTCTATGACGCCGTCCTGCTCTGCACTTTTCACGGATTTATCCAGCCACGCCTGCCATTCGGAAAAGGGCTTTCCAGCCATGGAATTGAGGAATCCGTTCTCATCCGCCGGAATCTCCTGGAGCATGTCGTAAATATCCCTTCCGTCATGGATACTGAGTTTTTTCAGCGTATACATTGCAGTCTCCATACTTTCCTCCGTCCGCATAACCCAGACCGTGTCAGGATTATTATATGAAATGACGCTTTGGATGACGGCGCTATCTCTCCGCCAGCTCCACATCCGTAAAGTTCCACGCCCTGAGATTCAGCTCCAGCACCGGGCTGTCACAGTAGGCGCAGGTCTTGGCTCCTAAGGATGGCAGCGGCGCGCCGCAGTTGGGGCACACCATGGCCAGACCCATATCCGAGGCATTCTCCACCAGTTCCACGTCCTGGATATAGCTGACCTCCACATTGTACTTGGTCTGCTCCATCCGGTCTTTGCGCCCTCTGACCACCGCGCCGTTTTGCTCCTGATAGTGGATATGCTCCGCCGCCGCCTGGAACACGATGCTGCTGCGCCCCTTGTCCTTGCGGTACTTGTGGATCTCGATCCTGTGAACCCTGATCCTTTCATAATGCTCCCGGATCCCCGCGTTTCGCAGCATGCTGATCCGCATATCCAGTTTGTCCCGCAGTTCCCGGGTTCCCTCCGTCAGCAGATGGCTGTTGCCGCCGTCCACGCCGCGCAGATAGGAGGTCAGCACATTCTGTGCCCTGCCCTTCATCTCCTCCAGATGAAACTCTGGGAAATCCTTCATAATGCCCGGCAGATACAATCCCGTGGCGGAGGATACGGACTTGGGCGTGGCGGCATACTCTGCCTCCATCATCTGCACCCCTTTCCGCACATCCTCCGTCCCGAAGAGCATCCGGCTGTAACTCTTTACCGTCCCGCTGATCTTGCGGTAAGCCAAGTAGATCACCCCCGCCAACACCAGCAGCAATACCAGCACAATGATTAATCCAATTATTTTTCCGCTCATAATCTATAATATACCCCCCACGTTTCGCACAAAACGTCCGCTGTATATTCGCCCTGCGCAAAAAACGCCGACTGCTGTTTCCACGCCCCCGGCGGGCATCCCTCATCCGCAATATGCCCGTCCTGCCCAAAAACGCCGACCGCTGTTTCCACGCCCCCGGCGGGCATCCCTCATCCGCAATAAACCGGTCCTGCGCAAAAACGCCGGCGCAGCCATCGCGGCTCCGCCAGCGCTCTTCTGCCTTATCCGGGATCTCTATGACACGATATCTCTGTCGTCAAACACATCCCCGCACTCCGGGCAAAACTTGGGCGGATGGGCAGGGTCTTCCGGCTCCCAGCCACACTTGTCACACTTGTAGAGAGACGCGCCCGCGGGCTTTTTGCTGCCGCACTGCATACAGAACTTGCCCTGGTTCACCGTACCGCAGGTGCAGGTCCACCCGGCGTTCTCGGGCTTTTTGCTGCCGCACTCCTCACAGAATCTGCCCATGTTGTCCTTTTTGCCGCAGCTGCAGGTCCATCCCAGAACCGGAGACTGCATCCGAGGCGCCTGTGCCTGCTGCTGCGCGGGCTGTGGAGCCGCCGCCTGCTGAGCCTGCTGCTGCGCGCCCATGGCGTACAGCGCATTAGCGTCAAATCCGCCTGCCTGATTCGCCATATTCATACCCGCAAAGGCCATCATGGGGCCGGTGGCGGTATTGGACGCCGCCGCTTTCATGGCCTCCGCCTGCGCGCCCACCAGCGTGGCTGCCGCCATATTGGCGTTGCGCATCACCGCGGTCTTTTGCAGCTCCTTGATCATCTTCTCGTCGTCGTCCGGGATCTTCACGCTGTTGAAACCGATGGAAACGATCTCGATACCCCGCAGATTGCTCCACTTCTCGCTCAGCACCTCGTTGAGGGCCGCCGCCATCTGCTCCGTATTGCCTGCCAGCTCATAATAGCGGATCCCCATGGCGGAAATCTTGGCCAGCGCGGGCTGCAATGCCGTAAGCAGTTCGGTCTTCAGCGTATTTAACAGCTCGGACTTATTATAATCATGAGTCACATTGCCGCTTACGTTCTTATAGAACAGCAGCGGGTCGGTGATCTTGAAGGAATACTGCCCGTTACATTTCACGGTGGTATCCACATCCAGACCGATATTGTTGTCCACGATACGGAAAGGGATGGGGCTGGCGGTGCCGAACAGATTGTTCATGACTTCCTTGATGTTAAAATAGTACACCCTCTGATCTTTGCCGGTATTGCCGCCAAAGGTAAATCGCTTGCCCACGTTTTTGAAGGTATTTACCACATTGTCGCCCAGATTGCCGTAAAACAGGCTGGGCTCCGTGGACGCGTCGTACACGAACTCACCCGCGTCCGCGCAGAACTCCACGATCTCTCCCTGATCCACGATGATCATGCATTGACCCTCGTTGACGGCAATGATGGAACCGCTGGTAATGATATTGTCCACGCCCTTGTTGCCGTTCTTGCCGGTCGTGCGGATCTTGCCTTTGGTCACCAGTATGTCGTTGGGCATGGCGTCGCAGTAAAAATACTCTCTCCACTGATCGGCCAGCATACTGTTGATAGTGTCTTTTGCCGCTTGAATTAAACCCATATGTAACTCCTCCTGTTAGAATAAGGTTTTCGCATGTTTCCTCCCGACGCCTTTCGCCGGTACTGTATGTCCGACCGTTTTGACGTTCCGGCATGCCCTACGGCAGCGCGCCGTGTGGAAATATGCTGACTGCCGCGTCTGCCCTGCCCGGACAGCGCCGTTACAAATTCACGGTGAAAACTATTTTTATTTTAGCAGATTTCGGCGCATTCCTCAACTGTTTCGCACAAGATTTCCATAAATATTTTTCTTTACAAAACAGGCAAAGTCCGATACACTAAAAGCAGTTTGTTTTACCGTTACTGATATCTTACATTAGAAAGGTTAAAAACACCATGGGCAAAAAAGCTACAAAAGCCGCTGATAATATGTATTATCTCGCACGTTGCGAGGCCGCGGAGGGCAACGCCGACTTTTCCAGCCGTGAGAAAGCCGCGGAGATCATCGGTATAGACCGCACCCGTCTCGCCAGAATCGAGCTTGGCACCATCGCCCCCTATCCCGAAGAGGTCAAAGCCATGGCGGAGGCCTACAACACGCCGGAGCTGTGCAATTCCTACTGCGCCAAGGAGTGTCCCATCGGCAGAGGCAGCATACACGAAGTCACCATCGACGATTTTGACCGGCTGGCGCTGAAGGTGCTGGGCTCCCTCAAGGATATAGACGGACTGCGGGCCTCCCTGATCGCCATATCCGAGGACGGATATATCGACGAGTCCGAGAGACCCGCTTTTCAGCATATATTGGATTCCCTGGAGAAGATCAGCACCAACGCCACGGCGCTGCGTCTCTGGGCCGAGAAAAATATCCGTTTAAAATAGTACCTGCTATTTTTTCGCCTCCCGGGCAAAAACAGTGTTTACCAGATCCTCATAGGGTACGCGTTCGGACAGTACCCCGGAGTCTTCCAGAATATTCTGCAGCAGGTCAAAGGACGCCTTCTCAAAGACCAGATCCTCTTTCCACGTATCCTGATCATAGTATCTGGAAACGATAGTCACCAGCGCCTGCTTGTCGGTCTCGGCAAACTGAGGCGCGATCACGTCCGCGATCTCCTGGGGGCTGTGACTGCGCACATAATCCATTCCCTTTTGCAGGGCGTTGGTAAACGCCTGGATCACTTCGCCGTTCTTCTCGATATAACTCTTCTTGGCGCTGAACGCTGTGTAGGGCACATAGCCGGAGTCCTCTCCCAGAGAGGCCACCACATAGCCGTCCCCTTTCTGCTCCAGCAGCGTGGCGTGGGGCTCAAATTCCACGGTAAAATCCGCGTCGCCGCCGGAGAAAGCCGCCGCGGTGGATCCGAAGTCAATGCTCTGGTCAATGCGCAGATCCGTGGCCGGGTCTATATTATTTTTCCGCAGGATATACTCAAACACCATCTGGGGCATCCCGCCGGCCCTGCCGCCCAGCACGTCCTGATCCCGCAGCATATCCCAACTAAAGTCGTCTATGGGCTCCCTGGACACCAGAAAGTTTCCCGCCCGCTGGGTCAATTGGGCGAAATTCACCACATAGTCGTCCGTCCCGCCCGCGTAGGTATAGATCGTGGATTCGCTGCCCATAAAGCCGATATCCGCGTCGCCGGTGAGTACCGCCGTCATGGTCTTATCCGCGCCAAAGCCTGTAACCAGCGTCACATCCAGGCCTTCCTCCCTGAAATACCCTTCCTCGATGGCCACATACATGGGCGCGTAAAAAATGGAATGGGCCACCTCGTTCAGTGTGACGGGCGTCAGCTTTTCGTCGCTGCCCACGCCCTCCCCGGGGCTGCCGCATCCCGCCAGCATCCCCACCGCCAGCACTGCCGCCAGCGCCGCTTTTCCTCTCCCTTTTCTCATAGGCTTTCATATCCTCCCTTTTCCTTATGGCTGATGCTCTATGTTATGTTTGCGGGAGGAAAAAAGTGACATATACTTTACTTTATGTCTCAAAATATGTATACTGTTTTTATCAGAATTATGGCGCCGGCACAGTAACCAGGTCTCATAAAAGTCAATTATGCAGACGCAGGAAAGGAATCTTCGCGATGTCAAAGCTACAAAAGATCACAGAATACGCACTGGGCAGCCTACTGGCGGTATTCGCCGTCAACTGCATGATGCCGGGGCAGGCCGTTCTGCCCGGCTTTCTCCGGGGGATGGCCCCCTGGCTGTTCCTGTTGCTGAATCTCTACCCGGCTCTGCCCATAGACCGCCCCTTCCCTTACCGGCTGGGCGTCTGCAACCGCGGCTGCAACCTGCTGGTAATCTTTGTCGTAAGCACGCTGGTCACCGTGCCGCTGGCCATCGCGGGGATGTGCGGCCTGCTGCCCGGTATCGCCCCTGTGTATTCGGGAAATATCCATTTCTGGCTGCTGCACTGCCTGCTGGTCTTTGGGGCGGAGTTCATCCTCTTCTGGAACGGTATGCTGCGGGTCTATCTTTCCTCCCAGCAGCTTGGCATACGCCTGCGGGTCATTGGCGTAATCTGCGGCTTTATCCCCATCGCCAATCTGGTCGTACTGTTCTGGATCATAGGCGTCGTATCCCGGGAAGTGGCCTTTGAGGGCCAAAGGGTACGGACGGTTCGCTCCCGCGCCGGAGAGGCGCTCTGTGCCACCCGCTATCCCGTCCTGATGGTGCACGGCGTATTTTTCCGGGATTTCCGGTATTTTAACTACTGGGGGCGCATCCCCCAGGCGCTGGAGGAGGAAGGTGCGAAAATATATTACGGGAACCACCAGTCCGCCGCCCCCGTATCCGCCAGCGGCCAGGAGATCGCGGAGCGTATCCTGGCCATCGTCCGGGAGACCGGCTGCGATAAGGTCAATATCATCGGACATTCCAAGGGCGGGCTGGATGCCCGGGCCGCCCTGCAGCTCCCGGGCGTCGCTGAGCATGTGGCCTCCCTGACTACCGTCAACACCCCCCACCGGGGCTGCGAGTTTGCCGACTACCTGCTGACGAAAATTCCCCAAAAGCAGCAGCAGGCCGTGGCGGATACCTACAACGCGGCGCTGCGGAAACTGGGAGACCCTGCCCCTGATTTTATCGGGGCCGTCAACAATCTGACCGCCTCCTTCTGCCGGGAGTTCAACAAAGAGACCCCGGATGTGTCCGGCGTGTACTATCAGAGCGTGGGGTCCCGGTTAAACAGAGCCGGAGGCGGACGTTTCCCATTAAACTTTACCCATGTGCTGTGCCGCCACTTTGACGGCCCGAACGACGGGCTGGTGGGGGAACGCTCCTTCCCCTGGGGAGAATCCTACCGCTTTCTCACCGTCTCCGGTACCCGTGGTATCTCCCATGGGGACATGATCGACTTAAACCGCGAGAACGTGCCCGATTTTGACGTCCGGGAATTCTATGTGCAGCTTGTTCATGCGCTGAAAGAGCGGGGATTCTGATTACCCGGAATCTCCGCTCTCCTGTATCTGCAATATGCTCCCCCGTTTCTTTGCGAAACGGCCTTTGCCGTGAGCAATTAGAAGTATTTCTCACTCTATCCACTGTTCAAATTCCATGATGGGCACCGGCTTGGAGAACACGTACCCCTGGGCCTTGTCATAGCCGTAATCCCGCAGGAAATCCACCTGTTTCTGAGTCTCCACGCCCTCGAAAATAATATCCTTGCCCGCTGCCCTCACCAGCTGGCCGATCCGGTTTATATACTGCTGCTCCTGATCCGTCTCATAGTGGTCGATAAAGCTCTTATCCACCTTGACGATATCCACATTGGCGTCTATCAGCATTCCCAGGGAGGAATAGCCGATACCGAAATCATCCATCGCAATCTTCAATCCATGTTCCCGCAGTCTGGTCATCTGTTCCACCATGCCCACAGCATTGCCGGAGATGCAGCTCTCTGTCACTTCTATCTCGATGTACTGGGACTCCACCTCGTATTCCCGCAGCATCGCCATCACCTTGTCACAGAAATGCGCGTCCCTGAAATGCACCCGTGAGAAATTGACAGAAATGGGAACCCTTTTCCGGCCCTCCTCCTTCCAGCGCCGCAGACTCTCCAGAACCTGCCGGAACACACAGAAGTCCACATTGACGATATAACCCACCTCTTCCAGCACCGGTATGAACTGATCGGGATATTTCAGCGAGCCGTCCTCGTTGTGCCATCTGACCAGCGCCTCCGCACCCACTACTTCGCCTGTCTTCATGGAGAACTTGGGCTGCAGATAGGCCTCCACATCCCCCTTGTCTATGGCGTCGTGGATGCTGGCCACCACTTTGATCTTGTCCGCCCGTGTCTGCCGCAGACGGTCTGTATACACCGCCACATGGTTGAGATAATCTTTCTTGATCGTCTTTCTGGCATGGTTGGCGGCGTCTATCATTGTAAAGACCTCCACCTCCGGATTCTCTATATAATACATGCCCGCCCGTACCTGCAAATCCCCCATGGGATACCGATGCTGCAGATATTCGGAAAAACGGTTCATCGAATGTCTGACCTGCGTCTCCAGGCTTTCCCTGCTGTCCCCTGTGACCAGCACCACAAAACGGTCGGCATACACCCTTCCACAGATACAGCGTTTGGCATTCATATACCGCAGCCATCTGGCCACATCCTTTAACAGCTGATTCCCCTCGCTGTAGCTGAAATTCTCGTTCAGATAGGCAAAATTGCTGATATCCATATATACCATGGCATATGTGAGGCGTGAATCGCACTGATACAGGGTACGGCGCACTTCCTTCTGAAACGCCTCATAGTGATACAGCCCTGTCAGCTCATCCCGCCGCATGACCTCGATATGTTCCTGATTCTTCCTGTTCTGGAAACGCAACGCCACAAAGGAACTGATTACCCTGCTGAGCTGAATCAGCGTACTCCGCTCCTCCTCCGTCATCCCTTCTACCGCCTGTTTCCTGTTACAGGTCATATAACCGATGGAATTGCCGTTGCCGGATAACAGCAGATTGATAAAGCTGCCAATCTGTTTTCCTCGGAAAAAGGCCATATCCTTCTCCGTATAACCGCCCTTCTCCACATCGCAGGTCAGATTGATGCCGTCTATGTCAAAACCCGAAAAGAAATCGTCCCATATATCGAAAGTGTTGATCTCCTCCGGGTGCCGCACCACACCCTCGTCCCTGCGCCATTTGTTCGTCACCATGGTGCTGTTGTCATGAATAAACTCCGATATCAGCACCTCGTCATATCCGAAATGCAGACCGATCTGCTTAGCCAGCATATCCAGGCTGCTGTCCAGATCCGTGGTATCCGACAGCAGACTTACGGCAAAAGCAATAAAACGGCTGCCATGCCGGAACATCTTTTCCTCGTCCAGCACCTCCGTCATCATGTTCTCTTCCGTGCGGCCATCCTCTCCCGCCATGTCTTCCCCGTACACCGCAAAAGGAACATGACATCTAAGCCCGTACCCCACCGCCCGGCTGCACCGGGAAAAGATCTGCCCCAAGTCACGCTCCTGCGGCGGCACATGATATATGCCCATGGTCACGTCGCACCGCAGCTTTTCCCGCCGCCCAAAAAATCTGTCCTGCAGTTTCTCCCGCACCAGGCGGCAATGCTCCTCCACCTCCCGCGCGTCCTCCCACTGCACAAACGCCAGCAAAGCGTCTTTCCCCATCCGGCTAAGCACCACGCAATCCAATGACTGAAAATAGCGTTGCAGAAGAAACGCCTGGTCCTCCAGCACCGCCATGGCAAAAGCAACACCGTATTCGTCCCGGATCCGGGAGATATTACTGACATACAGCATGACCACATGATAAAGCCCCTGAGATTCCGTCTCCAGTAGCTCCCCGATCTTTTCTTTGGCGGCAGCAAAGGTACAGAGGTTTGTCAGTATATCCAAGCTCTCCCTGCTCCTGCCGTCCTGTATCCTGTCAGGATCTATTCTGCTGTCCATCTGTCTCTCATCGCTCATAGTTCTCTCCATTATCCGCATAAAACGGATAATATTACCTATCCTTAATTATAGTCTCCGATGCATGGATTTGTCAACTAAATGGTCCTATTTTACTATTTTTTTGTGGTTTTTGCCTTATAAACTTCTGGCTCTCCGCGGATTCCTATGGTAGAATACCCTTATCAAACGCACAGGAGGTACCCCATGGCAGGCACAATCACCCATCTGGTCATCGCCGACCGGCTGCTCGAACCTTTACAGATACGCCGCCCCGCGCTGTTTTACTGCGGCAACCTGGCTCCCGACGCCATCATGGCCCGGGAGGGCTATCAGAGAGAGATGAAGAGACATACCCACTTCAAGGACGGTATACGCCTGCGGGACCTCCATCTCCCCCGGTGCCTGGCCCAATACCGCCGCGCCTTTCAGTCTTTTACAGACCGATTTCTCCGACCGGACAGCCCCGACTGCGAGCTGTATCTGGGCTATGTGACCCATATACTGGCGGACGAGGTCTTCATCCTGACCCTGCGGGACGCCCATGTGAGGAGGCTGGCGGCGGAGGGCCGGGATCCCGACGATCCGGCGTACTTTGCGGCTTTTGGCCGGGATGTGGACTTAAACGACTGGCAGCTGGTACGGGAGTACGCCTTTCGGTATCCCATGCCCGACATCCTGCTCCAGGAACAGAACTACGAGATCCCGGGCTATATCACCCGCCGGGAGCTGCAAAGCAGCAAAGCCTTTATCATCGAGAAAAACTTTCTGACTCCCCACGAAAAACGGGAACCGGAAGTCTTTTCCTATGCGGAAAACACCCGGTTCATCGAGGACGCCTGCCTCTACATCCAAAAAGCGATCAGGGACTGGACCTCATAGAACAGCGCCGGGTTGGCCAGACGCACAGAGTCCTCGCTGTGGGCAAAGATCCGCAGAAAGACCGTGATGAACGTGACGACGCAGGCCGCCGTCACCGCCCCTTGCAGCGGCCCCGTTTTCCTTCCCTCTTCCACCTGCCGGTCATAGCAGGCCAATATGGCAAGCAGGCTGCCGATCATGCCGATCCAGACGAAATCCCCGAAATACCGGGTCAAAAGTCCTGCCATCTGCGTGTCCGTTATCACCAGCGCCGCCATCAGCAGCTGGCTGATCCACACCAGGATATAACACCTGGTATCTTTAAACGCCTTTCTCTTTCCCAGACCGTAAATTCCAAAACCCAGCACTGGAAACAGCCACAGCACGCCCCCCACCATTCTCTCCGAGATCGTCAGGCCCTGGTAGGCCGTCTCCACCGCAAAATCCTGCAAAAACGGGAACACCGCGCCGATTCGGGGAGGCTGGAGCAGATAGGAAAATATGCCCAGCCCGCACCGGCCCCACACCCAGCCCCTGCGGGTCATGTCGTTGGTGGTCAGATTGTAGTTGGCTCCAAAATCAAAGGGGGAACCGAAACGGACGGCATTGTAATACATAATCCCCGCCGCCACCGCCGCAAAGGGAAGGCACAGCGCCAGGGTCTGGGCCCCGCTGCCCTTTGCAAACAGCTTTCTCTCCCGGAATACCGCCCGGCCGAACAGCACGGGGGCCACCGCCAGGATCAGCAGCTGCTGGGGCCTGCACCCCGCGATCAGGGCCAGGCACAGCGCCCCCGCCCCCAGACGCCAGGCGCTGTACCCCTCCTGACGCTCCGCCCCGATCCAGAAAGCCAGTCCCCACACGCCGCAGACGATCGCGGTCAGGATCGGCACCAGGTACAGATCCGGCTTGTAGATCGCGTATCCCAGATAGGAGGCGGCCCCCGTCACCGCCGACAGCAGCAGGTACAGCGCATAGGGCGTCCGGGGAAACCACCTGCGGATGATCTGCCACAACAGCCAGGCGGTTCCCGCCATCAGCAGCCCGCCCAGCAGGAAGACACAGTCCGCATGAGGCAGGTGTCTGCCGGTGAGCGCGTAAAATGGCAGATAAAACAAAAGCACCGGCGCCACACCGAAATACACATAATAACGGCTGTTATAATACGCGTGGTCCCACTTAAAATCAAGCCCCGTGGCCGCCCGCAGCGTGGGGTCAAAAGGATTGGTGAGGGAGGATACATAAGGGGCCGCCCCGATATCCGCCCTGCCCTCCAGCAGCGACTCCGCCAGCCGGTAGTACTGCTGCTGATGCTCCAGGTATTCCGGCCATTCCAGCGCCCCGGTGTTCCATCCCAGCATCTGCCGGAAAAATAACAGTTGCATGATCACGCATCCCGCCGTGAGCAGCCACTGTCTCCTGCTTGTCAGATCCGTCCGTATCCCGTACCGACGGCTGCCGGGGCGCAGCAGATACAGACAGCACAGCGCCCCGGTCAGCAACAGATACCGACGCCAGGAGAAAAAGAGAGGGATCCTGGCATTGAGCGTCACCGCGTCCCGCCGGATGCTCTCTCCCTCCATCCCCCGGATCACCACCTTCAGTTTCTGCACATCCCCGCAGAGGTGCAAAATCAGATACTGACCCCGTGATACGTCCCCCCGCACGACCCGCTCCGGGGCGCACAGATAGGCGGCGTTGGCCTCATCCACCGCCGCCACCATGATTTCCGCCATCTGTTCCCCCTCCAGGGAGAAGGCCAGGCTGGACACGGGCCTGCCGATCCCGGTAAACTCTATCACCGCCTCTTCGTCGATGAGCTCGTAACGCCCCTCCCTCTCCACCATTCCGTAGAGATTGCGCTCCGCGGCCTCCACGGGCCGGCAGGCCAGAGTCGCCCAGTGTTTGTAATTCAGGAGAAAAATCTCGCACAGCAGGGCCGCCAGGACGATCGCCGCCAGCGCCGCCCTGTCTCCCCCCCTGCGCAGAATCTCTCTCAGCCGTTTCGTCTTCTTTTCTTCCACCAGTACACCCCCCAGGCTCCCAGCGTCAGGACCGTGACCAGCTCCGCGGCCCGGAAATACCAGAATCCCTCATACCGCAGTTCCACCCGCGTCGTTCCCTCCCGCAGCAGGATCCTCACCACATGATTGTCGCCGGGCTCCGTCTCCAGCCGCTGTCCCTGCTGATCCCTGGCTCCGTATCCGTCATAGTACAGCAGCGGGATCTCCACCCAGCCCTGCGGCTGTACATTTTGCAGCCGCAGGCTGACATGTGTGCCCTGTTTCTCATATTCCATGAGCTCCGCGCCCCCGGTGACATATCGCCCCGCCGTCAGACCGCCCGGGTCCGTCCCCCACGGAAAATACTCGTTGTCATACCCGGCGGAGGCGTAAGTCCCCACCGCCCGCCCCGGCTTTAGCGCCGGATCCAGCTCCGTGGTGTAGGCCGTTCCCCACCGGACAAAGGCCAGCGCGCACACCGCCAGCACGCCACAGGCCATAGTCAGCCATTGTCTCCTGTCCCGCCGGGCCAGGATCCCGGCCGCCGCCATACAGAACATGGGGGACGCCAGGCTTAAGAATCGCCAGGGCATACGCACCGTACCGCAGAATGCGTTGACCGGCCGCACCCGCTGCAGCGGCTGCCAGGGAAACAGGGTGCCGGACATAAAGACCAGCACAAGCCCCATGGCCGTCAGCAGGCCGTAAAACTTCCTTCTCTCTGCGCCCTCTCTCCTCCCCAGCGCAAAATGCGCCAGGCAGAGCAGAGCCGCCCCAGTCACGCCCACGCCCAGGGACAGGGACATATTGCCCCGCAGCCCCTGCTCCAGCAGCTGGGAATAGCCAAAGCCCGTGTTGAACACATTGAACAGCTCCGTGGGAAACACGGCGTTCTGGTAGAACTCGGTGTTTTCCGGAGTATGCCGGATCGCCAGGTCGGCGCCCAGATAATAAGTCAGGAAGGCGGCCAGATACCACAGGTTCAACAGCAGCGTAAGAATCCCCGCCTTCACAAATCCCAACAGCCGCTCCCGCTCCAGAAATCTGCGGAGATATACCAGGATGGCTACTGCTATGACCCCCGCCGCAAAGACCGTGCTGATGATATGGGACTGAAAGATACCGCTGCATCCCAAAGCCAGGATCCACCATCCCCTCCCCTGCGGCCGGGCCTCGCGATCCTCCGCCAGCAACAGATACAGACCGTACAGCAGCAGGGGAAAAAAGGTCATGGCAAGGGCCTCCCCCAATGCCGCCCTGTAATAGAGATTCATGGTCCTCCAGGTGGAGAGAGTGTACAGGACGGAGGCCAGCAATCCCGCGTAGCGGGAGCGGGATATTCCCCTGGCGCAGACATACATGATCCACGCGGTGGCGGCGTTCACCGCTGTCAGGAATGTGTTGTAGGCCATCACCGGAGAGGCTCCCAGGAGCCGTAAGAGCGCCGGAAAATACAAAAAAAGCTCCGGATACACACTGGATGAAATATATCCGTAGCCATGATTCTGCGTGGGGTGGAGCCGCACCGGGAACTGCCCCTCCAGCAGGGCGTCCTTGATCCCCTCTATACGGTACAGATGAAAGTTCAGATCATGTCCGGGGCCTACGGTCCCGCTGAAAAGAGGGTAACTGGCCAGCGCCGTCACCCCCAGCAGAACGAAAAATACCGTCGCCCGCGTCCCTTTTTTTTCCTTTGCCCAGATCCAGCCCACCGCCAGCGTCAGAGCCGCGATCCCAAGACTGAGCAGAAATCCGTCCCTGTAGACCGCGCCCCCCGCCGTTCTCCGCACCGTGACGGAGGTAAGGACGCCCTCGTGCCAGCCCTTTATGACGATGTCGCTCTCGTCCTTTGCAAGGCGCATCCGAAAAGGCTCCGCCCCGCTGCCGCTGCCCAGCGGCGTGCCCTCGCTGTTTAAGACCGCCACCGAACCGCTGCCCTGCAATTCCAGTTCATATTCGCCCCGGGGCAGGGTCAGATGGGGCGTATAGCTCTGCCAGACCTGCTGTTCGGCGACGCCATCCGGCGTCAGGCCGATCCGCAGCTCCCGCTGACCGTATGTATTCATCAGCAGCAGGATCAGCACCGCCGCCGACACGGCCAATGCCGCCGCTCTCCGTCTTTTCTCCATCTCTGATTCGTCCCGTCTACAGATTTTCCCGGATCCTGCGTATCATTTCCTCATATTCTTCCTCGGTCAGATACACTTTCCCGGGATTCATCTGAAACACGCCGCCCCACTCGTCGCCGTCCTTATACTTGGGGCACAGGTGCATGTGGAGATGGCAGCCGGTGTCGCCGTAAGCGCCGTAGTTCAGCTTATCCGGGTGAAAAGCCCTGTGGATGGCCCCTGCCGCCCGGGCCACGTCCTCCATGAACAGACGCCGCTCCTCGGGGCTGATATCCACGATCTCACTGACATGATCTTTATAGGCCACGATACATCTGCCGGGTTTACTCTGCTCCCGAAACAGGATCAGACTGCTGACCTCAAGGTCGCAGATAAAGATGCCGAACCGATCCAGCAGCTCCCCTCTCATACAATAACCGCAATCCTCGCTTTTCATGGCATATTCCTCCTCTTTCTACAGTATGTTGACCACGTCCCCGATCCTGCCGGGATCCGTGTTGACGATCAGTTCTTCGGGAAAATCCGTCTCCCGCAGCAGCGCGTCCGCCCGGGTAAAATCTCCTATAGCCGAGCTGATATGGCTGTCCGTGCCCACGATCACGCTGACTCCGTAACGCATACAGGCCTCCAGCATGGTGTGCAGATTCTCCCGCGCCCCTTTTCTGGAGGCCAGGGGATGCAGGGACGAATTGTTTACTTCCAGAACCGTCCGCAACTCTGCCGCGGCCCTGACCAGCTCCTCATAGTCCATGGGATAGCGGGAGTCGTCCGGGTGGCCCAGGATCTTGACCAGCGGGTTCTCCATGGCATGTACCGCCGCCCGGGTATTCTCCTTTACAGAACCGGGAGGCAGGATCAGCGTATGCATACTGGCGATGCAGTAGTCCATCCGATCCAATATTGTACCGTCCAGATCCAGATGCCCCTCATAGTCCGTTATATTGGCCTCTATCCCGCAAAAAAGCCGCAGCTCGCCGTATTGCCTGGGGATAATCTTATAATTCTGAAAATACATGGGATGGGGCCCGCACGCCAAAGCCGGACCGTGCTCGCTCAGGCCCAGGAACTTAAGCCCTTTCTCCCTGGCCGCAGCGATATTTTCCTGCAAAGTACTGTACGCGTGCCCGCTGGCTATGGTATGGGTGTGCATGTCCATCACATAGTTCATTCCTTTTTCTCCTTCCTGTCCTTTTTATCCGGCGTGATCTTTTGACCCGCCAGATCGTCCACCATCTTTTCGATCATCAGTTTTTTCACATACACGTCAAAACTGAGCAGACAGATAAAGGAAAATTTCTGCAGAAAATCCCTGTCTTCAGAAGGCGCCTCCTGAAAGGTCTGCTGCGCCTTGAGATAGTTGCGCCGCACGTCCTCCTTGAGCAGCTCCACCTCCTCCTTCTCCATGCCGAAGACTTCCTGGTACACCGCCTCCAGGTCAAAGCTTTCCTTGCCTCCAAAATATCTGTCCGTAATGGGTTTTAACAGGATCTGGATATCGTTAATGGACATAACGCCCTTGAAATAATAGATAAAAATAAGTACCAGCACATGCTCCTTGGAATACTTTTTCCGAATCGGCGGCGGCAGCAGATCATTTTTGGCGTAGTTGTTGATCATGGTCTTGGTCAGCACCTTGTCGTCGTCGGGATTGCGGGTGGTCGTCCGCAGCCTGCTGTCCATAAACGTCGTCACCTGATCCATATACAGGTCGATGTCCGGGATATCCTCGGGACGGATATACTCGATCCGGCTCAGGCTCTCCAGTATACTGTTCAACAGATTCTCCGTATCTATAGTCATCTTTGCCTCTTTCCCCCACGTCTCAGAAATATGTTACTGTATATCATTATATAGTATTTAAAACTACATGACAACCTTTTTTTCTGTGAAAAGGATCTCTATTTTTGATCTTTATTTTCTTTTCCCGGATATTTACTTTAGAACTTTAATATGTTAAAATGAGCTATACGGCGTTCGGTCACCGATGCGGCGCCGGCGAAGGACATAAACAGAAAGGCTTGGGGATGACAATGAATAAAAAAATCAAAACAGAGGCGGTAGACAGGCTGTTTGACGCGATTCTCTGTCTGCAGAGCAAAGAAGAGTGTTATATATTCTTTGAGGATCTTTGTACCGTAAACGAACTTTTATCTCTATCGCAGCGGTTTGAGGTCGCCTCCATGTTGGACGATCACAAGACCTATCTGGAGATCGCGGAAAAGACCGGCGCCTCCACTGCCACCATCAGCCGGGTCAATCGCTCTCTGAATTATGGGAACGACGGCTACGACATGGTGTTTAAGAGGATGGAGCCGCCAAAAAGTGAATGACGGACAATAATCTGGTATATCAAGCGGGGCAGCGCACGCCGCCCCGCCTATTTCCAACGGTTATTCCATCACTCTATTCCATAGTCTTACCGTCTCCGCCGCCATTGTCGGCTGCAGCCATTTCGTCCTCCTCGTTCCAGACCATGTTCTCTTCCTGCACCTCGCGAAGAGCCTCCTGCAGCGCCGCCTTGGCAGAACGTCTCCCCTCCTTGACGGCCTTCTTAACCGTCGGATTCTTTCTGCGGGGGGCGTCCTGATTCATATTGCAGCGCCCCTGGAATATGGCGTTCTCATCGATCACGATCACATTGGTGGTGATGTCTCCGATCACCTTGGCCGTAACCGTCAGCTCCACTTTGGACGGAGCCTCTATGTTCCCCACCACATCGCCGCCAATGATCGCCGTGTCCGCGTCAATATTGCCGTCTATCCGGGCGCCGGCTCCCACGATCAGGGTTCCCGCCACATGTACATCCCCCTGTATCTCGCCGTCTATCCGGGCGCTCTGTTTTACGATAAAGTCTCCGTTGATCAGAGAGCCTCTGCCCAGGATTGTCGTTATCACTGTGTTTTCCTTTTTCCCAATCATACTTTTTTCCTCCCTAAAATCATATTCCGCCAAGTCCCTGCATCTCCACGCTTTTATCCGCTGATATCCATCATCTGTACAGGATTGATATATCCCCCGTCCATCTGAATCTGATATCCCAACCTGGTGTTCCCGCTGCCGATGTAAAAGAGCGCGCTCTTCTGCACCACCGTATCTCCCACCTTTACCATACAGTCCCCCTTGTTGCGGTATACGGTCACATAGCCGTTCCCATGATCCACCACCACCCGGTTTCCGTAGTCTGTGTCCTCTCCCACCTCTGTGACGACTCCGGTGGCCGTAGCCACCACTGTAGTCCCCTCCGTTCCGTTCAGGACACAGGTAGGTTCCTCTTCCGTAATCTCCACGATAGAGGCGGAACCGGACAGCGGGAAACAACTTGGAATATACTGTCCGTCGATCGTCTCCATCAGCCCGGCCATCTCTTCTGTCTTCTGGTTCACCGTGTCGCTGAGCAGATCGATCTTGCTGTTTAAGGCTATAACCTGGCTCTGCATGTCCATCTTTTCCGTCTCCGCCGCCTCCAGCTGCTGTTGCAGCTGTTCGTTCTGCGCCTGAACCTCTTCGATCCTGCGGTCAGCGCGATCCCATATCCGGGACCGGTACTGTTCCCCATAGATGATGAGACCCAATACATAACCTACGGCGATACAGATCACCACTGTCAAAAGCTGCATCGCCCAATGGTTTAAGCGCAGATGCCGCGATTTCCCGTCCACTGCGTCCGAGGTCACGATCACCACACGGTTTGTCTTGCGTTTATGCTTTTTGGTCCTCACCTAAGTCCGTCACCTCCAATCGAACAAGTCCTATTTTACCACAGATATTTCATTTGCTCAATAAAAATTAATATTTTTGTAACATTTCAACCATTTTTTATCTCCAAACCCACAAAATTTAAAGAATTTCTGTAAAAATCTTATAAAAACTATTTACAATTTCTTCTTCCTGTGTTATTCTGTAATCGTTGTAATTGTGCAACATACATTTTTTTGGAGGTATTTACAATGAACAAAGGTACAGTAAAGTGGTTTAACAACCAAAAGGGCTACGGTTTCATCTCTGATGAGTCCGGCAACGACGTATTCGTACACTATTCTGGGCTGAACATGGAAGGTTTCAAGTCTCTGGAAGAGGGTCAGGCAGTGGAGTTTGAGGTTGTAAACGGCGAGAAGGGACCCCAGGCTGTAAATGTAACAAAGTTATAAGAATCTCTTATAACATCTATAATCAGTAACACGATGTACCTGTTCTTAATATAATGTATAATTGTTTTATGAATGGCATAGTCGTTTTATGGGATTAGAGAATGAGGGCTGACAGAATCTGTCAGCCTTTTTCTTTGCATATCTCCAGTATCTTCTCAAGATCCAGGTTTCCCCCGAACAGATCCAGGGCGCTGCCCACCGTCACATGCAGCCGATCCTGCCCCAGCTTTTTCAGCAGCAGCAGATCCTCATAGCTGTGTACGCCTCCGGCATAAGTGATCGGCTGTTTTCCCCAGCTCCCCAACATAGCCGCCAGCTCCCGCTCGATACCGCGGGATTTGCCCTCCACATCCACCGCGTGTACCAGAAATTCACAGCAGTAGCCCGAAAGTCTGTCCAACAGTTCCTCCGTCAGCGACTCCTCTGTGGCCTTCTGCCACCTGTCCGTCACGATCCGGTACTGTCCCTCCAGTTTCCGGCAGCTCAGATCCAGCACCAGACGCTCTCTTCCCAGGGCGCTTTTCAATTCTTCCAGTCGCTCAAAGTCCACTCTGCCGTCATAAAACACATAGGAAGTGACTATGACCTGAGAAGCCCCGGCCTCCAGATATTCCTCCGCGTTTCCCCTGTGTATGCCGCCTCCCACCTGCAAACCGCCGGGATAAGCCCTGAGCGCCGCCAGAGCCTGCTGTCGGGTGGCCTGGTAATACGCGCTGTCCGCTCCGTTCAGCAGAATGATATGGCCGCCCCGTATGCCTGCCTGCCGGTACAGACCCGCATAAAAGGCCGCGTCCTGTTCGGAGACAAAGTTTTCCCGGGCCTGATCTCCCCGATCTCTCAGGCTGCCGCCCACGATCTGCTTTACTTTTCCGTTGTGTATATCAATGCATGGCCGAAATTCCATATTTTTCCTATTCTCCGTTTTTTATCTGTTTTTCTGCCTCTCTGTTTCATTTCTTTTTATATATTGTGCCTTTTCCGATCTCTGTATAATTATCCCGGACATACGCATACTATTTGCAGAGCCAAAAATAATCATTCCGTGCGTATGCCTGTATCAGGCTGACGCGGAGCATAAATCAGGAGGAGTTATGATGAAAAAGCAAGGCAAAAAATGGATCGCTGCTGGGCTGCTGATGGCCTGCATGTGCATGGCTACCGCATGTTCCAGCAACAAAAACAACGACGACAATTCCGGCGATATGGCCGGGAACCAGACCAGTGAGAGCAATACCGGCAGCAATCTGGCCGGAAACACCACCGGCGGCTCCGGCAACACCGGCAACGGTACTGTCAATGGCGGCAGCAACGGTACAACCAACGGCGACAACAACGGTACAACCAACGGCGACAACAACGGTACTGCCAATGGCAACAACAACGGCACTGTCAATGGCGGCAACGGCGCCGGAGACGCCGACAACGGCAGCAGCACCGCGAACGGTTCCACGGGAGGCTCTGACGTGGGCAATGGCGGCACAACAGGTGACGCCGGGGACAACACCGGCAATGTAATAGGCGACGTGGCTGACGACGCGGGCAATGTGGTAGACGGCATCGTCGGAGATGTGACGGACGGCGTGTCGGATCTGATCGACGATATGACAGGGGATAACACGGGAAATACCTCCGATTCCGCTCTGGGCAACGGTAATTCCGGCAACGGCTCCGCCACGGGCGGCAGCGGTTCCACCACCGGCACGGGATCGGGCTCCACTACCGGATCGGGCGCGGGTTCCTCGGCGCGATAGGCCATATCCGTTTTTGCAAAAGGCCACAGGTATATCACTCCTGTGGCCCTTTTGCGCCGTCCGCGCTATAACTGCGCGTCGATGACATGGCTCATATCGTACAGCCCGGCAGGCTTGCCCGCCAGGAATTTCCCGGCCTGCACCGCTCCCTTGGCAAACACCGCCTTGGAGTAGGCGCTGTGGGAAAAGGTGATCACTTCATCCTGTCCGGCAAAAATAACCTCGTGTTCGCCCACGATGGTGCCGCCCCGGACGGCGCTGATGCCGATCTCCTTTTTATCCCTCTTCTCTCTCCGCTGGCTCCTGTCATAGACATAGGTATAGGCATTGCCGCACTCCTCGTTGATAGAATCCGCCAGCGCCAGCGCCGTGCCGCTGGGAGCGTCCAGTTTCAGGTTGTGGTGCTTTTCCAGTATCTCAATGTCATATCCCGCGGGAGCCAGCACATCCGCCGCGTCTTTCAACATTTTCAGCAGCAGATTGATTCCCAAAGACATATTGGCGGACTTCAGCACCGCCACCTCCCTGGATGCCTCTTCCACATGGGCGAGCTGCTGCGGGCTCAGTCCCGTGGTACAGAGTACACAGGGGAGCTTATGGGCAATGCAGTGGTCAAGCAGCGCATCCATCGCCGAGGCCGTGCTGAAATCGATCAGCACATCCGCCTCCACATCGCATTCACTGATATCGGAAAACACCGGATAGGAATTGTGCCCATCGTCCTGGCGATCCACTCCGGCCACTATCTGAATCTCCGGATCCTGAGCCACGATGCCGCTGATCACCTGGCCCATCTTTCCGTTACAACCGTGCATAATTAATCTGATCATATAAAGTCTCCCGTTCGGAAATCCGTCAGAACTTCCGCTTCGCATATCATCGCATTCTACTCCAGTATCCCGTACGCCCGCATGGCCTTTTCCAGCCGGGCCGCGTTCGCCTCCTCCATATCCGTCAAAGGAAGACGTAAAGAACCGGCCCCTTTGCCCATCAGGTTCAGCGCCTTTTTCACCGGTATGGGATTGACCTCGCAGAACAGCGCGCCGTACAGATCCATGGCCTCCAGCTGCATCTGCCGACTGCCTGCCACGTCTCCCGCGAAGAATTTGGCGCATATCTCATGGGTCTGACGGGGCGCCACATTGGCCAGTACGGAGATCACGCCCTTGCCGCCCAGGGACAGGATCGGCACGATCTGGTCGTCGTTGCCCGAATAGATATCCACGCTGTCCCCCGCCAGAGCCGCCAGCTGGGCGATCTGGCCGATATTGCCGCTGGCCTCCTTGACGCCTACGATATTCCCGCAGTCACGGCACAGACGCACGACGGTCTGGGGCAGGATGTTGCAGCCGGTACGGCTGGGCACATTGTATAACAGAATGGGAATTTTCACGGAGTCCGCCACCGTCTTAAAGTGGGTGTACAGACCGTTCTGGGTGGCTTTATTATAGTAGGGGGACACCAACAGCAGGCCGTCTACACCGAACTTTTCCGCCTCCTGGGACAGGTACACCGCCGTCTCCGTGCAGTTGGAGCCGGTTCCCGCGATCACGGGGATACGGCCTTTCACCACCTCCACGCAGTGACGTATTACATCCAGATGCTCCTCATGGCTCATGGTGGACGCCTCCCCGGTGGTACCGCATACGATGATCGCGTCCGTGCCGCCCTCGATCTGAAACTCCACCAGCTCCGTGAACTTCTCAAAATTCACACTGCCGTCCTCCCGCATCGGGGTGACGATCGCCACTCCTGAACCTGTAAAAATAGCCATACTCTTCTCCTCCATTCCGCTGCTCTGGCAGCCATTCCCACGCTCCGTCAGATTGCCGGTCAGTTGCCGAAAAACAGAAAAAACGCCGACAACCGCGCGCCGACGAATCATATCACGAATCCTCATCCTGATATTATACGATAGCGCCCCATCCTGTTACACAGATGACAGTCATGCAGCTGTTGACTGCATGCCCAAGGCCCCGGTTCACAGCGCGCCGGTCCTTTCGGCGTATGTCCCTTTCTTTCCCCTTCCCGCGTGGCTGCCACATCCGAAGAAGTACTCTTAACATACGCAACCTCTACCTTATTTTTAATATCATAGCATTGACCTATGGCTTTGTCAATGACCTAATTTCATACTTTGTATTTTACTGTCTCTATTTTGGAGACTTCGTCCGCCAGGGCGCAGATCTCATCGCTCATGCTGCTGCCTGTCAGGATCACATCCGTCTCCCGGCGGCTCTCCAACAGTTCCCGCAGATCATCCACCGTGATGATCTCTTTCTCCACCAGCCCAAGCACTTCATCCAGGATCAGCAGGTCGCACTCCGCCACGGACAGAACCTTTTTGGCATAGCCCAGACCGTTGCGGATATTGACGCACTCCTCCTTCTTTTTATCCTCGGACAGTTCCATATAGTTCCCGTCCGATTTCTCAAAATGAAAAAGCCGTATCTCCGGCTCCATCCGGCGAATAAAGGCGCTGTCCGCGATCCCTTTCCCCTTCAAAAACTGTATGACCACAACGGATCCGCCCTCTGCCGCCGCCTGTAAGGCCCTGCCCCACGCGGCGGGAGATTTGCCTCTGCCGTCCCCTGTATATATGTATATGTTTCCTCTGTCCATGTCGATCTCCAAATAGATTACAGACCGGCCTGCGCTGCCGCTCTACGGCCCGATCCTCCTGGCTTTTGTATACCGTTTTATAGATTATACCATTTTATACCACATTTGGCAATGCCATGTCTGATCAGACTATACCGGCTGCTCTTCTTCCGCCTCCACCAGTTCCATCTTGCTGACGGATACCTCAAAGGCCACCCTCTTTTCCGCATGTTCCTCGTCCAGTTTTTTCATGTATTCACGGCTCTGTATGCGTCCCCATATGGCGCAGCGCTCCCCCACATGAAAGCTGCTGGCAAAACGGGCGTTCCTTCCCCAGCATATGCAGGGAATATAATCCGATTTGCCGTAAGGGCGGTTCACAGCCAGCAGCACATCGGCAATCTCCCTTCCCAGCGGAGTCTTGCGGTAAATAGGTTCCTTGCAGATATATCCGTCCAGATAAATCTGGTTGGTCTTGGAACTCTCCTCAATCTCCTCCACAAAATCAATCTCTCTGGCAAAAACTGACAAGACCAAACGGTTTTTGCGCTCCTCATGACGATTGTAGGAGCGAAACTGACCGTTTACGCAAATATTTTTTCCTTTATAATCCGCATTCACGTCGATCAATCTCTCCGAGACCATAAGGGGAATGATGTCAAAACTCTCGCTGAGCCTCTGCACTTTCACATCCACCATATAGAATCCTTCTCCAAATATCTCATGACTGTAGGCGAAATCGCTGATGATTTCTCCCATAACGGTCACTTGATTGTTTTCGATTACCTTATCTGTCATTCTGGTTCTCCCTTCTTACACATTAAGAATTTTTCCGGCACACTTTCGCCTGTAATGTAATATATTTATACCTCATTTTGGGTCATTTGAGAAGACATTTTCAGCCAAAAATTTCGACAATATTTTATTGCGCCTCCATTCGATTAGTGATATACTGTAACAGTTTGAGAAATGTTAATGGCTGGAACAGTATTTGGATATGCTGCTGAGGCATATCCGAGAGAAATGAGGATGTAATATATGAGACAAAAAAGAGAAGATATCAGAAATGTTGCCATCATTGCCCATGTGGATCACGGCAAGACAACGCTGGTGGACGAGCTGCTCAAACAGAGCGGCGTTTTCCGGGCGGGGCAGGAAGTGGCCGAGCGGGTCATGGACTCCAACGACATCGAGCGGGAACGGGGCATCACGATCCTGTCCAAAAATACCGCAGTCACCTATAAAGACACCAAGATCAACATCATCGACACTCCGGGCCACGCGGACTTCGGCGGCGAGGTGGAGCGCGTGCTGAAGATGGTCAACGGCGTGATCCTGGTGGTGGACGCCTTTGAGGGGGCCATGCCCCAGACCAAGTTCGTGCTGCGCAAGGCGCTGGAGCTGAAATTGCCCGTTATCGTCTGCATCAACAAGATCGACCGGCCCGAGGCCCGTCCGAACGAGGTTATAGACGAGGTGTTGGAGCTGTTCCTGGAGCTGGACGCCGATGACGCCCAGCTGGACTGCCCCTTCGTGTTCGCCTCCGCCAAGTCCGGCATCGCCTCCCTGGACGCGGAGCAGCCCGGCACGGACATGACCCCGCTGTTTGAGACGATCCTGGACTATATTCCCGCTCCCGAGGGCGACCCGGAGGCCGGTACCCAGGTGCTGATCAGCACCATCGACTACAACGAGTATGTGGGACGCATCGGCGTGGGCAAGGTGGACAACGGCGTGATCCGGGTAAATCAGGAGGTGGTGATCGTCAACCACCACGAGCCGGACAAGCAGACCAAAGTCAAAGTCAGCAAGCTCTATGAGTTTGACGGTCTGAACAAAGTGGAGGTCAAGGAGGCAGGCATCGGCTCCATCGTGGCCATCTCCGGCATAGCCGACATCCATATCGGGGACACTCTCTGCTCTCCCGAGGCCGTAGCGCCCATTCCTTTTCAAAAGATCAGCGAGCCCACCATAGCCATGCATTTCATGGTCAACGACTCCCCGCTGGCAGGACTGGAGGGCAAGTTCGTCACCAGCCGCCACATCCGGGATCGGCTGTTTCGGGAGCTGAATACCGACGTATCCCTGCGGGTGGAGGAGACGGACTCCACGGACGCCTTCAAGGTATCCGGGCGCGGGGAGCTGCACCTGTCCGTCCTGATCGAGAACATGCGCCGGGAGGGCTTTGAGTTCGCCGTCAGCAAGGCGGAAGTGCTGTACAGAACCGATGAGGCCGGACACAAGCTGGAGCCCATGGAGCTGGCCTATATCGATGTGCCCAACGAGTTCGCCGGGGCCGTCATCGAAAAGCTGGGGCAGCGCAAAGGCGAACTGCGGAACATGGGTTCCATCACCGGCGGCACTTACACCCGGCTGGAGTTTTCCATTCCCTCCAGGGGACTTATCGGCTACCGGGGAGAGTTCATGACCGACACCAAGGGCAACGGCATCCTGAATACCGTTTTTGACGGCTATGGCCCCTACAAGGGGGATATCGCCTACCGGAAGCAGGGTTCCCTGATCGCCTTTGAGGCGGGGGAGTCCATCACCTACGGCCTGTTCAACGCCCAGGAGCGGGGCATCCTGTTCATCGGCCCCGGCGAGAAGGTATACAGCGGCATGGTGGTGGGCCAGACCGGCAAGAGCGAAGATATCGAGATCAATGTCTGCAAGAAAAAACAGCTCACCAACACCCGCTCCTCCAGCGCGGACGAGGCCCTGCGCCTGACGCCGCCCAAGATCATGAGCCTGGAGCAGGCGCTGGACTTCATCGACACCGACGAGCTGCTGGAGATCACCCCCTCCAAACTGCGGATCCGCAAGAAGATCCTGGATCCCACGCTGCGCAAGCGGGCGGGTATCAAGAAGTAGGGGACAGTGTTTACTGATTGAGCATAAGATAAGGCTTTGAGGACTGTTTGCTGACAGTCTTCAAAGCCTTTTTTACCTTATCATATATCCTTACTTCTAAAAACTGATTTTCCTTTGCTCAAAGTCTGTGTGTTGCATCCTGCGAGTTTTAGGATTTATAGAGGTTTTTGCACCAGGTATAACGGTATTGTGTCTAAAATGACTATCTCATTTCCTGCCTCTGTGATTGCTTTTCTAATACCTGCGTAGAAATGTGATTTATGGGGTTCCTCCAACGTTATGTGTTCACAGTGAGTGCTGATATAACAAATATATTCATCTGCATTTAATTTCCGCACGCTCTTCCACTCTTTGTACTGTAACTTCTCAAATCCATAGTTAAGAACATTTTCATAGTTCAACTTACAGCTGTATTTTTGCTTTACACGGAAATATTTATCGTACACTTTATCAATCTCGGATTTTAAAGACGGATTTGCACTTGTCTCATCCGAGCGGGTCATAAACATAGCAAGATAACCTCCCGGCTTTAACATCCTGTATGTTTTCGTAAATGCTGTTTCCTCCGGAATCCATTGTATAGTAGCCGCCGAATATACCAGATCATATGCGTTTTCATCGAAACCGTAATTCTCAAAATCCCCATTCACAATATGAAAATTCTGATAACCGCCAAACTTTTCTTTCATCAAGGAAGTAAAATTTTCTCCGAGCTCAATTGCAGTGTAGTCGCACCCTGTTTTTAGTACAGGCTCCGTTGCCTGACCCGTTCCAGGGCCGATTTCAAGTACTTTCTTTTCCGGATTTAATCCACATACCGTTTCCAGTTCCTGAAATAACTCCCTACAATATCTCGGTCTGTGCATGTCAAAAATTTCTGGTATTTTATCAAATGTCTTCCGAAAGTCCATCTACTTACCTCCTGGCAAAGCAATAACAAACTTCTTATATATGCCGTTTCCAATATATGCCACTATCTGCGCACAAAAAGTTCCGTATTTTATCATCAGTCCTCATATTTAAAGTAATCAAAATCCGCACTCTTGCGGCAGCCGCAGCCGCCGTTGTTGGCATAGATGCCTACCAGCGTGCCTGTGTGACGCTTGGGATCGTCGGGTACGCCCTCGTCACAGAGGTAGATGCAGTTCTCCAACACACCCAGAATCTGCCAGTCCTCCCCGTCATAGCTGTAATAAAAGCTGCGGGTCAGCTTTTCCACCACTACTTTCAGGTAAACCGGAGCCTCTTTTATGTCCGTAACCTCCGCCATCAGCTCCTCACCGTGGTTTCGGTTGATCACCAGCTGCAGTTTCCGGCCCCCCTCCCAGCACAGACTGCACCGGGCATAGGTGGCGGTGCTGTAATAACAGGTCAGGCCCGCCTGCTCCCCGTCATGGTCCGGGTAGTATTCCAGTTTGGTCTCCGCCGTGTAGGACAGCTCCTGCTCCCGGCGAAGCAGCGTATTCTTGGAACGGATCTCATTTAGCTGTCCGTCCCGGGTCCAGATCCGGAAATATCCGGGGCGCTCTGTCAGCGACCAGGAGCCGTTGTCCGGGTTGCGCACAAACTCCCACTCCAGATTCAGTTTTGTATCGTCAAAGTCGTCAAACAGGTTCCGCTCGAAAACGCACTCCGGCAGATCCGGCGCGGTCTGCTCCAGGCTGGGGCCCTTTCCCTCATTGACGGTCAGCCAGCCGTCCGGCGTCCACTGCACCGGGTCCAAGGCGGACTCCCTGCCCACTGTGGTGTAGCGCCCCTCGTTGGGCCTGCCGCAGAGGTAATAGCACCACCACTGCCCGTTCTGATCCTGCACCAGCTTGCCGTGTCCCGCCCGCTGGATGGGAGCCTGGGGATCCGTCTGCCGCATCACCGGGTTGTAAGGTGAGTTCTCATAGGGGCCGTACATATTTTTGCTGCGGGCCATATTGATGCCGTGCCCGTAACCTGTGCCGCCCTCCGCCACCATGGCGTAATAATAGCCGTCCTTTTTCAGCAGATGAGGGCCCTCCGAGCAGCGCTCCCCGGTGCCGTCCCAGGCCGTCTTCATCTCTCCGGCCACCTGCAGGCTGTCTCCGCTCAGGGGCACGGCCTGGGCCGCCTTGGCAATGATCATGTACCGGCTGCCGTCCTCATCCACAAAATGGGAGGGATCGATATTGTCCACCTCCAGACAGACCGGCTTGCTGTAAGGCCCTTCCGGCCTGTCGGACACCATCACCAGCTGTCTGCGCATCACATTGTTGTCCCGCTTGCCGTCGGCGTTCAGCCGCAGCGTGGCAAAGACATAGAATTTCCCGTCCACACAGGAGATATCCGGCGCCCAGATCCCGTGGGAATCACGGATATCGCTGAGATCCAACCACTGCGGATCACTGATGGCGTGGCCAATGATATGCCAGTGTACCATATCCCGGGAGTGGGATATGGGAATGGCCGGAAAATACTGGAAACTGGAGTTGACCATGTAGTAGTCGTCCCCCACCCGGATCACCGACGGATCCGGGAAAAAACCCCGCTGTACCGGATTGTGATATACTCTTTTCTCGCTCATAGTTTATCTCCTCTTATAATATCAAGGCCTTACAATCTCTATATGTCAATATCTATGCTCTGTGGAACAATTTGCCCGCGACAATATGCAGAAGTCCGCAATTCCATCAACAGGGGGGCCTTCCCGTCAATCATGTTTTTCCTATAGATATCAGTCGGCCAACACGCTGTACTGCATCCATTCATACAAAAGTTTTGTCCCTTCCGTGATCTCCGGGGGCAGCAGCGCCCTGGCCACCAGCTTTAGCTCCTCCGATTCCTCGTCGATGCGTTTCAGATGCGCGTAATCGCCGTCTATGCTCACCACCTGATATTTAAAAGTGTTCATGCCTGCTCCCCCTGCTCCCTTTCCCTGTCCCAGGCTTTCTGCCGCAGATACGCCGTTACAAACACCGCCGAGGAGTTCCAGTAGATCGTCATCTCGTTCAGGGAATAGCATTCCTCGCGATCCAGATAACATTTCATGGGCGGTGTGCCCGCAGGAATCATCCTGATCGCCAGTTCGTCTCCCGGCTTGCCGTTGGGACCGCCGGACACCCAACCCGCCATGGGATCGTCGATGCTGTCCGCCGCCGTGGTGCGCAGATGAGGATGGCGGTAGGCATGTTCCCCGAAACCGGTAACAAAACTGTAACCGGTGATATTTTTGCCCAGCAGATAGTCGATCTGGGCCTGCATCACTTCTTCATAGCGGGCAACGCGCCCCGCCGTCCCGTCTTCCTGTATTTCCAGCACTTTACAGGCCAGCGCCAGCAGGATGCCCCTGTTTGTGACCACCATATTGCTGCCCCAGCAGAAATCCCCGGCTCCCATAGCCATGCCGAAGGCATTGTGTTCTCCCAGCGCAGCCAGTCGGTCTGCCTCCTCCAGTACTGCCGTCTGCAATCTCTGCACGGTCTCTTCCCCCGCCGCCTTTGCGGCGTCAATATCCGTCAGAACGGCCAGGGCCGCAAAACCCGCCACATCCGTCCAGCCAAAGTCCGTCACGGCAAGACCGGTGTCCAGGATCCGGCACAGCTCTTCCCTGTATTCCCGGGTATCTTCCTTCAGCCAGGCCGCCAGCGCCATCATCTCCGCCGCCGCCCACAGGCGCTCGTCCGCATCCGTCGTATCGCCGTACTCCCCGGTATTGCTGCCCTGGGGATTGGTAAACAGCAACGGCTCCGGGTTCTCTGCCAGCCACTTCCATGCTCTCCTTGCCGCCGCCTCCAGCCGCAGGGAAAACTCTTTTTCCTCTTTTCCGGCTGTGGAAGATCCCCTGTAGACCCTGGCCGCCAGCGCCATGCAGGCACAGAAATCCGCCGTCGCCAGCGAGGAGACGGCATAGGCGTAAAACAAATCCTTATCCTCCTGGGGCATAATGAAATCCGCATGGCTCCAGGCCGTCAGCTTGTGGTACACGCCGCCGTCCTCCCGCTGCATCTTCAGCATCCACTCCAGTTCGTAACGGCACTCGTTCAGTACATCCGGCAACCCGTTGCCGCTCTCGGGGATATTGAGCTGCTCCTGAAAAGCCATGGTATACAGCCAGTAAGCATATAGCAGATGGCCGATGGTCACCGCCGCCGGAGTGATATAGCGCCCGTAATCTCCCGCGTCATGCCAGCCGCCCTGGGCCATGAGCATATGTCCCGGCTCCCCGTAGACCTCGCTGTCCCCGGTATGGCAGGCCGCATGGACATAGGGGCCCGCGTATTTCTCCTCCAATGCGCAGCCGCAGCGCTGGAAATACAGCGCCTTTATCATGGCGTTATGTACTCCCGCCAGCACATCCCTGTCTATCGTAAAGGTGTCGCTCTTTTCGCCCGCCGCGCTCTCCAGATGATATTTTCCGGGAGCCTGCACGCTGCCAAAATCCAGCGGATATAAGGTCTCGCCGCACAGAGGGTCGGATACCGCCTCCCCTGCCTGTCCCTGCCACAGGATCTCTCCCGCCGCGTTTTTCAGCACGTAGCTGCCGGGGCGGTCTGCAACCGCCTTCTTGTAGGAAACCGCCGCCTCGTACCCTACCTGATTTACCATGATCGCCATAATCTGCTCCTCCTGTCGGAGATCCTCTGCTCTCCCGTTTTGGCATACCCGCCAGTGCCCGATATTCCTATCCGGCCATTTCAGACGTCCGAAAATGCATCCGTACTCCTGTTGTGAATATGCTGTTGAAAGTTCCGTTTCCATGTGATTTATTATATCAAAAACGCCGATAAAAGAAAAGTCTGTCCTGCTCGAATCCTGGGCACGGATGCGCCGAGCATATGGAGCTTTCCCGCCACAGATCAAAAGTTTACGTGCCTGCGCTCTCCCACTTATGTCTGGGGCAGGCATTTTTCTTCATGGCGGCCCGCAGTTCCACATAGCAGCCGCAGCTGCGGCACATGCCCTGCAGCAGCAGGTCGCACTCCTTGCAGACCGCCAGCCTCTCCTCGTACAGTTCCCCGGATACCTTTAGATCCGGCTCTATGTTCGCGATGTACTCCTGTAGATTCTTAAAATATTCCTCCTGCCCGATCATTTCCCGGGTCAGACATTTCCTGCAATATCTCTGGGGCCTCGACTCCGTCATCTCATGCCACCTCTCTGTATCGTTGAACCCTCTTTTCAGCAGTCGGCAAATATTTCCGCCTTTTTAATATCTTACCACAAGTCCGCTATGCTTACAACCGGAACGTCGCTGATCAGTTGGAGACTGTATCAAATCCATGCACAAAAAAAGCCGAAACCCTTTGTATGTCCAAAGAGTTCCGGCTTTTGCATCAGCGTGCGTTAGAGGATTCGAACCCCCGACCTTTTGGTCCGTAGCCAAACGCTCTAT
>CAJUAH010000035.1 GCA_910584375.1 uncultured Acetatifactor sp.
AAGGGGTTTCGGCCTCTTCCTTTTATTTTGCCAACTAAAATTTTACACTAACCCGGCAGTATTTTCTCCCTGCCCCTCCCCGGTCAGAAGATGTCGGTCCGTCCAGATCCGGTACCAAAAAATCCCCAGAAAAATCATCTGTACGATAAAGTAGACCAGCGCGATCCACACCAGATCGTAAAACCAGACCAACACCGCCACCACCCCCGCGAAACAGCTGATAATCATAAAAATAATGGAGAGATTGTTGAAACTGTGGTTTTCCGTGGTGTCCAGGCCGTCGCAGACATGCAGCATGGCCCGCATCAGGATCAGCACCTGCAATACGCCGGAGATAAAATACAGCAGATACCCGGCCCGAAAGCGCATACCGCCGTTCAGGGAAAATGGCATCAGTTGCTGACACAGATAAAATCCCAGGCTGACCGCGATCCAGGGGAGCTGACGGAAAAAGTGCCGGTTCCCCGGTCCCAGCATCACACAGGATACCGCCAGCAGAAGATAGCCCAGAACATCCGGCAGCAGATCGAACAGCAGACGGTGGCCAATCACATGATTGACTACCAGATCCACCGTCTGAGGAGCCTCTGTGACAAAGGGCTCAAAGGCGGGATAATCCCTGACGGGGATACGGACGTCCACCGCCAGCAGCACCACCGCCGCAAACATTAAAATATAGGGTAGCAATTTTTTATCGATCATTCTCCGTTTCTTCCTTCAAATCTTTATTGCTGCGATTTCCCGCCACAGCACGTTACAATCTGGTTTCTGCCGTTATTTTTGCCATAGTACAGCCGATCGTCCGCTTCGCGCAGCAAATCCTTGAGATCCATGGTGGGATCGCAGGCCATGCCGAAAGTCATGGTCACGCTGACCACCGTATCCTCAAACAGGATGCGGGTACTGTTGATATCTTCCTGCAATGCGCGCAGAGATTCCAGGGCATCCTCCAGACGGCTGTTCTCATAGACCAGCAGGAACTCTTCGCCGCCCCAGCGGATGGCATAGCCCTTGTCCTTCAGATGCTTTCGCAGCAGCCGGGCCACGCTTTTCAATACCTCGTCACCGCACAGATGTCCATAGGTATCGTTTACCCTTTTGAAAAAATCTATATCGCCGATCACCAGGGTAAAAGGCGTGTTTTTGGACCGGGCTTTTTCTACGGAGCATGCCAGATGACGTCCGCCGCTGCGGCGGTTATACAGCTCCGTCAAGGTATCGCACTCCACCAGACTGCGCAAGGAGCACTGCATGGACAGGGCGGAGCGCCCCAGCTCCGTCAGCTCGTCCCCGCGTTTTAGAATCGCGGGATCCAGCTCTTCGCTCAGATTGCCGGTTGCCACCTGCGAGAAAAAGGATTTCAGGCCATAGAGGGCCTTTAAAAATCTGCCCGCGTAATAGACCGAGAACAGACAGGCCAGAATCAGCAGCACTACTCCCACGATCACAATGGGAGACAAAGCCCGGTTTACCTGTCCGTTTACTTCCGCCGCCGGTTTTCCCACAAACAGGATCCCTACGATCTGCCCGTCACCGTTGCGCAGCGGCGCGTAATAGGCGAAATAATTGGTGTCCCGCACGATCACGTTGTCATAAAAACAGGACTTGCCTTCCTGCAACACATCCGTCAGCACCTGCGTGGGAGCCTGGGTGCCGACGATCCGCTCTCCCTCCCAGTTTTTGATGGTGGTCAGAATCCGGGTGTTCTGATAAAACAGGGTCACATCCATGGCCGTGCGCTCCCGGATGCCGTCGATGAGCGTATAATCGCTGGTGATATTCACATCTCCCTTGTAGAGAGACAGAGTCTTGCCGTCCACCAGAGAATAATCTCCCGGATAGGCCGTGTCCAGCAGCGTGTCCACCAGAAACGCCACATTTCTCAGTTCCGTGTACACTTGTTCCTGCATACTGTGTCTGAAGGAAGTGCTGCTGAAGATGATGACAACAATACCGTAGAGCAGCAGCGGAACCATACTGATTGCCTGAAATGAATAATAAAGTTTTCCTCGTTTGTTCTTGTCCGAATCGCTTTTTCTGTTCATAAAGGAGGCATCCTTTTGTGTTCCATATAGTGATAAAGTACTATGAATAGTATAAACGGAATACGGGGAAATTGCAATAATAAACTTACTTTATTCTGTACAGTATTTCTGTGCAACTTTTTCCCTTGACAGAAACGGTGTCTGGTTTTATAATCGGAACAAACAGAACGAGCCAACAGGCGCAGACGAAGAGAGTACGCGCAGATTAAAAGCCCCAGCGAGCCGGTGCAGGTGGGAGACCGGTGCAAGTAGACTGTCGCGGAAGATCACTTCCGAGCTGCAATGCTGAAGAGCAGTAGGCGTTGCCGTATCCCCGGCGTTAGCGGGGAACATATTGATCCGCCGTCGCAGGCGGTGCGTATGCGTAACAGGTGGTTAAACGGGCAGTCGGCCCCGTCCTTTTACGGACGGGGCTTTTTGTATGTACGGCGAAGAGCCTTTACCCTTTAGAGCCATTGCGCAGCAATTTAATTTAGGAGGAGAGCAGAATGTATCAGAAAGTATCGACAGATCTCAACTTTGTGGACAGAGAAAAACAGGTGGAAAAGTTCTGGAAGGAACACGATATCTTTAAAAAGAGCCTGGAGAAAAATAAGGACGGGGAGGTCTACACCTTCTATGACGGGCCGCCCACGGCCAACGGCAAGCCCCATATCGGCCATGTGGAGACCCGGGTCATCAAGGACATGATTCCCCGCTACCGCACCATGAAGGGCTATATGGTGCCCCGCAAGGCGGGCTGGGACACCCACGGACTGCCTGTGGAGATCGAGGTGGAAAAGCTGCTGGGCCTGGACGGCAAGGATCAGATCGAGGCCTACGGCCTGGAGCCCTTTATCGACAAATGTAAGGAGAGCGTCTGGAAATACAAGGGCATGTGGGAGGACTTCTCCGGCACTGTGGGTTTCTGGGCGGATATGGATGACCCTTATGTGACCTATCACGACGATTTCATCGAGTCCGAGTGGTGGGCTTTAAAAGAGATCTGGAATAAGGGCCTGCTGTACAAGGGTTTTAAGATCGTTCCCTACTGCCCCCGTTGCGGCACGCCCCTGTCCACCCAGGAGGTGGCCCAGGGCTATAAGCTGGTGAAAGAGCGCTCCGCCGTGGTTCGTTTCAAAGTGGCGGGGGAGGACGCCTACTTCCTGGCCTGGACCACCACGCCCTGGACCCTGCCCTCCAATGTGGCGCTGTGCATGAACCCGGATGAGACCTACTGCAAGGTGAAAGCCGCGGACGGCTACACCTATTATATGGCCCAGGCCCTGCTGGACACTGTGCTGGGCAGACTGGCCGGGGAGGATACCCCCGCCTACCAGGTGCTGGAGACTTATCTGGGCAAGGACCTGGAGTACAAGGAGTACGAGCCGCTGTTTGCCTGTGCCGGGGAGGCGGCAGCAAAACAGGGCAAAAAGGGATTTTTCGTGACCTGTGACAACTATGTCACCATGTCCGACGGCACGGGCATCGTACACATTGCCCCCGCCTTCGGTGAGGACGACGCCAATGTGGGCCGCAAGTACGATCTGCCCTTTGTGCAGTTCGTGGACGGCAAGGGCCAGCTGACACAGGAGACTCCTTACGCCGGAATCTTTGTGAAAAAAGCGGATCCCCAGATTCTGAAAGATTTAGACGGCGAGGGAAAGCTCTTCGACGCTCCCAAGTTTGAGCACGATTATCCCCACTGCTGGAGGTGCGACACCCCTCTGATCTATTACGCCAGGGAATCCTGGTATATCCGGGAGACTGCCGTGCGGGACGATCTGATCCGCAACAATAACACGGTGAACTGGATCCCCGAGTCCATCGGTACAGGGCGTTTTGGCAACTGGCTGGAGAACATTCAGGACTGGGCCATCTCTCGCAACCGCTACTGGGGCACGCCGCTGAATATCTGGGAGTGCTCCTGCGGACATCAGGAATGCATCGGCAGCCGCCAGGAGCTGGCGGACAAGGCCGGAAACCCGGACGCCGCGAAAGTGGAACTGCACAGACCCTATATCGACGAAGTGACCTATCCCTGCCCGGAGTGCGGCGGGCAGATGCGCCGTGTGCCCGAAGTGCTGGACTGCTGGTTTGATTCCGGCGCCATGCCCTTTGCCCAGCACCATTATCCCTTTGAGAATAAGGAAGTGTTTGAGCGGCAGTTCCCGGCCCAGTTCATCTCCGAGGCCGTGGATCAGACCAGAGGGTGGTTCCACTCCCTGATGGCGGAGTCCACGCTGCTGTTCAACAAGGCCCCCTATGAAAACGTGATTGTGCTGGGCCATGTGCAGGACGAGAACGGCCAGAAGATGAGCAAGACCAAGGGCAACGCGGTGGATCCCTTCGAGGCCCTGGCCCAGTACGGCGCCGACGCGATCCGGTGGTATTTTTACACCAGCTGTTCCCCCTGGCTGCCCAAGCGTTTCGCGGGTAAGATCGTGCAGGAGGGCCAGAGAAAGTTCATGGGCACCTTGTGGAACACTTATGCTTTTTATATCCTGTATGCGGAGATTGACAGCTTTGACCCCACCAAATATACGCTGGAGTACGACAAGCTGCCGGTGATGGACCGCTGGCTTTTGTCCAGATTAAACACCGTGGTGGGCGAGGTGGACGAGAATCTGGACAAATATCGGATCCCTGAGGCGGGCAAGGCGCTGGAGGACTTTGTGGACGAGATGAGCAACTGGTATGTGCGCCGCAGCCGCGAGCGTTTCTGGGCCAAGGGCATGGAGCAGGATAAGATAAACGCTTATATGACTTTGTACACGGCGCTGGTGACCGTCAGCAAGGCCGCCGCCCCCATGATCCCCTTCATGACCGAGGATATCTATCAGAACATGGTGCGCAGCGTGGATCAGGACGCGCCGGAGAGCATTCACCTGTGCGACTTCCCCCAGCTACAGGCCGGGTGGATCGACAGGGCCCTGGAGGAGTCCATGAAAGACGTGCTGGCCGCCGTGGTGATGGGCAGGGCCTGCCGCAACGACGCCGCCATCAAGAACCGCCAGCCCATCGGAAAAATGTATATCAAAGCGGACTTCAGCCTGGATGATTTCTATGTGGACATCATCAAGGATGAGCTGAATGTGAAGGAAGTGGTCTTCACAGACGATGTGCGGGAATTTACTTCCTATACTTTCAAGCCCCAGCTGCGCACGGTGGGCCCGAAATACGGCAAACAGCTGGGCGGCATCCAGAAGACGCTGGCCTCCCTGGACGGCAACGCGGCCATGGATGAACTGAAAACCAGCGGAAAACTGGTCTTTGAAGTGAACGGTGTGGCGGTGGAACTCACTGAGGACGATCTGCTGATCAGCATGGCCCGGAAAGAGGGCTATGTGTCCCAGGAGGACAGTCAGATGACGGTGGTTCTGGACACCAACCTTACGCAGGAGCTGGTGGAGGAGGGCTTTGTCTACGAGATCATCAGCAAGATCCAGACCATGCGTAAGGACGCGGGCTTTGAGGTCATGGATCATATCCGGGTAGCCCTGGGCGGCAATGAGCGGCTCTATGCCGTCGCCGAGAGCAACCGGGATGCCATCTGCGGCAAGGTGCTGGCGGAGGAGCTGAGCGCGGACGCCGCTTACGCGGTATCCAAAGAGTGGAATGTAAACGGCGAGAACGTGACCATCAGTTTGGAACGAGTTTGAGTGCAGATGCGGCGGATGCGTCCTTTCGAGGCGCATCCAGGGTGCGGATGTGTACAGCTATGAGAAGATTGCTGGTTACAGGGAAAGGAACAGAAAATGATAACTGACACTTTTGACAACGCGTCTCCCGCGATTATCAATCCCCAGGCCAATGACGACGCGCCTGCGGTGGACGCCTGCATCCTGACGTTCTCCCACGCGATCGAGAAGTTTGTGCGGGAGCATTATGACTGCACACAGATTGGTTCCTTCTGGTTCGCCACAGGAGAGACGCCGGTGTGGCAGATCGAGTATGCGGGCAGGAAGTTCGCCTTTTACAAGACCTATGTGGGCGCGCCTGCCTGTGTGGGCAGCGTGGAGGATACGCTGTCGGTGATCCGCACGAAGAAATATATTGTCTTTGGCGGCGCGGGATGCCTGAATAAAGAGATCGCCCACGGCAAGGTGATGATCCCCACGGAGGGCTACCGGGATGAGGGAACCTCCTACCACTACGCGCCCCCGTCGGACTATATCGCGATCCGCAACGCGGATACCGTGGCAAAATGCATGGCGGAAAACGGGATTCCCTATGTGAAAGGCAAGACCTGGACCACGGATTCCTTTTACCGGGAGACAGTGAACAACTTTGAAAAACACAAGGCGGACGGCTGCATCTCGGTGGAGATGGAGTGCGCGGCGCTGCAGGCCATGTGCGATTTCCGGGGACTGGAGCTGTACATGTTCTTCACCAGCGGCGATTTGCTGGACGCTCCCGAGTGGGATGCCAGACGCAGGGACGGGGACGATCGGGGCACCCAGCACGACACCGGGCATTTCGACATTGCTCTGGAGCTGGCCCGGTATGTCACCTGTGGGCAGGAAAAGTAAAAAGTAAGAGGCAGGAACTATTTGGGTCTCTGCCTTTTCTGTCAGACAGTATGGCAACTAAAGTTCAGCAGAATATTGGATGTGAAGGATAAGAAAGAGAGAGGATATATTTATGCCCAGAGTAATCTTAATATGTGGGAAAATATGCGTTGGGAAAAGCACATACGCGGAAAAGATCCGCAGGGAAAGCAGCGCCGTACTGCTTTCCGTGGACGAGATTATGCTGGCGGTCTTCGGCCAGTACGCGGGCGAAAAACACGATGAGTATGTGCGGAACGTACAGCAGTATATTTTTGACAAGTCCCTGGAGATTCTGCGGGTGGAAGCGGACGTGCTCCTTGACTGCGGTTTCTGGACTAAGGGACACCGTGACTATGCAAAGGAATTTTACAGGCAGCGGGGCATTCCCTGTGAGTTGCACTGCATTGACATAGATGACGGGGAATGGCGGCGGCGCATTGAAAAGCGCAACGGCGCGGTGGCTGCCGGGGATAAAAACGCTTACTTTGTGGACGAAAATCTCCTGAAAAAGCTTGAGGAGGGATATGAAACGCCCACGGAGGACGAGGTTGATGTATGGGTAAGATAAATACGCAGTCTAATGTGAATGATATCCTTGCATCTCTGAAAGCAAAAAGACGCCCGCAACAGGCCAGTGACTGTTGCGGGTTTTGCGGTATTATCCTGAATCAGGCCCGGTACGTCACGATGGACGGGAGACTGGCAGGGCGGCGTATTTTTTATACACTCTCCTGTAAAAGCAGACAGAGAGAACCATGCCGATCCCCCAACCGGCGGGCCACGCGCACCATATGCCCACAGCCGCGTCTGTCCACTGCGCCAGAGCAAAGGCCAAAACCACGCGCAGGATCAGATCGGTAAAAGTGGCGACGATAAACTGACGCATGGCGCCGACTCCTCTGAGTATGCCGTCCGCCACCAATTTGGCGGATATGGCAAAATAAAAGGGGGACAGTATCCACAAAAACTGCCTGCCTGTCAGCATTGCCGCGGCGGAGTCATTTTTCATAAACAGCATCAGCAGATATTGTCCAAAGAAAATGTAAATAACACAGAATGGGACACACAGGCACCACACCATCCGGATCCCCGCGTGAAAGCATTCCCTGATCCGGTCGTACTTGCGGGCCCCCAGGTTTTGCGCCGCAAAATTGGATATTCCGTTGCCGATTGTGGTAAAGGAGGTGATGACCATGTTATTGAGTTTCACCGCCGCCGAATAGCCCGCCATGACCGAAGTCCCGAATCCGTTGATAACGCCCTGGATCAGGATATTTCCCACCGATATAAAGCTCTGCTGCAGAATACTGGGGATGGCGACCGCCGCGATCTTTTGCAGGAGTACCCGGTCAAAAAGCGGCGAGGGTTCTTTCGTCTGAATCCCTGCAAGCCTTTTCCACACGGCAAACACAGCGAACATGCAGCTCATCCCCTGACATAAAAAGGTAGCCCACGCGACTCCGGCCACGCCCATATCAAATGCCCATACGAACAGTATGTCTACGGCAATATTTGACGTGGAGGACACTGCCAGAAAACAGAAAGGCGTCCTGGAATCGCCCAGGGCGGAGAAGATCCCGGTGGCGATATTGTAAAAAAATACAAACGGCAGCCCCCATATATAAATATCCAGATACAGATTCGAGTCCGCTAACACCGTCTCCGGCGTCCGGATCAGGCGCAGCAGCGGGCCGCCCCCGATCATACCGGCCAGCATTAGCAGGACGCAGAGAACGGCGCTGAAAATGCAGGCCGTAGATACCGCCGTTTTCAGTTTGCCGTACTGCCTTGCGCCGAACAGCTGCGAGACAATGACGGAGCATCCCATGTTGCAGCCGAACGCGAACGCAATGAAGATCAGCGTGATCTCATAGCTGTTCCCCACGGCGGCCAGAGCGTTTTCCCCGATAAATTTACCGGCCACCAGACTGTCCGCTATATTGTAGAGCTGCTGAAATATTACACTGCCGAACAAGGGCAGGCAGAATCTCCATAACACAGTCTCCGGTTTACCTACTGTCAGATCTTTATTCATACGATCATCCCCCCGTATAACGAACGCCGCGGTTCTCTGCCGCATAAGCAGCAGGAAAAACTTTGCGATTTACTTCCATCCGGAAATGTATTATAATACGTCTCGAGAAATATGAAAAATACATATAATACATCAGAGGGATATAAAAAGCATATGGATATTAACTTTGAATATTATAAAATCTTTTACTTTGTCGCGAAATACAGGAATATAACCAAGGCAGCGACGGCCATAGGCAGTAACCAGCCGAATGTAACGCGTATCATGAAATTGCTGGAATCTCAGTTAAATTGCAGATTGTTTATCCGTGAGGCCAGAGGGATCAGCCTGACCAAAGAAGGGGAGATCCTTTACACCCATGCGGAGATAGCGTACCGACATCTGCTGAACGCGCAGGAAGAGATCTGTCAGAGGGACTCCCAAAGACAGGGCACGGTGGAAATAGGGGCGACGGAGACCGCGCTGCACCTCTTTCTGTTAGAGGCGCTGCACGATTTTAAGACGGAGTATCCAGGAATCAGGATACGCATCCACAATCACACGACACCGGAGATCATGAAACATCTGATAAGCGGCAGGCTGGAGCTTGCGGCGATCACAACCCCCTGCGAGATACCCGGTACATGCTCCTGCGTGAAAGCCCTGGATTTTGAAGAGATTCTGGTAGGCGGAAAGCAGTACGCAAAGCTGAGCAAGGCATCCATGGAGCCGGAGGAGTTGAAAAAGTATCCGTGGATCGGCCTGGGCAGGGAGAGCGCGACCTATCGTCTGTACAAAGATTTCTTTACAGAGCAGGGAATAGATCTGGAGCCCGACACGGAAGTCGCCACTTCCGATCTTATGCTGCCGATGATCGAAAATAATCTGGGGATCGGTTTTGTGCCGGAAAAACTGGCGCTGCCTCTGCTGAAAGAAAAGAGACTGGTTCAGATACACCTCAGTCGCGCCGTCCCGAGACGGTCCATACAGATCGTCTCGGATAAAGGGCGTGGCAAGAGCCTTGCCGCGGATACATTTTATAAATTCCTGATAAATAAAATAGAAGAATAATTGCGGTATAATAGCGTTTTTGTGAAATGTTCAGGGAATTTCTTTAGATTTCCGTGCGGAAAAACAGTTGGCATGTGTGGGAAAATTTGTTATAATACATATTCATAGAACTATGAGTGTTCCATAAATATAGTCTAAGAAACATGCGGAGCGGTTCCGGCGACGCAGGCAGAAAAGGAGAATGACCATGAAGAGTACCACAACAACCAAGAAAACCAAGTTCGATAAAGAGCTTTTTAAGAGGAGCGTATTGTACAATACAAAAACCCTGTACCGCAAGAATCTGGAGGAGGCCAGTCCCCAGCAGATCTTTCAGGCGGTGTCTTACGCCATAAAGGACCAGATCGTGGAGGACTGGATGGACACCCAGAAAGCCTACGAAAAGCAGGACGCCAAGACCGTATACTACCTGTCCATGGAATTTCTCATGGGCCGCGCTCTGGGCAACAACCTGATCAATATGATGGCCTACAAGGAGGCCAAGGAGGCTCTGGAGGAGCTGGGTCTGGATCTGAACGTCGTGGAGGATCAGGAGCCGGACGCGGCGCTGGGCAACGGCGGTCTGGGCCGTCTGGCGGCGTGTTTTCTGGACTCTCTGGCTACTCTGGGCTATCCCGCCTACGGCTGCGGCATCCGTTACCGTTACGGCATGTTCAAACAGGAGATCCGGGACGGATACCAGATCGAAGTTCCCGACAACTGGCTGGTGGACGGCAACCCTTTTGAACTGCGCAGACCCGAATATAAAAAAGAAGTTAAATTCGGCGGTTATGTGACCGTGAAACGGGACGAGAACGGCAGAGAGCATTTTTCCCAGGAGGGCTACCAGTCTGTCAACGCCATTCCTTTCGATCTGCCCATCGTCGGCTACGGCAACCACATCGTAAACACCCTGCGGATCTGGGACGCCGAGCCTGTGGTATGTTTCCAGCTGGATTCCTTTGACAAGGGCGATTACCAGAAAGCGGTGGAACAGGAAAATCTGGCAAGGAACATCGTGGAGGTACTCTACCCCAACGACAACCACTACGCGGGCAAGGAACTGCGCTTAAAGCAGCAGTATTTCTTCATCTCCGCCTCGGTGCAGGAGGCTGTGGCGAAATATATGCGCACTCACAATGACGTTCGCAAATTCTACGAAAAAGTGACTTTCCAGCTCAACGATACCCATCCCACCGTGGCCATCGCCGAGTTGATGCGTATCCTGATGGATGAATACTATCTGACCTGGGACGAGGCATGGACCGTGACCACCAGGACCTGCGCCTATACCAATCATACGATCATGGCCGAGGCTCTGGAAAAATGGCCCATTGAGCTGTTCTCCCGGCTGCTGCCCCGCATCTACCAGATCGTGGAGGAGATCAACCGCAGATTTATTCTGGAGATCGAGAGCAAATACAACAATGTACCCGGCGTCAACGTACAGGACAAGATCCGCAAGATGGCCATCATTTATGACGGACAGGTGAAGATGGCCCATCTGGCCATTGTATCCGGCTACTCCGTGAACGGTGTGGCCAGACTGCACACAGAGATTCTGAAAAATCAGGAACTGAAAGACTTTTACGAGATGTTCCCGGAGCGTTTCAATAACAAGACCAACGGCATCACCCAGAGACGCTTTCTGCTCCACGGCAACCCGCTGCTGGCGGACTGGGTCACGGATCATATCGGCAACGAATGGATCACCGACCTGCCCCAGATCAGCCGTCTGAAGATTTACGCGGACGACGCCAAAGCCCAGCAGGAATTTATGAATATCAAGTATCAGAACAAAGTGCGTCTGGCAAAATATATCCTGGAGCACAACGGCGTGGAAGTGGATCCCCGCTCCATATTTGACGTGCAGGTAAAGCGTCTCCACGAGTACAAGAGACAGCTTATGAACATCCTGCATGTGATGTATCTCTACAATGAGATCAAAGAGCATCCGGATATGGAGTTCTATCCCAGAACTTTTATCTTCGGCGCCAAGGCGGCTGCGGGCTACCGCAATGCCAAGCTGACCATCAAGCTGATCACTTCCGTAGCGGACGTCATCAACAACGACGCCTCCATCGGCGGCAAGATCAAAGTGGTATTTATTGAGAACTACAACGTATCCAACGCGGAGATCATCTTTGCGGCGGCCGACGTCTCCGAGCAGATCTCCACGGCCAGCAAGGAGGCCTCCGGCACCGGCAACATGAAATTCATGTTAAACGGCGCCCTGACCCTGGGCACCATGGACGGCGCCAACGTGGAGATCGTGGAGGAAGTAGGGGAAGAGAACGCCTTTATCTTCGGCCTGTCCTCCGACGAAGTCATCAACTACGAGAACCACGGCGGCTACAACCCCATGGAGATCTTCAACAACGACCAGGATATCCGCAAGGTACTGATGCAGCTGATCAACGGCACATACTCTCAGGACACAGAGATGTTCCGCCACCTGTACAACTCCCTGCTGAACACCCAGAGCACCTCCCGGGCCGACACCTACTTTATCTTAAAAGACTTCAAAGCCTACGCAGAGGCCCAGAAGAAAGTAGAAACCGCCTACAGGGACGAGGCCGCCTGGGCCAGGAGCGCCATCCTCAACGTGGCCTGCTCCGGCAAGTTCACCTCCGACAGAACCATCCAGCAATACGTGGACGAAATCTGGCATCTGGACAAAGTGACCCTAAAGTAATCCTGCCGGATAAAAAATGCCGCAACTGACCGGCAAAAATCAGAAACAGACAAAACGGCTAAAGTGCAAAGCAGGACACCCGTTTTGCACTTTAACAGCGGAAACCGAGCCCAGGCGGCGGCAGCAGGGATATGCCCCCACCTGGGCGCCCCCAATCCTACAAAGAACAGGAGAAGCATATATGATCAATCTATCAGACGGAGGCGTCTACCTACTTCAGGGCAGCGAGATCATCCCCGACAACAGCGAGGCCCCCGCGGCCCTCAAAGCTAAAACCGGCAGAGACATCTCCAAAGCGGAGGCCATCCAAAACACCATTGCCTACGGCATCCTGAAGACCCACAACACCTCCGGCAATATGGAAAAACTGAAGATCAAGTTCGACAAACTCGCCAGCCACGACATCACCTTCGTGGGCATCATCCAGACCGCCAGGGCGTCGGGCCTGACCCGTTTCCCGGTTCCCTATGTGCTGACCAACTGCCACAATTCCCTGTGCGCCGTGGGCGGTACCATCAATGAGGACGACCACATGTTCGGCCTGTCCTGCGCCAAAAAATACGGCGGCATCTATGTGCCTCCCCATCAGGCGGTAATTCACCAATATGCCAGAGAGATGCTGGCAGGGGGCGGCAAGATGATTCTGGGTTCCGACTCCCACACCCGCTACGGCGCGCTGGGCACCATGGCCATCGGCGAGGGCGGCCCGGAATTGGTCAAACAGCTCCTGGAGCAGACCTATGACATCAACATGCCCGGCGTGGTCGGCGTATACCTGACCGGAAAGCCGGTATCCGGCGTGGGTCCCCAGGATGTGGCGTTGGCTATTATCGGAGCCGTGTTCGCAAACGGCTATGTGAAAAATAAAGTCATGGAGTTCGTAGGCCCCGGTGTGGCCTCCCTGAGTGCGGATTTCCGGATCGGCGTGGACGTGATGACCACCGAGACTACCTGCCTGTCCTCCATCTGGCAGACCGACGGGCAGATCCGGGAATTTTATGAGATCCACGGCAGGAGCGAAGAATACGCGGAGCTGTCCCCCGGCGAGGCAGCCTACTATGACGGCATGATCACCGTGGACTTATCCAAGGTGCGCCCCATGATCGCCATGCCCTTCCATCCCAGCAACACCTACACCATTGAGGAATTAAACGCCAACCTCCTGGATATTCTGGACGAGACGGAAAAACGTGCCCAGGTGAGTCTGGACGGCGCGGTAGCGCTGCAGCTGAAAGACAAGGTAAAGAACGGAAAATTCCAGGTGGATCAGGGGATCATCGCCGGCTGCGCAGGCGGCGGCTTTGAGAATATCTGCGCCGCGGCGGATATCCTGAAAGGAAAATACATCGGCAGCGACGGCTTTACCCTGAGCGTGTATCCCGCCTCCATGCCCGTGTATATGGAACTGATCAAAAACGGCTGCGCCGCCGCCATCCTGGAGACCGGCGCGGTGATGAAGACTGCGTTCTGCGGCCCCTGTTTCGGTGCGGGAGACACCCCGGCCAACAACGCTTTCAGCATCCGCCACTCCACCCGTAACTTCCCCAACAGGGAGGGCTCCAAGCTGCAAAACGGCCAGATATCCTCCGTGGCGCTGATGGACGCCCGTTCCATCGCGGCTACGGCGGCCAATCAGGGCATCCTGACCCCGGCCACGGAGTTTGACGGAGAGATCGGCAGATACAAGTATCATTTTGACAGCAATATCTACGCCAACCGGGTGTTTGATTCCCACGGTGTGGCGGACCCGGAGGCGGAGATCGTGCTGGGTCCCAATATCAAGGACTGGCCGGAGATGGGCGCGCTGCCCGACAATCTGGTGCTGCGGGTGGTCAGTGAGATTCACGATCCCGTGACAACCACGGATGAGCTGATTCCTTCCGGCGAGACTTCCAGCTATCGCTCCAATCCTCTGGGGCTGGCGGAGTTTGCCCTGTCCAGAAAAGATCCTGCCTATGTGGGCAGAGCCAAGGACATCCAGAAGGCGGAGAAAGCCCGCCTGGCCGGGGAACATCCCTGCCAGGCGCATCCGGACGTGAAACCCGTGATGGGTGCGATCAAACAGCAGTTCCCGGATGTCAACCATACCAACACCGGTTTCGGTTCCACGATATTTGCGGTCAAGCCCGGCGACGGTTCCGCCAGAGAACAGGCTGCCAGCTGCCAGAAAGTGCTGGGCGGCTGGGCCAATATTGCCAACGAGTACGCCACCAAGCGCTACCGCTCCAACCTAATCAACTGGGGTATGCTGCCGTTTTTGATCGACGAAGGCGAACTGCCCTTCAAGAATCTGGATTACCTGTTTATTCCCGGCATAAAAGACGCCGTAGAGAATAAGACGGAAGAGATCAGGGCTTATGTAGTCGGAACGGAAAGCCAGCCGCCCGTAGGGCTGCGGGAGTTTACCCTGCGCCTGGGCGAGCTGACCGATGAGGAGAGACAGATCATCTTAAAAGGCTGCCTGATCAACTATAATCGAGTGTGAGGTGTGCGCCGAAGAATCTTTATCTCTTTAGAGCCATCGCGCAGCGATTCACAAGGTAAAGATGCGAAGGCGCACGAGAGGAACTTTCATGAGTGTGTTTCCTCATGAAAGTTTCTCTCCAGTGAGTGCGCGGAAGAATCTTTACCCTTCAGAGCCATCGCGCAGCGATTCACAAGGTAAAGATGCGAAGGCGCACGAGAGGAACTTTCATGAGTGTGTTTCCTCATGAAAGTTTCTCTCCAGTGAGTGCGCGGAAGAATCTTTACCCTTCAGAGCCATCGCGCAGCGATTCAATTAGGAGGAACAAATGGAAAAGCCGAAAGCGATCAACAATCCTATGCTGGTAGGGGCCATGGAATTGCTCAAATCGGACAATTCTACCAAGCACAGGGACTTTTTTCTACAGGAACTGCTGAAAGCGCATCTGCTCACCCCGGCCACGGTAACGCCCAAGCCGGAGAAGGATGAAAACGGAGCGATAAAGATGCTGCCGGATTCTCAGATCCAGGTTCCCATGCTCAGCACCCGGGAAGGGGTGCGGTATTTCATGGCCTTTACGGATATACAGGAGATGAAAAAATGGGTGAAAAGCCTGGAGGAGGGGCAGCAGCTCTTTGTCTTTGGCTTTCAGGATTTTGCCACCATGGTGAAAAGGACGGACAGCCAGTGCGACGGATTTGCCATCAATCCCGGCGGGGCCAATATCAGAGTCACCCGCAGGATGATCGACACGATCCAGGAGGCTCTGGCAAGCGGAGACAAGTCGCGGGAATAAATGTGGGACAGGGGGATCAGTATGGAGACAACTGTAAAATATGTTGTGTTGTTGACCGGCAACAACAGAATGGCCATCAACGAATTTTTTACCTATATGGACCTCAATCTTGAGTGTATCAATACTTCAAGCCGGTACAACGATATAGTGAACCACTTGAAATATATCTCGCCCGACGCATTCATATACTGTCTGTACGGAGAGTCGCCGGATGACATCAAACGGTTTGTCAATGCGGAGCGTAAGATAACGGAAAAAAATATTCCTATTATCATTGTGGGAAACAGGGAAGAATGCGAACAGTTTAAAAAGATCGCGCCCACGATAGAGGCCGATTTCTTCCTGCGCCCCATCTCGGCGCAGAAACTGGAGCGTTCCATCGTAGAACTGCTGGAGAAGAAAAAGTCGGCGCAGAGCGTCAACGCGCCCGCCAGGGTATCCCAAGCCCCCCTGGCGCAGGCGCCTGCCGCCGCTCCGGCGAGAAAACATATCCTGATCGTGGACGACGACAGCAGCGTATTAAAGCTGCTCAAGGGATATCTGGCAGAGCGCTACGACGTGGCGACGGCGATCAACGGCAAAGTGGCCATGAAGTTTCTGGAGAGCAAAAAAACGGATCTGGTACTGCTCGACTATGAGATGCCGGAACAGAACGGCGCGGCGGTCCTGGGACAGATCAGGGACAGTGAACGCACCAGACATCTTCCTGTCGTATTCCTGACCGGTCTTACCGAAAGGGGCAAGATACAGGAGTTGCTGGCGTTGAAAATACAGGGTTATCTCATAAAGCCCATTGATATGGAGAAATTGTCTTCCACCATCAGAGGGGTTTTGGGGTAACGGGATCATACAGGGGGATCAGTATGGATACGATGAAAACGGCGCCGAATATAGAAAATTTGAGCCTGACAGATCTGATCGATCTGGAAACCCTGCAACTGATACAGGAATCTTTCTCCAGTATGGCGGGCGTTGCCTCTCTGATTACGGACAGGAACGGCATTGCCCTCACGGAGGGTTCCTGTTTTTCAGATTTTTGCGCCCGATATGTGCGCGCTACTTCTAAGGGCCGGAAACGTTGTGAAGAATGCGACAGGCTGGGGGCGGAGACGACCGAGAAGGATGGGGCTCCCTGCGCCTACCGCTGCCATGCGGGACTCATGGATTTTGCCGTACCCATCCGTGTCTCCGGCCAAAAGATAGGATGCTTTATCGGCGGGCAGGTGTTGACGCGGAAACCGGACGAGGAGCAGATCCGGCAGGTAGCGCTGGATATTGGCGTGAACCCGGAGGAGCTTGTAGCGGCGGTGCGCAGGGTGAACATTATCAAGGAGGAGGATGTGAGCGCTAAAGTGGCCGCTCTCTCCAACATCGCCAATGTCCTTTCTGATATAGCGTACAACAAATATCAACTAAATGTAAAGAACGAGGAGCTTTTAAAATCCTCCAACATGAAATCCGATTTTCTGGCCAATATGAGCCATGAGATCCGCACGCCCATGAACGCGATCATAGGAATGGCCGAGATGACACTGCGGGAGGAGCTGCCGCCTCTGGCCAAGGAATATGTGGGGCAAATCAAGTCCTCCGGCCAGACACTTCTCACGATCATCAACGATATTCTGGATTTTTCCAAGATAGAGTCCGGCATGATGACGATCAGCGAGGTGGAGTACGAACCCATGTCGATGGTCAATGACGTGACCAATATTATCATGACGCGGATCGGCAGCAAGGAGCTGGAGCTCACCGTGGATGTGGATCCCAGACTCCCCCATGAGCTCTGCGGCGACAATATCCGTATCAAGCAGATCATGATCAATCTGGCCAACAACGCCATCAAGTTTACCAAGATGGGCAATGTCCACCTGCAGGTGGGTTTCCGAAAGACCAAAAGAAATACGCTGGCGCTCAAGATCTCGGTGTCCGATACCGGGAGCGGTATCAAGGAGAGCGACATGGATAAGCTCTTCAAATCTTTCCAGCAGCTCGACAGCAAGCGCAACCGCAATATAGAGGGAGCCGGATTGGGGCTGGCGATCTGTAAGCAGCTCGTATCCCTGATGGGAGGGGAGATCAAGGTTAAGAGCGAATACGGCAAAGGCAGTACATTTTCCTTTGCAATCCCTCAGAAGATAGTGGATGACGCGCCCTCCGTCGGGCGTATGGAAGATAAAATATCGGCGATAGGACTTTTGTCCGGCGACTATGCCGCCATGCAGATCAGAACGGATATGCAGCGGCTGGGGGTAAATTACCGGGGACTGGCCTCAGAGAGAGATCTGGACAGACTGGGTAATCAGAAGATAGGATATCTGTTCGTGGAACAGTCCATGATGACGGAAGAGGTACAGGATTTCCTGCGGTCCCGCCCGGATATACGCGGTGTGGTGCTGGCGGATTACCGCGAAATGTGCCGTTACAATCTGGACAATGTGCTCGTTGTCAAAAAGCCGTTGTATACCTTGAGCCTGGCCAATATCCTGCAGGGGAGCAAGACGGATATGAGCTATAACCGTCCGGACGCGGAGGATTTCAGCTTTATCGCTCCCGACGCGGATATTCTGATCGTGGATGACAACGCCATCAATCTGACGGTGGCAAAGGGACTGCTGAGCCCGATGAACATGCGGATCGAGACGGCGCAGAGCGGCAGGGAGGCGGTCTTTAAAGTCACGGAGAAAAAATATGACCTGATCTTTATGGATCATATGATGCCTGAGATGGACGGGGTGGAGGCCACCAGGATCATTCGGCAGACGCTGGGAGAAAACGGTCAGATTCCCATCCTGGCCCTGACGGCGAACGCAATGGAAGGCACCAAAGAGATGTTTATCAGCGAGGGCATGAATGATCTGGTGATCAAACCCATTGAGATAAAGGACATTGTATCCAAACTTCGCAAGTGGCTGCCGCCGGAGAAGATCCACAAAAAGCAGCATACCGACAGGACGGCGGGACAGGCCGTCAGCGGCGATATGGCCGCGCAGGTGACCAATATCGTCATCGATGGGCTGGACGTGCAGAAAGCCATGGGATTTCTGGGCAATGAGGAGCTGTTTTGGGCCGTGCTGAAGGAATATTACCGTGTCATCGACAAAAAGTACGCCTTGATCAGACAGTATGAACAGGAAGAAAAATGGCATGAATATACCATAGAGGTTCATTCCCTCAAAAGCGCCTCCCGCCAGATCGGCGCGTTTGAATTGGCAGAGACCGCGGCGCAGATGGAGGCCGCCGGAAACGCCCGCAATGGAGAACTGATCCACAAGATCAATCCGGGAATGCTTGCAGAATATTTGTTCTATAAAGACATTCTGGCGCCGTACTTTACCCGGGAGGATGAGGAGAAAGGAAATAAGCAGATCTACAGCGGAGAACTGAGCGGCCTGTTTGCACAGATGCGGGAGGCCCTGGAGAATCTGGATATGGACGCCATGGAGGATACCATTCAGAGCATGGACCGGTATTCCTATGGCGACGCGCAGGACGCGTATTTTGAGCAGTTAAAAGACGCCGTGGACGACATGGACACGGAACAATGTGAAGAGATACTTGACGCATGGGAGGCAAGTCTGTAGAGCTCTGCGTTCAAGAAAGGAATCAGGAAAATTTGCCGCCGCCCGGTCCTGGAAACAGGACCGGGCGGTACATATTTTTATAGCGGAACACTTTCGTATAATTTGCCATTTTTGGGGTAAGAATATCCATAGAGTAAGCAAAGCAAATCTCAAAATGACAATAAAAGGTAAAAGGTCCGCGTCTGCGGACGGGAGGTGTTCATGCGTAATAACAGAAAACAGAATATCAGAAAAGAGAGAATCATTATGATCGCGTCCTCGGCTTTTGTAATGGCAGCCCTGACCATGACAGGAGTATATATGAAGGAGAACAGTGCGCAAAATCAGGACAACGGATACAGCATTGACTTCACAGAGATCGAGGATCAGGCCGGTGACAACGGTCAGAATACCGGCGGCTCCGGACAGAACCAGAATACCCAGACGCCCGGAAACATTCCTCACAACGCGACTACCGTTCAGGAGTTCCCGGAAGATGATCTGGACTATCTGCCTATGGAGGAGGCCGGTTCTTCCCTGATCCAGATCCCCGGCCTGACGGACGGCATAAGGTCGGAGGCGGATGTGACCAGTGACGAACAGCTGGCCATGTTGGAAGAGCAGAAAGCGGCGGAGAGCCAGTCTCAGGAGCGCGAAGATAAACCCCAGGAGAGCAGCCGGCCGGAGAGCGGAGCGGCCACAGCAGCCCCTGCTCTGGAACAGCCCATGCTCCCGGAGCAGACTTTTGTAGAGCAAGGGCCTGTGCTGGAAGAGCAGCCGGTCATGGAGGGGCAGCCCGTATGGGAGGCACAGCCGGAGACCAGGATACTGGGATTTTCCGCCGATCAGGGTCTGGTGCGGCCGGTGACGGGAGACGTACTGATCCCTTACAGTATGGATCGGACCGTGTATTTTACCACGCTGGATCAGTATAAATACAATCCGGCGACCGTGTACCGTGTGGAGGAAGGCACACAGGTCATGGCCTGCGCCGAGGCGCGGGTGGCGTCTGTATTCAGCAATGAAGAGATCGGACAGGCCGTAACGCTGGATCTGGGTAACGGATACCAGGTGGTATATGGTCAGTTACAGTCCTTGAATGTATCGGAGGGCGACTATGTGAGCCCCGGACAGATCATCGCCACAGTGGCGGCTCCCACCATTTATTACAGCCTGGAGGGCAGCAATCTCTATTTCCTGCTGGAGCAGGACGGAGCGGCGCTGGATCCGCAGAGTATGTATTTTTGACGCGCAGGTCGCACATCACTGTGCTTGCCGGACGACCGCGCACATCTTATTACCTTCGTAAATAAGGAAAGGACATGGGCGTAGAGATGGATATCATAAACGGTTTGATTCATACCATGGGAGAGCAGGGTACCATCGAGCATGGCGCGGTTCATGTGGAAAACGGTAAAATAGCATGGGTGGGAACCATGGAACAGTGGTGCGGAAGATACCGTGCAGCGGGCAGCGAACCGGTGCTGGACGCATGCGGCGGCTGGGTGCTGCCCGGTATCATCGAAGCCCACTGCCATATGGGGATCACCGAGGAAAAAAAGGGAATGGAGGGGGACGACTGCAATGAGACAGTGGATCCCGTCACTCCCTGGCTGCGGGCCATAGACGCCATCAACAGTATGGACGCCGCCTTTGACGACGCTGTGCGGGCAGGTATCACGGCGGCCATGATCGGCCCAGGCAGTTCCAATGTGGTGGGCGGGCAGTTCGCCCTGGTAAAGACAAGGGGCAGGAGGATCGACGATATCATCGTAAAGGCTCCTGCGGCCATGAAGGTGGCCTTCGGGGAGAATCCCAAGGTCAATTATTCCGGTCAGGGAAAAAGCCCCTCCACCCGCATGGCCATAGCGGGTATGCTGCGTCGGGAGCTCTTTGAGGCAACAGACTATCTGGAGCGGAAAGAGCAGGCGCGGGAGCAGGGGGAGAGCTTTCAGGAGGACTTTACCAAGGAGTGCTGGATCCCGGTGCTGCGGCGGGAGATTCCGCTGAAAGCCCATGTGCATCGGGTGGACGATATCTTCACGGCCATTCGGATCGCCAGAGAGTTTGACCTTAATATGACTCTGGATCATTGCAGCGAGGGACACCTGATCGCGCAGGAACTGGCGGCGGAGGGATACCCTGCCATCGTAGGCCCCGATCTGACCAGCCGGAACAAGATAGAGGTGCAGAACGTGGCATTCAAGACCGCGGGCGTGTTGGCCCGGGCCGGTGTGCTGGTGGCTGTCACTACGGATCATCCGGTATCCCAGATCCAGTCCCTGCCCCTGTGCGCGGGTCTGGCTGTCAAGGCCGGACTGCCCATGGAGCAGGGACTTAAGGCGATTACGGTGAATGCGGCCCGGATCTGCGGGGCGGCGGACAGATTGGGAACGCTGGAGCCGGGAAAGGACGCGGACATAGCGATATTCAGCGGCAATCCCATGGAGGTGTTTACCCGGACGCTGTACACGGTGATCGACGGACGGGTGGTGTTCGCGGAGGAAGGAGAGGACAGCGCCTCCTGAAAAACAGGCGCTGTTTTGAGCGCTGCGTTTTGACGCAGAGGCGTATCCGCCGGGGGCTGGGAAAAATGGCAGGAAAGACTTTACCGCCGGGGTTTATTTTGTTATACTAGGGGATAGCGATGTGCTTGTCAGATACGGATGGAGCGGGAGGCTGCGGTGAGAGTACGGAAGGGATATAAGAAAATAGTGGCTTATGCGCTCTGCTTTTGCCTGGCGGCGGGGACCTGCGGCTGCGGCTGGGTGGCCGAGTCGGAGGTCGGACAGCAGCAGACGGCCCTGGCTGAGAGCGATGGAGCTGACCGGGAGGAAGACTTTCGTCTGCTGCCGGAGGCGGAACTGGACTACCAGGTGCCGGAGCAGTATCCGGGCGTATGGGTCAGCCTGGGAGGCTATGACAGCAAGGGCAGCAAGGAGGTATACTTTTGCGGGCGCAGTCTGCCGGAAACCTTTCGGGTCATGGACGCTGCCACCGGGCAGTGTGTATACACCGGACGATTGGAGGAGGACAGGTACGATGAAGAAACCGGAGAATATAATAGTTATGGAGAGTTTACGGATTTTGTGGATGTGGGAGAATATTACATAGAGTGTGATATTATCGGCAGATCCTATTCCTTTACGCTGCAGGAAGAGCGGCTGCGGGAACAGTTTGACCTGACGCTGACACAGATACGGCAGCAGGGACGGGAGACGCTCTCCGGCGCGGAGTCTGTTCGCGCCATACTGCAGCAGGTGATTCTGGTGCTGCTCTCCTATGAGCTGTACCCGGATCTGTATGAGGACGGGGACGGCAATCAGATACCGGATGTTCTGGAATATACCACAGAGGCTGTGCGTGCCGTCGTGGGGCGGCAGGAATCCGCGGAATCGGACGATCTGGCCTATGAACTGGCGGCGGCGTTGGCGAAATACAGCTATATTTATCAGAAATACGACAGCAGATATGCCACGGATATCGTACAGATCGCGGCGGGACTGTGGCAGCGGGCGGAAAAGACCGAAGACCCCGGGGATGAGGCCAGGCTGCTGGCAGCTGCGGAGCTGTACCGCGCCACAGGGCAGAGAAAATATGTGACCGCGCTGGAGGCATCTCAGGGGGGGCTGCCGGATAAGGCGGAGCAGGGGGAACTGGGCCGCTATGATTACCTGGCCGCCGTTACCTATTTAGCCACTAAACAGAAGGTCAAGGTAGATATCTGCGATATGCTGATCCGAAAACTGATGAACCGGGGAGGGCAGATTACGGAGGGAATCCCTCATCTGGCTCACCGGGAGACAGATCTGAGTGAGTCTGCGATAGAGGAGATGATGTGGGATATGGCGCTGCTATCGGCGGTCAACTATATGATCACCAACTATGAGTATGGCCGTATGATAGAGAGCCAGCACTATTTTCTGTGGGGCTGTAATGCCAGATCCTATTGTTTCTGGGAGCGGGACATCAGCCAGAGACCGTCCTGGACGGCCTGTTACCTGCTGATGCTGTGCGATATGCGGGTCAATGAGTAGGCGAAAAACGGGCAGTGCGTCACCGGGGCCGCCGACGGACGAACAGATGCGTAACAGGCAGCGTGCATATGGGACTGCGGATCGGTGGGAAGAGACGCGGTGCGCCGCCGGGTTCGCGATTGAAAGAGGAGAATGGCATGGAAATGATATTTCAGGGTCTGAAAGTCCAGTACATAGAACAGGGGCAGGGACCGCTGGTGGTGCTGTTTCACGGCTGGGGCGCCAACAAGGAGCTGTTTGGCCCCCTGATCGGTACGCTGGCGACGCAGTACCGGGTGGCGGCGCCGGACACGCCGGGGTTCGGACAGAGCCAGGAACCTCGTGAACCCTGGGAATTGGCGGATTACTGTGCGTTTTGCAAGGCGTTTGTGGAGCATGTATCAGGGCCGGGGGACGGCGAAGTGATTCTGATGGGACATTCCCACGGAGGGCGCACTTTGATCCGGCTGGTGGGCAGCGGGATGCTGCGTCCCAGAACGGTCAAAAAGCTGGTTCTGATCGACAGCGCAGGGATCGTCCATGAAAAGACGCCCCAGCAGCTGCGCCGGATCAAACGCTATAAGCGTGGAAAACAGTTCTTGAGCCTGCCGCCGGTAAAAGCGCTTTTTCCCCATGCGCTGGAGAGATTGCAGAGCCGCAGCGGCTCGGCGGACTACCGGGCGGCGTCCCCTGTCATGCGCCAGAGCATGGTGAAGGTGGTCAACGAGGACGTGCGGGAATATCTGCCCCGGATAGAGGCGGAGACTTTGCTGGTGTGGGGGGAGCAGGATCAGGATACGCCCGTCTCTGACGGGAAACTGATGGAACAGATGATCCCCGGCTCCGGGCTGGCGGTGCTGGCCGGGGCGGGACATTTTTGCTTTATCGACCGGCAGTACCAGTTTTTGGCGGTGATGCGTTCCTTTCTGGGAATAGACGGCAATAGGGGGGTGCATGGATGATAAACGCTTTTTTTATAATTATTTTCCTGGCTGCTGTCGCGGCGGTGCTGCTGGGGGTGCGCTATACGCTGCATATGTTCCAGCAGGGTTCCTATCAGTACCGCTCCTACCTGCGGTATATGAAGACCCATCCCGTCATGACGCTGTTGCCGCTGGCGGGGGCGGTTCTGTTGCTGGCGTGGGTATTTGCGGGAAAAACCCTGGCGGCAGTGACCGTGATCCTGGCGCTGGAGCTGTTGTATCTGCTCCTGCTGATCCTGCTGTACCGGCCCAGAGCCGCCAAGAAAAAGCTGGTGTTCACCGCCCGGGTGAAACGCCTGACCGTCACCGTAGCGTTGCTGTACGCATTGGCCGTGGCGGCGCTGCTATGCACCGTCTGGATCTCCTGGCAGCCGCTTTTGGTACTGGCGCTGCTGGGAGCCATGGCCAGCCCCTATGCGGTGCTGCTGGCCAATCTGATCAACAGGCCCATTGAAAAGGGCATCAACCGACATTATATCCAGGACGCCCGGAGGATGCTGAAAGCCTGCCCTGATCTGAAGATCATCGGCATCACCGGCAGCTACGGCAAGACCAGCGTCAAATACTATCTGGAAAGCCTGCTGGGCGCGCAGTTCGATGTGCTGAAGACGCCGGAAAGCTTCAACACTCCCATGGGCGTAGTAAAGACCATTCGTGGCAGCCTGCGCGCTACCCATGAGATATTTTTATGCGAGATGGGAGCCCGGCATGTGGGGGATATCAAGGAGATCTGCGACATCGTGGATCCTCAGATCGGCGTGATCACCTCCCTGGGCTACCAGCATCTGGAAACCTTCAAGTCGCTGGACAACATCGTGGACACCAAGCGGGAGCTGTTTGACGCGCTGCCCCAGGGAGCGCCCCGTTTTGTCAACGGCGACAACGAATTTGTGCGGCAGTACAAGGTGGATCAGGGAGCCGTCACCTATGGCCTGGAGGAGGGCAATGCCTACCGGGCCAGCGATCTGGAATACAGCGAGAAGGGAACTTCCTTTTGGGTGCAGGCCCCGGACGGCGGCAGGGAGAGATATACCACCCGGCTGCTGGGCGAGCACAATGTGATCAATATCACCGGAGCCATAGCGGTGGCCCATGAGCTGGGCATCCCGCTGGCCAGGCTGAAACTCCCGGTGCAGCGGCTGGAGGGAGCGCCCCACCGCCTGCAGCCCATCGCCCGGGGAGGCACAGTCATCATCGACGACGCCTACAACTCCAACCCCAACGGCGCCCATATGGCCCTGAAAACGCTGGAGCGCTTTGACGGCCTGCGCATCCTGGTCACCCCCGGCATGGTGGAGCTGGGCGAGCAGGAAGACCACTACAACTATGAGCTGGGCAAGGAGGCGGCCCGGTGCTGCGACTACATCGTGCCGGTGGGCCGCAGACAGACAGAGAGCATCCAAAAGGGCGTGCGGGACGCGGGTTTCGACGAGAGCCGCCTATACGTGGCGGAAAATCTGCAGGACGCCATGGAATATGTAAACGGTCTGGAGACAGATCGGAAAAAGATCGTACTCCTCGAAAACGACCTGCCAGACAGCTATCTGTGATTCTGTTTTTCGGGGAAGTGTGATGGAAGAGAGCTTATTCTGCCAGTTGGGCATATGGAACCATAATTTTATTTTTGGATCCACTTAGCGGACAAGAAATCTTACTTCGGAGTCTGTCGGGGGTCTATACAAAAAAATATGTCTTTTTATCCCCTGTTTTGCTGTAAAAATGGGGGGAGAATAGGCAAGTTTTTTCCTATAGGCCCACAGGGGGCAGGGATTTCCCTGTTTTAGCCGCAAATGTGGGTACAAAACGGCACTTTTTCTCTATAGGCCCATAAGCGTAAAAGGACACAGATATTTGAGTATGCGCCGATATGCCAGATAACCAGATCCAATGAGCCTGCGCTCCTTTTCCGGGTTGTATACCCCAATGAAAATGAGGCAATAATTATGCATTGCGAGTGGACGACAGGTATTATATATTCAAATATTTGAATCGGGATTTGGAGGAAAGACATTGTGATTACTATTGACAGTGTTAAAGAGATAAATAAAAAAATAGCTTTGGAAAACGGTTTATCGGATGATAATCTAAGTGAAGATGTATCTAAAATTGTATACCGTATAGATGTATTTGAATGTGGTGATACCCCCATAATAAACCGGCATATAGATATTGAATATTCTTTCGGCGACTACTACGAAGTTCATGAAGAGAGCCCCGTGTTTCAATTTATTTGTGCATTGTGCAACCTATCGTCAGCACGACCGGACATGGAAGAAATAATCCTTTATCAAAACGAAGAAGAATAATATATATTCCAGTTCACAGAGTTGCCAGGTGAGTGCTAAATCGGTGATCACATGCAGGAATATGCATTATACATCAAGTAGGAACACTTTCCCGAAAAGGGAGTTGCTGAATGAAATATATGTTGAAACATAATCAAAAAAGAAAAGAGGAATGAGAAAACCATGAAAATCAAATTGGCAGTAATTTTCGGCGGCAAGAGTGTGGAACACGAGATTTCCGTCATCTCGGCCCTGCAGGCCTGCGAATACATCGACCGGGACAAGTATGAGGTTATCCCCCTGTACATGACCAAGAGCGGCGAGTTTTATACGGGGGAGCAGATCGGCAATATCGAGCGCTACCGGGATATCCCCTCCCTGCTGAAAGAGAGTACCCGCGTGCTGCTGTTAAACGAGGAGGGCAGGGTGGATCTGGTGCGCTACCCCATGAAAAAGTTCGGCAGCAATGTACTGGGAAGCATCGACGTGGCCTTTCCCATCGTACACGGCACCAATGTGGAGGATGGAACTTTGCAGGGCTATCTGCAGACCCTTGGCCTGCCCTATGTGGGCTGCGACGTGCTTTCCTCCGCGGTGGGCATGAACAAATATGTGATGAAGACGGTGTTCAAGGACAACGGTATCCCGGTTCTGGACTGCGCCTGCTACAATCTGACGGACTTTGCGGAGGTGGAAAACCTGATGGACCGAGTGGAGGGGAAATTCCCCTACCCTGTCATCGTAAAGCCCATCAATCTGGGCTCCAGCGTGGGCATCAGCAAAGCCTCCGACCGGGCGGAGCTGGAGGAGGCGCTGAATCTGGCCTTCACATTCGCTCAAAAGGTGCTGGTAGAGCCTGCCATCCGGCAGCTCAAGGAGATCAACTGCGCCGTGCTGGGTGACGAGCTGGAGGCGGAGGCCTCCGAGTGTGAGGAACCTCTGAACGCGGAGGAGATCCTGACCTATGAGGACAAATACATCGGCGGCGGTAAGAGCAAGGGCGGTTCCAAGGGCATGGCCAGCTTAAGCCGCGCCATACCGGCCAACATATCCGGGGAACGCCGGGAGGAGATTCGGCAGATGGCTGTAAAGGCTTTTCAATGCCTGGGATGCAGCGGCGTGGCCCGCATTGACTTTATGATCGACAAAGAGACGGATAAGGTGTATCTGAACGAGATCAACACGATCCCCGGCTCCCTGGCCTTTTATCTGTGGGAGCCGGTGGGCGTTCCGTATCCCCAGCTCCTGGAGCGTATGATACAGTTGGCGCTGAAACGGCACCGGGAGAACCAGAAACTGACTTTCTCCTTCGACACCAACGTGCTGGCCGGTGTGAAACTGGGCGGCGCCAAGGGAGCCAAGGGCAGCAAACGCTAAAGCGGATACGCCCGCCGCGTCTACGGCGAAAGCCGGTGCAGGGCGCGGTATTCCCTGGGGGAGCAGCCGTATTTTTCCCGGAAGATCCGGTAGAAAAAGCTGCTGTTGTTGTAGCCCACGGCCTCTATGATACCGTCGGCGGAGAGGGTGGTCTGAGACAGCAGATACACGGCCTGCTGGAGTTTCTGCTGTTGCAGCAGTTCCTTGAAAGTGTGCCCGGTGTACCTTTTTAACAGTCTGCTCACATGGTATGCGGGGAGCTTTACCGCCGCGGAGATTTCCGCCAGGGTTCCGTTTTTGTAATGAGTCTCTATGTATTTCAGGACGCGGAAGATCAGATCCTGCTCATAATTTCCGGCCTGCTCCCGGAGCATGGAGTCCGCAAAGAGCGACAGGTTCATGAAGATCAGCCCCATGGTGATCTGATTGAGGGTGTTGGTTCCCGGCTTTTTGTCGATCAGCGTCCAGAGCATGTTTTCCATCAGGTTCTGTATGGGCAGGATATCTTTGGCACGGAAATGCAGATAGGGGATCTGGGGGTTGCCGCTGGAGAGGGTGGAGATCAGAAAGGCGCGCAGCACATTGTCCCGTTCGATCATGGACAGGGCGCGGTCAAAGAACTCCGGCAGGATGATGAAGTTGACGGCGATATCCTCCCGGCCCGCGGGCAGGATCTCCTGGGTGGCCGTCTGGCTGAGAAACAGCAGGTCGCCCTCCGTCAGGACGATCCGCTCCGTGTCATTGACGATATGGGTGGTGCTGCCGCAGCACATATACACCAGCTCCACATAATTGTGCCTGTGCCTGGGAAAATGCGCGAAACGGGTGTGGGGGCGCAGCTCGATCAGATGCCCCTTCTCCAACAGCCGGGCATTGTCCACCACAAAATCCTTCCCGGAAGTATAGAGATCCTTTTGGATATCGCCCTGCCCCTGCAGCAGGGCTTTTTCTTCGTCGGTTATTTCCCGCAGATGCTGTAACAGTTCTTCTCTCATAATATGCTCCGTTTCATCGCAGAGGTTGTGGCGCCTGTGCCTGCGGCCCCGTGGGCCGGGACAAAGCAGCGGCTGCAAATGGGGTAACGATAAGTGCAAATAAAGTCCCTGCATTTGTACAAATGAGACCTTTTTTTCTGTTCCCTCTTTCTATATGATAAATGTAGATGCAAAAAAAGTCTACCTTTTTTCGAGGTGGAGAGATATAGACAATAGCGAAACGGCCGGGGTTCGCAAACATCGGCGGATAGACAGAAAGGAGGGCGGTTATGGGCGGATATTATCTGGCTGTGGATATCGGGGCGTCAAGCGGCAGACATATGCTGGGGTATCTTCAGGACGGGAAAATCAAGGTGGAGGAGATTTATCGGTTTGAGAACGGCATGACGGACGCAGGCGGCAGCCTGGTGTGGGACACCCGGCGTCTGTTCGCGGAGATCAGGGCCGGTATGAAAAAATGCGCGGATGCGGGCAGGATACCGGAAACCATGTCGGTGGACACCTGGGCGGTGGACTATGTGCTGCTGGATCGGGAGGACAGGGAGCTGGGCAGCGCCTACGCTTACCGGGACGGCAGAACGCGGGATATGGACAGGAGGGTATATGAAACCATTGCCCCGGAGGCGCTCTATGCCCGCACCGGTATCCAGAAACAGCCGTTTAACACGATCTACCAGCTGATGGCCGACCGGGTGCAGAGGCCGGAGATCCTGGAAAGAGCCGGAACGTTCCTGATGCTGCCGGACTATTTTCATTTTCTGCTGACGGGGAAAAAGATGTCGGAGTACACCAACGCCACCTCCACACAACTGGTCAGTCCTGTCAAAAAGCAGTGGGACAGAGAACTGATCCGTATGCTGGGCTACCCGGAGGAGATGTTCCTGCCGCTGCGGACGCCGGGCACGGAGGTGGGCGGTCTGCGGGCGGAGGTCGCAAAAGAAGTGGGATTTGACTGCCGGGTGGTGCTGTGCGGCAGCCATGACACGGCCTCCGCCGTGATGGCGGCGCCCAGGGCCGACGGCAACGCCCTCTATATCAGCTCCGGCACCTGGTCGCTGATGGGGGTGGAGCTGGCGGAGGCGGACTGCCGGGAGGAGAGCCGCAGAGCCAATTTTACCAATGAGGGCGGCTATGACTACCGTTTCCGGTATCTGAAAAATATCATGGGGCTGTGGATGATCCAGTCGGTGCGCCATGAGCTGGGAGATAAGTATTCCTTTGGACAGCTCTGCGATATGGCGCGGGAGGCGGGGGATTTTCCGTCCAGGGTGGAGGTGAACGACGCCTGTTTCCTGGCTCCGGAAAATATGACGGAGGCGATCAGGGCCTACTGCGAACGCACCGGGCAGAGGATTCCGGAGACCGTGGGGGAGCTGGCCTGCGTGATCTATCGGAGCCTGGCGGACAGCTACGGGGAGACCGTGGGGGAGATCGAGAGAAACACGGGAAGGCGGTATGACAGCATCGCCGTGATCGGCGGCGGTTCCAACGCCTCTTATCTGAACCAACTGACAGCACAGGCCACGGGAAAGACAGTCTACGCCGGACCGTCCGAGGCCACCGCCATCGGCAATATCCTGGCGCAGATGATCGCGGCGGGAGAACTGGACAGCCTGGAGACAGCCAGGGCATGCGTGGCGGCCTCCTTCCCCATACAGGAGTACCAGCCGTAAAAACAACCCCCAAAAGGAGGCATACATGAAGATCACAAATTGTAAGGTCAATCATTTGAGCGATCCGTTGGGATACCATATGGACAGCGCGGTCTTTTCCTGGACTCCCTCGCCGCTTTCGTTGAGATCCCGCTGAAACCGGAAACGCGGTATTGGTGGAATGTGTCGGTACAGACCGACGCCGGGGAGGAGGAGAGCAGCGAGTCTCATTTCTTTGAGACGGCTTTGGCGGAGGACGGCTGGCAGGCGTCGTGGATCGGCGCGGAGGAGGAAGAACCCCGTCACCCTGTTTTTTTCAGAGAGATCCGCCCGGAAAAGGAGGTGCTGTCCGCCAGGCTGTATATCTGCGGCCTGGGGCTGTATGAGGCTCGGTGGAACGGCGAAAAGATCGGGGACGAGTATTTGACCCCCTATTGCAATAACTACCATTCCTGGCTCCAGTATCAGACCTATGATGTGACGGAGCAGATGAAACAGGCGGGAACCCTGTCTGTGGAGCTGGGCAACGGCTGGTATAACGGCCGGTACGGTTTTATCCGCAGGCCCCAGCCCTATTACGGAGACGGCAAAAAGCTGATCGCCCAGGCTGTCCTCACCTATGCGGACGGCTCTAAAGAGGTGATCGGCACAGATGAGAGCTGGCAAGTGTCCCGCTCCAATATCTGTTTTTCCAATATATATGACGGCGAACAGCGGGACGATACGCTGCCCGCCGCGGAGACCGCAGGGGCCATGTCGGTGAAACCTCCCAGAGGGAAACTGACCGCCCGGTATTCCCTGCCGGTCCGGGCCTGGGAAGTGTTGCCGGTCAGGCAGATCCTCCATACTCCGGCGGGAGAGACGGTCATCGACGTGGGTCAGAACATGACGGGTATTTTCCGGCTCAGGGTCCATGAGCCCAGGGGAACCAGGATCCGCCTGCAGTTTGGGGAGATTTTGCAGGAGGGAAATTTTTACCGGGACAATCTTCGCTCCGCCAGAGCCGAATATATCTATGTCTCTGACGGAACTGCGCGGACGCTGGAGCCCAGGTTTACATTTTACGGGTATCGCTATGTCAAGGTGGAAGGGATAGCCGACCTGAGAGCGGAAGATTTCTCCGCGCCGGTTCTGTATTCCCGGCTGCCCCGGACCGGGTATATGACCACGGGCAATCCGCTGGTCAACCAATTGCTCTCCAACGTGTCCTGGGGGCAGAAGGGCAATTTTCTGGATGTGCCCACGGACTGTCCCCAGCGCGACGAGCGTATGGGATGGACGGGAGACGCGCAGGTGTTTTCCGGCACGGCCTGCTATCTTCGGGACAGCTATCCCTTTTATGTCAAGTATCTCCATGATATGTACACGGAACAGGAGGCTTTGGACGGCGCGGTTCCCGATGTGATTCCCGGATTTGGGATGACCTCCGTCTCCGCCGCGTGGGGAGACGCCGCCTGCGTGATCCCGATGAAACTGTATGAGATGTACGGCGACAAGTCGATTCTGGAGAAACAGTACGACAGCATGAAAGCCTGGGTGGAGTATATTTACAGGGTGGACGGCGAGGACTTCGGCTGGCGCAGGCGGTTCCACTACGGCGACTGGCTGGCGCTGGACGGCGCGGAGCCGGACGGCTGCCGGGGCGGCACGGAGGAGAGTTATATCGCCGACACGCAGTACCGACACTGCGTGCTGCTGCTGACGGAGGCGGCTGAGATCCTGGGATATGCCGATGACAGCGCCAAGTACGCCCGGTTGGCGGAGACCCTGCTCGCCCGTATCCGGGATGAGTATTTTACCCCCACCGGGCGGTGCGCGATTCCCACGCAGACCGGATATCTGTTGGCGCTGCGGGACAAAACGGCGCCGGATGAGAGCCGGATTGTGCAGGCCCTGCAAAAGAAACTTGCCGACAATGGCGGCAGATTGCAGACCGGCTTTGTGGGCACGCCCCTTCTGTGCCCTCTCCTGACAAAGTACGGGGACAGCGAGGCGGCGTTTGCGCTGCTGCTGCACGAAGAATTTCCCGGTTGGCTCTACGCCGTGAAACTGGGGGCGACCACCGTGTGGGAGCGATGGAACAGCGTGGATGAAAACGGGCGGATCGCGGAAAACGGTATGAACAGCCTGAATCATTACGCCTATGGCGCGGTGGCGGAATGGATGTACCGGGACGTGGCCGGGATCGCGCCGATCAGCCCAGGATTTAGAAAGGCGCTGCTGGCGCCCCATATGCACAGGGACCTGGGGAAAGTGGAGGCGAAATACCTCTCCGCGGCAGGCGCTTGGGAGAGCGCCTGGGAGATCCTGGAAAACGGAGATGTGGAGTATCGGTGCAGCGTTCCCTTTGGCTGCACCGCCGAGCTGAAACTGCCCTATGGCGGCGGGGAATACCTGCTGGAGCCGGGAGTGTTCCAGCGGACGTACACGCCGGATGTGTCCTGGGGGGCAGATATGAAGAGCAAAAAGAATGAGGAGGAAAAACAATGAAGACAGCAGAGAGATACGCGTCCGCCAGAGAGATGTTTGCGGCGGTGGGAGTGGATACGGACAGAGCGCTGGAGACTTTGAAAAAAGTCCCGGTGTCCATGCATTGCTGGCAGGGGGACGATGTGACCGGCTTTGACCACGACGGGCCGCTGACCGGGGGGATCCAGACCACGGGAAATTACCCGGGCAAGGCCCGGACGCCCCAGGAGCTGATGGCGGATATGGATAAGGCCATGTCTTTGGCGCCGGGAGCGAAAAAAATCAATATACACGCCAGCTACGCCATATTTGAGGAGGGAGAATTTGCCGACAGGAACAGGTTGGAGCCCAAACACTTCGCGGGTTGGGTGGCCTTTGCCAAAGAGCGGGGCATGGGACTGGACTTCAATCCCACCTTTTTCTCCCATCCCATGGTCAGGGACGGGCTGACTCTGTCCAGTCCTGACCCGGAGGTGCGCAAATTCTGGATCGAGCACGGCAGGGCCTGCATCCGCATCTCCCAATATTTTGCCCGGGAGACGGGCGTCCCCTGCGTTATGAATATCTGGACGGGGGACGGCTTTAAGGATGTGCCCGCGGATCGGATGGGGCCGAGAATGCGTTATAAGGAGTCTTTGGAGGCCATTCTGGCGGAGCCTTTTGACAGAGAGATGGTGAAACCCTGCGTGGAGTCCAAGGTGTTCGGCATCGGCGTGGAGTCCTATACGGCGGGTTCCGCGGAGTTCACGCTGTCCTTTGCCGCCACCCACGAGGGCTGCCTGCCGCTGATGGACAACGGCCATTACCATCCCACGGAGGTAGTCTCTGACAAGATTCCCGCCTTGCTCTGTTTTTACCCGGAGATCGCTCTCCATGTGACCCGGGGAGTGCGATGGGACTCGGATCACGTGCTACTGCTGGATGATGAGACCCGGGAGATCGCCAAGGAGATCGTGCGCTGCGACGCGCTGGAGAGGGTATATATCGCGCTGGATTACTTTGACGCCAGCATCAACCGCGTCTCGGCCTGGGCGGTGGGCATGAGGAGTTTCCAGAAGGCGCTGTTGATGGCGCTCTGTACGCCCAATGAAACGTTTCGGAAATTGCAGGATGAAAGCCGATTCACGGAGCTGATGTCCCTGCAGGAGGCCGTCAAGCTGCTGCCTTTCGGGGATGTGTGGAACCATTATTGCGCGCAGTGCGGGGTAGTGGGGGATTTTGAACTGTTTGACGAGGTCAGTAAATACGAGCGGGAAGTCCTGACAGGGCGGTAAAACCGCGGAGCGAGACACGGTATGAACCCGAGGCGGTACAGGGACACGATGCGATCATATCAGGCAATCGCAAGGTAACCGGGTTTTGTATAAGCTTTGACCTGGCGACACACGGGAAAGGAGAGCATATGAATATATTGGACGCAAAATTTGTACAGGGTTTTATCAGAATGTGCAACGACGGCTGGGAGCAGGGCTGGCATGAGAGAAACGGCGGCAATCTGAGCTATCGCATGAAGGAGGAAGAGACGGAGTCCGTGAGAGAGCAGCTGCGGTCGGACGGGGAGTGGAGAGAGATCGGAACCTCCGTGCCCACGTTGGCCGGGCAATACTTTCTGGTCACAGGCAGCGGAAAATATTTCCGCAATGTGATCCTGGACCCGGAGGATTCCATCGCCGTCATAGAGCTGGACGGGGCGGGGGAGCGCTACCGGATCTGCTGGGGACTGGCAAACGGCGGAAAGCCCACCAGCGAGCTGCCCAGCCACCTGATGAACCATGAGGTGAAGATGCAGGCGACCGGGGGAAAACACCGGGTCATCTACCATGCCCACACCACCAATGTGATCGCGCTGACCTTTGTGCTGCCGCTCACGGACGAGGTATTTACCAGGCAGCTGTGGGAGATGGCGACGGAGTGTCCGGTGGTATTCCCGGACGGCGTGGGCGTCGTGGGCTGGATGGTGCCCGGGGGAAGGGAGATCGCGGTGGCCACCAGCGAACTGATGAAAAAATACGATGTGGCCATATGGGCGCACCACGGCATGTTTGCGTCGGGGGAGGATTTCGACCTGACCTTTGGCCTGATGCACACGGTGGAGAAAGCGGCGGAGATATTGGTAAAACAACTGTCCATGTGCCCGCAAAAGCTCCAGACCATCACGGCGCAGAACTTCCGGGATCTGGCGGCGGACTTTCATGTGACATTGCCGGAGAGATTCTTATACGAATGAAATATATGAATACAGGGCGGTGCAGTGGGCCAAATCATACTGCGCCGCCCTGTTTCTGTTGCATCTTGATTTCGCGCGTCCTGGCGCGCATCCATGTAGCCCCATGTCAGCCGGCTTTCATGTCCTCCAGTTCCTTCAGGTTGCGGTGGTAAGCCTCGGCCATGATCCCCTGTACATAGGCGCTCAGATTCTTGCGGGTATCTTTGTCCAGATCCCTGATATGAAAGGGCTTGCCATATTCGATAATCACGGTCTGCTTTTTGATGCGGGGCATATGATCCTCGAAGATGCCGTTGGTGCCTGCCATCGTGATCGGGAGCACCGGAACGTCCGCCTTCTCCGCGATCTTAAAACTCCCCTCATGGAAAGGCAGGAAGTCCTGGTCGGTGCTGTTGCGGGTGCCCTCTGGGAAGATGCAGATGGAGATGCCCGCCTTGGCCTCTTCCACGCCTTTTAAGATCGTTTTCAGGCCCTTCTTGATATCTTTTCGGTCCAAAAACAGGCAGTGCAGTAAATGCATCCACACATTCAGCAGCGGATACCGCAGCATTTCCAGTTTTGCCACATAGCCGGTGGGACGGGGAACCCGCACATAGGTCAGGATGATGTCAAAGTAACTCCGGTGGTTGCCCACATACAGCACGGCGGTGTCCCGGGGCACATTCTCCTCGCCCTTGACGATGACTTTGGTGCCGGAGAGACGTATCACCCAGCGAAACGCCCAGTTGACGATGGCCAGGGAACTTTTGTCCCGCGCCTGGGGATTGAATTTACCGACGATCCACTCCGCCAGCATCAGGGGGATGGAAAGCACCAAAAATAAGAATACAAACAGCAATACAAGAATAAATCTGATCATAAGACCTCCTATGTGAAAATCCCGCATATCCCCTGCCGATATCAGTGTCTTTCGGGATATGTCGGTCAGAGGTCTGTCAGAACCCCTGCGCTACATTTCACTCAGTATAGCATATTTTACCGGATGTGTACATAAGTTAAATTAAAACAACCGGGATGAACCGTTATGAGACAGCATATTATGAAGAGTGGAAAAAGGGCGGCGGCGCTGCTGCTGTGCCTGAGCCTGTTGTGCGGCCTGTGTGGCTGCAGTCTGATGAGTACGGAGGAGGTCAAGCTGCGGGATCTGGATTTTACGATACTCGGCGAGGAGATGGTGCCCGCGGAGCTGGCCACCATGATCGAGGAGCGCAAAGGGGAAACCTTTAAGATGACCTACACCGACAATAAGAATCTATACATATGCGTGGGTTATGGAAGGCAGGAGACCGGCGGCTACAGCATCACGGTGGATGAACTGTATCTGACGGAGGAGGCTGTTCACGTCCAGACCACGCTGCTGGGGCCGGATGTGTCGGAAAAGGGAAATAAATCCCCTTCTTTCCCCTATATCGTGATAAAAACCGAGTATGTGGATCAGCCTGTGATCTGCAAGTAAAGAGAATTAAAGAGAATTATGGCCAATCCTGCCTTACTGTTTGGGCCGGATTGGCCATAGTATTTTCAGCCGTCATATTTTCCATAAATTTTTATGGACTTTCTTTTACATGTATGATAAACCTGAATTATTCACAGCTGTGCCGTGAAAGTGGCTGAAAGCCACATAGTTACTGTATTTAAGCTGCTTATTGCATTTCATCTAATAAGTGTGTTTACGATCTGCTGCTTTTGACGCATGAATTCCTTGCGTTCTTTCAGCCTGTATGATTCGCCTTTGATGTTGACTACTGTGCAGTGATGCAGAACACGGTCCAGAATGGCTGAGGCAATGGTGACATCAGCAAACACCTCATTCCACTGCGAAAAAGTCTTGTTAGAGGTAAAGACCGTGGATGTCTTTTCATACCGCCTTGCAATGAGCTGGAAAAACAGGTTGGCCCCCTGAATGTCCATAGGGAGATATCCAATCTCATCAATGATAAGCATCCTGTACTTGGACAGGATTTTTAGCCTGTCTGGCAGCCGGTTCTCAAAGTGGGCTTTCTTGAGCTGTTCAATGAGCTGGTGACAGTTGATGTAGTAGGTTGAAAACCTGTGTCTTGCAGCTACAAGCCCAAGGGCTGAGGCAAGATGCGTCTTTCCCACTCCCGGCGGCCCCAGAAAGACTACATTTTCCCCGTTTTCCAAGAAACGCATGGTTGCCAGTTCATCGATCTGGCGTTTATCAATAGAGGGTTGGAAAGAAAAATCAAAGTCGTCCAGAGTCTTTTTAATGGGGAAACCGGACATCTGAATCTGTTTCTCATATGCACGTCTGCGCTTGGATTTCGCTTCTTCAGCAAAAATGTGATCCAAAACATCCACGACATTTAATTTCTCCGCCACCGCCCGTTCCAGGTAGTTGTCCAGAATCTCCAGAGTGTTCTTCATCTTGAGGCTTTCCAGATTCTCTTTCAGCCTGTCCATGGTCAGTTCATTCATACAGCACCTCGTCATATCTGGACAGGTCAGAAGATTTCAGGGGAAAATCAATGACCTTGTCCTGTTCCAAAAGTATATTTTCTGCATCCATTGTCTGTTTCATAGTGAGCCGCCTATAGTGCTGCGGATTGACAACCATATCTTTTTTCTGATACGATATCCGGTGCAGGGCTATCTGCTTTCCCTCATAGTAGGCAGCCAGCATACTGTCGAGGGCTACGACTGCCACATCTTTGCCGATGTACTCCGCCGGCACGGAGTACTGGTTTCCGGCATAGGAGATGAGGCAGTCTTTTTGTACCCGGCGCAGGTTGATCTTGTCCATGATGTACTCCCGGCACAGAGGGTTTAACCGTTCCGCTTTCAGACGTTCAAAGGGGATTTCATTGGTGGTGGCGTGAACTTTTCCATTGACCTTGTTGCACCAGGCCTGCGCCTGGCCATTGAGGCCTGAAAGACTCTCGTATTTGATTCCAACCATGAAATTGTCTCGTACAAACTGCACCGTCCGTTCAACCTTGCCTTTTGTCTGTCCTCTATAGGGGCGGCACAAAATCGGTTTGAAGCCGTAGAAGCCTGCAAAATCTTCAAACTGCCGGTTCAGAGTGGAATCTTCCTGTTTCAGGAGGCGTTTGATGACCACCTGTTTCATGTTGTCATAGAGTATCTCCTCCGGATAACCTCCAAAATACCGGAACGCGTTCTGATGGCACCGGATCAGTGTATTTGTGCTCATGTCCGTCACAAATTCGATATAACGCATCCGCGAATATCCCAGTATCATAAGGAAACAGTACAGTTTCTTCCATTTCCCGTCTTCGTATACCAGATGGTCCTCAAAAAAGCCCCAGTCCATCTGCCCCTGTTTTCCCGGCATGGTTTCAAACCGCACCGTTGCTTTTTCATCCAGGTCCATTTTTTCCCCCGGACGTATTCCTTCACGATGCTGTATTTTCCGTCAAATCCCTGTTCCTGCAGTTTCTCCAGTATCCGTACCGCAGAATAGGGCGCTTCTTCCAGCCATTGGTCTATCTGCTGCTTGTAGGCATCCAGTTTTGTTGGCTTTGGCTGTGTCAGTGTGTACTCCGGCTTCTGTGGTGACTGTGCATACCTCTTTGCTGTCCGGGGATCCATGTGGTATTTTTTCCCAAGCTCCACATAGCTCATTCCTTTTTGTCTGTCATTTCGTATGTCCATCCAGCTTTCTCCTCTCATTTCCGACTCCTTTCCCGGACATTTTTGTCCTATCAGGAGTCTATCTTTTTTTCTTTCTCTCCGCCATAAATTTACATTTTTTCTTCGGCGTTTTCTTACATTTTATCATTGGCGCTAACATTTAAGAGCGCGGTGAGTATCGCGCTGATCATGCTGAGTAACGCATGGGCAAAACGTGCCGGCGAAGAACGGCTGTTCTAGGAGGTCCAGATCATGAAAAAGAAGAATAAGATCAAACATACATTTGGAGACAGGCTGTTTTCTCTCTTTATAGGGCTGTTTATGATCGCGTTCGTGGTCATAACGCTGTATCCTGTGCTGAATACGGTGGCTATCTCCTTCAACGACGGGATCGACGCCGTGCGGGGCGGCATATATCTGTGGCCGAGGAAATTCGCTATCAAGAATTACACTACGGTTCTGGGGATGCAGAATCTGGTGACCGGGGCCAAGATCACGGTGGCCAGAACGGTAATAGGTACGGTTTCTGCGCTGGTGGTAAACGCGCTGCTCGCCTATGTGGTCAGCAGAAAACGCTTTATGTTCAAGCGGGAACTGTCCCTGTTCTGGGTAATCACCATGTACGTCAACGGCGGCATGATTCCCACGTTTATGCTCTACCGGAATCTGGGGCTGACAAACAGTTTTTGGGTATATGTGGTGCCCGGTATGATCAGCGCCTGGAATATGCTGGTCATCCGTACCTATATGACGGGATTGCCCGACAGTCTGGAGGAATCGGCGCAGCTCGACGGGGCCGGGTACTGGACCATCTTTGTCAGGATCATTTCCCCTCTGTGCAAGCCGGTATATGCCACCATCGCTCTGTTTGTGGCGGTGGGACAGTGGAACTCCTGGTTTGACGCCATGCTGTACAACCGTATGAAAACGGAGTATACCACGTTGCAGTACGAGTTGATGAAACTGCTGTCCTCGGTCATGCAGCAGAGCGGCAGCGCGGATTCCGCCAAGTACAGCACGGCGGCGGTTACGCCCATCACCATCCGTGCGGCGGCCACCGTGGTTACCATGCTGCCCATTATCTGCCTGTACCCTTTCCTGCAAAGATATTTTGTGACGGGCCTTACCATAGGCGGTGTAAAAGAATAAACAGGATGATAAAAGGCTGCGCCAAGTGCGCGGCCTTTTTATTTTTTTATGGAAAAGAGGATAGATATATGAGCGTGATTGTGGTATTCTGTTAGTGGTATATATTAGAGATTTATGGAGAAATACAGCATGAATTCGCCCCTGTTAAAAACGGAACGCCTGATATTAAGAAGATTTTCAGATTGTGATATGGAAGCGCTTTTTCTTATTCTGAAAGATGAAGAAGTTAATAAATTTCTACCCTGGTATCCTGTAAAAAACATGGAAGAAACAGAGAAATTCTATAGAGAAAGATATGTTTCAAAATATGCGCAGTCACAGGGATATGCGTATGCCATCTGCTTGAAAGAAGATGATTTTCCCATAGGTTATATCAAAGTTGATATGGAAGAACACCATGATTTTGGCTATGGACTTCGTAAGGAATTTTGGCATAAGGGCCTTGTAACCGAAGCGGGGAAAGCGGTTGTGGAACAGGTGAGAAAAGACGGTTTGCCATATATTACGGCAACGCATGACAGAAACAATCCGAGAAGTGGAAATGTCATGCAAAAAGTAGGTATGATATATTGCTATTCATATGAAGAGCAATGGCAGCCGAAAAATTTTCCTGTTATATTTAGAATGTATCAGCTAAATCTTGACGGGAATGATAACTTTGTATATAAAAAGTATTGGGAGGAGTCGGCCAACCATTTTGTTGAGAGACTGTAGCAAATGTACCTGAAGGACACGTCACTATCCGACAGAAGTGGGCGAAAACAGGAGGCGGAACATGTTATTAATAGAGAACGGGTATATGATCGATCCTAAGTCGGGTATGGAGGGGAATTACGATATTCTCACCGAGGGGAGCCGGATCAGAAAGATCGGCAGAGGGCTTGGGGAGAGCCTGACGGCGGCAGAGCGGGAGGCCTGCCAGGTGCTGGATGCCCGGGGGCTGCTGGTGGCTCCCGGTCTGGTGGACGTGCATGTGCATTTTCGGGACCCCGGATTCACCTACAAGGAGGATATTCTGACGGGGGCTGCTGCGGCGGCCCGTGGCGGCGTGACCACGGTGGTACTGATGGCCAACACCAAACCGGCGGTGGACAATGAGGAGACGCTGCGATATGTGCTGGAAAAGGGGAAGACCACAGGCATCCATGTGGAGTCCTGCGCCACTGTGACAGTGGGCATGCAAGGGCAGGAGCTGGTGGATATGGACGCTCTGGCCGCGGCGGGGGCGGCGGGTTTTACCGACGACGGCATCCCGATTATGGATCCCGATATCGTCCGCAGAGCCATGGAGAAGGCGGCGCGGTTGGATGTGCCCGTGAGTTTTCATGAGGAGAATCCCGAATTGATTGCCAATAACGGCGTCAACCGTGGCCGGGCCAGCGCCTACTACGGGATCGGCGGTTCCCCCAGAGAGGCGGAGATCTCCATGGTGGAGCGGGATCTGGGGATCGCCCTGGAGACGGGGGCCTGCATCGACATCCAGCATATCAGCAGCCGGGAGGCGGTGGAGCTGGTGCGCCAGGCCAAAAAGAAAGGGCGCAATATCCATGCGGAGGCAACGCCCCATCATTTTACGCTGACAGAGGAGGCGGTCATAGAGCACGGCACGCTGGCCAAGATGAATCCGCCCCTGCGGACAGAGGAGGACCGGCAGGCCATCCTCCGGGGACTGGCGGACGGTACGATAGACCTGATCGCCACCGACCATGCTCCCCACACGGCCCAGGAGAAAGCCCAGGATATCACGAAAGCGCCCAGCGGTATCATCGGCTTGGAGACTGCCCTGCCTCTGGCCATCACGGAACTGGTAAGGGGCGGGTATCTGTCCGTGAAGGGTGTTCTGGAAAAGATGAGCGCCAATCCGGCGGCCATGTACCGTCTGGATGCGGGCTATCTGGCGGAGGGCGGCCCGGCGGATATCATTCTGGTGGACACGGAGGCGACGCAGGTCTTCACCGATTACGCCTCCCGATCCAGCAACAGTCCCTTTACCGGCCGGGAGCTGTACGGCGTGGTAAAGGTTACGGTCTGCGGCGGGGAGATAGTGTACCAATGTCCAAAGGCATGATCCGCAATTTTCCGGACATACGGTGTCTGCCTCCCATATGGCACAACCGAAGGGGGTATGTCCCCATGGGAGACCTGGAGGGAAGTCTTACTGTTTAGCGGGATTGGGACATGTGATGATCCATGTAAAGCCAAAACGATCCTTCGTGACCGAGCCACATCCGCCGTCGTCCGGCTTGGGATGGGGTTTTAACGGGGAAAGGACGGTTCCGCCTTCCGCCAGTACGGAAATAGTATGCAGGGCGGCCTCCTGGGAGTCCATATGGATCATCAGTTTTACACCCGTATTCACCTCCGTGCCGTCAAAGACATCCCCCGCCGCCATGTGGGTATTGCCCAGCGCAAACTCCGCATGCATCACCTTACCGATCTGCTTAGGCGTCACTTCATATGTTTCCTCGGACCAGCGGGACATGCCGTAGATTTCGCCGCCGAAAGCCTCAATATAGGTCTTGAGCGCCTCCTCGCAGTTTCCGTTAAATGACAGATAGGGTATTATTTCAATCTTCTTTTCCATATATCCTCCTTTTGATCAATTATTTTCCGATAGATATTTCTGAAACCAGGTTTCAACTACATGTGTTGGATGCTGGATCAGTTCGGCTGTCTCTCCAACATTTTTGCCCTGCCGAAACTGTCTGCATGCCACGGAATACATGCTTTCCGACACTTCGATCAAATGACCGTCCGGATCAAATAAGCGTATCCCTCTCTGCAGCCAGGGAAATGTTTTCGGCTCATGCAGCAGTTCTACATCCGGATATCTGCCAAGTACAGAAAGAAATTCGTCGAAGTCTTCCGTCTCGAAATAGAGCTCCATGATATTAGGATGATACTTCATGGTTTCCGCAGGAAATCCGGCAAGTTTATCAAAGTGTTCCTGTAAGGTCAAGCCACAGGTCAGAGTTTTATTCCAGCCCAGATCGACTTCTACGGCCTGGTCAAACAGATCATGGTAAAATTGCAGCGACCGTTCCATATTTTGTACAGCGATAAGTGTGGTGCAAAATTTCATAGTTTGCCATCCCTTTCCCAATGATTTTAATACATCGCCGCTATCCATATAATATAACCCGATGTATATAATTTTCATCATACTATGATCGTGAGAATGGGTCTTGTATATTTCCGACATTTCGCAGGGCGTATTCCCGGGCATCCGCCATATTCATGGAGTGGTATTTTTTAAAATCGTGGCATAGATGGGCCTGGTCGGAATATCCGTACCTGTATACCGCGTCCAGAGTATTAAAGCTTTTATTGTATATGAGATCGTTCCATAAACATTGGTATCTGACGATGGCGGACAGGCTTTTGGGGGACATACCGATATATTCGTCAAACAATCGCTCCAACTGACGGTCACCCACCGGCAGTCGCCGTTTTAGGTCGCTCATCGGCAGATTTCCTCTGTTTTTCAGTATTTCATGGACAGCCTGTAGTACGGTCTCGCTTTGACGTCTTAATCGCAGATGTTTCAGCAGTATTTTTTCTGCCGTGGAGATAAGCTGGCGGATATCGGCGGCATAGAATAACTGTTCCCCCAGCTCTTTTTTTAGTGCGGGAAAATGGTATCCGGCGTCAAAATAGGTGTCTTTCGTCTCCCGCAGGGACTCTTCGGCAAACGCGGCGGCTCCCCATGCATAGAAACGAATGGCAAACAGGGAGCGGGTTTTGCCTTCATGCCCGGCGGCGCGCGTGACAAACGGCCTGTCATCTATCCCGCGAAATCTGCCCGCCAGCTTATTGCCCGTAAAATCCGCCGTAAAGATAATATCCATACAGGTGTCCGGCGTCACGAGCTCCTCCGTAACGGTATCGTCTTTTTCGGTCTGATACAGCTCCCTGCCTCCCCAAAAGCAGCGTATATAGGGTTTCAACGCATCGCAGGGCTCAAACTCTCTGTAGTTTTCGCTGCTTTTAAACGGCGTCGCCGTGATCGGTCTGTATATCGTATATAGCTCCATGAAGGTCCTCTTTTTCCGGGTATACAAAATGTAACCGTATTTATATTTTCGCACTTTTTATTTTTCTGATTCTTATGAATATACAAGATAGTATATTATACATATCAAAAAACTGCAAACCCCAAATGATGGATGTGGCATAGATTAACTTATTTGCTGATAAACTTTGAACTATATGTTTGGACATAAAAGATACTTGCATCTCATCCATATGTGTGTTATATTAAGCATAGAAAAGGGAAAAGCCATAGAGGCGACTTTACCCTCAATAGTTGTTGCTCAGCCCTTTAAAAAGGGTCGGCCGTCACTAATTGCGGTAGTGGCGGCTATTTTTTTCTCTCTTTAAAGATTGTATAACACAATCCGATAAGAGCAACAATGAATATTCCAATTTGGATCAAATCCCCATATGTAACATACATTGTATTCCCCTCCTTTCTTTCGACCGGAGGTAGGCGTTTGCGAAACGCCAGAACCCGCATAAATACGGGATTCTCTTTGTTACA
>CAJUAH010000036.1 GCA_910584375.1 uncultured Acetatifactor sp.
TCGGGTCGATTTCGGCCTTGACCTCCAGCTTGTCGATCTTGCCCTGGAGCTTGTCAACGTCGGCGTTTATGTTTTTTACGGATTTCGTCTGATCCAGTCTCGCCTGGAGCTTTATCGTAGAATCATCCATATATGTAATTACCTCCTAATTGTCCTTTTTTTCCTCATGAATGGCCTCCGTCAGCCTGGTCACGAACTCCCTCTGTAGCTCGTCGGCGGGAACGTCTTTCAGGGCGATATACAGTTTCTGTATCCATTCCAGTACATCCTTCTGGTTGTCAAGGAGGGCGGCGACAGCGCCGTACAGAAACGTCTTGACTTTCCATTCATTCTTCTTCATTTTTAAGTAAGTGAACATAGTTTAATCTCCTTTTATTTTTATATTATTGTAAAAAAGGCTCATGGCGGGCCTTTTTATCGGGGTATCTGTTGGAAGATTAGTCAGGGAATTTGCCGGGTTACCTGATGGGGAGCCGGGACAGGCAGGAGCTGCCGGGTTACCTGATGGGGAGCCGGGACGGCAGGAGCTGCCGGGTTACCTGGCGGGGAGCCAGGAGAGACAGGATCTGTCCTTGATCCTGGAGGTATCCACTGTCCCGGCGTATACGCCAATCATGGTATTATCGAAATTGATGTTTCTGTTGATCTGTTCAAAGCTTTGATTGAACTGATAGATGGACAGATGCTGTGCCTGCTCGTAGTCATATTTGAATTCCGGCCTGTTGACCAGAGCCACGACCATTTTCTCCAGATAGGGTTCATAGGGCTTATGGGCGTTTCTTTTTTGCTTTTTACGCTCCAGTTTGATGCGGAACTCTCTGGCCTGCTCATTGCCCGGCATTCGGGTCTCTTTTTCCAGACTGTTGATCTCACGGATGCAGCCGACGATCTTTCCGTAGATGGCCTCATCGATCACAAGGTTGTTTTGGGGACTGTACAGAACAAAGGTTCCGTTTTGGCTGTTTTTGCATACCGAGATATCGGAGAGGTCGGTTTCGCCGAACAGTATGCGCATATCGTTATGAGCAAAATTGGGAAACAGCATCATAAACAACTCATAATCGGTGATCTTTGTGAAGTCCACGCCTATATCGTCAAGCTGTACCATGTACTGAAAGGGAGTGGCAGTCAGAGAAGAGATCAGACTGTAATACTGCTGTTCATCCTCCAGTATTTCCCCAACGGTGGGGACCCGGACGGACAGATTGGGTAAAATGTCTATGGAAGACCGTATCAAAAGACTTTTTCTGTTTTCATTCATTGTGAGTTCATTGCCCCCTTTTTATTATGGTATTTGAAATAAAACAAGCGGCGATACCGCCAGAACAGCAGTACCGCCGCCTGTGTTGAAAAGAGATAAGGAGAGGCGTTTCCCCGATTCTTCCTCCATAGTAGGGATAAATTTTCAGGCGCTGAAACATTGGAAAATAAGGGGTTTGAAAATTCTACTAAGCAGATTCCGCTTCCGAGGCGCTGATAAAGTTCATCAGGAAGTTCTGCCTGTTCATCCTATACAGCATGTTCAGCATCTTTCGGGTATATTTTTGTCCATTCCTGTAACTGAGGGACTTATTGTTATTCTGTTCCAGTCCCAGGGAGGTTTCGATCAGGCGGTTTATCGTGACGATATTGCCAATCTTTATTCTGGACAGTCTTTCCAGGAGTTCATTTGTTCTGCTTATCATCTCCGTCGTGAAATCCCTGGTGTCTTTCGCGACGATCTTGCCGTGCTTGATAAAATTGTCGTACTCCTCTATGAGTTTTCGGATCTGGGTGATCTGGCGGTTGTTCCCGTATCCCTTCATTTTAATAAAGTATTTTTCTGTGGGTTCGCAGTTTGTACTGGAGATATTCTGTATTTTATCCAGCCATTCCTCCAGCCAGTTCATAGGGCATTGCAGATCGGCGTTTATCCGGCTGTCAAGTTTCTCTCTTTTTTCTCGGATTTCCTCGTGGGGCAGTTCCTTTCCGTCCTTGGTGTACGGGATCTCCCTGGTGTATTTCATAAATCTGGGAAAATTGCATTTCAGGCTTTTGGGGTCTCCGATGAGCCTGCTGATCCTCTTTATCTCTTCCATGCCGTTTATCTCGTACTCGCGCTTGCAGCCGTCGATAATGACCTGCGCCAGCACGGATAAAATGATAAAGCTGTTATACAGTTCCTGTAGCTTCTCCCTGTCGGGACTGTCCTTCGCCATCTCGGTCCAGTAATAGGTCATGGCCAGCTGCGCCAGGTTACTGGACCAGCCGATGCCCATCCTGGAGCCGGAAAGCTTGTTGTCCATATTGGCATAATCCGTCATGGTATTGCGGTATGTGATCCCGCTCTCCCGCAAAGCGTTCACGACGGTGGGATATTCCAGGTAGCTTCTCCTTGCGCAGTCCACGATGACGGGATGATCGGTGAAGAGCATGAAATCCGAATCCTCGTCCATTCCGTTGGCCCGATCCTGTATATCCGTTTTGATGCAGTTGATCGCCACGACATTATTGCTGAACACGAAATATTTTTGCAGTTCGCTGCTGTAGACATTATGCATATGGCAGATATTGTTGGGAGAGTTGTGGGGATTGCGGAAGGCGGCCAGATATTCGCCGTTGGAAAATCTGTTTGTGTAACACTGCACAGCGCCTTCTTCCTTATTTAATGTGGGATCTTTTTTCCAGTCATCCCCCACAGCGTACAACAGCAGGGCGTAGGGATTGCCAAACACGGTGAGATTGTCTCCTCTTACAAATATTTTTCCCTTTCTCAGATGGGAGACATATTGGGAGATGATCTTTCGTTTTTCCTCTCTGAACCATTTGCAGTTGCTGAAATCGTTATTCTGGCGGTACAGATCCGCAAGCATTTCATAGTGGTTGACCTCGTTGGCGTTTTTTCTCAGAAATCTCTCGAACGCGTCGTTATCGTTTTTGAGGGATTCCACATAGTCGATGCTGGTCTGGGCGATCCTGCGCACATCTTCTCTGGTGCAGGGAAGCGTGTTGAGCATCTGATAGCTAAGCTGCTGATACTGCCCTAATTTGCTGGGATGATCCGTCTTTACGATTCCCCATACGTCCCCGTCCCTGTGGACGCGGTCACACCAATAGGAGTAGGCGGACGCCGGCGTTCCTCCCATCAGATCCGTAAATTTGGTCCATTTGACCGCGTTGTGGGTGGTTATCATCTTAATATCTTTGAGAAAGTGCAGGTTGCCGAACATGTCCCGCACCTGATAAGTCTCGTAATCGTGGCCGTTTTCTTTGCACCAGTCTCTGAAAAATAATTGGATATGCCCCCTGATGCCACACATTTTAAATAAATGGTTTCTGAGCAGCGCCATACCGTTGACCCACTTGGGGAGGAGATCGGATTCGATGATTCCCATTCCGTCCCAAAGGGTATTTTTAACGTCTGTTTCCTCCTGGACCACAATGCACTTTTTCCTGCTGTTTCCGTTTTTGTCCGTATAGGGCTGGGATTTCACAACATTTGCAAAGGTTTTGAAACAGGAGTCCTGGTCCTGTAAGATCAGGATATCCGTGGCGGGAATGTGTACCCTGTCGATGATGGTACTTGTGGTCAGAGGCGTGTAGGCCGACAGCTCCACGATCTTCGCGTTGCCGTCGGGCATCTTTTTCCCAAGTCCCATGGTAAGCCAGTCATATGCCCTGTCATACAGCTTTTCGTTGATAAAGATCACCTGTCCCAGCTTTGCTTTGGCGCTGGTTCTGTATAACATCCGGTAGTGGATCGTTTCTTCGTCTTTGACAGTGCCGTCCTTATTTTTTGTTTTGTAGGTAATATCCACGCCTTCATTATAGAATAAATCCCGGATTTCGCTGCGTTTCCTCTCCCGGTACAGATCTTTTTTCGCCGTCGCATTATCGATGGCTCTTTCGATACGCTCCCTTGCGTCATCCGTCAGATCTTTGTCCAGCAATTTGGTGAGACGGTCCAATTCGTCGTCATAAGACCGGCTGCCAAAGTCAAAATCAAGACAAACGATGTCACGGGTGCTTTCCTTATTGGAAATGTTTTTGGCGCCTTTGTAAACATCCATGCCGTTTTGCTGTAAAAAGCGGCTGAAAAGGCTGTTGCTCAGCATTGCGTCCGTGTATGTAAAGTACTCTCTGATGCCCAGGTTCACCTCATAGAGCATACCTGCGCTGATATTTTTGATCCTTATACCGTATTTACTGATGATAATGCACCCCTTTCTCCGATGGTCTGTCCTATTTACGGCCAATCATCCTTACGCATCGCCGGAACCGGCGGCGTTCTCCTGTTCGAACAGTTCATTGCCGCGCTCGAAACATGCCAGTTCGTACGCATATCTTTTTACATAGCGGTCAAAATATCTGGTTCCGTCGTCTGAGGCGACAGTGGCGGCATAGTGAACGACTCTGCATATGTTTTCCACGATGGTGTCTCTGGTACCGGACAGGTACTGCGCGTCCACTTTTTTAGAAGAAATCCGCATCCGGTCCTCTATATCCCGGCGGCACAGCCACAGGGAGAGCAGGTATCTGCCTTCCCGTTTGTCAAAATGGTAAGCGCACTGGACATAATAATCCCGGTATCCCCATCTGGTCAGTTCGATCTCAACGCTCTGGCCTTTACATCTCGGTTTCATCATTTCTCTGATCATTTTTCATTTCCTCCCGTATTTTTCTGTTTTCCGTATTCTTTCTGCACTGTCTGTCAAATTGAAGATCGCAGGCAATGCGCCTTGCTATGGTGGAACCGTTTTTGCCGTTTTGATTTCTGCGATTTGGGTTAAAGTCGGAGGGGTAGACAATGCCTCCGAATTGGGTGTGATCGACCTTGCAGGGTCTTGGGGATTGATTTTGCTCTGTCATTGGTTTGTGATTTTGCTCCTTTCTTTTTCCTGTTTTTACATATGAAAAAAATTTTTCGGATGAGTTTATATTCTCTTTTTGAATATAGAAAAAGTTAAAAATTGGATGTGTTTTGCTGTCCTGTTTTTGGGACAGTATATGAAATATAATGGAAGAAATTAAGAGTTTGAGGAGAGAACTCAATTTTAGGCGGCGTAAATAGTAAAGAAGTAAAATGCGAACAAATGTTCGGATTTGTATATTGACATCAGGGAACATATGTTCTATACTTGTTTGTATCAACAGCCGTTACAGTTCCTGTTATGAGAGGGCAGACCTACAGATTGGAGTATGAAAGAGGTGAATTTATATGGAACAGATAGTAAACGCTTACTATGCGGACAACGCGAAAAAACTTCATAAAACGGTTGACAAGATACTGGTTCGATTCGGGGGGCTGACAGATAAGGATACGGATGATTTCTATTCCCTTGCCAATGAGGTGTTTGTGGACGCTATGAGACGATATGACGCTGCGCAGTCCTTTGACGTGTTTTTGTACAGCTGTCTGTCAAATAAGTTTAAGACGGAAATGACGCGGAGAAACCGCGAGAAACGCAGGATTGACCGGCTGTGCGTGTCGATTGATACTCCCGTCGGCGACGGGGAGGATTGCACGTTGGGAGATATGATCGCCGATGGTCATACGGTAGAGAGAGAGCTGTTTGAGAGAGGAGACGGCGGATACAGCAGGCGAATGCTGCAGTATCTGGACAGGCTTTCCAGCCTGCAAAAGGAAGTGCTGAGACTCGACGCGGACGGCTATCTTCCGGGAGAAATCAGGGAAAAACTGCATATCAGTGAGCGACAATACGCGGATTGCCGCACGGCGATCCACTCCTATAGAAATGTATCCGTTCTGCTCAGCTGATTGCCAGTAAGCCTATTAGTGCGCAGAAGATCTGAGCGGCAAAGCTTTTGGGGAATAAAAAGGGAGGAATGGAAGTGGCAAGACCGAGGAAACAGACTTATACGCTGGACATGTATCTGAAGAAAAACAGAAAAGGCGATATCGATAACAATGCGGATGTACAGAGAAACTTCGTATGGAACAATGAGCAGATCAATGAGCTGATCGTTACGGTACTCACGGACGATTACATCCCTCCAATCATTTTAGGGGAGGAGGAGGACTCAAAATTACATATCGTTGACGGCGGATGCAGAACCGCCGCGCTCCGAAGATTTCGGGAGATGAATTATAAGATAACTTCGGCGATAGAGAATTCCGCGATCCCATACAAGAAAAAGGTCACGGACAAAAAGGGGAATATCACCTATGTAGACGCTGTGTTTGACATAAAGAATAAGACCTATGAGAAACTTCCGGAAGAACTGAAGGAGAAATTTGACGAGTATCAGATTGAGACAGTGATCCATGAGTCGTGCGACAGTCTCAAGATCTCAGGATATATCAAGAGATACAACAATCATGTGGCCATGAACACCGATCAGAAAGCCTTTACCTACATTGACAGATTCGCGGGACAGATCCGTAGGATCATGGATACCCGGTTCTTTGTGGAATGCAATAACTATTCGGAAAAGGATAAGACCAAGGGGGTGATCGAGAGGATTATTGTAGAGACCATGATGTGTATGAATCATTTTGAGAATTGGAAATCTCAGGCAAAAGCGGCCTGTAAATACCTTAACGATCATGCTACAGAAGAAGAATTCGAGCGGTTTGCCTCCAATATACACAGACTGGAGAACATTGTGACCGAGGATATCAGGGGCGTGTTTAACAAGAAAGATTCTTTTGTTTTTCTGACGCTGTTTGACAGATTTGTAAAACTGGGAGAGAAGGACGCCAAATTCGCGGCTTTTCTCAGACACTTTAACAGGGAACTGCGACTTGTCAAAAGAAACGAAAAAGGTCTGCTGTTTGACGAGATCGACAGGGAGTTGAGCACGAAGGACAGGCAGGTCATCGCTGACAAGCTGGACATGCTCGAAGGCATGCTGACGGAATTTCTACAGGAAGAAACTGTGCAGAAGGATGTTTCCGGTTCATTCCAGAGCAGTCCCGAGTCCTTTATAGCCGGGAACCTCAATATGGATATAGAGGCTGTGCGGGCAGACATGGATCTGTATGAAAGCTCCCTGGATGTGCTGTTGGAGAAAACGGTGAAACTGGATTCCGGATTACGGGACCCGGAAAACAGGCTTTCACTGTTGGCAATGATGGTTTATTCATACAGGGAGGACAGGGATCTGGACGACTGGATGGCACAATATGCAAGAACCAACGATACATACCTGGCCGATCAGAAACAGAATTTTTCCCGGATGAAACAGGCGTTTGAAAAGTACTGTAAGGAGAAAAGGAAGACCGCGTAAAACGGCGATATTGAAAAATGCGACGGACAATGGTATTATAGACGTGTTGATGTAAGGACATGGCGGTACAGGGCCGCTTGGGCACGCAATTGAGGAGTAAGCGATGGAGCAGACGATAAAACAGGCGATAATACCGAAACGGGCGGGTCTCAGCGGAAGTACTCTGAAGATTATCGCCATGATTACCATGCTGATCGACCATATCGGCGCCGTGGTGTTGCTGCGTTATATTTTGAACATGCAGAGCCATCAGATCGTCAATGTGGAACCGTATAACGATATGGTGACGCTGTACAGAGTGGTTCGGGGAATCGGGCGGATCGCTTTTCCCATATATTGTTTTTTGCTGGTGGAGGGCTTTCAGAAGACGCGGGATCTGAAAAAGTATATTCTGCGGCTGGGCGTTTTCGCGCTGATAGCGGAAGTGCCTTTTGACCTGGCTTTTACCGCGCAGGTATTTTCCCTGCGGTATCAGAGCGTGATGCTGACGCTGCTGATAGGCGTACTGACCATGTGGGGCGTGTCCCTGTTGGAAAAGCATGTGCGGAGCAGGGTATTGCTGGTACTGGGCGGAACGCTGACGATCGCTCTGGGAGCGGGCGTGGCGGAGCTGATGAACACGGATTACGGGTATATGGGCGTTTTGTGCATCATGGTGCTGTACGCGCTGCGCCGGGTCAAATGGATGCAGATCCTGGGAGGATGTCTGGTTTTTGCGTGGGAGATATGGGCGCCTGTCGCCTTCCTGCCCATCGCGTTCTATAACGGCAGAAGAGGAATGCGGCTGAAATATGTGTTTTATCTGTTTTACCCACTCCATCTTTTGATTTTGTATCTGATCTGCGTATATATGGGACTGGGGAATATTCCAGCGGTGTGAGTCGGTCGGCCGGTCTCTTCTGTGCGGGGAGCGGAGAAGAAAAGGTTTCGTGGCGGATTGCCCGTTGACGGATTATGCGTTTTACGGTACACTGATACGGACAGGATATTTTAGAATTGGGGGAAACAAAAATGCAGATGCCGATTTTTGAACAATACATAGACGAATTGCTGGAAAAGAGTACTGTGGATGTTCCGGCCTGGAATATTGAAAAGAGCAAGGACGGTCTGAAAGCCGGTTGGAATTACATAGACGGCTGCATGATCCTGGCGCTGCTGGAGATTTATCGGGCCACCGGTGAGAAAAAGTATTATGATTTTGCGGATGCGTTTATCGATCACCGGGTGCAGGAGGACGGCAGCATCGACGGATACCGGGTGGACGAATACAATATCGACAATGTGAACGCGGGCAAGACACTTTTTGCCCTGTATGAGATCGGCGGCAAAGAAAAGTACCGTAAGGCGATAGATTTGATTTATTCCCAGATACAGACCCAGCCCAGGACGGCGGAGGGCAATTTCTGGCACAAGAAGATCTACCCCAACCAGGTGTGGCTGGACGGTATGTATATGGGACAGCCCTTTTACATGGAGTATGAGACCAAGTTCAATAAGAGGGAGCATTACGCCGATATCTTCCGTCAGTTTGCCAATGTGGTGAAACATATGCGGGATCAGAAGACAGGTCTGTATTATCACGGCTATGACGCCAGCCGGGAGGTTTTCTGGTGCGATAAAGAAACCGGACTGTCTCAGAATTTCTGGCTGAGGGCTTTGGGATGGTACTCCATGGCGCTGCTGGATACGCTGAATAAGTGTGAGCCGGGACAGGAATACAGGGGGGAGTATGACGAACTGAAAAAGGTGTTCATAGAGTTGGTGGACTCCATGCTGAGATTTCAGGACAAGAGCGGACTCTGGTATCAGCTGCCCGCGCTGGGCGGTAAGGAACCCAATTATCTGGAGACCAGCGGCAGTTCCATCATGGCGTACTGTCTGCTGAAAGGCGCGCGGCTGGGGATTCTGCCGGAGAGTTACCGGGAATACGGCCTGAAGGCTTTCCATGGCGTATGCGATACATATCTGAAAGAGAAAGACGGGCACCTGAGCCTGGGAGGTATCTGTCTGGTGGCAGGTCTGGGGCCTGCGGACAATCCGCGCCGGGACGGCAGTTTTGCCTATTATATGTCGGAGCCGGTGGTGGAGGATGACGCCAAGGGAGTGGGGCCGCTGCTGCTGGCCTACACGGAGCTGCGTCGTCTGGAAGACCGGTAAATCCGAACTTTGGTTTGAAGGCAGCAGGGTTCGAAAGGCATCCGCAGGTCTACAGGACGCCCAGGTGTTCCAGCAGGATCTTGGTTCCCATGACGATCAGGAGAATGCCGCCTGCCAGCTCCGCCTTGGATTTATAACGGCTGCCAAAGACATTTCCCACCTTGACTCCCACTGCGGACAGTACAAAGGTGGTGATGCCGATCAGACTCACTGCGGGCAGGATATCCACCCGCAGAAACGCAAAAGTGATACCCACCGCCAGCGCGTCGATGCTGGTGGCTACTGCCAGCAGGAACATTTCTTGAAAATACATGGTCCCGCTGGTTTTTTCTTCCTCTTTGGAGAAGGATTCCCTGACCATGTTGCCGCCGATCAGCGCCAGGAGTATGAAAGCGATCCAGTGATCGATATGGGTTATGTATTCCTCGAAACGGCTGCCCAGCAGATAACCAAACAGCGGCATCAGAGCCTGGAAACCGCCGAACCATGCCCCGGCGGTGGCGGCATTTTTCAGCGGCGCTTTTTCCATAGCCAGCCCTTTGCAGACGGATACGGCAAAGGCATCCATGGACAGTCCTACGGCAATCAGAAACAGATTCGGCAGTGTCATGATATATACTCCTTTTTGAACGGTATTTTTCGAAAAAAGAGGCTCATAGACAACGGACGCATCCCTTTGCGCCGATTGTCCATGAGTCTCGTTTTCACATCTGCGTGTTTAGGCACTGCCAGACGGCGAACCGTCATTGTGTTGACAATGCCGCAGCCATAGCTGCAAACTACTCCCTCATCATCCCTGTAAGTGTTTTTAATCATATCTTATTGTATGCGTTTTGTCAATAAAAATGGAATAAGTTTTGTATATTTTACCGCTACTTACAGAAAATACATCTTAAAGAGATATCCAGTGTAGCAGCGGCGAAAGGAGTAGGTGAAGATGGGAATTACATTGAATGTATGGGTTTTCTCAGGGATCATTGGTGTGGCTTATATCATGGGATACCTGATGAGCAGAACCATGGGACGGGTGCTGGCGACGGAAGGGGCGGACGCGGAGCCGGGAGAGACAGCCTGGGCGGACAGGCCGGGGTTGCGGGAGACGGCTGCGCGACGCGGGCAGACAGGCTCGGGGGAGACAGCCTGGGCGGACAGGCCGGGGTTGCGGGAGACGGCTGCGCGACGCGGGCAGACAGGCTCGGGAGAGACAGTCTGGGCGGACAGGCCGGGTCTGCGGGAGGCTTCTGCGCAGTCATGTGGAACGGACCAGGGGGAGGAAACCTGGGGGGACAGCGCGGAGCAGCAGGAGCCGCATGTACAGTCCCGGCGGGCAGGACGGAGCGGAACCTCATGGATCGATGCGGCAGCTCTGCGGCAAAAGCAGGCGAGGTATCGAGGGGAGAGAGCGTATACGGCAGGACGGCAATCTCAGGACGTCGAGGATGATCGCGGGGAGACCAGGGAGTGGCAGAAGGCCCGTGTGCCGCGCAGATACCACAGCCGTTCCCACCGGGAGCAGCAGGCGAGACCAGCCGGACATCCCATCGCCAGCCCGGTGGCGGGACAGGTGGATATACTGGAAAGCCAGGGGCGCAGAGGAGTGCGGCTCACCCCGGAGGACAACAGAGTTTATGCCCCCGCGTCGGGTAAGATCATCCGCCTCTACCCCAGAGGCAATGAGTTCCTGCTGCGGACGGACAGCGGCGTAGTGCTGCGGCTGCAGGCCGGGGAGAGGGACGCGGAGATGACCCGGGATTACTTTCGGCCCAGAGTGGTGCAGAACGAATTTGTGGGAAAGGGAAAGCTGCTGCTGGAATACGACAGGGAGGCCCTGGCCCGGGACGGCTATGACACCCATGTGTGCATGACCGTGGAGGAAAACGAAAACAGCTATGATCTGTCCGTGACCGGATCCATGTGGGTAAAAAACGGTCAGGATTGCCTGTGGGTGTTGTAGAAAAACCAAAAATATGGTATACTCTTCCACAGTTCAAGACCATAAAACTATAAAACATGCGGAACTCTAAACAGCATGATGCAGCATTGCCCCCAGAGAATATCGGGCCGCTTGCGGCCAGATATTGCTCTGCGGGAAAGGGGCCATGCTGTATCATGCGGAACTCTAAATAGGTAAAGATGCGAAGGCGCACGAATCTTTACCCTTTAGAGCCATCGCGCAGCGATTTAAATAGGAGGAAACTATGGACAAGAGTAAGATCAAAAAGATGTGGATCGCCGATCAGGGAGACGGCACCTACAAAAACCCGATTCTGTACACGGACTATTCCGACCCCGACGCGATCCGCGTGGGAGAGGACTATTTTATGATAGCCTCCAGTTTCTGCAATGCCCCGGCGGTTCCGCTGCTGCATTCCAGAGATCTGGTAAACTGGAAAGTTATCAACTATATATGGGACAAAATGCCGTTTGACACCTACGACAGACCCATGCATGGATGCGGCGCGTGGGCCCCGTCCATACGCTATCATGAGGGGACTTATTATGTGTTCGTGCCCCTGCCGGATGAAGGCATTATGATGAGTAAGACCACAGATCCCTGGGGAAAATGGTCTGCGCCTTCTTTCGTACGTAAGGTGACAGGCTGGATCGATCCCTGCCCTTTCTGGGACGACGACGGCAAGGCGTATATGGTGACGGCTTTTGCCAGGAGCCGCATCGGTTTCAAGAGCTTTCTCTACATGTCCCCCATAGAGCCGGATTGCTCGGGGGTGCTGGACGACGGCCAGTTTGTCTATGACGGCCACGCTACCCAGCCCACCATTGAGGGCCCCAAGCTGTATAAGAGAAACGGATATTATTATATATTTGCTCCTGCCGGTGGCGTAAAGCCCGGCTGGCAGACCGTGCTGCGCTCCCGGAACATCTACGGCCCCTATGAGGAAAAGATCGTGCTGCATCAGGGCAATTCGCCGGTAAACGGCCCCCATCAGGGCGCCTGGGTGGATACGCCGGACGGTCAGGACTGGTTTTTACATTTTCAGGATGTGGGCAACGCGGGGCGTATCGTACACCTGCAGCCCATGCGCTGGGTGGACGACTGGCCTGTGATCGGCGTCCATCCCGATGAAGACGGCTGCGGAGAGCCGGTTATGCAATATGAAAAGCCTGCGGTGGGCGCTACATATCCGATCGACGCGCCGGAGGACAGCGACTTCTTTGAGGGAGAAAAGCTGGGCCTTCAGTGGCAGTGGAACGCCAATTACAGGGAAGACTGGTACAGCCTGGGCGGAGGACAACTGACTTTGTATGCCCAGAGCAGCGATGAGAAAACGCAGTTGTGTGATGTGCCCAATCTGCTGCTCCAGAAGTGGCCTGCCCCCCAGTTCCAAATCACTGCCTGCATCCATCTGGACGGTCTGCAGGAGGGAGACGCGGCGGGCATGGTCTCCCAATGCGGTCATTACACGGGCCTGTTGGTACAGAAAAAGGGCGGAAAGCTGGTATTGCAGCAACGCACCGGCAACTGGACCAAGGAGGACGAGACGCGCAGGGATGTGGTAGCGCTGCCGGACGGAACAAAAGTGTTGTATCTGCGGATGTCGGTAAAGCAGGAGACGGAAGTATCTTACCAATACAGTCTGACCGGGGAAGGAACATATATCCCCGCGGGAGAAACCGTGGAGGCCACACCCGGCCGCTGGGTGGGCGTAAAGGTCGGCCTGACAGCCATCCATGAGGGAGACGGCCCGTGCGGCAGCATGGCGGCGGATTACTTTGTGTTTGAGGAACTGTAGGCGCCAGGGCGCAGACGGGAAGCCATGATAGACACTGTCTTAAACGAGGCGGCAGTATGGCGGGAATTTAATATAAATTTTATAAAAAATATATTGCTTTTCAACAGACGTGTGTTATATTTGTTGTAGAACAGATAAGCAAATAGAGCACATGTTGAAGGGAGTGACATCTATGAATATATCCAAATTTACCCAGAAGTCCATGCAGGCCGTGCAGGACTGTGAAAAGCTGGCCTACGAGTACGGCAATCAGGAGATCGAGCAGGAACATCTGCTTTACAGTCTGCTGACCATCGACGACAGTCTGATCCTGAAACTGATCGAGAAGATGGAGATTCAGAAGGAACATTTTGTGAACCGTGTGGAACAGGCGTTGCAAAAGCGGGTCAAGGTCCAGGGCGGCCAGGTGTACATGGGCCAGCATCTGAACAAGGTCCTGATCTCCGCCGAGGACGAGGCCAAACAGCTCGGGGACGAGTACGTGTCCGTGGAGCATCTGTTTCTGGCCATGCTGCGTTTTCCCAGCCGGGAGATCGAGGCCGTCTGGAAGGAGTACGGGATTACCAGAGAGCGCTTTTTGCAGGCCCTGTCCACTGTGCGGGGCAATCAGCGGGTGACCAGCGACAATCCCGAGGCCACCTATGATACGCTGGAGAAATACGGACAGGAGCTGGTGGAGCGGGCCCGTAACCAGAAACTGGACCCGGTGATCGGACGGGACAGCGAGATCCGCAATGTGATCCGCATTCTCTCCCGCAAGACCAAGAACAATCCGGTGCTTATCGGCGAACCCGGCGTGGGCAAGACCGCCGTGGTGGAGGGACTGGCCCAGCGTATCGTCCGCGGGGACGTGCCCCAGGGGCTCAAGGACAAGAAACTCTTCTCACTGGATATGGGCGCTCTGGTGGCGGGAGCCAAGTACCGGGGCGAGTTTGAGGAGCGTTTGAAAGCGGTGCTGGAGGACGTAAAACAGTCCGACGGGCAGATCATCCTGTTTATCGACGAGCTGCACACCATCGTGGGAGCCGGTAAGACAGACGGAGCCATGGACGCGGGCAATATGTTAAAGCCCATGCTGGCCCGGGGAGAACTGCACTGTATCGGCGCCACGACGCTGGATGAGTACCGCCAGTATATAGAAAAAGATCCCGCTTTGGCCCGGCGTTTCCAGCCGGTGATGGTGGATGAGCCCACGGTGGAGGATACCATATCCATCCTGCGGGGACTGAAAGAACGTTATGAGGTGTACCACGGCGTAAAGATTATGGACAACGCCCTGGTCAGCGCCGCCACTCTGTCCAGCCGCTATATCTCGGACCGTTTCCTGCCGGATAAGGCCATCGACCTGGTGGACGAGGCCTGCGCCCTGATCAAGACGGAACTGGACAGTCTGCCCACGGAGCTGGATGAGCTGCAGCGCAAGGTGATGCAGATGGAGATCGAGGAGGCGGCTCTGAAAAAGGAGGACGACCGCTTGAGCCAGGAACGTCTGGCGGATCTCCAGAAGGAACTGGCTGAGTTGAAGGAGCAGTTCGCCGGGCGCAAGGCCCAGTGGGACAATGAGAAAAAGTCCGTGGAAGATCTGTCAAAGCTGCGGGAACAGATCGACGAGGTCAACAGCCAGATTCAGATCGCCCAGAGAGACGGGGATCTGGAAAAAGCCGCGGAGCTCAGCTACGGAACCCTGCCTGCGCTGAAAAAGCAGTTGGAAATCGAAGAGGAGAAGGTTAATGCCCGGGATATGTCCCTGGTACACGAGAAAGTCTCCGATGAGGAGATCGCCAAGATCATTTCCCGCTGGACGGGGATTCCGGTGGCAAAGCTGACGGAGAGCGAGCGCAACAAGACTTTGCATCTGGATGAAGAGCTGCATAAGAGGGTGATCGGACAGGACGAGGGCGTGACCAAGGTCAGCGAGGCCATCATCCGCTCCAAGGCGGGCATCAAGGACCCGGGCAAACCCATCGGTTCCTTCCTGTTCCTGGGCCCCACCGGCGTAGGCAAGACGGAGCTTGCCAAGTCTCTGGCGGCGGCGCTGTTTGACGACGAGAACAATATTGTGCGTATCGATATGAGCGAATATATGGAGAAATATTCCGTATCCCGTCTGATCGGGGCTCCTCCCGGATATGTGGGCTATGAGGAGGGGGGACAGCTTACGGAAGCGGTCAGAAGAAAACCTTACTCCGTGGTGCTGTTTGACGAAGTGGAAAAGGCCCATCCCGATGTGTTCAATGTACTGCTGCAGGTGCTGGACGACGGGCGGATCACGGACTCCCAGGGGCGCACGGTGGACTTCAAGAATACCATACTGATCATGACTTCCAATATCGGCGCGCCCTATCTGCTGGACGGCATACGGGAGGACGGCAGTATCTCCGAGGAGGCAGAGGAGCTGGTCATGAATGAGCTGCGGGCGCATTTCAGGCCGGAGTTTTTGAACCGGCTGGATGAGACGATCCTGTTCAAACCTCTGACCAAGGAGAATATCGGCGGTATCATCAAACTGATCGTGCAGGGGCTGAATCGGCGTCTGGCGGACCGGGATCTGACCATCAGCCTGACTCCGGAGGCGGAGAGCTATATCATCGATCAGGCATACGACCCGGTATACGGCGCCCGTCCGCTGAAACGTTATATACAAAAACATGTGGAAACTCTCTCGGCCCGGCTGATCCTGTCGGATCAGGTGGAGCAGGGAGACACCATCCGCATCCAGGTGGAGGGGGACGGCCTGACGGCGGTTCCGATTCACAAAATCTCATAATACGGTTTTACAAAGGCCCTGTCGCGAAAAAAGCCAGGGCCTTTTCGAGAGAAAGGTATATCCAATGACGCGAAAAGACCTGACCAGGGGGGCCGTGTTCCCCACCCTGGGCTTTTTTGCCCTGCCCATGATACTGGGAAATATGTTGCAGCAGGGATATAATATTGTGGATACCTGGGTGGTGGGACATTACGCCGGTTCCGACGCGCTGGCGGCCGTGGGAGCGGCCTTTGCGCTGATGACTTTTTTGACCTCCGTGCTGCTGGGGCTGTGCATGGGAAGCGGCGTGGTGTTTTCCCTGTGTTTTGGCAGACGGGATGAGGAGGGGCTGAAAAAGGCGGTCTGTGCCTCGGCCCTGCTGGTGGCGGCCGTGGGGGTGCTGCTCACGGCCCTGGCGCTGTGGGCTACCGGGCCGATCCTGGTCTGGATGCGGATTCCTGCAGAGATCAGGGATATCACAAGGGACTATCTGGTACTGATCTTCTGGGGGATACCCGCCGTGGCCATGTACAATTATTTTGGGGCTTATCTGAGGGCCGTGGGCAATTCCGTGACGCCGCTGGTATTTTTAGGGATATCCACCGTGCTGAACATCGGGTTGGATCTTCTCTTTGTGGCCCGCTGGCAGCAGGGTACTGCCGGAGCCGCGGCCGCTACGATCCTCTCGCAGTACATATCGGGGCTGGGCATCGGCGTCTATGTGCTGGTCACCGGAAAGGCGGCGCGAGAGGCCTTTGCGCGGTTTCGGGTGAGCAGGGCCAGCCTGGGGGAGATCGCCGGATACTCCGGGCTGACCTGCATACAGCAGTCGGTGATGAATCTGGGCATATTGATGGTACAGGGGCTGGTCAACAGTTTCGGGACCACGGTCATGGCGGCGTTTGCGGCGGCGGTGAAGGTGGACGCCTTTGCCTATATGCCCGCCCAGGAATACGGCAACGCCTTCTCCACCTTTATCGCCCAGAACATGGGGGCGGGAGAGGGGGAACGCATCCGCAGGGGCGTGCGCTGCGGCGTGCTGACCACGGTGTCCTATTGCCTGGCGGTTTCTCTGGTGTTGTGGTTTCTGGCAAAGCCTCTGATGCTGATCTTTATTGCTCCGGAGGAGAGCGCCATCCTGGAGGAGGGTGTGCGGTATCTGCATACGGTGGGGCCTTTTTACTGTGGGATCGGCTGTCTGTTTCTGCTGTACGGGCTGTACCGCGCCATCGGAAAGCCCGGCATCTCGGTGGTGCTTACCGTTGTATCTCTGGGAACCCGCGTGGCGCTGGCCTACAGTCTGGCGGCTGTTCCCTCCGTGGGTGTGGCGGGGATCTGGTGGGCCATCCCCATAGGCTGGGGGCTGGCCGATCTGCTGGGCGCGCTGCTCTATGGAAAATACCGAAAACAGTTTGACAAATCAGGCGGTTGCAGAACCGGATGCCGTTTCTCTCTGTGCGCGCGATCATCGACACGCCGGACCACAGGGGGATCGCCGAGTTTGAGCAGAACTGTGAGAAGGCGTCCTGCATCAGCGCGGAGTTTGTCAGGACGATGCTGGGAAAAATCGGCCCTGCTTGAGATGAGGTATGGCCGGAAACGGGAGAGGAGAGTCAGCTATGAAGAAAGTTTGCGTAATCCGTAGAGAATATCTGTATATACCGATCTGTCCGGGCAGGGAGGAGAGAAGGCTGGAGATATTTTTGAGAGGAGAAGAGGAAGAGGCGCAAAAGATCTATGAGTTTATGGTGCCCGTGGACGGGGATGCCTCCGGGGAGTATGTCTGCGACTTTTATGCCGAGATTCCGGTGAGGCAGTACCGGGGCCGTGAACTTCTCCTGTGCGGGGATTTCCCCCCGGCCTTCGAGGAGGCAATCCTCCTGTCCGAAAAGCGGCAGGTGGTAAGCGGCGAGCGCCCCGTGATACATTTTACCGCGGGCTCTGGCTGGACCAACGATCCCAACGGCCTGATTTATGCGGATGGCGTATACCATTTGTATTTTCAGTACAATCCTTTTAATACGATCTGGAACAATATGAGCTGGGGACATGCGGTGAGCGGTGATCTGCTCCACTGGAGACAGGAGGATACGGTGCTGTTCCCGGACGGGAGCGGAACTGTGTTTTCCGGCTGCGCCATCCCCAATGACCGGGAGCTGCTGGGGCTGCCCAAAGAGGCGCTGCTCTTTTTTTACACGGCGGCAGGGGGCAGCAATGCTTGGAGCAGGGGCGCGGAGTTCACCCAGAAGATAGCGTACAGTCTGGACGGGGGCAGTACGCTTTCCAAGATGGAGAAACCCTGTCTGCCCACGGTCTGCCGGGAGAACAGGGATCCTAAAGTATACTGGCACGAGGAGTCGCAGGCATACGTGATGGCGCTGTGGCTGGAGGAAAACGATTTTGGAATATTCCGCTCCAGAGATCTGGCTCATTGGGAGCAGTCGGACAGACTCACGCTGGAGGGCGCCTGGGAGTGTCCGGATCTTCTGCGTCTGAGCGGAGAAAACGGGGAATCCTGCTGGTTTTTCTGGACAGCGGACGGTTTCTGTTTCCCCGGTGAATTTGACGGGTACTGTTTCAGGCCCTATGGCGGCAGGCAGCAGGCCTATGTGAACCGGATTCCCTATGCGGCCCAGACCTACAGCGGCGTCGCGGATCGGGTGATCTCCATCCCCTGGCTGCGGATGGAGAATGACGGCAGAGCCTTTACCGGCACATGCGGGATTCCGGTGGAGCTGGGCTGTAAGAGAACCCAGGAGGGTTATGCGCTGACCCAGAGGCCGGTGCGGGAACTGTTGGAGCGGCGTGAGAAGGCCGGGGACGGCGCGGTTCTCCACAGGGACGGAAAGATCGTCTGCAGGCCGGACGAAGGAAAGGCGCTGATGTTTGAAATGCGGGCGGCGGATGTCCGGTCCGGGGAGCATGTATGGGAAATCAACGGCAGCAGGGTCTGCTATGATCCGGGCAGCGGGCGGTTGGCGGTAGACGGAGAAGAATGCCAGGCGGGCCGCGGGCATAAAGAAATGATGTTCCTTGTGGACGATAGGATTCTGGAGATTTTTTTTGACGGCGGTGTCTGTCTGGGAACTTTCATTCTCCGGGAGCGGCTTGTCAGTCTGGAACTGGCGGACGCATCCGTGGAGGAGTATGCCGTGTATGAGGTTTAAGTTATTAGGCAATCTTTACTAAGTTCTCCCTTTCTATTTTGGTAAACTCCACGAAACGAATAAATCTTTGTAAACTCCATTGTAATCCTAAACAAAATTTGCTAATATCAAACTAACAATTAACTAATTTTCAGGATAAATTTAACTTAACAAGATAAAATTAAAAAAAGAACAAGATTAAATGATTAAATATTAAATGATTAAATCAAGGAAAGGAAGGTATCACCATGGGCATTACCTACTTGGAGGAGGAACGGCTGTTTAAGCTGGACACCCCGAACACTACATACTGCATCGGCCTCATCGATCGGGAGGGATTTCTGGGCCATGCCTACTATGGCAGGAGGATCGACAATGTACAGGGGATTTCCGCGTTAATGCGGGTTTATGAGAATCCTTTGACACCCGAGACCAACGCCCGGGACAGGCTTTCCTTTCTGGACAGCTTTCCCACGGAGTATTCCGGCCACGGCGTGGGCGATTACCGGGAGAGCAGTGTCCGGGTCCGCAGCGGCGCGGGGCACAGCGCCGTGCTGTTTACTTATGTCTCCCATGAGATCTACAGGGGGAAAAAGAAACTGGCGGGACTGCCTGCCACTTTTGGAAATGAAGAGGAAGTGACCACGCTGGCTGTCACCTGCCGGGACGCCGCGCTGGGTCTTCGGGCCGTGCTGTCGTACAGTGTGTTCGAGGATACGGACGCCATCGCCCGCAGCGTATGTTTTTATAATGACGGCGACGGCCCCGTCTGTCTGGAGAAGGCCATGAGCGCCTGCCTGGATATGGACAACCGGGACCTTGACATGCTGACGCTGCACGGCTCCTGGGCCAGGGAGCGCCATATGGACCGCCGCCGTGTCAGCCACGGCAAGCATGCCGTAGCCAGCCTGCGGGGAGAGCCGGGCCATCAGGAGCATCCGTTTATGGCGCTGCTGGAGCACACGGCCACCCAGACCAGGGGGGACGTGTACGGTTTCAGTCTGGTCTATTCCGGCAACTTCCGTATGCAGGCTGAGCTAAATCAATTTGACAGCGTCAGAGTGACGGCGGGCATAGAGCCGGAAGATTTTAGCTGGAAATTAGCCTCCGGCGAAAGCTTTCAGACGCCGGAAGTGATACTGGTCTACTCGGGGGAGGGCCTGGGCGGCATGAGCCGGGCGTATCACGATCTGTACAGAAGGCACCTGATCCGCAGCCCTTACCGGAACAAAAAGCGCCCTATTCTGATCAACAACTGGGAGGCCACCTATTTTGACTTTGATGAGGAAAAGCTGCTGGACATTGCCAGAGAGGCGGCAGGGCTGGGCATCGAAATGCTGGTCATGGACGACGGCTGGTTCGGCAACCGCTACGACGACAACCGGGCGCTGGGAGACTGGCAGGTCAACGAGGAGAAATTAAAGGGGGGCCTGAAAAAGCTGGTGGACGGCGTAAACGCGTTGGGGCTGGAATTCGGCATCTGGTTTGAGCCGGAGATGATCTCCCCGGAGTCCAGGCTCTACCAGCAGCATCCCGACTGGGCCATCGCCGTTCCCGGCCGTACTCCGGGGCTGGCCCGCAACCAGTATGTGCTGGATATCAGCCGCAGGGAGGTGCGGGACTGCATTCTGGAGCAGATGTTCGCGGTGCTCCACAGCGCCAATGTCAAATATGTAAAATGGGATATGAATCGCCCCTTGAGCGATCTGGGCAGCGTATCTCTCCCGGAGGACCGGCAGGGAGAACTGTACCACCGCTATGTGCTGGGCATGTACGAGATGCAGGAGAGACTGCTGGCGGAGTTCCCCGAGCTGCTCCTGGAGAACTGCTCCGGCGGCGGCGCCCGTTTTGACCCGGGTATGCTGTATTACAGCCCGCAGATCTGGTGTTCCGACGATACGGACGCCATCGAAAGGCTGGCGATCCAGGAGGGGACGGCGCTGGTCTATCCGCTGTCGGCCATGGGCGCCCATGTCAGCGTCTGCCCCAACCATGCGGTGGGCCGCAATACGCCCTTTGAGACCAGGGGCTATGTGGCGCTGGCGGGGACATTCGGCTATGAGCTGGACATCACCAAACTGAGTCCGGAGGACAAGGAGACGGTGCGCAGGCAGACGGCCATGTACCACAAATTCAACGACCTGGTGCGGGAAGGCGACTACTACCGCATCGCCTCCTATGGGGACAATCATCTGTATGACTGTTTCCAGGTGGTGAGCAGGGATAAAAAGGAAAGCCTGGTATTCTATGTGCAGGTGCTGGGGGAACCCAACCGGCACGGCAGGATCCTGCGGCTCCAGGGGCTGGACGATACAGCCGTATACCATGTGTATGAGGCGGATATGCAGGGAGATTCCCCGGCGGACATCACAAAGGATACCGGCAAAGTCTATAGCGGACAGATGCTGAAAAACGGCGGTATGCTCGTGGAGCGCATGTGGGGAGACTTCCGGGCAAAGCTGATCTGGCTGAAACGGCAGTAACGGTTATACATGAACAGGAAAACCTTCTATTAACAGGAAAACCTTCTATCAACAGGAGACAGCACAGACAGGAGAGGGTGGAACAATGGCTAAAGGCGTAAGAATGTCAGACATAGCCCAGAGGCTGGGGGTCAGCACCGTGACAGTGTCCAAGGCGCTGGCCGACCAGAAGGGCGTCAGCGAAGAGATGCGGGAGCGCATCAAGGCGCTGGCCGAGGAGATGGGCTACAAGGCCCCTGTCAGCGCCCGGCAGGAGACCAAGAAAAGTTACAATATCGGCGTACTCATGGGAGAGATCTATGTGGAGAAGTACGCCACATTTTACTGGGAGTTCTATCAGAAGATCATCACCTGCGCCAGTCAGGAGAACTGTTATGTGATCCTGGAGATGCTGGACGGGGCGAGGGAGAAGGATCTGGAGGAACCCAAACTGGTGCAGAAGGACAAGATCGACGGGCTGATCGTCCTGGGGAGCGTTCGCACCGAGTATTTGCAGATGCTGAAAAAAAAGTGCAGGATGCCCGTGGTATATATGGATTTTTACGACAAACAGCTACAGGGGGACAGCGTTATCAGCAACAGTTTTTACGGCGCGTACTGCATGACCAATTATCTGTTCCAGATGGGACATGAAAAAATCGGTTTTGTGGGCACGGTGCTGTCCACGGAGAGTATCACGGACCGTTATCTGGGCTATCTGAAGTCTCTCATGGAACACGGCGTACAGGTGCGGGAGGACTGGGTACTGAAAGACAGGGAGGAGAGCAGCGTCTATTGCTTTGACCGGATCCCCCTGCCGGAGGAGTTGCCCACTGCTTTCGTGTGCAACAGCGACCTGACCGCCAGCAGGATGGTCAAGAGCCTGCAGGAGGCGGGGTACAGGGTGCCGGAGGACGTCTCCCTGGTGGGATATGACGACTGGCTGCACCCCGGACTGTGCGATGTGCCCATCACCACTTACTCGGTAAACATGAACAGGATGGCCCAGATCGGCATCGACATACTGGTGCGCCGCATCGGCGGGGACGACGGCCGCTATAACATGCAGATCGTGGAGGGTGAGCCGGTCATTCGGGAGAGCGTGCAGAGACTGAAAAAATAACGCGTGCGGAAACACGCAAAGGAGTGTGACTATGGAAAAAGAGATACAGGAGCAGATGCGGGAGCATCTGGAAAAGAAATTGCTGCCTTTCTGGGAGCGGCTCAGAGATCAGGAGTACGGCGGCTATTACGGCTATATGGACACGGAGGGCAATGTGGACCGCCGGGCTGTCAAGGGTTGTATTCTGAACAGCCGGATCCTGTGGTTTTTCTCCAACGCATGGATGACGCTGCAGGATCCGGGGCTGAAGGAGTATGCGGAGCATGCTTACCGTTTTATGAAGGAGCATTGCATGGATAGGGAGAGAGGCGGCGTCTACTGGTCCGTGACATACGACGGAAAACCGGAGGACACCACCAAGCATACATACAACCAGGCTTTTGCCGTCTACGCCCTGTCCAGCTATTACGCGGCGTCCGGCGATGAGGAAGCGCTGGATATGGCCAGGGGGCTGCGGGAAATCATCGAGACGAAATGTTTTGACGAGCACGGTTACAAGGAGGCGCTGGATATTGACTTCTGCCCTGCGGACAATGACAAACTCTCGGAGAACGGAGTTCTGGCGGATCGCACCATGAACACGCTGCTCCATGTGTTTGAGGCGTATACGGAGCTGCTGCGGGTGTCCGGCGATGAGACCGCCGCCGGGAAACTGCGGTGGATGATGGATCTGATCGCGGATAAGATCTACAATCCGGCGCTGCACCGGCAGGAGGTATTTTTTGACAACGATATGAACAGCCTCATCGATCTGCACTCCTACGGGCACGATATCGAGACGGCCTGGCTGGTGGACAGGGGCGTAGCGGTGCTGGTGGACAGGGCTTACGCGGAGAAAATGGCTCCCATCACGGCGGATCTGGAGCAGAACGTATACGAGACCGCCTACCGCAGCCATTCCCTGAAAAATGAGTGCGAGCGGGGCATGGACGACGAGTGGCGGATCTGGTGGGTGCAGGCCGAGAGCGTGGTGGGATTTTACAACGCCTGGCAGAAGGCCCCGGAGAAGACCTATTTTAGAGAGGCGGCCCTGGATATCTGGGAGTTTATCAAAAAGCATATGACGGATTCCAGAGAGTGGAGCGAGTGGTTCTGGCGCACCGATGAAAACGGCAGGCCGGATATGGACAAACCCATTGTGGAGCCCTGGAAATGTCCTTACCACAACGGCCGCATGTGCATGGAGATGATGCGGCGGACGGCTGGGGAGTAGAGTTTCCCGGAGGAATGGGAGCTGATAAAAGAGAGCGCGGAAGACAGAAACAATTATTATAGGAAAGAATGAGGTAGACAGGCGATGGTACATGAGAAATATTACGATCTGGCGGCGGAGCAGGAGAAACTTCTGACCAGAAAAAATGTGGTGGACACCGGATTTTACAACGGTCTGTTCGAGCGGTACAAATACCCGGTGCTGACCAGGGAACACGCGCCCCTGCACTGGCGCTTTGATTTAAATGCGGAGACCAATCCCTATTTTATGGAACGGCTGGGCATCAACGCGGTGATGAATTCCGGCGCCATATACTTAAACGGCAAATACTGTCTGGTGGCTCGGGTGGAGGGCAACGACAGGAAATCCTTCTTTGCCGTGGCACAGAGCGACAACGGTATCGACAATTTCCGGTTCTGGGACTATCCCATTCTGCTGCCGGATACCTGCCCGGAGGAGACCAATGTGTACGACATGCGGCTGACCCAACATGAGGACGGCTGGATTTACGGTGTGTTCTGCTCCGAGAGCAAGGATACCTCCGTGGGCGACCTGTCCGCGGCGGTGGCGGCCGCGGGCATCGTGCGCACCAAAGACCTGAAGGAATGGGAGAGATTGCCGAACTTAAAGACTCTGCGCTCGCCTCAGCAGCGCAATGTGGTGCTGCACCCTGAGTTTGTGAACGGCAAGTACGCTTTTTACACCAGGCCCATGGATGACTTTATAGACACGGGTTCCGGCGGCGGCATCGGATTCGGGCTGTGCGAAGACATCACCAACGCGGTGATCGATGAGGAGATCATCACCAGCACCAGAAAGTACCACACTATCACCGAGGTGAAAAACGGTGCGGGAGCCGTGCCCATCAAGACGGACCGGGGCTGGATCCACATTGCCCACGGGGTGCGGAACACGGCGGCGGGGCTGCGCTATGTGATCTATGCCTTTGCCACCGCCCTGGAGGATCCCTCCAAAGTGATCGCCGAGCCTTCCGGCCTGCTGATCGGCCCCAGGGGAGAGGAGCGCGTGGGGGATGTGTCCAATGTGGTGTTTACCAACGGCGCCATCGTCCGGGAAAACGGTGACGTATATATCTACTATGCCTCCAGCGACACCCGGATGCATGTGGCTACCACCACCGTCGGCAAACTGACGGACTATGTGTTCAACACGCCCCAGGATCCCCTGCGCAGCGTGGAATGTGTGGCGCAGAGATGTGAGCTGATTAGGAACAATCTGGAGCTATTGAGATAGATTTGCCAGAAATGGGGCAAATCCGCCAGGCAGTCTATAGGCTGCCTGGCGGCAGCAGTTCCGCGGAGAGATTCCGTGGAACCGGAGGAAACGATATGGATGGTATGGACACAGAATATTTACAGCGGTATGCCCTGCCGGGAGAGAAAACGGTCTCCTGGCGGGAGCAGACCTTGCAGTACTGCGGCAGGATCGACAGGGACAGGGAGGACGGGGCGCTGATGGTCTATCCGGCCAGTTTTGTGCGCGTCCGCTTTACCGGACGCCATATAAGGGCGGTATTTACCAATATCCGCGCCTATTGGACCGGCTGCATGGGCTGGATCCTGGACGGGAAACAGTGCCGGGGAGATCTGGCGGATGCGGGGGATACGGTTCTGACTCTGGGGGAGAACCTGGGGGAAGGCCCGCATGAGCTGTGTCTGTTCAAAAGAATGGACTCCTGCCATATGGCGTTATTTCACGGATTTCTGCTGGATGGGGACGGGCGGCTGCTGGATCCGCCGCTCCTGCCGGAGCGCAGGATCGAGGTGTACGGGGATTCCGTGTCCGCCGGGGAGGTGTCCGAGGCGGTGGATTACTGCGGGCAGCCCGACCCGGAGCACAACGGGGAGTATTCCAACAGCTATGATTCTTACGCCTGGATAACGGCCAGAAAGTTAAACGCCCAGCTCCATGACATAGCCCAGGGCGGGATCGCGCTACGGGACGGAGAGGGATATTTCAACGAGCCGGACGCCAAAGGGATGCTGTGGCTGTATGACAAGATGCAGTACCACCCGAGTCTGTGCCAGCCAAAGACCTGGGATTTCGCCGGATACAGGCCCCAGTTGGTGATCCTGGCCATCGGACAGAATGACAGCCATCCCCTGGACTATATGGCGCAGGACTATGGCGGGAGGCAGGCCATGGAATGGCGGGCGGCCTACAGCGGATTTTTGGATACGCTGCGGAATATATATCCCCAGGCGCATATTATCTGCAAGACTACGATCCTGGAACATGACAGGAGCTGGGACCGGGCCATAGAGCAGGTGGTGAGGGAAAAAGAGGATACGCATATCCACTATTTCGCGTACAGCAACAACAGTGTGGGCACCAAAGGGCATATCCGCAGGCCGGAGGCGGAAAAGATGGCGGAGGAACTCAGCGCGTATATCGAGCGGCTGAATGCGGCGCACGGATTTTGGGAGCAGGCATAAACGTGCGGTACGGAAGTTCTCATGAACTTCCAGACAGCATGTTTCCGGATGACGTTTCCAGATGACACACTGATGCTCCAGATGACACGTTGATGCATGTGAGGATGTGGAAACGGCCTCACATGCATCACGGGAATGTGTGCCAGATGGAAACATGCGGTATTTAGATGGGAGAAGAATAGTATGTCAGACAAATATTTAGACAGTATCGTGGTAAACAGAGGGAATCAGGGGAGACTGAAAAATGTGATGCGCCGGGCGAGCCGGGGAGAAAAAGTGACCGTTGGCTATCTGGGCGGTTCCATCACCATGGGCAGCGTGGCCACGACGCCGGAAAAGTGTTATGCGTACCTGAGCTGTCAGTGGTGGCGGGAGACATTTCCCCAGGCACAGGTGGAGTATTGCAACGCGGGCATCGGAGCTACCACCTCCCAGTTTGGCGTGGCCAGGGCGGACGCAGATTTGCTGTATGCCAAGCCGGATCTGGTGTTTATCGAGTTCAGCGTCAATGATGAGGATACGCCCCATTTCAAGGAGACTTACGAAGGGCTGGCGCGCCATGTATACACCTCGGAGTCACAGCCTGCGGTGGTGCTGCTGCACAATTCCTTTTTCAGCACCGGCGTCAGCTCCCAGGAGATCCATACGGCGGTGGGAAAGTATTATGATCTGCCCTGCGTGAGTATCAGGAACAATGTTCATGCCAGGATCGCGGCCGGGGAACTGGCGGCGGAGACCATCACAGCCGACGACCTGCATCCCAATGACGCGGGACATGCCCTGCTGGCGGACACGGTCAGGCATTTTCTGGACGGGGTCTATGCCCGGATGGAAGAACCGGAGGAAGAACCCGTATTTCCGGAGCGTCCCCTGACGCCCAATCGCTATGAGCATTCCCGCCGTATCCGCAATCAGGAGATGAAAGCAGATACCTGTGTGGGCTTTACCGAGGACCGCAGCCCCCAGAAACATATCACCGATATCTTCAAATGCGGCTGGGAGGCATGGGAAGAGGGGGCCTGTATGGAATTTTCAATGACAGGCAGCACGCTGGCTGTGCAGTATCGCCGCACGGTCAACAAGCCCGCTCCCGCGGCCAGGGTCATCGTGGACGGCGACGAGGCGGGGGCCGTGCTGCTGGACGGCGAGTTTGATGAAACCTGGGGCGATCTGCTGGCGCTGACCACGATTTTTGAGAAAGAGGAGTCCGGGGAACACCATGTGCGGATAGAGGTGTGCAGGACACATGAGAAGGATGCGTCGGGATTCTATCTGGTGTCGGTGATTACTGCGGGGTAATTAACCCTCCCGGAGCTGGACTGCACAAAGGTTCGTAATTAGATTATAATTCATTGTTGAGAAGAGAGGTAGTATATATGTTTGACAAGGATTTTGTATGGGGCGTGGCGGACAGCGCCTACCAGATCGAGGGCCGGGATCCCCAGGACGGTTGCGGGAAGAATGTGTGGGATACCTTTTGCGAGGAGGGCAGGGTATATGAAGGGCAGAACGCCCGGGTGGCCTGCGATCATATACATCGGTATAAAGAGGATTTTGCACTGATGAGAATGATGGGGATCAAGAATTACCGCTTTTCCCTGAACTGGGCCAGGATTCTGCCGGAAGGGATCGGGCCGGTCAATCAGGCCGGTATCGATTATTATAAGGATATGATCAGGGAGATGCGGGCCAACGGCATTGAGCCTTATCTGACCATGTTTCACTGGGAGTATCCCCAGGCGTTGCAGGACAGGGGAGGGTGGCTGAATCCGGAGAGCGTGGCGTGGTTCGGAGAGTACGCGAAAGTGGTGGCGGAGAATTTTTCCCAGGACTGCCGGTACTTTTTTACACTGAACGAACCCCAGTGCTTTGTGGGACTGGGACATCTGCGGGGGGAGCACGCGCCGGGACTGAAACTTCCGTATAAAGATACTTTTCAGATCGCCCACAATGTGCTGAAGGCTCATGGACAGGCAGTGATCAATCTGCGCAAATATGCCAGGACTCCCATAAAGGTGGGATTTGCGCCCACCTGCGGCGTGGCGATCCCGGCCACCGACAGTCCCGAGGACGTGGCGGCGGCAAGAGAGACGTATTTTGGGCTGCGTAATCCCATGGACAACTGGACCTGGAATGTGGCTTGGTACAGTGATCCCGTATTTCTGGGGCATTACCCGGAGGAGGGTCTGAAACGTTTTGCCGAGTATCTGCCGGAGATCACAAAGGAGGATATGAAACTGATCTCCCAGCCGCTGGATTTTATGGGACAGAATGTGTACAACGGCTATACGGTGCGCCGGGCGGCGGACGGCGGCGTGGAGTATGTGGATCGCTATCCGGGATTTCCCAAGACGGCCATCCAGTGGCCCGTTACGCCGGAGTGCATCTACTGGAGCTGTAAATTTTTGTATGAGCGCTACCATATGCCCATGTATATCACGGAGAACGGCATCTCCTGCCATGACGCCGTGTCCCTGGACGGCAGGGTGCATGACCCCAACCGCATAGATTTTCTGGAAAAATATCTGTATCAGGTGCAGCGGGCCATAGACGAGGGCGTGGAGATCAAGGGATATTTTCTGTGGACCTTTCTGGACAATTTTGAGTGGTCCAACGGTTTCCATGAGCGTTTCGGCCTGGTGTACGTGGACTACCGCAGCCAGCAGCGCATCGTGAAGGACAGCGCGTACTGGTATAAACATATCATGGAGACCAACGGGGCGGCGCTGGCCATGAACAGACCTGGCGGTGAGATCCTGTATCTGGAACCGGTGCTGAAGGAGTGCGTGTGGGGCGGAAAGCGGCTGGTAACGCAGTTCCCCTATCGCGGGGACGGCGACGCCATCGGGGAGTGCTGGGCCGTCAGCGCCCATCCCCACGGAGACTGCCGCGTCAGCCAGGGAAAATACGCGGGGAAGACTCTGTCCGGTCTGTACCGGGAACACAGGGAGATGTTCGGGAACCTGTCTTATGAGGAGTTTCCCCTGCTGGTCAAGATCATCGACGCCAGGAGCGACCTGAGCATCCAGGTACATCCCGACGATACCTACGCCCGGGAAAAAGAAAAGGTTCCCTTTGGCAAGACCGAGTGCTGGTATATCATGGACTGCGACGAGGGAGCGGAGCTGGTGGTGGGTCATCATGCCCGGACCCGTGAAGAATTGCGGCAGATGGTGGAGGAGAACCGGTATGAAGAGCTGATCCGCCGCGTGCCTGTGCAGAAGGGGGATATGATTCAGATCGACCCCGGCACGGTGCATGCCATCACCGGCGGTTTCCTGATCCTGGAGACTCAGCAAAGCAGCGATATCACATACAGGGTATACGATTACAACCGCCTGGTGGACGGCAAGCCCCGCCAGTTGCATGTATCCCAGAGCATAGATGTGATCAATGTGCCGGACGAGACATACCGAAACGCCATCAAAAAGGCGGCGCCCCAGGAACCCAACGCCTGGAACCTGCTGACCCGGAGCGACTATTATAAGGTATGGAAACTGGTGGTGAAGGATGCCTTCACCTTTAAGCAGGAGCATCCCTTCCTGATCGTCAGCGTACTGGAGGGAAGGGGAATCATCGAAGGCCACAGCGTGGGCAAGGGAGCCCATCTTTTGATCCCCGCGGGCTACGGACAGGTGGAAATGCTGGGAGATATGGAGATTATCGCCTCCACGGCGGTGGAGAGAAAGGCGGCGCTATGATACCGAAGGATCCGGTCATGCTGCTGAGTTTCGTAAACCTGAAACTCAGGGACTTTTATTCCGATCTGGAAACCCTGTGCGATGATCTGGACATATCCCAGGAGGAGATCACGGAAAAGCTGGCCGGTATCGACTATCATTATGACCGGGAGAAAAACCAGTTTATTTAAATTAAAAAGGCAAGCATCTCTTGGAGCGGTAAACTCGTGGGTGTTTGCTTTTTTCAAAAGTCACAAAACGGCGGGAGGTGAGAAGTCCCATGAGCTATCAGGGAAACAGATGTCAGATATGTACCGGCTGCGGGAGATGCGCTCCGGCGGGCGCATTGGAAAAAGGTATGCGGGTGATTACCTCCTCCTTCTGCCTGCCGGATACGGGGGCGGCGGTAAAGCCGGGAAGAGAGCTGGCTGTCGCGGATCTGGGCACCACGACCGTAGCTATGGAGTGGTATGACGCCGGAGGAGAAAAGCGGGGGGAATATGTGAGCCCAAACCCGCAGCGGATCTTTGGGGCGGATGTGATCTCCCGCATTCAGGCGGCGGAAAATCCCATGTTCCGGCAGCAGATGCGGCAGTCCGCGCGGCGGGCGCTGGCAGAGGGAATAGAACATTTCCGGCAGCAGGGGGGAGATCCGGAGCAGCTGACCGTGGCGGGCAATACCACTATGCAGTATCTGCTGCTGGGACACGATCCGGCCCCTCTGGGGACAGCGCCTTTTACGGCGGAGCATCTATCCTCGGAAAAGCTGGAGGTGGGCGGCCTGGAGGCCGTGACATTGCCCGGCCTGTCCGCATTTGTGGGGGGAGATATCACGGCGGGGATCTTGGCCTGCGGCCTGGACAGGGGGGAGGAAGTCTCTCTGCTGGTGGATCTGGGAACCAACGGAGAGATCGTCCTGGGAAACAGGGAGAAGATACTTTGCTGCGGCACTGCGGCGGGACCTGCCTTTGAGGGGGGCGGCGATATATGGGGCGCGGATATGGTCGCCCTGACGGCCCGGCTGACGGAGCTGGGCCTGGCGGACGAGACGGGCCTTTTGGCGGAGCCGTATTTTGAACAGGGAATCTCTATCGGCGGAGTGCGCATTACCCAGGAGCGCATTCGCCGGATGCAGACGGCCAAGGCCGCCATCTGCTGTGGGATCAACACGCTGATTGCCGCCTACGGGTTGCGGGATCCCGGGCAGGTGGAGCGGGTGTATCTGGCCGGCGGATTCGGATATTTTCTGGATGTGGGAGCCGCCGTGTCGCTGGGACTCATCCCCTGCAAGCTGGAAGGACGGGTGAGGGCGGTGGGCAACGCGGCCCTGGCGGGAGCCTGGCTGTACGGAAATTCTCTCCAGGCGCGGGAGCGGGCGGAGCGGCTCGGCCGGGTGGCGCAGGTACTGAATCTGGCCGAGTGCCGGGATTTTGCGTCCGGTTTTATGGACGCCATGTATCTGCGGCGCATTTAATGTATTTTCTTGTATAAAAAAAGTCAAATATAGCAAGATTCTCCCTAGGAATTTGAGGTTAAGTAATGTATAATGAAAAACAGGAGAACGGATTTACTTTGCATTACTTACAGAGCAGGAGGACATTGACTTGAAAAACCGCAAGCCAGGAAAAAGAGAGAAAAAGCTGCGTCTCAGCAGCCTGCAGAACAAGATCGTGGTATGTTTTACCGTCCCGATCGTGTTCATGATACTGGTGGGCGTCATCGCTTACCGGAAAGCATCCACCGGTATGAGTCAGCAGTTTCTGGATTCCACGGAGCAGACCATGAATATGACGGTCAGCTATATGGACGCCATCAACTCCTTTGTGGAGGGAGAGGCGCTGAAATATGCCTTTGACGCGGATCTGAACCGCTATTTCAGCGGCGTGTACGAGAAAGAAGGCTACGCCGTGGACCGCAAGAAACTAATCACCAGCCAGAAGACCAATATGTTGTCTTCACAGTCTGGTAATGAGTTTATCAGCAATATACATATCATACCCTCCGAGGAGCTGACTTTGATCTCCACCACGAATTCCGAGACTACCAAGGGATTCTTTGCGGAGTACCAGCAGGAAGTGTCGGAGCGGGAGAGCGGCGACAGGGGGCGGGTGTGGACGGACTGGCACCGCGCGCTGGACTCCAATATGAAGCTGGCGGAAATGCGCTACATTATGGCCTATCAGATCCAGTCCAAGAACAACAGGGCCATGATCGTGGTGGATATCAAGCAGGAACCTGTCAAGGAGCTGCTGCAGGATCTGATCCTGGGGGAGGGGAGTATCGCGGCCTTTGTCACCCCCAACGGAAGAGAGATCATAACGGAATATCTGGAGGAGGGCCAGGAAAGTGCCTTTGCGCAGGGAGAGATGGTGGTGTACAACGAACCTTTTTATCAGGAGTGCATACAGTCGGGAGAGAGCATCGGGCACAGGGAAGTGAACTTCCGGGGCGGGAAATATCTGTTCGTATACGGGATCGTGGAGGACAGCGGCGCGACAATCTGTATGCTGGTTCCCAGTGAAATGGTCACGGGGCAGGCGGATCAGATCAAATGGATCACCTTTGCCATGGTGATGATCTCGATCCTGGTGGCGGGCTTTATCGGCATCACCATCACCGTCAGTATCCGCGGCAATATGAAAAAGATATCCACAGGGCTGGAGCAGGTGGCGGAGGGCGATCTGACCGGCAGCGTGAAGGTGTCCGGGCGGGACGAATTCGGCGATCTGGCGCAGTCCGCCAACCATATGATTCAGAACAACAAAAAGCTGGTATCCAAAGTGCATGGGGCCACCGGACAGCTGGAATTGTCCGCGCAGGAGGTAAAGAGCGCCTCCGAGGTCATCAGCGACTATTCGCTGGATATTACCCAGGCGATCACGGAGATCAACGAGGGTATGGGCCGCCAGTCCGTACACGCCCAGGAGTGTGTGGACAAGACGGGGCTTTTGTCCGACGATATGCAGGAAGTCAGCCAGGTGGTGGAGAAGGTGGAAACGCTGGTGCGGGAAACCGATACGATGATCCACAGGGGTATGGAGATCATCGAACTGTTGGGACGCCGCGCCCAGGAGACCACGGATATCACCAACCAGGTGGGGAACAGTATCGAACAGCTGAGCCAGGAGACAGAGAGTATCAGCGTGTTTGCGGAGACCATCACCGGCATCAGCAAGCAGACCAATCTGCTGTCTTTGAATGCCTCCATAGAGGCGGCCAGAGCCGGGGAGGCCGGCAAGGGATTTGCCGTGGTGGCGGAGGAGATCCGCAAGCTGGCGGACGATTCCGCCAAGGCGGCCGGGGAGATCAGCAACCATGTGCAGCATATCAGCAACCGCACGATGGACAGCGTACAGAGCGCCAAGCAGGCGGAGGAGATGGTGGCGCTGCAGGGCGATTCCGTGCAGGAAGTCATACAGGTCTTTGCGGATATGCGCGACCGTATGCAGGAACTGGTGGGAGGTTTGCAGGAGATCGTAGCCAGCACGGAGCAGGCGGACAAGGAGAGAGCGGAGACATTGGCGGCCGTGCAGAATATCTCCCAGATTATCGCCGAGACTGCCGGCAATGCGGAGATCGTCAGCCAGACTTCGGAGAAACTGATGAAGAGTGTGGACAACTTAAGCCATACGGCGGACGCTTTGGGCGGCAATATGAACGAGCTGAAAACAGAGATTGCGATGTTCAAGACCTGAAAAGGAGAATGAGTCAACCCCCGCGCTTTGACCGGCGCGGGGGTTTTCATATCCCTTTTTTCGGAGGCATATATTTCTATGAAAGCAGGGAACAGAGGAAAAAAGTGTATGAAAAAGATTGGCATGGCATTGATTATGGCAGACATGCTTTTGTGTCTGCTGTTGGCAGCGGGCAGCGGTTTTTGCCGTAGTCAGGAAGGGGAGCGGGCGGCACTGTCGGACGCGGCGCGGGAGAGAGCGCAGGAACGGCAGCAGGAGCAGCAGGGACAGGAACAGGAGGTTCGGAGAATTGCCATTACCTTTGAGGATGAGGTTATAATAGGAAAAAGGGAGATATGATAATTTGACTGAAAAAGGGCACAGGAGAGCGGTTCGCTCTGCCTGTGCCCTTTTTGAATTGTTCTGTGTAATGATTAATTAGGATCAGTTTGTTTAATGTCGGTGAATAGCCTTAAGGATTGTATTCGCCGACATAAATCCATTCGCCGATGTATTCACCGGTTGAGGCATTGTATAGGCGTTTGTAAATCTTGCCATTTTCAACCATATACCGCCAAGTAATCACATCCGACTGTGGGGAAACAGAATAATCTCCTGTATTTGCAGGGGGGATGGGTGTTGAAACATTGGCGTAAACTGAAAGTGGAGTAGCGCATAAGCATAAGGATAGAGCCATGGATAGAATCAATTTTTTACGTTTCACCGATTTGTTCTCCTTCCTGATTATATATTTTTATTCCCTTGAGATAATATTCAAGGCTACTAACGGTTTCTATGTAAATATCATTGATATATACCTTGTACTGAGAAAATTCATCCATAATTATATAGGCGTTTTCCGGTGTTGGGTCAAATACTATTTCTCCTTCCGCTGACGGCGGATAATAAGCTGCCTCAAAAATATACAGATACGACCACGCCAGAACAAAAGCAATCAGTCCTGCAAACAGGGCATTCGCCACAATTTTCTGAAAGACAGGAGGCTTTTTCAAAAGCATGGCAGCACGTCTCCCAAGATCGTTATCATGTAACTGTAGCAGGGAACAGGCATCCTTTCCAATGGATTCCGTTGCGTTGTTGGAGATAAGCAACCCCTGCTTTTTTGCATCGAGTAGACACTCCGTATATTCCACCACTAAATTGGAATCCCCTTTGGTGATCGCCTGATCCACATACATTTCCAGCAACAGGCTTGAGTGTTTGTACAAAACTACGCATACAGGATTCCACCAATAGATTATGGATAAAAGATGGATCGCCTTTTTTATAAAAGGGTCATAGCGGAAGTAATGCATGGCTTCGTGGCTCAGAATGTGCCGCAGATTGTCAGGCGGTATATCCTGGGCGGCAGGCAATATGATGCAGGGGTTCCATGTGCCCCAAATGGCCGGAACCGCCAGATCGGGCAACTCTATGACACGAAAACGGTTATCTCTATGGTGCTCGCGGCAGATATCATCCAATACAGGTTTGTATTTAGGGTCGTCTGTCTTGTCGATTCCCCTTTTCGCAATATAATCCCGACCACGGTAATGCTTACGGACAGCGTTAAGTAAAGATATTATAATCCCCGCTATCCAGACAATTTTCAGCACAGTCCAGAGAGATATGCCGATCCCCATTACATGTACCCGGGGATGCCGGAAAAATACAACGATCTCAGACAGAGCCTGCGGCAACAGGATATTGCTGGTAAAAGGAAATTCAAAAGGTAACGTAAGACGCAACAGCGCCAGCACAACAAAGACAGACAGTGATTTATATCCTATGCAGGGGGTAAGATTTTTCCGAAGAAAAGGTACCGCAAGCAAAATTGCCATGACAATACTGGTCAACAGTGCCATCAGCACAGTGGAAAATGAAAAAAGCAACGCTTGTTCCTCCCCCTTACAGGTTCTCCTTATTTCTGGCTTTGTTGGTTGCTTCCTTATATTCCAGCAACAGGCGCTCTACTTCGGATATCTCTTTCTTTACCTTTTCCGGATTTTTTTCTATTCGCGTGATCGCACTCATTAAGGTCTGCTCGGACACCAGTTTGCTGAACATGATATATTCGTCCGCAAACATTTTCTGAATCGTGTCAGTGGCCGTGTCAGTGGGCTTGAACCGCCGCGAAAAACTGTTGCCGTCAATGGTGATATCCGCGACCTCGATCAGTTTCAGCTTTAAGAGCTTTCTGATGGCGGGCTGAACAATATTTGCCGACAGTTCGGGGTGCAGCTTGGTGATCTGCGGTACGTTGATAGGCTCCTCCGAATGCATAATGGTATATAGTACACTGTATTCCTTTGCGTTTAAATACTTGCTCATAAAATGTTAAGCTCCTTATAAGTCTGTTTAGTTTTAGTAAACCGATAAAGCACACACTTATATTACTAGAAAATCCGGTATCATGTCAATAGTTTTAATGCGAAAAATGTAAGTAAAAATGTAAGCAAATTTTAAATTTGGTTATTTTATGTCTAATAAAAAGAGTTTATATTAGGAAAACTAAAGAAACGGACAAATGTTGGGGCACACGAGAAACGCCAATTTAAAAAGGCAATTGACAAATATTGGAAAAACTGTATAATAGAAAATGACAGGGAGAGTTAGAATGTACTGGACATTATAGAAAGTGCAATGGACTGCAATAAAAAAGTCCCCTTTCATTTTAGAAATAATAAAAAGACACGATAGGATGTCAGATCATTTTTCTTCACATATCTTGACGATAGCATGTTTTTTTCCGTAACAATGATATTTATACTGTAAATGAGGGAATATGAGACAAAAGATAGATAAGTGTTTAAAGATAGCGCTGGGCGTAACGGGTATGATAGCGCTGCTGGTGTTCAGCGCCATGCTGGGAACCCGTATAGAGCGGGAGCGCCAGGCAGCTCTGGAGGCGCAGAAAGAACGCGTTTCTGCCATTGCCGTGGTAAATATGGACAATGGCGTGAGTGTAGGGAACGAGCAGATTAACTATGCCAGCCAGCTAATGAGTTTTCCCAATGACCATTTTGTGGTGACCGGCCTGACCGATGCCAAAGCAGGTGTACAAAACGGTACATATGCGGCGTATGTTGTGATACCGGAGACATTTTCCGCGTCAGTGACTTCTATAGAGAATGAACCTCAAAAGGTTACTCTGGTATACGGGTACAACAGTAAACTGGTGAAAGAGGCGGAGATACAGGCCGTCAACGATATAAACGCATTTGTCGTCCTGCTGAACTCAAATATTGCCTACATGTATGTGGACGCGATCATGAATGAATTTCACCGCGTGCAGGATGATTCCTCCGTGATCCTGGCTAACGACAGTATGGAGATGGAAAGGCTTGCGAGTGTGAATGCGGCCAGTTTGATCGCAGTTGCGGAGCCTGTGGAAGAGATGTCAGTAGACAGCGAGATAGACCCGGTGGAGCTGACTGCTTATACCACGCGAAATGATTCTTTATTAGAGTATCTGTTATCGGGCTATCTGGCAGCAATGCGAAGGGGCAAAGATGACTACCAGATCATACAGGGGGAAAACGCCGAGGTCATGGCAGCGGCAGACAGTTTTCTTCAGGCATATGATACGGCTATTCAGGAAACGGTCGCGGAGCAGTCGAAGTCTTTGGCAACGGGGCGTGACAAATTGGCTGAGGCAATCGGCTTGTACAATCGGGACGTAGATGAGCAGGAGACAGCATTAAGAGGTATTTTCGCGGACATTATCAATATGCAGTTGGAAACGGACAGGAATGCCGCAGATGCGCAGCTGCAAAAGATCATTGAAGATATAAGGGACAGAGAGGATAAAACGTTAAAGGATCTGCAGGAGCAGTGGCAAAAGAAATATCAGAGCGCGCAGAACCAATGGGAGAAAGAAAAGCAGGATCTGCGGGAACAGTGGGAGGAGAAATACCAGAGCCTACAGAATCAGTGGGAAGAGAAATACGGGACAGCGCAGGAACAGTGGGAGGAAGAATATCAGACGGCCCAAGAGCAGTGGGAGAAAGAATATCAGACGGCTCAAGAGCAGTGGGAAAAGGAAAATGAGGATCTGCAGGAACAGTGGGAGAAGAAATATCAGGCGCTGCAGGATCAATGTAATGGCAAGGGGCAGAATCTGCAAGCCCTGCAGGATCAGTGGATAAAGGCATATCAGGCCCTGCAGATCGAAACGGATAAGGAGCTTGCGCAAAAAAAAGAGGACTGTAGCGATAGTCTGGAGCAGGTGATCAGAGAGGTTTATATCCAGGGATATAATAATGCGTTGAAAGATCTGGACGGGCAGATCGATTCGATGAAAGAAGATGTCGATTCGGAAAATATAGCTGTGAGCGTATTACAGGCGGCCCTTGAGAAAAATAAACTGAGTGAGCCCTTGGCTCCGGAGACGGAAACGAATCTGAAGGGACATTATACGGCCGTAGACAACCATTTGAGCGGAATTTCAATTGACTGGAGTCAGTTAAACGTGACTCTTCCCACTGTATCAGGAAATGAATCGGTAAGCGGAGGAGACGCGCCCGGAGGAGAAGTGTCTGGAGGGGACAACTCTGGAGGAGAGGAACCCGGAGGAGAAGGCTCTGGAGGGGATAACTCTGAAGGAGAAGGCTCTGAAGGGGATAACTCTGGGAGAGAGGAACCCGGAGGAGAAGGTCTTGGAGGGGATAACTCAGGAGGAGAGGAACCCGGAGGAGAAGGCCCTGGAGGGGATAACTCTGGAGAGGAGGAACCTGGAGGAGAAAAGCCCGGGGGAGATATCTCTGGAGGAGACGGAACAGGGGGAAAAGACCCTGGCGGGGAAGGTACTGGGGAAGATGCCCCTGAAGAAGACCCTGGCGGGGAAGACCCAGGGGGAAACATCCCCGAAGATCCCATACCGGATAAGGGGCAAGAAGTGAAATATGAGATTTCTCTGACAGCTTTCAATGATGAGGAAGTGATCGGTAATGCTGTAAAGGAAACATTTAATCTGTTTAGATTGGAAGCGGAATCCGAACATATCAACGGCGTAATACAGACATACTTCATAGATGCCCTGTCGAAGGAAAGTGAAAGGCAGATGGGGAGAATGGCGGACGCAAAACAAATGTTGAGCCAGAACATGGAGGATTACGAGAATCGTCTGTTGGGTTACGATCCGATGCAATATATAGAAAATGCCAATCTGGTCTCGTATCTGGATGATATAGGAGCAAACGCCAGCGAAATGCTCAATAAGATAAAGCAGAATAATTCCGAATATATGCTGTATGCCTCGGAGATATATTCCGATGCAATGGAGCATACAACCAAGGCCAGAAGTTCCCTGGACAAAGCATATGCAAAGACTGAGGAAAATGTGAAGGGATGCATTGATGACCTGATATCGTCCAGAACAGAAACCAACAGCCAAAATGCAGATATGCTGGAGGGATTTACAGACTCCTTAAAGTATACAAGGGTAGAAAGCCAGGGGAACGCGGAAGTCTACGATTACATTGTCAACCCGGTGGTATCCCGCAGCGATGGACAGGCCGCGGCAAGTACAAATACGGCTGTGTCAAATGTAAGGAATGGGAATCCAATAAAGACCGTAATAATCATTGTTCTGGGGCTCGGCATCCTATTGTGTCTGGCGGAAGTGATCGTGAACCTACAGCGGCAAAATAAAAAGCACGCTGATGAACCCCAGGATCTGTACTAAGGTAATAGTTTAGCCTATGGCTGATTATTAAATACATACAGAAAGGAGAAAAGACAAATGGGAGCAGAGAGTTTAAGA
>CAJUAH010000037.1 GCA_910584375.1 uncultured Acetatifactor sp.
TTCTCTTATTCAGAGTGGTGGAGATACATAGGATCTGTGAAGCCACGGCAACCCCGGTGACGGAAGGTGCCAACCTGAGCGAGTAGTACTTGAACAATAAGAGGATAAGAACCAGAGATTCGAGTCCGCTTTTTGTGAGCGGACTTTTTGATTACAAAAAAGGAGGCTATAATCATGGAAAAACGTTTATTTACTTCAGAATCTGTGACTGAGGGACATCCCGACAAGATCTGCGACGCGGTGTCCGACGCGGTGCTGGACGCGCTGATGGAGCAGGATCCCTACAGCCGCGTGGCCTGTGAGACCTGCACCAACACCGGATTTGTGATGGTGATGGGTGAGATCACCACCAAGGCCAACATCGATATTCCCGGTATTGTGCGTAAAACCGTCACAGAGATCGGTTATGATTCGTCGGAAAAAGGCTTTGACGGCAACACCTGTGCGGTGATGGTGGCTCTGGACAAACAGTCCACCGATATCGCCATGGGCGTGGACAAGGCGCTGGAGGCCAAGACCCAGGGCGAGACCGGGATGGACGACGCCCAGCTGGACGCCATCGGCGCGGGCGACCAGGGCATGATGTTCGGTTACGCCACCAACGAGACTCAGGAATACATGCCTTATCCCATCTCCCTGGCCCACAAGCTGGCGAAACAGCTGACCAAGGTGCGCAAGGACGGCACGCTGCCCTATCTGCGTCCCGACGGCAAGAGCCAGGTGTCCGTGGAATATGACGAGGACGGCAAACCCTTCCGCCTGGAGGCGGTGGTGCTTTCCACCCAGCATGACGAGAAGGTGACTCAGGAGCAGATTCATGAGGATATCAAAAAATATGTGTTCGATCCGATCCTGCCCAAGGAGATGATCGACGGGGACACCAAGTTCTTTATCAATCCCACCGGGCGCTTTGTCATCGGCGGCCCCAACGGCGACAGCGGCCTCACCGGGCGCAAGATCATCGTGGATACATACGGCGGATACGCCCGTCACGGCGGCGGCGCTTTCTCCGGCAAGGACTGCACCAAAGTGGACAGGAGCGCGGCCTACGCGGCCAGGTATGTGGCCAAGAACATCGTGGCGGCAGGGCTGGCCGACAAATGCGAGATTCAGCTCTCCTACGCCATCGGCGTGGCGCATCCCACTTCCGTCATGGCAGATACCTTTGGCACCGGCAAGCTCACCGACGAGAAACTGGTGGAGATCATCCGGGAGAACTTCGACCTGCGTCCCGCGGGCATCATCAAGATGCTGGATCTGCGCAGGCCCATCTACCGCCAGACCGCCGCATACGGACATTTTGGCCGGGACGACTTAAACCTTCCCTGGGAGCGGCTGGATAAGGTGGATGTGTTGAATAAATATCTGTAATGGGAATTGCTTATAACAAAAAGGGCGTTTGTTGGATTTGGCCAATGAACGCTCCTTTTTTGACAAACAGCCCGGAGCGTCCAGAGAAATCTATGCTTGTACAGGGCTTTCTTTGATGGTAAAATGAGTGCAGAGCAAAACGGATGAAACGGGTTTTTGAGACGGAAAAGGAGCACACGACATGGCATTTGCGCATCTGCATGTCCACACGGAATATTCCCTGCTGGACGGTTCCAACAAGATCAAAGAGTATGTGAGGCGGGTCAAAGAGCTGGGCATGGACAGCGCGGCCATCACCGACCACGGGGTCATGTACGGGGTGCTGGAGTTCTACCGGGAGGCCAGGGCGGCGGGGATCAATCCCGTCATCGGCTGCGAGGTGTATGTGGCGCCGAACTCCCGCTTTGACAAGGAACTTACCGGCGGCGAGGACAGGTACTACCATCTGGTGCTGCTGGCGGAGAACAATAAAGGCTACGCCAATCTGATGAAGATTGTCAGCAAAGGCTTTACCGAGGGATATTATTACAAGCCCAGGGTGGATATGGAAGTGCTGGAAAAATACCATGAGGGCATTATCGCCCTGTCCGCCTGCCTGGCCGGGGAGGTGCAGCGCAACATCTCCAAGGGCCTGCCGGACGAGGCCAGGAAGAGCGCCCGCAAATACGAGGCATGTTTTGGAAAGGGCAATTACTTTCTGGAGATGCAGGACCACGGCATCCCGGAGCAGCGGCGGGTGAATATGGAGCTGATGAACATGAGCCGGGAGTTGGAGATCCCGTTGGTGGTCACCAACGACGTACACTACACTTACGAGACGGACGTGGAGGCCCATGATATCCTGCTGTGTCTGCAGACCGGCAAAAAACTGGCGGACGAGGACAGGATGCGCTATGAGGGCGGCCAGTATTTTGTCAAGAGCGAGGAGGAGATGAAGGGGCTGTTTCCCTACGCATGGGAGGCGGTGGAGAACACCCAGCGGATCGCGGACCGGTGCCATGTGGAGATAGAGTTCGGCGTGCGCAAGCTCCCCCACTATGAGGTGCCGGAGGGGTATGACTCCTGGACTTATCTGCAAAAACTGTGCGCCGACGGCATGCGGGAGCGATACGGGGACGGCTCCCAGCCCGCGGGAGACACGGGCATGACGCTGCAGGAGCGCATGGACTATGAACTCAACGTGATCCATTCCATGGGTTTTGTGGATTATTACCTGATCGTGTGGGATTTTATTCATTATGCCAGGACAAACGGCATCCCGGTGGGGCCGGGACGGGGCAGCGGCGCGGGCAGTATCGTGGCCTACTGCATCCGGATAACGGATATCGACCCCATCCGCTACAATCTGCTGTTTGAGCGTTTCCTGAACCCCGAGCGGGTGTCCATGCCGGACTTTGACGTGGATTTTTGCCCCAACAGGCGGCAGGAGGTCATAGATTATGTGAGCAATAAATACGGCCCGGAAAAGGTGGTGCAGATCGTGACCTTCGGCACTCTGGGCGCGAAAGGCGTGATCCGGGACGTGGGGCGGGTCATGGATCTGCCCTACGCCTATGTGGACGGCATCGCCAAGCTGGTGCCCGGGGATCTCAACATCACCCTGGAGCTGGCGCTGGAAAAAAGCCCGGAGCTGGGCAAGCTGTATCGTGAGGACGAACAGGTACACAGGCTGATCGATATGTGCAAACGCCTGGAGGGCCTGCCCCGCAACACCGGCATGCATGCCGCCGGGGTGGTGATCTGTCCCGAGGCGGCGGACGAATTTGTGCCCCTGTCCCGGGGCGGCGACGGTTCCATCACGACCCAGTATACCAAGGATCCGCTGGAGGAGCTGGGGCTACTCAAGATGGACTTCCTGGGGCTGCGCAATCTGACCGTGATTAAGGACGCGGTGAACTTTGTGGAACAGACCCAGGGGATCCGCATAGACATCGACCATATCGACTACAATGACCCTAAGGTGCTCTCCTATATCGGCACGGGCCGCACGGAGGGCGTGTTCCAGCTGGAGAGCGGCGGGATGAAGAGCTTTATGAAAGAACTGCGGCCCCAGAACTTTGAGGATATCGTGGCCGGTATCTCCCTGTACCGCCCCGGCCCCATGGATTTTATCCCCAAATATATAAAAGGAAAAAACAGCGGGGGCGAGATCAGCTATTCCTGTCCCCAGCTGGAACCCATCCTGAAAAATACCTACGGCTGTATGGTCTACCAGGAGCAGGTCATGCAGATCGTGCGGGATCTGGGGGGCTACACCATGGGGCGCAGCGATCTGGTGCGCCGCGCCATGAGCAAGAAAAAGCATTCCGTCATGGAAAAAGAGCGGGCCAATTTTGTGTACGGCAACGCCGAAGAGGGCGTACCCGGCTGTATCTCTCAGGGAATCGACGAGAAGGTTGCCAATCAGATCTTTGACGAGATGATGGATTTTGCCAACTATGCCTTTAACAAGTCCCACGCCGCCTGCTACGCGGTGGTGACGATGCAGACGGCCTGGCTGAAATACTATTATCCCGTGGAGTTTATGGCGGCGCTGCTCACCTCCGTGATCGACAATCCCGGGAAGGTGTCCGAGTATATCCTGGCCAGCCGCAATATGGGTATCAAGATCCTGCCCCCGGATATCAACCAGGGGGAGGCGGGATTTTCCGTGGACGGGAGAAATATCCGTTATGCCCTGACCGCCATCAAGGGGGTGGGCCGCCCTGTCATAGAGGCCATCGTGGAGGAGAGACGGCAGCGGGGCCCCTATACCAATCTGAAGGATTTTATCACCAGAGTGGCCGACAGGGACGTGAACAAGCGGGCCATCGAGAACTTTATCAAGGCGGGGGCCATGGACAGCCTGGGCGGAACCCGCAAACAGTGTATGAGCGTCTATGTGCAGATACTGGACCGCATTGTGAAGGATAAAAAGAACAATCTGGCCGGACAGCTGACGCTCTTTGATATCGCCTCCGAGGAGGACAAGGAGGAATACGATATCCGTCTGCCGGATGTGGGCGAGTATCCCAAAGAGATGATGTTTGCCTTTGAAAAAGAGGTGCTGGGCATCTATGTCAGCGGACATCCGCTGGAGGAATACCAGGAGATGCTGCAGCGGTATGCAACTTTCCGCAGCAGTGATTTTATGCTGGATCAGGACACGGGACAGGTGGCGGTGACGGATAAGGTTCCGGCAGTGCTCGGCGGTATGATTGCGGAGAAGACCGTCAAATACACCCGCAACAACCAGGTTATGGCCTTTATCAGCCTGGAGGACCTGGTGGGCAGCGTGGAGGTGGTGGTCTTCCCCAGAGATTACGAGCAGTATTCCGCTCTGCTTACCGAGGACGCCAAGATCTTTGTCCGGGGGCGCGTCTCCGTGGAGGAGGACAAGGACGCCAAACTGATCTGCGAGCAGATCGCCTCCTTTGACCAGGCATCCCAGGGCGGTCCGCTGTTTCCCGGAAAGGGAAGACGCTCTTACGGCGGTGGGGGTATGCAGAACCGGGAACAGCGCGGATGGACGCAGCCGGGCTGTGAGGCACAGGGGAGATCCATGGCGGGGCCGGGCGGCGTGTCGCAGGAGGGATCTGCGGCGGGACCGGGCGGTGTGTCGCAGGAGGGATCTGCGGCGGGGCCAGGCGGTGTGTTGCAGGAGGGATCTGCGGCGGGACCGGGCGGCGTTTTGCAGGAGAGATCAGGCGTGCCGCAGGGGAGAGCGACGGGACTGCGCAGTGTGCCGGAGGGCCTCTGGGTACAGTTTCCCACGGTGGAGGCATACCGGCAGGCACAGGAGCAGCTTTTTGCGGCCACCGCGGACTCGGACGGCTCGGATCATCTGGTAATCTTTATCAGGGATCCCAAGGCTGTGAAGGTTCTGCCCGACAACCGCAATGTGCGCATGGACGAGGAATTGAAGGGACGTCTGGCGGCTGTTTTCGGGGAAGAAAATGTTAAAATCGTGACCAAACCTATTGAAAACCGAAAAGAAATGCATTAGAATAAAGTGGACTCTAAATAGGAGGAAACGCATTATGGAAAAGGAATTAAAAACCATCGGTGTACTGACCAGCGGCGGCGACGCTCCCGGCATGAATGCGGCTATCCGCGCTGTGGTGCGTACGGCCATAGCCAGGGGCCTGAAAGTAAAGGGGATTAAGAAGGGCTATAACGGCCTGTTAAATGAAGAGATCATAGACATGAAAGCCAAGGACGTGTCCGATATTATCCAGAGAGGCGGCACCATACTGGGCACGGCCCGCTGCACGGAATTCAAGACGGAGGAAGGACAGCAGAAAGGCGCGGAGATATGCAGAAAGCACGGGATCGACGGGATCGTGGTCATCGGCGGGGACGGTTCTTACCGGGGCGCGCAGAAACTGGCCCGGCAGGGGATTAACACCGTCGGACTGCCCGGCACCATCGACCTGGATATCTCCTGCACGGATTACACCATCGGTTTTGACACGGCGATCAATACCGCCATGCAGGCCATAGACAAGGTAAAGGATACCTCTTCCTCCCATGAGCGGTGCAGCATCATCGAAGTCATGGGCCGTAATGCCGGGTATATCGCTCTGTGGTGCGGCGTTGCCAACGGCGCCGAGGATATCCTGATCCCGGAGAGGTATGATTACAACGAGCAGGCCATTATCAACAATATTATAGACAACCGCAAGAAAGGGAAAACCCACCATCTGATCGTCAACGCGGAGGGCATCGGGCACTCCACTTCCATGGCAAGGCGTATAGAGGCGGCCACCGGCATTGAGACCCGGGCCACGATCCTGGGCTACATGCAGCGGGGCGGCAATCCCACCTGTAAGGATCGCTATTATGCCTCCATCATGGGCGCCTATGCGGTGGATATCCTGCTGGCGGGCAAGACCAACCGGGTCGTAGGCTATCGTCACGGCGAGTTTGTGGACTTTGATATCGAGGAAGCGTTGAATATGCAGAAGAGCATTGACCCTTACCAGCTTGAGGTGTCAAAGATTCTGTCTATTTAAATAAGGATGGCAGACAGCTGTTATACCGCCGCGGAGGACGTGTATAACGGCTGTTTTGTTACTGCGGCAGACAGGGGGTGGAACGGTGATCACAAGCATGTCCAATCAGAGGGTCAGGCAGATCGCGCAGTGGCAGAGCAAGGCGAAACAGCGCAGGCAGGACGGGGTTTTTCTGGCTGAAGGATGGAAGATGTACGGGGAGGCGCCCCTGGAACTGATCCGGGAAGTGTATCTGTCGGAAAGCATGGCGGAGCAGTTGAAGAGCCGTAAAACGGCGGAAGGCGCCGAAGGAGACAGGGCGCTATACAGGACGCCCTATATAGACTATATAGAAGAGAAACTGTCGCGCACGGGATACGAGACGGTCTCGGAGGAGGTCTTTGGACGTATGTCCGACACCCAAACGCCCCAGGGAATCCTGACGGTATTGCGCAGGCCCGCCTATGGGATGGGGGATCTGCTGCGGGGAGAGGATCCGCTGCTTTTGCTGTTGGAGGACATACAGGATCCGGGCAATCTGGGAACCATCCTGCGCACCGGAGAGGGAGCGGGAATAACGGGCGTTATAATGTCTTCCCGGACTGTGGATATCTACAATCCCAAGACCATACGGGCCACCATGGGTTCCATATACAGAGTTCCTTTTCTCTATGCGGAGGATTTGGGGGAGACGGTCAGGGCATTACAGAAAAACGGGATCCGCGTCTATGCCGCGCATCTGCAGGGAGAGACATATTACAGCAGCCTTTCGTTCCGGGAGGGGACGGCCTTTCTGATCGGCAATGAGGGAAACGGCCTTCGCCGGGAGACGGCGGCGCTGGCGGACTCTTATCTGAAGATTCCCATGGAGGGACAGGTGGAGTCTTTGAATGCGGCCATTGCGGCCTCCCTGCTGGTGTACGAGGCACACAGGCAGAGGCATCTGCAGGCGCCTTGATTTGTTGGATTTAGTTGCAGTTATAGGAGAAGATAATATGCAGACGGACAAAAAGATCGGATTTATCGGATTGGGCAATATGGCGGCGGCCATGATCGGCGGTATGCTGCAAAAGGGGGTGGCCCGCCCGGAAAATATCATTGGCTCTGCCCGCACGGAGGCCACCTGTCGGAGAGTGGCGGAGCAGTACGGGATCGTCACATATGCCTCCAACGGGGAGGTGGCCCGGCAGGCGGATATCCTGTTTCTGGCGGTGAAACCCCAGTTTTTTCCGGAGGTAATCGGGGAGATCAGAGGCAGCGTGTCCCCTCAAACCGTGATCGTCAGCATTGCTGCGGGCAAGACGCTGGAAGAGATCGGCGGGCTGTTTGGCGGCAGGCAAAAGATCGTGCGCTGTATGCCCAATACCCCGGCGCTGGTGCTGGAGGGATGTACCGGCGTGTGCGCGGATGACGGGGTGAGCGAAGGGGAGCTGGAGGAAGTCATGGAGCTGCTGCGCAGCTTTGGCGTGGCCCAGGAGGTGCCGGAGAGTCTGATGGACGTGGTGGTGGGCGTCAGCGGCAGCTCCCCGGCCTATGTGTTCCTGTTCCTGGAGGCCATGGCCGACCAGGCGGTGGCAGCGGGGATGCCCCGGAAACAGGCGTATACCTTTGCGGCCCAGGCCGTGCTGGGCAGCGCCAGGCTGATGTTGGAGACGGGAAAACACCCGGGAGAGCTGAAAGATATGGTATGTTCCCCCGGAGGCACCACCATCCAGGCGGTGCGCGTTTTGGAGGAAAAGGGCCTGCGGGCGGCGGTGATGGACGCCATGGAGGCATGTATCGAAAAATCCAGACATTTATGAGGGGTTGACAAAGCTGCCGGTATCTGCTATCATGTGCCTTGTAACAAAATTAACAATATTGTAATAATTTAGTTAAGAAGTGGGAAATATTATTACAAAATTTGTTGGAGGTAAAGGAAATGGCAAAAGGCAAAAGGCTGTCTGCCATTCTCGCCGGGGTGCTGTTGTTTGGCATACTGGCAGGGAACGCGGACATGACCGTAGAAGCTGGCGGCAATTCAGATTACCTGAATTTGATGAGTGGAGGCGTGGCGGCGCTGCTGGATTCCGACACAGGGAATGCGGAAGAGCTGATCAATACCACACAAAAGAGCCTCGACCTGAAAGCGGCGCAGGAAGAGGAACAGTGTACATTGGTCATGGCCAATGTGCGCAATGCCCTGAACGTCAGGGCAGAGGCCAGCGGAGATGCGGAAAAGGTAGGAATGATATACAAGGACTGCGGAGGAACTATTTTGGAGCAGTCAAACGGTTGGACCAAGATTCAGTCCGGCGAACTGATCGGTTGGGCCAAGGACGATTATCTGTTGTTTGGCGAGGAGGCCAGGGAACTGGCGGCCAGTGTGGGCATCACCACAGCCACCGTGGACGCGGAGATGCTCAAGGTTCGCACAGAACCGGATAAGGATGCTGATTTTTACGGCGTTCTGGCCAAAGACGAGATCGTGGAAGTCATGGAAAGCGATGAGGAGGATTGGGTACTCATCAACTATGAGGGAGAGGACGGCTATGTGTCCTCCGAGTTTGTCACCATTGATTTTAAGATAGATTACGGCGAGACCATGGAGGAGATCAGGGTCCGCGAGGAGGCCGAGCGCGAGGCAAAACGCCACAAGAATTACGGCGAGTACACCACGGATGCGGATACCACGCTGCTGCTGGCGGCGCTGATTCAGTGTGAGGCCGGCGGCGAGAGCTACGAGGGCCAGGTGGCAGTGGGCGCGGTGGTTATGAACCGCGTGCGTAGCGCGGCGTATCCCAACACCATCCACGGCGTTATCTACGCGTCAGGACAGTTTACACCTGCCCAGAGCGGTAAGGTGAACCGGGTATATGAGTCCGGCAGAATCAAGGAAAGCTGTATCCTTGCGGCGCAGGAGGCTCTGTCCGGCGTGTCCAATGTGGGAGATTTGACACATTTCCGCCGGAACAATGGGCGGGAAGGTCTGGTAATCGGTAATCATGTATTCTATTGATCTTTGCCCCGGGCAATGTGCCGTGCCGGAGCGGGGATCTGACCGATACCGCGCAGGATGTGAAGGAAAGTAATCGGAAAAGCACGATGGGATCGCTCATCGTGCTTTTTTTGCGAAGATGGCTCCGTATTTTTTCCACATAAAAACATTGCGCCGCAGACCGGAGTGTAGTATATTATTAATAACCTCAGTTGTGGGGAGGAATCAAATACCCCGCAGCAAGCTGACGGGGTATTTGATTCCTCGCGTCATTCGTCAACTGTCCGTGCAGGCGCGGCCGCTTGACTCATTGCTCGCGGGAATAAAGGAGGATGCGTATGGGAGAGGTTATTTTCTGGCTGATCCTGCTGATCGTCTGTATCGGCGTGGAAGTGGCGACCATGGGTCTGACGACCATCTGGTTTGCGGGAGGCGCGCTGGTAGCCATATTTCTGGCCGTGATCGGGGCGCCGATCTGGCTGCAGGCCACAGTCTTTATCGTGGTATCTCTGGTACTGCTTTTCTTTACCAGACCCATTGCCGTCAAATATTTCAACAAGGATCGGGTCAAGACCAATGTGGAGAGCATGGTGGGCCGTCAGGCTATTGTAATCAGCGAGATCGACAACCTGCAGGGCATTGGACAGGTGACGGTGGGCAGTCAGGAATGGAGCGCCAGGAGCGCGGAGGAAAATGTGATAATTGCCGTGGGGGCGGTGGTCATGGTGGTGGCTATCAACGGCGTCAAGTTGATTGTGCGGGATATATCCCGAGAGCAACTGTTGCAAAATACCTCACAGGCTGATGCCAAATAGGCAGAAGGAGGAAAGAAATGGAGATTTTGATTACTGTTTTAGTAGTACTGGTGATTCTGATCTTATGCGTTTTTGTATCCTGCATTAAGATCGTACCCCAGGCGCAGGCTTATGTCATGGAGCGTCTGGGCGCTTATCAGGGGACATGGTCGGTGGGCTTTCATGTGAAGATGCCTTTTCTGGACCGGGTTGCCAGGAGGGTGAATCTGAAGGAGCAGGTGGCTGATTTCCCGCCCCAGCCCGTGATCACCAAGGATAACGTTACCATGCGTATCGATACGGTGGTGTTCTATCAGATCACGGATCCCAAGCTGTTTACCTACGGCGTGGAGAATCCGATGATGGCGATTGAGAATCTGACGGCTACCACGCTGCGTAATATCATCGGCGATCTGGAGCTGGATCAGACGCTGACCAGCCGCGAGACCATCAACACCAAGATGCGGGCGGCGCTGGATATCGCTACCGACCCCTGGGGTATCAAGGTGAACCGTGTGGAGCTGAAGAATATCATTCCTCCCGCAGAGATTCAGAACGCCATGGAGAAACAGATGAAGGCGGAGCGTGAGAGACGTGAGGCCGTTACCCGCGCGGAAGGTGAGAAGAAGGCAAACATTCTGGAGGCGGAAGGCGCCAAGGAGTCCGCGATCCTGCGGGCCGAGGCGGATAAGCAGTCTGCGATTCTGAGAGCGGAGGCGCAGAAGGAGAAGATGATTCGAGAGGCCGAAGGTGAGGCGGAGGCCATTTTGAAGGTGCAGCAGGCCAATGCGGAAGGTATTCGGCTGCTGAAGGAGGCCGGAGCTGATGCGGCTGTGCTGAAGATTAAGAGTTTGGAGGCGTTTGAGAAGGTGGCGGACGGCAAGGCTACGACGATACTGTTGCCTGCGGAGCTGCAGGGGATCGCGAGTATGGCTACGGCGTTTAAGACGGCTAGCCAGGGACCGGTGCCGGTTGAGGGAAAGTGATCGGCGGCTGGATGAGCCTATAGGGAGAGTTGGGGAGCAGCTGGAAAAGGCTGGCTCCCCTGTTTTTTTCTTTGGGAGAGGGACGGGCGGGGCCGGGGGCGTATGGGGGCTGCGCGACGCGGCTCGCTCGGGGGATCTTACTAAGGGAGCAGGGGGAGGTCGTGGCGTGGGCCGGGTCGGCGATAACGCGCATCCGTGCGCGGTATCGCCTAAAATGGCCATCCGTGGCCATTTTACCCTGGGGGACAGGCTGCTCCCTAAGTAAGATCAACCCTCGCTCACAGCGCCGCGCAGCCCCCATACGCCCCCGGCCCCGCCCTGTTTCCTGCTCCGGATTAGGTGAGGTGGATGTGTGAGGAAGATAAAATTTGTGTACTGAGCAATGACTTTGTGTTATAATCTATTTTGCATTATTGTATTCATATTAGGCGTAGAAAAATGTATAAGGGGTGGAAAAAGTATGGATGCCAAAGAAATATCAATGTTTCGTTTTTTAGATGGTGCAGACAAAAAATTTATTATTCCGGTATATCAGAGGGCATACAGCTGGAAACATGAGAATTGCGAGGCGTTGTTGAAAGATTTAACGAGTGTTTATGAAAATAATTATGTCTCTCACTTTTTCGGCAGTATTGTATATGTTTCAAATGATGTTGGAGGATGTAATGAACACATTATAATTGATGGTCAGCAAAGAATAACCACAGTTTCACTGCTTCTGTTGGCAATCAGAAATTATATTACAGAGCATCCAGACATTGATACAGGTGTGAATCCCAAGAAGATTACAGAGGCTTATTTGACGGATGTGTATGCAAACAGTAAGAAAAAGTTGAAACTTAAATTGATTCAAGGCGATGATGAGGCCTATGATCGATTGATTCAAAATGAAAAGCCTATAGACAACAACAACATAACGACAAATTATAACTATTTTTATTCGGAAATTTCTAGACGTGACACGCTGCAAATAAAAGGGCTTTATGATGCTATTATGAAACTTATTATAGTAAATATCAGTTTGAAACCGCAGGATGGTGATGACCCACAACTTATTTTTGAAAGTTTAAATTCAACTGGCCTGGGATTAGATGAGGCAGATAAGATTAGAAATTACATTCTTATGGGAATGTCTGCGGTGAGGCAGGAATCATTTTATAAAAAATATTGGGGAACGCTGGAAAAACTTGTACCACATAAAGACATGAAAACCTTTATCCGCTATTATTTGGCGGTGAAAACAAGGGATTTATTTAGAGAGGATAGGTTGTATTTTGGTTTCAAGAACTTTTGTTTGCAACAAAAATGTTTAATAGAAGAAACTTTTGAAGATGTCTTATTGTATGCTGGTTATTATAAAACTATCCGCCAGCCCATGAATAAGAAAAATAGTTATGAAACTGTTTTAACTAGAATAAATAAATTGGATTTAAACAGCTGCACTCCTATCTTATTAGATTTATTTATTGCACATGAACATAACCAGTTAAGTGATGCCGAATTAACAGAAGCATTCTGTATTTTGGAAAGCTATATGGCACGAAGAATTATATGCGGTCTGGGAACACAGTATTATAATAAGCTGTTTGTCAGTTTAGGGGCAGAAATTGAGAAATTAGTGGGGAAAGACGGAGCCACATATATTGATGCTTTTAAATTTGCTATATTAAGTAAAACAGGAAAAAGCCGATTTCCAAATGATCATGATTTTGAGGATAAATTTATGGCGTTTGAACTTTATAATGCAAAAGCATCTGTCAGAAAATATTTCTTTGAGCGATTTGAGAATTTTGGAAATCGCGAGATGGTGGCAATTGAAGAACAGATAAGTGACGGGACTTTGACTATAGAGCATATTATGCCTAAAACATTATCAGAGGAGTGGAAAAATGGCTTAGGAGAGCAATGGGAATTAATACATTCAAAATATATTGATACGATCGGAAATTTAACATTAACAGCATATAATAGCGATTACAGCAATCTCAGTTTTATGAAAAAGAAAACATTGCCTGGAAGAGGATTTGAGACGAGTAAGCTTCGGCTGAATGAGTATGTTAAAAATTGTGATTCCTGGGGAGAATGTGAGATACTTGAGCGTGCGAGGTTATTATACGAATTGGCAGAACAGATCTGGCCTATGGCTGAAACAGATTATGATGCGCAGGAAGAAGACAAGTGGATTTGCTGGGATGATGAGGACTATGATTTTACAGATAAGTCTATTCTGAAAATTATTCTTATGGGGGATGAACTACAGACGGAAAATATTACAGATGCTTATCGGAAAATTAATGTTACTGTCTATAATATGGATCCGGCTGGCTGTGTGGCAATGGAAAATTCCTGGAGTGGAACGGATGCAGGGAGAATTCGTAGCCCTTATGAGATAGGCCCCTCGGTTTATATTACTACAAATTTAAGCTCTCAGTCCAAGGCAGCGGCAATTAGAGAATTGTGTGAATATTTTAAGTTTGATTCCTCAGATTTGCGTTATTTGGTAAAAGCTACATTCGACATTAATAATGAGACAACATATAATGCGGTAACAGCAGGGCAGTTGGCATATAGGCTTATTGAAAAACTGTTAGGTGAGAACAAATTGACGGAAGAGGAAGTAGAAAAACTCAAGGAAAAAGATTTTTCCAGAAGAACATTTTATAAAGTAGTATACCCAGTGTTGGCTAACAATAGAGAAGATAATAAAGGGAAAAGTAAAAAATGTAGATATTATAGCAAGCCTGTCAAATTTAAAGGTAAGAATGTATATATATCAACAGAATGGTTTGATGAGAGCAGAAAAGATTTAGTTGAATGGTATAAACGTCATATATAGTATGTTTTTGACAAGCTGAGATGCGAACAGAGGCGGAGGTTCATAAGATGGCAGAGAATCAAAATATAGAATGGAAGGAATCGTGGCGTGACGAATATCTTAAATGGATATGTGGATTTGCTAACGCACAGGGCGGTAAATTATATATCGGGACGCAAGATGACGGGACGATAATTGGGATAGATAATTCAAAAAAGTTGTTAGAGGACATTCCCAACAAGATACAGAATAAACTGGGCATTGTGGCGGATGTGAATTTGCTTACGGAAGGTGGGCTTGATTACATTGAGATTGACGTTCACCCATGGTCATTTCCTGTTAACTATGATGGTGAATACCATTATAGAAGTGGTAGCACGAAACAGTCACTTCGTGGAAATGCATTAACTAATTTTTTAATGTCTAAAACAGGATTGAAATGGGATGCAGCGACAATATCTAATATAGGAATAGAAGACTTGGACCAGGAAAGTTTTGATATCTTCAGAAGAGAGGCTTTGCGAAGTGGACGAATGTCAAAAGAAGATTTGAATATTGGGAATACTGAACTGTTAGAAAAGTTGGATTTAGTAGTGGAGGGTAAGCTTAAGCGTGCAGGAGCTTTGTGTTTTTGCCGTAAACCAGAAAGGGTTATTAGTGGTTGCTTTGTGAAAATCGGCAGGTTTGAAGGCAGTGATTTATTATATCAGGATGAAGTACACGGCTCATTGCTTATTTTGGCAGATAGAGTGATTGACTTGATTTATCTGAAATATTTGAAAGCGGCAATTTCGTATCACAAAGAGACACGGGTGGAAACGTATCCTTTTGCCCGTGATGCCGTAAGAGAGGCCGTTTTTAATGCTCTTATCCACTGTAACTGGGCTGACAATGTCCCCGTACAGATACGCATTGAAAATGATGCCATGTATATTAGTAACTGTAGTATGTTACCCTTTGGGTGGACGCTTGAGACTCTTTTGTGCACCCATGCATCAAAACCATACAATCCAGATATTGCGAGAGTATTTTATCGTGCAGGATATATTGAAAGTTGGGGGCGCGGTATTCAAAAAATTCGGGATGCCTGCAAAAACCTTGGTGCGGAAGAACCAGAGTACATTATTCATGGCGAAGATATCATGGTAAAGTTTTCTGCTCTTCAAAGCGCGAAAGTTTCAGATTCCAAAGATCATAATGTCACAAAAAATGTCACAAAAAATGTCACAAAAAATGTCACAAAAAATGTCACAAAAAACGTTGCACTGGAAATAAAAATATTGGCTTTAATTAAAGATAATGCATCCGTTACGACCACTGAAATGTCCAAGCAACTATCTGTTAATAGACGAACAATACAGAGAGGCTTGGAAACATTGAAATGTAAGGGCGCAATAGAACGTAAGGGCAGTAAACGAAGCGGCTATTGGGAAATTCATGAAGAGTTTATGACACCATAATGGTGCAAACAGACGGTCGTATACACATTGGCAAATGATGGTTTAGGAACGGACAGAACTCTTGAAAAATTGCGGGAAATGCAGTATAGTAGTTCATATCTTAGAAAAAACTGGGCATGGTTATGCGGAAAGAGGATGAGATGGATTTAAAGGGACGGGATTTTCTGAAACTTTTGGATTTTAGCGCGGAGGAGATTGTGTATCTGCTGGATCTGGCGGCGGAGCTTAAGGAGAGGAAGAAGAAGGGGATTCCTGTGGATACGCTGCGGGGCAGGAATGTGGCGCTGATCTTTGAGAAGACCAGCACCAGGACCCGGTGCGCTTTTGAGGTGGCGGCGCATGATCTGGGGATGGGGTGTACTTATCTGGATCCCAGCGGTTCTCAGATCGGTAAGAAGGAGAGTATCGCGGATACGGCCAAGGTGCTGGCCGGGATGTTTGAGGGGATCGAGTATAGGGGGTATGGGCAGGAGATCGTGGAGGAGCTGGCCAGGTATTCCAAGGTACCGGTGTGGAACGGGTTGACCAATGAGTTTCATCCTACGCAGATGCTGGCGGATGCTCTGACCATACGGGAGCATTTCGGACGTTTGAAGGGGATAAGGCTTACTTATATGGGGGACGCCCGGTATAATACGGGCAACTCGCTGATGGTGCTGTGCGCCAAGCTGGGGATGCATTTTACGGCTTGTACCTGCGCCAGGTATTTCCCGGATCGGGAGCTGGTGAAACAGTGCGAGGAGCTGGCGGCGGTAAGCGGCGGCAGCATTAGGCTCACGGAGGATGTGGAGGTTGGAACTAAGGGCGCGGATGTGATCAGCACGGATGTGTGGGTGTCCATGGGCGAGCCGGACGAGATCTGGGCGGAGCGTATTGGGGATCTGAAGGGATATCAGGTGAATAAAAAGGTTATGGAGAATGCGGGGTCTCAGGCGGTCTTTATGCATTGTCTCCCGGCTTTCCATGATCTGAAGACCAAGATCGGGGCCGAGGTGGGAGCTAAGTTCGGGATCACGGAGATGGAGGTCACGGACGAGGTGTTTTCCTCCGGGCAGTCCCTGGTGTTTGAGGAGGCCGAGAACCGTATGCATACCATCAAGGCCGTGATGGCGGCCACGCTGGGCTGGGACGGCGGAACAGGCAGATGAAGGCGGAGATATTGGCGCTGCTGCGGGAGAGCGGGGAGTTTGTCTCCGGGCAGGAGTTGTGCAGCCGTTTCGGCGTGACCCGGGCCGCGGTCTGGAAGGCCATAGGGCAGCTGAGAAAAGAGGGTTATGAGATCGAGGCGGTGCAGAACCGGGGGTACAAGCTGGTGGCGGCGGAGGTCTACGGGGAAAATGAGCTGCGCAGCCGGATTCGTACCGCCTGGGCCGGGGCGGAACTGCATTTTCACAGGATAACGGGTTCCACCAATCTGCTGGCGAAACAGGCCGGGGAGGAGGGCGCTCCCCACGGCGCATTGTTTGTGGCGGATGAGCAGACCGCCGGACGGGGCAGACGGGGCAGGAGCTGGCAGTCGCCTCCGGGGGCGAATATCTATTTTACCATATTGCTGCGGCCGGATTTTGCGCCGGATCGGGCGTCCATGCTGACGTTGGTGATGGCCCACAGCGTGGCGGAGGCTATTGAGAGGCTTACCGGTCTGGAGCCGGAGATCAAGTGGCCCAACGACGTGCTGTTAGACGATAAAAAGATCTGCGGCATTTTGACGGAGATGAGCCTGGAGCGGGAGTATATCCAGTATGTGGTCTGCGGCGTGGGGATCAATGTGGCCGATCAGGATTTCCCCGAGGGCGTCCGGGAACATGCCACCGCCGTGGAGACGGTGTGGGGGCGGCGGGTGTCCAAGGGGGTACTGCTGCAGTATGTGATGGAGGCTTTTGAGAAGGATTACGACGCCTTTGCGGCGGCCGGCGATCTGTCGCCGCTGCTGGAGAGCTATAACAGGAGGCTGGTGAATCTGGGCCGCAGGGTGCGGGTGCTGGATCCCAAGGGAGAATGGGAGGGCACGGCCCGGGGCGCCAACGCCCGGGGAGAACTGCTGGTGGAGGATGAGGCGGGCACCGTGACGGAGGTGTACGCGGGCGAGGTGTCGGTCCGGGGAATCTACGGATATGTGTAGGATGCAGGGTGTGCGGGGAAAGAAAGACAGGAAGATTGTGAATAAAGCAATCTGGTCATAACGGATACGTGCAGGATGCGCGGGGAAAGAGAGCGATGGAACAGGAGAGAGTGGTGCTCTGCGGCGCCAGCGCCTATGAGCAGAAATATTATTTTAACCAGACTTTTAAGGGGATTCCCCAGTCGATCCAGGAAGAGCTGCACATTATCTGCGTGTTGTTCACCGAGGAGGTGGGGGGCGTGTTCACCATAGTGTTTGAGCCGGACGGCTCCGTGTCCCTGGAGACAGACGCGGAGGAGGACGATATCTATTACGACGAGATCGGCAGCGGGCTGCTGGTGTCGGAGATCCGCAGAAAACGGCAGGAACTGCTGGAGTCCCTGAGCCTGTATTACAGGGTGTTCGTGCTGAAGGAACCTCTGGGGGAGGAAGGGATCTGATTGGCGTTGCACACCATACTCTAAACAAGGTTTTGCCTGTTGTACTCTAAGATCCATACGGACAAAGAGTGGAAAATCCGCACAAGATATGCTGCTTTCAGAGGAGAGATATTCTGCTTGGGAATTTGGGTGGGCATATAGAAAAAAATTTCTTTTTTATACCCATTTAGAGAAGTTAAATCCCCTGTTTTGGGGCTTGGATGGGCCTATGCACAAAAATCTTTCTTTTTGCCCCCTATTTTGCAACAAAAGAGGGGTACAGGCGGTAAGTTTTTCTGCATAGACCCACAAGGAGTATAAAGAGCCTGAAAAAGCCTGATTTTACAGAGTGAATGTGGATACAAAATGGGAATTTTTTTGTATAGGCCCAGCAAGTTTGACCTCTGGGAGAATGCACATAGATTGATAAAACCGTCAGTTTATTGGCGAGTTGAACAGAACGTAAAATCGACATTTAATGAAGGCATACAAGCGCAAGAGGCAAGAGGGATAATCATGTATTATAAAACTTGGGAAGAATGGCAGAAAGTCTGTCCCATTGTAGATGGAATATGGGATAAGGAGCGTTTGTACGGATATTTGGTAGCGATGTGCCACGAATTTAGAAAGCCGATAGAGACTTTTTTTAGGGAATATCAAGATGCAACTGCTCAGGAAGAAGAAAGATTTATTGTTAAAAGCACAGGCAAATGAAATAAATTGGAAAAGACCGTTTCCTCATGATGAGCATTTGGATTGGCTTATAGACTAGACAACTTCCGATTAGCAGTAGGAATATCTCTCTGAAAACTGTGAATTTTGGAGCGAAGAAATGAACCGGATCCGAAAGGGGTAAAATTGAAGGATTTAGACGAGTTGAGAATGGACTGTTCAATCAAGCAGAAGAAGGGATTACATATTATCGTATCCTCAGTGGTAATCTGGATTGCCGTTTTCTTTTTTGGTTTCAAAAATAATAAATGTAGATTTCCAGAATAAGGGCAATCCCCTGACAAACCTGGGGGTTTTATTTTCAGTCAACCAGATACTCTATTTACTGATTGCAATGTGGATATATCCAACGCTGCCTGAATAAATGCTAATGGTAATCGCGATGATTTTTGGGGCGCATCTTATGCCTTACAGTTGGCTGTACAGATCTAAGAGCTACTTTATATTATCTGTAATAATACCAATCATAGCATTGGTGGTCGGGTTAAACTTTGAAACGTTTGTTCTTGCGATTGTAATGACAGGGATTGAAATATTGTTCAGTATCCTGCTTGTATATGAAGTAAAAAATGACAGAGTGACAGGCCCCCATTTGCAGGAGGAATAGGCAGTAGCCGATTGTGAGACAGTCTTTTGCAGGTACCGCGCAAACGCCTGGAACAGTGAGAGCGAAAAGGCGGAGGGGACGGAGAAAATTATGAAACAGAAGATCAAAATCGAGGTGGATCCAAACGAAACACAGTGGTTATACTCGCAGGACTGGGTATATTATGACTACGGGGACTGCAAAAGGCATTTGCAGATCCTTTTCCCTTACAGGCAGGGCATGGGCGAGGACGAAAAGTATCCGCTGATCCTGTTGATCCCCGGTTCCGCCTGGCACAAACAGGAGATGTATAACGATATTCCTCAGTATGCGCTTTTGGCCAGACGGGGATTTGCGGTGGCGGCGATGGAGTATCGGGAGTCTGAGATCGCAGCTTTCCCGGCCCAGATTGAGGACGTGTGCAACGCTTTGAAGTTTATTCCGGGTATTGCGGGGAATTTCCATATTGATGCCGATAAGATATTCCTCATGGGCAATTCGTCCGGCGGCCATATCGCGATGATGTCCGTACTCTTTAACGCCCATGGACTGTGCGACGCTTTGCCGGAAGTCTCAGGCGTTATCTGTGAGAGCGGTTCCACGGATCTGCTGATCTGCGCGAAAGAAAAGCTGCCGCCATGGATGCAGAAACGCCCGTCCGCCGCGCTCCTGGGCGTGGAAGAGATCGAGGGGCATGAGGAACTGGCCAGAAGGGCGTCCTGTTCCATGTATATCTCGGAGGATATCGATCTGCCGCCGATACTGCTGATACACAGTGAAAAGGATCCGATTGTTTCAGTTGAAAACAGCAGGACGCTGTATGAGAGACTTACGGAGTCCCATCACACTGCATACTATTATGAGCTGGAAGATAATGACGCCCATGGCGGCGCGACCTTTTATGCCAGTACGATATTGGATATCATTCAGGATTTTTGTGAAAAATGTGTACCTCGCTGATCTCTAAAGCAAGAGGTATGCGCGGCCCCCGAAGATATAGGGAGAAACAGTTTCTGGTCATGAATCCGCTGCCCCTCATCAGGGGTATGCGCGGCCCCCGAAGACATAGAGGAAAACACAGTTGGCGCTTGTGGGGCGGTATAGGACAGAGGCCCCGCAAACAGTCTAAAGGACAGGAACATATATGAGAGGAGGACAGGTATGATCTTAGTAGTGGATGTGGGCAACACCAATATAACCTGCGGCGTGTACGGCGACCGGGAGATGAAAGCCACCTTTCGGATGACCACCAAGACCCCCCGGACTTCGGACGAATACGGGGTGATGCTGTGCCAGCTGCTGGCGGCCAGGGGGATCAAACCCCAGTCCATCGAGGGTACGGCGGTGGCCAGCGTGGTGCCGGACGTGATGCACTCCCTGATGGGCGGAATCACCCGCTATGTGACTTCCCAGGTGCTGACTGTGGGCCCGGGAACCAAGACGGGCATCAAGATCACCACAGAGGATCCCCGAACCATCGGCGCGGACCGGATCGTGGACGCGGTGGCGGCCTATGAGAAATATGGTGGCCCGGCGCTTGTCATCGATTTCAACACGGCTACCACTTATGACTATGTCACCGGGCAGGGGCATTTTGCGGCAGGGATCACCGCTCCCGGCATCCGCATCAGCTCCGAGGCGTTGTGGAAGGAGACGGCCAAGCTGCCCAATATCGAGATCAAAAAACCCAAGTCCATCCTGGCCCAGGAAACCATCAGCAGTATGCAGGCAGGGCTGGTGTACGGCCAGATCGGCCAGACGGAATATATCATCGGCAAGGTGAAGGAGGAGACAGGCATCCCGGATATGAAAGTGATTGCCACCGGAGGTCTGGGAAGGCTGATCGCGGAGGAGACCGACGCCATCGACTTCTACGATCCTTACCTGACGCTGGACGGCTTGCGAATCATTTACGATAAAAACAGAAACAGATAAAAGAGGTCTGACGGAAAATGAGCACGTTGCGAATAGGGAATGTGACTTTGAAGAACAATGTAATACTGGCTCCCATGGCAGGCGTGACCGACCTGCCATTTCGCGTATTGTGCAGGGAACAGGGAGCGGGGATGGTCTGCATGGAAATGGTCAGCGCCAAGGCCATCTATTACGGAAACAAAAACACGGAGCAGCTGCTGGAGATCCACCCCCAGGAAGGCCCCGCCTCCTTACAGCTCTTTGGCTCGGATCCGGAGATCCTCAGCGAGATGGCAAAGCGGATCGTGGAACGTCCCTTCGCCGTCCTGGACCTGAACATGGGCTGCCCGGTTCCCAAGGTGGTGAACAACGGCGAGGGTTCGGCGCTGATGAAGGATCCCAGGCTGGTGGAAAAGATTTTGACCAGGCTGGTGAAAGCGGTGGAAAAGCCGGTGACGGTGAAGATTCGCAAGGGTTTTGACGAGGCGCATGTGAACGCCGTGGAGATTGCCCGGATCGCCGAGAGCTGCGGCGTGGCGGCAGTGGCGGTGCATGGGCGCACCAGAGTCCAGTATTACAGCGGAACTGCCGATTGGGATATCATCGCGGCGGTCAAGGACGCCGTGGGGATTCCTGTGATCGGCAACGGGGATGTGACCGACGCCCCATCCGCCCAGGCTCTGCTGCGGCACACCGGCTGCGACGGGGTGATGATCGGCAGGGCGGCCCAGGGCAATCCCTGGATATTTCGGGAAGTGACGCAGTATCTGGAGACGGGGACGGTTCCGGGAAGGCCGGGGCCGCAGGAGGTCAGGGAGCTGGTGCGGCGGCACGCGGCGCTGCAGCTAAAGTACAAGGGCGAGTACACGGCGGTGCGGGAGATGCGCAAGCATCTGGCCTGGTACACGGCGGGCTACCCCCACTCCGCCCGTTTTCGCCAGACCATCAACACCATGGAGACCATGGAGGAATTGCTGGCGGGTCTGGAGGAGATATTCACAGACGCATATTTTCACGGATAATCACATAGATTAGTCATTGAAAAATCCCCGGCGGGAGTGGATTCAAAGTGGAGCATGTGATATATCTGGCGGTGAAAAAAGCAGGCAGAGGAAAACGGGAGCCGGTGGCGATAGAGCGCTTACAGCTGGAGCAGACCACTGTGAGCAGGGTGACGCTGCTGGAACCCTATCTGGAGGCGTGGCGGCATCCCTCCCATGTGTGCGGCGTGATCTGGGACAAGATCAGGGAGAGCTGCGGCGAAAATGCGGGTCTGCGGGAACGGCACAGGCAGTTTCCCGATTATCAGGTCTGGGACAGGAGCTTTCAGGGCTATCTGCAGAGGCGTGAACTGACGGGAGAATGGCTGCGGGTGTGGCGGGTTCCCATGTTTGAACAGTATGGCGGCCCGGAGCAGGTGCAGATGTTTTTGAACCATGTGGAGGGCTGGCGGGAGCTGTCCCAGGTGCTGGTGCTGGGCTGCGCCTCGGATATGGAGGAATGGCTGCCCCGGCTGGCGCGGCGGGTCAGAGGAATCGATTTTTATATGGATTATGAGCCGAGAGGCATGGAGGAGATGCAGGAGCGGATGGAGGAGGAATACGGGCTGGTGACCCAGTGGCGCATACTGCCCGGGGAGTCCTATCAGGGGCTGAGCCAGTATCTGCACAGTTACAGCACACCCTGCCTGGTACTGGATCTCACGGATCGGGCGGATGTTCCGGTGACGGGACTTAAGCCCGGCAGCATGTGGTGGGATCTGGGAGCGAAGGAGGAAAAGAGACATCTGCTGGAGGATCGCCCCCTGGGCGTGCGGTATGTGTCGCTGCGGACGCTGTGGAGAGACTTCGTGTAAGAAGAACTTCTAATGAGAAGTTCTAATCTTGCCCTTGCGATGTCCGTGAAACGGGCCTGGACAGGTCTTTTTACAGCAAGTAATACTTGACACCCTCTGTAAAATTCAGTATAATCGGGTTGCTGTTCAGGGAGATTGGGAGTTACTATAAATATATAAAGAAGGAAGGGTATTGTAAAATGCAGGAAAAGAAAAACATTCTGACCTATGAAGGTCTGAAAAAGTACGAGGAGGAGCTGCACGAGCTGAAAGTGGTCAAACGCCAGGAAGTGGCGCAGAAGATCAAGGAGGCCAGAGAGCAGGGGGATCTGTCCGAGAATGCCGAGTATGACGCGGCTAAGGACGAGCAGAGAGACATTGAGGCCCGTATCGAGGAACTGGAGAAGATCTTGAAAAATGCGGAGGTTGTGGTAGAGGAAGAGGTAGATCTGGATAAGATCAGCATCGGCTGCCGGGTCACGCTGTTGGACATCGAGTTCAGCGAGGAATTGGAGTACAAGATCGTGGGATCCACGGAGGCCAACAGCCTGAAGGGAAAGATCTCCAACGAGAGCCCCGTGGGCAAGGCCCTGCTGGGCAAAAAGATCGGCGACACCGTGGAAGTGGAAACCCAGGCAGGGACATATGTTTACAAGGTGTTGGAGATTCAGAGGAGCAACTAGAGGCAGCGGGAGTATACGAAACTGTAAACAGTATGCGCCCCCAGCGCCTGAAATACATACCGGCCGGAGAGCGGACAGGGTGTATTTCACCGGAGAGACGCCGGGAGAGAGCATACGGAACTATACTGACTAACGTTAAGATTATCCAATTTCCGCACAGCACATGTCGCATAATCAGGCAACATGCACTGTGCGAAAGGAAAATCTAATCGTTAGTGAGTATATAAATAGGAGAAAGAAAGTGGCAGGAGAACAGAACAATCAGGGCAATCAGGAACAGCAGCAGGATATCGGCCAGCTGCTGAAAGTGAGAAGGGAAAAGCTGGCCAATCTTCAGCAGGCGGGCAAGGATCCTTTTCAGATCACCAGGTATGATGTAACCCATCACAGCGTGGATATCAAGAATGATTACGAACAGCTGGAGGGCAAGACCGTCCGCATCGCCGGACGTATCATGTCCAAGCGCATTATGGGCAAGGCGTCTTTTTGCAATATTCAGGATCTGCCCGGCAATATCCAGTGCTATGTGGCAAGGGACAGCATCGGCGAGGAGTCCTATGCGGACTTTAAAAAGTATGACGTGGGCGATATCGTAGGCGTGGAAGGGGAAGTGTTTACCACCAAGACGGGAGAGATTTCGGTACATGCCGCCCAGGTGACGCTGCTGACCAAGAGCCTGCAGATCCTGCCGGAAAAATACCACGGACTGACCAACACGGATATCCGCTACCGTCAGAGATATACGGACCTGATCATGAACGCCGAGGTAAAGGATACCTTTATCAAGCGTTCCCGGATCATCAAGGAGATCCGCAATTTCCTGGACGGCAGAGGATTTATGGAGGTGGAGACCCCCATGCTGGTGTCCAATGCGGGCGGCGCTGCGGCCCGGCCCTTTGAGACCCATTACAATGCGCTGGACGAGGACGTCAAGCTGCGCATTTCGCTGGAGCTGTACTTGAAACGCCTGATCGTGGGCGGTATGGAGAAGGTCTATGAGATCGGCAGAGTGTTCCGCAACGAGGGCGTGGATACCCGGCACAACCCGGAGTTTACGCTGATGGAGCTGTACCAGGCATACACCGACTATGAGGGCATGATGGAGCTGACGGAGAGCATGTTCCGCTATCTGGCCCAGACCGTGTGCGGCAGCACTACGATCACTTACAACGGCATGGAGATAGATTTCGGCAAGCCCTTTGCGCGTGTTACGATGAACGACTGCATCAAGGAGTACGCGGGGGTGGATTTTGACGCGGTGGACGGCGACGAGGCCGCCAAGGCTCTGGCTGACCAGCACCATATCGAGTATGAGGCCCGCCACACCAAGGGGGATATCATCAACCTGTTCTTTGAGGAGTACTGCGAGAAGAACCTGGTACAGCCCACCTTTGTGACGGATCATCCCCTGGCCATCTCCCCGCTGACCAAGAAAAAGCCCGACGACCCGGAGAAGGTGGAGCGTTTTGAGCTGTTCATCAACACCTGGGAGATGTGCAACGCCTATTCCGAGCTGAACGATCCCATCGACCAGCGGGAGCGTTTCGCGGCCCAGGACGCCGCTTTCGCCGCCGGGGACGAGGAGGCCAACCACACGGACGAGGACTTCCTGAACGCCCTGGAGATCGGCATGCCCCCCACCGGAGGCATCGGCTACGGCATCGACCGCCTGGTGATGCTGCTCACCGACAGCCCGGCGATCCGGGACGTGCTGCTGTTCCCGACGATGCGGACGATCGAATAAAATATATATAGGCTCCGGGATACCGTGGGACACAATATTTTGTACTGAAAATGTATGTTTTGGTTGTAATACGCTATATTTAGTAGTATAATGGGAGAAAGTTTTATATATAGTGTTCATATTATTAACTAAAGAATCATGCGCAAACGGCAAGGGGGAGAAAGAGTGTGTACATTTATTGGAATTGAGAGCGTGGCGGCAAATGCGCTTATTGAGCTGCTCGAAAAGAAAGACGAGAGGGAAGTGTCATTTGAGACTCTCGCCCGGTATGGGATGCGTGTAGTCCGTATCTTGCAGGAGTGCTCAGATGAGGAAGTGATATTACTTCTTTCACGAAAATATCAGATCAATATGATTGAGAATTATTCTGATTTTTTTGAAGCAGATTTCTCCAGAGGGGGACAGGGGGTATTCCGGCTAAAGGGTGAAAATAAGCAGGAAACTCTGGAGGCATTGAAAAAATATTTTCGTCTGACTATGAGTATGCAGATGCTGAATGCTTTTACATCAGAGGACGCTCTACAGGAGCTTGGCCTTTGCGCCTGAAGAGTATAAACACAAAAGGGGAAAAGGGAAATATATTGGATGGAAACAATAGAAAAAACAAAGAAATTTCGTGACCCGATTTACGGTTATATTGAAATCGAGGAGAATATAGTTCACGATATTATTGATACTGCTACTTTCCAGCGTTTGAGAAATGTTCGTCAAACAAGCTATGCGCCGCTCTATCCGTCTTCTTTGCACAACCGTTTTGTTCATTCCCTTGGCGTATATTATCTGGGAGGACTTGCCTCTGACGCAATCGAACGTTCACTCAAATTTAATGCGGAAAAAGGAAAAAAGGTCTTGGGAAACTTACAAGACCTTTTTGAAGATGATTTTTTTCGGTATAAAGGGCTTTTCAAATTGGCCTGTTTGCTGCATGATGTGGGACACGCCCCGTTTTCTCATACAGGGGAGAATTTTTATCTGAGCAGCAAAAGCCAGGCCACGTTTATTTCTCAGGAAGTTTTGAAGAGAAAACAAGAAGAGATGAAAGCTAAGATTAAGCGGGAGCCAGATATTGAGAAAAAGAAAAGGATATCTAAAGAACTTGAAGAGACAGAGAAATATAGTATCTATAAGCATTTGACATACTTGACAGCAGATCCGGTTTTTGAAAAACCGTCTGCCCAGGATGCTGCCGCCCATGAAATTATGAGCTGTATTGTTGCTCTGGAGACATTTGGACAGGATGAAAGATATTTTAAGAACGATGGAGAACGCTCATTTTTTGCGAGATGCATTACGGGACTTCAATATGAGGAGGCCATAGAAGTAAAGAAGGAGAAATATTTGAATTTGAAGCGGGAACAGCAAAATTCTGTTTACCAGAAGATGCTGTTGAACTGTCTGATACAGTTGTTGCATTCCTCTGTTATTGATGTAGACCGGCTCGACTATATTATACGTGACGCAAGTACTATGGGGTATCAGAGCGTTTCGGTGGATTACAGACGGCTCTTATCCGGGTTGGAGGTAGTGCTGACAGACGACTTTAACTTTACGGTTGGATTTCATAAAAACGCGATAAGTGTTATTGAGAATGCTGTCTATGCCCATGACAACGAGAAAAAGTGGATTCAGAGCCATCCGGCTATTATTTATGACAGCTTTTTGGTGCAGCAGGCAATTATATATATTGAAAATCAGATCAGGAAAGATTATCCGAAAGCTGTGGCAACGCTATTTAGCTATGACTCTCTGACGGATGAAGGTATACGCATGACTGCGGCAAAAAGAAACGATATACATATTCGTTATCTGGGGGATGCGGATATAATTTATTTGATGAAGAATGTATATAGCAGCCCATATGCCGAGGAATATTTTAATCGAAATACACGCCGTTTACCGGTCTGGAAATCTGAGACAGAGTTTAGAAATTTGTTTAATAAGGACGAGAGGGAAACACTGATAAACGCATTTGAAATAATAATGACCAATATTTCAGGATGCATTGACGACAGTTTTGAAATAACAGAAGATGAAACGCCTGGAAATATTTGCAATGACATAGAGTCTTCAAAACAGGCTGATATTCCTGCCCGGGTAGAGGCGTTTCAAAAGAAACTGGAGTATGTGGAAAGCTTATTGGCGCTCTGTGATAAATATGGAATAAAAAACGTCATGTTACTTTCAAAAGCGTTTTTCAAGAGCAATTTTTCTAAAACAACAGTAAACAAGCTCCCCATACTGTTTCCGGACAGCGACAGGCGGAGCAAACTGGAGGATGTTTCTTCTACGCTGAAAAGTGAACAGACAGGTAATGAAAAATTGATATATTTGTTTTATCGTCCTGCTAAAAACAGGGAGAAAATAAATGTATCTGAATTTTCTAAAGAATTGTTGGAGCGTTTTAGGAAAAATTGACTGTAAGATCACAGCAGCTATATAGAAGACCAGGAGGTGTACCCATTGAACAACATTCACACAACCAAAACGACCGTTAAATGCCAGCGCTGCGGCAACATTTATCCTATTCGGAAGATCGACTGCTTTGATATCGGCGACTGGCCGGAGGGCAGGGAGGCGCTGCAGGACGGCGCCTTTTTTCATCCCAGGTGTCCCCAGTGCGGGACGGTATCGGAGATCTCCTATCCCAGCCGCTATATCGACAGGGAGCTGGGCGTCGCGGCCGTGCTGGTTCCGGGCATAGAGGGGCAGGATATGGACGCGCTGTTGGAGTCCATGAACGGCAACCTGGAAGGGCTAAAGCTGTCCGGCATGGAGCACAGGGCGGTGGGGAATTTTTACGCCATGGCGGAGCTGCTGCGCATCCACAGGCACGGGCTGAACGACAGGGCCGTGCAGCTGCTGAAACCCTTTATGATCGGTTTCCTGCAATCTCAGGGCTATGAGGTGTGGAACGGTTTTTTCACCGGGATTCTGCATCCGGAAACCGCGGAGAGACGGGAGAGCATCGTGTACTTCGCCCCGTCGGATAACGAGGCGGCGGCCTACGGGGAGGACGTCTATCAGTTTGATATCTATCTGACGGACGGGCAGATCGCACACCAGGGGATCAATGCCACCGCCTATCAGATGGTCATGGATACGCTGCGGTGCAAAGGGCTGGCGGAGGACGACGGGCGGTTCCATCTCTACGACCTGTCCTGGGCCATCGCTTTTCACAACAGCATGAGGCAGGAAGGAGGAGAGGAGTAGATGGGATTGGATACAGTGAGAGAGGCGGAACGGCTTTACAATACGGGAAATGTGCAGGAGGCCCTGCAATATTATGCCTCCGCCCTGTGGCGGGGCGAGGAACAGAGTCCGGAACTGCTGCCTGTGTGGCTGGGCGATCCGGGTCTGACGGAAAAAGCGGGGGAGCGGGCGGTCTGCGCCTTTATCGCCTGTCTGCTGCTGGTCATCGACCGATATGAGGAGCCGCGGCGCAGGGAACTGTGGGCGCTCTGCCACCGTGTCCTGGACGGTATACCCCAGGGCGAGGCCCGGCAGGATACCACGGACAGATATGTGGTGGAGTGCAATCTATGCCGCCATGAAAAGAACCATGAAAAGGCTCTGGAGGTCATTATGAAGGGACTGTCCCAGGGAGCTACCGCCTCCAGGTATACTTTCGCGGGACTGACCTGCCTGGATCTGGAAAAAGAGGAGGAGGCGGAACAGTATATTGCCATGGGACACCAGGCGAACCCGGAGGACGCCTCCGCCTACAACGATATGGGAGATTATTACCTGATCCGGCGGAGATGGAAAAAAGCGGGGGAATGCTATTACAAAGTGCTGGAGGCGGGAGACGGCAACGACTGCTCCTGGGCGGAACCCTCCTGGCTGTTCTGCCGCTTTATGGAGGGCGGGGATCCTTATGAGCTGGAACGTCTGGCGCTGTGCGCCGCCGGGGACGCCAGCAACGACCGGGCCCGGTGGCTCTGCCAGATAGCGGCTTTTGAGCGGAAGATTCCCAATGTGGATTACCTGGAATACAGCACGGAGAGCATCATAAACGCCGTGCGCAGCGTGCGGCAAAGTGGCAATATGTCGGGGGTCGTCAGCTGCGGCACCTCCTGCCAGGAGTCCGCGAGCAGCATCAACGCGGTTCGCCTGGGGCTGGAACAGATCTACGGGAAAGAGGCCTCTTTTGTCCTGTCCTCCGCCAAGGCCCAGAATCCGCCGTTGGATCAGACTCTGGATCAGGAGGGGATCGCGCTGTGGACATTCCGGGATATCAACACGCCGCTCCCGGCGGTGGATGAGCCCTCCGAGTATGTGAGCGGTCTGGTGGGAGAGCTGGCGGAGACGGAATTCTCCCTTCCGGCCTGGTATGAGGCTGCCGAAAAATATGCCGCGCAGATTTCACCGGAGTACAGGGACGACCTCTACGGCGTGATGGTCTATCCCCCGAAACAGAAAGGAGACGGGATATGTGCCGAAGACTGGCTACTTAATGTGCAGTTTGCCGCAGTGTGCATCCTGGCCCGCATATCCCTGCATGAGCTGGACAGGATCTGCAAGGGGCAGCTGGACTGGCCCATCATTCCCGCTTTTACCCTTGCGGCCTGGCTGGCCTCCCGGGACGCCTCCCGCCTGCCCTGGGCGGAGAATCTGCTGGGCACGGTGCAGGGACGCATTTCCACGGAGAACTACTGCTTTTTTGAGTACGCCTTTGCCTGCGCGGCCAGTCTGCTGCCGGGCAGGGATGCGGAGTATTATACGGACATGTGGCGGTGGCGGCAGAGACTGAAGGAAGGCTGATCTTCCAGATAGAGCAGCGCTCAAAAAACATCTTGACAAAAGCATGCGGAAACCCTATGGTGAAAATGAAAGGGCCAAAGCGAAATATACGATGAAGGAGAAAGAAAGTTGGAGACGATCAGCAAACGGTTGAAGAGCACACTGCAAAAAGAGATGGAGATAGATAAGATATACAAAAATGAAGAGATCCGCAGGCTTATTTTTGAGAAAACCGGGATGCGCTATGGGGCGGACTATATGGAGACGCACTTTACGGGCTGTCTCTGCGCCCTGCGCAAAAGCGGCGATATCGTGCAGGTGCAGAGGGGAGAATATAAAAGAGTGGATTCGGAATCCGCGGCTCGGCGCGGGGAGCAGGCAAGGCGCGGGGAACCGGAAACGGGACAGCCGGTTATAGACAGGACCATGACCCTGGCCCAGGTCAAGCGGGAGGTCCTACAGTCTCTGCGGCGGGAAAATGCCTATCTGAACGCTGTGGCGCAGAATATCACGCTCTCCTTCGATATGCCGGAGGGGGATATCCAGTATATGCTAAAGCTCAAGGAACTGATCAGAAAGCTGGAAGAGTTTGAACGGATGATGATGTGATTCGGTCCTGTCGGGCAATGCCTGTTATCAGCTATATGGCGGCAGGACATGGAGAATATGGACGGATGCCGCTCTATGGCCCGGCTGTTTTATCTGCATTATGAGAAAAGGAGAGGGTGTAAAATGGGAAAATTCAGTCAGGATATCAGTGGGATGCCGTACCGGGAAGATCTTGGCGTGTATGATGAATATGGCGATTTCTGCCCGTATCCCTCCAGGGAGACTCTGGGGTTATTTATGGAGGACGCCATGAACCGTGAGGCGGGCAAGGTTGCGCCAGATACTGCCGGAGCGGATTATTTTTTCATGAAAGGCTTTTTGAACGAGCCGATGGAGGAGGATTTCGCCTATATAGAGAAGGATTTTTTGCGGCATTGCTCCGACAAGATGGGGGAGTACTACAATGCGGCTCGGTATGGCGGCGATATGACCTACGACAGTTCCCCGGAGGAATCCGTGCATATCAAGATCCTGGCCATGATCTTTAACGGCGCGAAACAGGGGGATCCCTACTGCCGCGAGTTGATCAGGAATCTGTATAAGACTTATCATAAAAAAGAATATAATCAGTTAAAGAGGTTTAAGACGATAGACGTTCAGGAGATATTTTCCCTGACGGAATGTGAGGATGGCGGATGCGAATACGAGGATATAGGCCGCGTCATTGGCATGTGCAGCTTTATGGGTATACAGCCGGCGGACGAGTGTTCGCTGATATATCTGATGCTCAATAAGCAGAGGGACATATGGGAGGCGGAGGATCAGGAGCTGATGGAATTTGAAGGGTTCCGGGAGGGGCTGCTGGAAGAGTGCCTGTTGACCGTGGAAGCCTGGCGGGATGCGGAGAAGGGAAATAAGCGCAATTTCATACCCTACAAGAAATACCTGGCGGATGGGAATTTTGTGAAGGCGTGTTTTCGGCTGCACGGATATCCGGGGGACTATGCCTACAGCTGCAGATATGTGGATGCCGAGGCCCGGATGGATCTGGCCAAGACGCTGGCAATTCTGAAAACCATCTATCCCGAAAGGGAGTTTGGCTATGAGGAGGTACAGACTTTTGGGCACATCTATGTGTTGATCGATTGTATGACCCAGGCAAGCCGCAGCTTTGACACGCAGATCGGACGGCTGATAGGCGTGGACGATCCATTGGATGAGGAGAGAAAGCCGCTGTTTAAGCCGGAAAGCATTACAATCTCCGAAAAAAAGGAACCGGAAAAAGAGGTAAGGCAGGAGCCTGTCAATGTGGCTCCGGTCAGCATGGGGAAAGCGGAGGCGCAGGACTACCTGGCCGAGATCGCGCAGCTGCGGAAAAAGCTGCATGAGAAGGAGCAGGAGAACAGGTATCTGCGGGAAATCAACCGAAACGCAAAGAGCGCGGAAAAGGACGCCCGGGAACTGATCAATAAGCTGCAGAGCGACCGGGAGGAGCTGACCGCCCTGCGGGAGTACGCGTACAGATCAGCGTCGGAACCGGCGCCGATAGCGGAGATCGGCATGGAGGAAATGCAGGCGGCCGTGGCGGGTAGGGCGGTGGTCATCATAGGCGGCCATGTGAACTGGCTGCAAAAGCTGAAAAAGCTGTTCCCGGACTGGCTCTTTATCCATCCGGATACCTACAGAACCGTGGACGGCAAGGTGCTGGAGAACAAGGAGCGGGTGTACTTTTTCACGGATTACCTGAGTCATGTGTCCTATGTGAAATTCATCGCCGTACTGCGGGAGAAGGGAGTACCGTTCGGGTATCTGGGGAGAATCCACGTGGAGAGCGTGGTGCGGAGAGTCTATGAGGACCTGGTGACACCGGGGAAAGGACAGGCAGATTAGGAGGAGACGGACTGTGAGCAGAGTACAGGGCGTCAATGAGCGGGACTGGAAATTATTCAGGAGTAAACTGCCCGATTGGCAGGAAAATTATATGGATAAGCTGAACCATGAATATATGGAGATTCTTAACGGGGATGGCAACCCCTCCGACAGGTTCTGGGCGCTGGAGGAGAGGATCAGGAAAGACAAGAGGGATACCGGGGTTGTCGTGAGGGGAGCGAGCCGGTCTAATATGCTGGAAAATATACTGGCTCTGATCAGGGAAGGGGCCATCGGGGTTGAGGATCTGGCGGAATTCAGCGAGGAATTGCGGGAGACGGTGAAAATGTTTGTGGAGAGAAATGGGGTGTGAATAGCGGAATGCGTGGATAACGTGATGCTTTGAGGGATGTGGCGTTCGCAATGTGCAAAGCCAGAGAGGAAAACATATATTTGGCTGATTTTATGATACAGAAAGGGAATTCTTACTATCAGGAATGCGCCACTGCGATATACCGTGAATATGGAGAGGACGCGAAATTTCTGGAGTATCTAAAGGCCCGTCTGGAGTGGGGGCGGGACTATGTGACACTGGCGGATTTCTACATAGAACAAGGCGATGAAAAGCAGGCGCTGAAACTTCTGTGGGACGGGCCGCGCAAGAGCGAAGGCGGATTGTCGGGCATATGTCAGTATATGTTCGACTATTTTAATGCCCAAAAGGACGAAAAGTCACTGGAAAAAATGTTTGAGATTGCGCAAAAAAGGTTGCGGGATCAGAGATTTATATTGGAGCTGATGCATCAATATTACAGGGAAAAGGGCGAATATGAGCGGCAGAAGGAAACGATTCTGCAACTGTTTTCTCATGTAAGATATGACAGCCTCTATGAACTGTATTGGATTTGTAAAGAAGAGTTGACGGCGGAAGTAATTGCATACCTTGCGCAGCATCCAAACTATGATGAGTGGGATGCTATGGGCACAGGTCACCGTTTCAGCAGACGCCTGGCAGACCGATATTCCAGGGAAGTGGCGGAGATGTATTGGAATGAGGCCAATGAGTTCGCGGAGAGAGGAAATGTCAAAAAATACGGACATGTGGCTGACGTGCTGCGGGAAATTAAGGAGATTATGAGGGAGAATAAGTGGGACGAGGAGTGGGAGCGGAGATATGGGGAGTTTTTGCGGAGGTATGAGAGGAAGAGGGATTTGATGAGAGAGGTGAAAGGGGTTTAGGGGTAACATAGAGAATGGATTTTCTATAAATGTATTGCATTTGCTTTTGAATGCGGGTATACTGTAATCCATAACCAGTACAAAATAATTATAAAAATAATTGATTAACCCAAAGCTGAGTGGAGGTGTGGATATGGAAAGTGAAGATTATGAATCCAGTGAAATTTTATTAGAGATTGCGAAGGCCGAATATCAGAATGAGTTTAGCAGAACATCCGTCATTGATACAAAAGTAGGTATTACGCTACCGATCATAGTTACATACTTCTTTTTGGTGTTACAGTTTGAGAGTGTTAAAAATATTTTCTCAAAACAGATTGATACGCGGAACGCGGTTGCGCTACTGTGTTCTGTATGCAGTCCGTTTATTTATTTTGCCGCAATAGTGTGCGCAGGAGCCGCGCTTGTTTTTCTGTTTCGAGCTATAATTACACAGTCCTATCAAAAAATAGATCCCAGATGGTTTAATGAAAAAGATATAATGTCCCGTCCCCGAAATGTATTTTCGGCCGTGATGGTTACATATTTTATTCAAGCTATAGAGCATAATAGCGACACGAATAATGCCCGGATCATTCTATATAAACGAGGATTGGTCTTTGCAATTATTTCGTTAGGATTTTTTGTACTGTACATTTTTATGGCTAAGTAGATGAAAGGGGGATTTCTTATGGATGATAATTCTTTTGACGCTATACTTCAAAAGCTGGAAAACGGCGAAAATCCTACGCCGCCCGTAAAAAAGGGAAATGAAAGCGAAACATCTGTACGCAAAATGTCTTCGCCAAAACAAAAAAAGGATTCTGATACTGGTGAGGATGACGGGGAGAAGAATATTTTTGGCATGAATTCTGTTGTTCAGAGGGGATTGGATCTTAGTAATTTTGGCATTCTTCCCGTTGCTCGAGGCGCATTGGATAAAAGTGGAATTGGCATTCGGGCGGATGTTAAAGGTATAAAAGATTTATTTTCCTTAAATAAGAAATAAGTTTATATTTGATAAGGGCTCTTTTCTGGTGGTTTCAGAAGGGGGCTCTTATTTTATATTCCAGGCAATTATATTGAGAAAGTGGCGGTAGAGAGATTTCAGGGAAGGTGCAATAGAAAAGTGAATTTGTTATAGAAAACTATGCAAAGGTATGCTAAAATAAAAATTATAGATTTAAACTACTTAAGAGTGCAAGATATATTTTTCGGATGGCTGTAGCTTTTATTGAGGAGTTGCTGGAAATTGAAACGGGTTAAGAGTATTATAAGTAAATACTTTAAGTATTAGGGAGATTAACAAAGGGGAGACAACGGATATGTACTTAAAAAAATTTCAAATGAAAAACTTTAGGAAATACCGGGAAAAGAATAATACTATTATGTTTGTGAATTCCGATGGAATCCGAAAAAAATATGTATCATCGGAAACGGAGGAAAATGAAGATAATTCACAAAATGGCGAAATACAAGAGGAAGATATACAATCGGAAATAGGGGAGAGTAAAGGTACCCCCCATATTGATGTAGCGTCGGCGACAACATTGATCGTGGGAAAGAATAATGCGGGCAAGACATCGATTATTCATGCTCTCTGGAAAATAATAAAAAATACGGAAACAGAGGGACTTCAAATAAGCGATTTTAATTTTCATTATTTAAAAGAGTGCTTTGACGGATATTTGAAAGCTTATGAAGAAAGTAAGAAAACGGGGGCAGAAATGACATTGGAGCCGCCGGTTATGGAATTTGTTGTGACCATTGCTTTTGAGGAGGATAGCAATGATTTGCTTACTAATTTAATCCCGTTCATGCTCCTTGAAGATATTGACAAGGGAGAATTGGATATTATATTACGCTATGAGGTAGTCGAGAAAAGCGAGTTTTCTAATGCTATAAGACCAGCGCTTGAAAAAATTGAAGTGAAAAAGAATGCCGCAAATTCTGATCAGGCAAAAGAATTTCATATTTTATTGAGAGAATTAGAAAAGGTTCCATTTCAGATAAAATACTATAGAAAGCCTATCAATGAGGGGGGAGTGGGACAACCGGAGGAACAGCAGCCTGATGAAGTGGAGAATAAATTCAAAATATCCAATGTAATGGATATCAAGTTTATACAGGCAAACAATATTAGGAAAGACGAAGAACTGTCAGATGCTTTTAACAAAATCATCTCATATAGGTACAGGAGTACTGTGCCAAATAATAAAATAGAATTGGACGATCAGATAGACACTATGAATGACGATATAACAGAGTGCATTCAAGAACATCATTCAGCAGGCATCAATAATGCCATAGGTAAAATAGTTAGTTCAGATATAATGGGAGTGGATTTAAGTTCTAATATTACGGAAGAAAAGCTGGTCAAAGGTTTGTTGCGTTATGCGTATGTGGAAAAAGATATGAACATTCCAGAAGGCCAGTTTGGCTTAGGATATACGCACTTAGTGAAAATAATTGCAGAACTGATAGATTATATGGAGCATTATCCGGATGAAAAGTGCAATGGAAGAATCAATTTGATTGCGATAGAAGAGCCGGAGTCTTTTATGCATCCCCAAATGCAGGAATTGTTTATTAAGAATATTAATGATGCGTTACAAGCTTTAATTGACGATAGACAAAAGAACTTAAATAGCCAACTATTTATAACGACGCATTCCTCACATGTCTTAAACAGCAAAATACATATGGGCAATTCACTCAATGATATTTGCTATGTATATGAGGAGGGTGGGTGTGCATGTGCCCAAAATCTGGATAATGTTTCGGTTATGCCAGATGCAGAAGAGGATGAAAAGCAAAATGAGAAAGATTTTCAATTTTTAAAAAAGCATATAAAGTATAAAGTCTCAGAAATGTTTTTTGCTGATGCAGTGATTCTTGTGGAAGGCTTTGCGGAAGAGACAATTTTACCGTTTTATCTTGAGGACATTGAAAACCATAAATATCCCGGATTAAGTAAACGTTATATATCCATATTTGGCATTAGTGGCGCACATGCGTATCTGTATGAAAAAATTTTGGAAAAATTGAAAGTTCCTGCTTTGATTGTAACGGATCTTGACATAAAACGTAACGAAAAAAAGGAAAAAGATAAAGAGGAGAACAAAGAGGAGAATACGGAGGAGGATAAATCAACACCGAGAACGTTTCCACAAATCACAAGTCTAGATAAATGTAAAACAACGAATAAAACAATTAAATATTTTAATGGCAATACGAATGGTTCTGATGATTTGTCAAAACAGAAACCATTTATAGAGAAAGACAATATTTATGTCGCGTATCAGTGGAAAATAGGGGAATATTATCCGACAAGTTTTGAGGAGGCATTTATTCTCACTAATGCAGATAACGAGATACTAAATGATATATTGAGCGATATGAAAAAAACAACTTATAAGCAGATTGTTGGAAAGAACGGAAGTCTAGACTATGAACAGAATAGAAAAAGATCATACGAGTGGCAGGTAAAGTTATCAGATGCAAAAGGGGAATTTGCAAGCAGACTGCTGTATGCATTAGTAACAGAGCCGCAAGATAAGCTGCCTAAATTACCAGAGTATATCGAACTGGGACTGGAATGGTTGAGTAAAAAATTGGAACAGGGGAATGAATATGGGACTAAATAATTTAGATCCAGCTAAAAAGAAACAAGAAGATGAAATAACCCAGGAACTCTTTTCATACATTGATGAAAAGCAAAGCCTTGTGTTTAGCGCAGGGGCTGGAGCGGGAAAAACATATGCGTTAATAGAGTCTCTTCGTCATGTCATAAAGGAAAATGGGCGGAGACTGAAGGAAAATAACCAACAGATCATGTGTATTACCTACACTAATGTTGCGGCCAGAAATGTAAAAGACAAGCTTGGAAATTCCAAGCTTGTTGCTGTGTCAACCATTCATGAAAGGTTGTGGCAATTGATAGAGCCTTATCAGGAGCAATTACTGCGTATACATAGAGAGAGGGTTGAGGCAGAACTTCAAAAGAGTGAATTTTCTCTATTGAAAGATACAAAAGATGAGAAAGTTTATAAAAGTTATAGAGAGCTGTCAGAGGAAGACAGGAAAAACTTTGATAAAGCCGTGCTGGAACACCAAGACGAATTTTATCAGAATTATAATCTGAGAGCGGATCCATTTAGACAAAATTATAAAGTATATATTCCGGAATATATACGCGAAAGATTGATGAAAAGTATAGATAATTTTAAAAAGATTGTTGGGCAGATATATGTGTTAGAACGATATAAACAATGCCGTGAGATGATGGATAAAAAGGGGCAAGGATATAGAAAAGTAAAATATGATGCCAGATATAATCAAGACAGATTATATAGAATGCGAATAAGCCATGATACATTGCTTGAATACGGAAGAATATTGGTGGAGATGTACCCATCACTCCAACAGATTATTATTGACAAATATCCATATATTTTTATTGATGAATACCAAGACACTGCTGAAGATGTGGTAAAAATAATGGCGGCTTTGGATAAGCGGGGAAAGGAGATCGGCCACACGGCTTTTATTGGATATTATGGGGATTCCGTGCAAAGTATTTATGAAAACGGGATTGGGAACCATGTCTTAGAAAAGCATTTAGGCCTTAAGAAAGTAAACAAATCATTTAATCGGCGTTCCTATGAGGAAATTATTAACGTAGCAAATAGGATTAGGCTGGATGGTCTACAGCAGGAATCCATCTATATGGACTGTAAAGGTGGAAAAGCAGAGTATTGTGAGGAAAATGACTTTGATGTTGTTCTGGAGACGTGTCAAAGAGAATGGAAAGACGAAAAGGATAAAACAATACATTGTTTCTTGCTTAAGAATGAGGAGGTTGCAGAGAAGACAGGAATATCAAATATATATAATGTGTTTAAGGCGTCTGGGGCATATTCGCGGTTAAATTATAATCTCAAACTTCCCACATCGATTTCGGGAATAAAGCCTTGATAAATGCCGGTTGGGA
>CAJUAH010000038.1 GCA_910584375.1 uncultured Acetatifactor sp.
GGGGCGCACTCGAAATGCGTTAGCCCTCCGGGGCACGAGGGTTCGAATCCCTCCGGCTCCGCTTGCAAAAGCCTTGCGGTCTCACGCCAAAACGGGCATAGAAAGGCCCCAGCGTCGCACCGCTGGGGCCTTTCGCCGTCCTACAATGGACTATTCATATCTTTTGCCTACAGGCATTATAGCATATGCATCTTCATTTTGCAATATGCGCAATATATTTTCCTCATTTTTCCATATTGCATATATAAGTAAATATCAATACCATCTTCCGTCACCAGTACAGTTCCCAATCCCTGCTCATCCTGGTCAGGGCCTCCATATAAAAGTAATCTCCCCAGGAGTTGCACTCGTCCACGCCGTAATGGTTGCAGGTATTGTAGGGGGAATGGTTGGAGTAGGTGCTGTGGAGTACCAGGCCGTTGGACTGACGGCTGTCCTTCACCGCATAGTTGTCATACAGGGACTTCATGATGCGGCGGGCGATGCGGCGGTAATGCTCCGCGTCCTCCTGCTCCAGATATTTCGCCGTCTCCAGCATTCCGCAGGCGGCGATGGAGGCGGAGGAGGAATCCCGGGGCTGGTCGTCGCCGTCCGTAAATTCCAGATCCCAGTAGGGCACCAGATCCTGGGGCAGATGGGTCAGAAAATACTCCGTCACATGCTTGAAAAGGTCTATATATTCCTTTCTGCCCGTGTATTTGTAAGCCAGCGCCATCCCGTAGACGCCCCATGCCTGCCCTCTGGCCCAGGCGGAGCCGTCCCGGTATCCCTGGCAGGTGGCGCCGTGATCCGGCGCTCCCGTCTGCGGATTAAAGAAGAATGTATGCCAGGTGGAATAGTCCTCCCGTATCACGTTAGCCACCGCCGTATGAATATGTTTTTCCGCGATCTCCCGGTACTTGGAGTCGCCGGTCTCCTCCGACGCCCAGTACAGCAGAGGCAGATTCAGCAGACAGTCGATGATCAGCCGATAGTCTTCGGGGGCGTCCATGGAACCCCACGCCTGTATAAATTCACCCACCGGATGATACCTGGTGATGAGCTGATCGGCGGCCATGATCGCCGCCCGCTTTCCCTCTTGGCTGCCCGTGAGTTTATATCCGGCCACGCAGGAGGGGGAATACAAAAATCCCATGTCGTGGTGGTCCACCGCTATCTTATTTTCTATGCGGTTTAAAAAGCTCCGGATCTGCGCCTCCCCGGCAGCTTTCAATCTCTCGTCCCGGGTGTGCTCATAGGCCAGCCAGATCTCCCCCGTCCAGAACCCGCAGGTCCAGTAATCGTTCTCTATGGGCCGGTAAAAACCGTTTTCACTGTACGCGTTCTGAAACTTCTCCGTAAACTCCGGCAGATTCTTAAGTATCTGCCTGCCGCAGAAATCCAGCGCGTCCCTGATCTCATCCCCGCTTATCTCGGGATATCCCTCAAATGTGGTCATCTTAAACCTCCGTTTCCCGCAGCGTCTTCTATCCCTTCAGCCCTGTAGCCGCCACGCCCTCCACAAAATACTTCTGCAGGCACAGGAACACGATCAGCCCAGGAATCAGCGACAGCACCGAACCGGCCATGATCAGTCCGTAATCCGAGGAGTACTGGCTGATAAACATTTTCAGTCCCAACTGGATCGTCTTCTTTTCCTGGGATTTCAGATAAATCAGGGGACCCAGATAATCGTTCCATGTACTCACAAATGTGAAGATGATCAACGTGGACAGCGCGGGTTTGGACAGCGGCAGCATGATCCGGGCATAAATCCTGTACTCGCTCATGCCGTCGATCCTGGCCGCCTCGCACAGATCGTCGGGGATTCCCTCATAGAACTGTTTCATCATGAACACGCCGAATGCCGAGAATGCCTGCAGGCATATGATAGCCAGCAGTTTGTCGTTGAGTCCCATCTTCCGCATCATGATGAACTGCGGAACCATGTATACCTGCCAGGGCATGGCAATCGTAGCGATATACGCCAGAAACAGTCCGCTTTTGTGCCTGAAGTGCAGTTTCGCAAAGGAGTATGCCGCAAAGCTGCTGGTCAAAAGCTGCAAAAAAGTAACTACTATAGTTAAGTATACCGTATTCCATACGAATTTGGCAAAGGGTATTTTCGTCCATATGTCCTTATAGTTGCTGAATCTGGGATTTTCCGGGATCCATACAAAAGGATTCATCTGAAAGACTTCCCTGTCGCTCTTTATGGACGCGGACAGCATCCACAGGAAAGGGATGATCATCACAACCGCGATCAGAATCAGAATAACATAGACGATCACTTTGCCGAGAACGGCTTTTTTATGTGCTGATTTCATGCTTTACCTCCTACTTATTTGAAGATCCCTGGATCTTCCGCTCCGCTACGACTGCCGCGTCGCGGCTCCTTGGGCCGTTATCACGTTTCCGTATACCTCGATCTGTGTCAGCGCCGGGAACGGGGAATCGTCCCTGGCCTTGATCAGCTGCCCCAGCTCCAGCCAGGTTATCTCCCGGGGCGCAAAGGTCAGCACATGGGCCCCGCTGCTCTTCTCCAGCGCGAACTCCTGACTGCCGCCGTCGGAAAATGTGACCGTGACCTGTTCCCACCAACTGTCGTGGGGAAAATCGGAGCGGGTATAGAGAACGATCCTGTCCGTCCGTATGCTCCGTCCAAAATCCAGTCTCATCACCGCGTCCTGCTGCCGGTTAATCCCCCAGGAGGCATAGGGCCATTCCCCGTGGGACAGATTCGCCCGCACGCCGTCGATGGCGTTCTTGGCGGCGAACACACTCTCCCCTCTGGTCTCCACATTGGCCGTGGCATGGGGAAAACAGGGCACGTCACGGTGCTGGTCCGCCGGGTTGAGCGCCAGATTGCGATAGGCTGTCACCTCGTCCTCCCGGGCTTTCTCCACATACAGGTAGTGCCTGCTGCCCGAGAACACCTTGGGAGAATAGCTGATCCGTTTCTCCCCGAAAGGTATGTAATAGGAAACGTTGTCGGTGATATAGACAAACGCCTTACCCAGCGCGTCGTCCACCTGCCAGTTGACATGGATGTCTTTTTCGGAGGTCTCCAGCACGATCCTGTATACGCCATTATGCCCGTTCCTTCTTTGCCTGGCCCCAGAACTGGATGATCGTCACCGCCAGCACCATGACAAACAGAACCATCGCCACCGCGCTGGAGTAACCCAGATCCCAGTCGATAAAGGCCTTTTGATAGATGTAGTATACCAGCACCGTCGCCGAGGTGGTCAGTTCTCCGCTGCCGCCGCCCGCCAACATGATGGCAATGTCATATACTTTGAAACAATTGATCGTAAGCATGACCACCACAAAAAATGTGGTGGAGCTGAGCTGGGGCCAGGTGACATAGCGAAATTTCTGCCATGTGTTTGCGCCGTCCAGACTCGCCGCCTCATACAATTCCCCGGAGATGCCCTGCAGGCCCGCCAGATATATGACCATATAATAGCCCATATACTTCCAGACGCTGAACAGGATCATGGAGAGCAGCGCCAGCGAGCCGGTAAACCACTGGGGCAGATTCTCCTGAGACATATGAAATACATTGTATAAAATGCTGTTGATGGGACCCTTGGACGGATGAAAGAGCATCTTCCACACCGCCGTGATCGCTACCAGGGACGCCACATATGGGAAAAAGGACAGGGTTCTGAAGATACCCCTCCCTATTACTTTCTGATTCAGGATGATCGCCAGCGCCAGAGAGGCGATCATCGTAAGAGGCACCGTGCCCACACAGTATATGATCGTATTTTTCAGCGCCGCCCTAAAGAAAATATCGTCCGTCAGCCTGGTGAAATTGCCAAGACCCTGCCATTGAATGGGATTGCTGCCATCCCATTTTAAAAATGCCAGCGCAAAGGCAAATATGATGGGAATCAACGTAAACACGCAAAAGCCGATGAAATTGGGAGCGATAAAAGAGTATGCCACCAGATCCCTCTTTGTCTCCCGGCTCAGGAGCTTTCCCGATTTCATCGTGTCTATCTGTCGGTTGTACTCTCCGATCTTAGCTATCATTTTCCGTTTCTTTTTATTGTCTGTTTCTGCTCTGACCGCCGCTATCAGCGCAGTCAGCTCTCCCTGCAGAGAATCGATCTTTGCCGCCTTTTGGGCGCTGTCCATTTTCGGCATGTTAATTCTCCTTTCCCTTGAAAATCCCGTTGATGTCTGAAAAACGCCGGGGGCCGTTCGTTACGACCCCCGGGCTGTCCTTCAGAACCCCTGGGCGGGCTCGGAGCCCTCTTTCCTTACAATTACTGTGCCAGGATCTTGCCCACTTCCGTGTTCATAGCCTCTATGCCCTCGTCCACAGTCATCTCACCGGACATGATGCTGCCGTGATAAGAATCCAGGACGGAGTTGATCTCGGATACATTGGGCGCGTAGGGTACTTCCAGATACAGGTTCGATACGTTAAGCGCCTCTTTGCTGGCCTCGTCGGCAGGGAATCCCTCCAGGCCGGTGATCAGGCTCATGGCCTCGTCGGTCATGATGGCCGGGAAGTTGCCGCTGGACGCCATGACCGCCGCGCCTTCCTCGCCGCTGACCCATTTTACGAACTCCCACGCCGCGTCGGGAGTATCGGTAGCGCTGGTAACTGCCAGGCCCGTGATCGTGCCCAGAGTGGAACCCGCCTCAACACCCTCCGCATGAGGATACTTCACAATGCTCCAGTTGCCGCAGAGGCTGGAATCATACTCGCCGGTCTGCAGGTTGGTGATCATGGTGGCGATAAACCAGGAACCCATATTCAGCATCGCCACATCTCCGCCGGAGAAAGCCGCGGAATAGTGCAGGCCCTCTGTCTTTAAGTCTGCGTATTTTCTGCACACGCCGTCTTTTTCCTGATTCAGGACCATGTCATAATAAGGAATAAACGCGGAGTACTCACCGTCCAAGATCGTATGCTGTCCGTCCAGCACGCCGAAGAGCTGCACCGCGCTCCTCCAGGTGTGGTAATGCGCGCCATAAACCTGGATAAGTTTACCTTAATTTCGCGTGACAGAACATGGAAAAACTTTATATTCTATTCACATTTTATTTATATTTTATGCCGCATTTTTATGTAAACGCTTTCAAAACCTGTAAATTTTTTCGTTAAGATGTACTTTTTTGCGCAAAATCGAACTTCCCATTGCCTTATCATTGTGCAAAATGCTATAATTGACCTTAATGTTGAAGACTGTTTACAGGAGTGGAGTATATTATATGAAAAAACTGCGTTCTTTCGGCAATATTCAAAAGAGAATACTGTTCGTCACCCTCTCCTGCATCCTTGCCATGTGCCTGATCATCAGCTATGCAAGCTATTATATTTTTCAAAATTATCTGCAGCAGAGCATGATGCAGTCCACAGAGACAAATCTGCGTTTTCTGTCCGATACCATATGCGGCAATATGGGAGAAGTATACCGTATGGCCCAGTTCTGTCAAAATAACAGCAACATCGCGCGATATATTAAGAACAATCCCAATCCCGGCAGCGTGCTGGCGGTAAATACTTACGACCGGATGCTGGAAGAATACAACAGCAATACCGCCAAGACCTATATGCCCCGGGTTACGGTCATCACCAACGAGCACTTCCTGCAGATATGCACCAACAGCACTTACTCCACCACCGCGAACCTCGCCGACGAGGTGCCCGGACTGCCTTTTTTTGACACGCTGTTAGACGATTCCGACTATAATTTTTCCATAGGGATCATCCCGGATCCTTTTCTGCGCAGCTACAGGCCAGTGCTGCCCATTATCCGCCCCATCACCTATCAGTACAATTCCATACAGGGCGGCTACCTGTTCATCGAAGTATCGGCGGATCTGTTCACCGACGCCCTGCGCGGCTATGCTCACGCCGAGGACAGCTGTATCTATTTGACGCTGGACGGAAACAACTATCTGATGGAGCAGAATCTTTTGACAAAGATAGAAACCGCCTACGAGATCAGAGAGGATCTGAGCGGGACCGCCCAGGCTCCCGATATTTTGATCCACGAAGTATCCGTCTCCGACGGTACCCGCCGCATTATCATCAGCGCCCCCCTGAATATGTCCGGCTGCTATATCAGCCAGAGCATCTCGATCAGCGAGTTGCAGGGGCAGCGTATTCTGTTCCTGCGGATCATCATCGCCGCCCTGGTGGGTATCATGGCTGTCGGCGTACTGCTGATGATGCTGATGAACCGTATGATACACACCCCCGTGGCCAGGCTGCGGGACAAAATACAGCGCGTTTCGCAGGGCGATTTTTCCAGGGAGCCGTCCATCGAGTGGAACCATGAGTTGGGGGATATCGGCAGAGGGATCAACGATCTGTCCGAGAGTGTAACGCAGCTGATGAACCGGCGGATTGAAGACGAAAAGCAGAAACAGGATCTGGAATATCAGATGCTGCAGAGCCAGATCAATCCGCACTTTATCTACAATACCTTAAACTCCATTAAATGGATGGCCACGATCCAGGGGGCCGGCGGTATCGCGGAGATGACTACCGCCCTCTCCAGACTGTTAAAGAGCATCGCCAAGGGAACGCAGCTCCTGATTCCCATCCGGGAAGAACTGGACTTTTTGGAGGACTACTTCACGATACAGAATTACCGTTACGGCGGCACCATTACCTTTGCTCTCCAGGTGGAGGATCCGGCCATATATGACTGTAAGATCCTGCGTTTTACCCTGCAGCCCTTTGTGGAAAACTCTATCTTTCACGGCATCGAGCCCAGAGGGGGCGCCGGACATATCACGGTTCACGCCTGTTATGAGAGCGGCGCAGGCGGTCGGCGCGATATCCGTATCGATATCACCGACGACGGTGTGGGAATACCGCCCGACAAGGCATATCGGATTCTGGAGGACGGCAGCGACAGCCGGGCTGATTTTTTCCGGGAAATCGGTATCAGCAATGTACATAAAAGGCTCCAATATGAATTTGGGGACAGTTACGGCGTCACCGTGGAGAGCGTAGTGGGAGAATATACCACCATGTCCATACATATTCCCGGACCGGCGGACAGACAGGAGGGACAGGATCTTGCATAAAATATTGATTGTAGACGACGAAATACTGGTACAGGTGGGCATACAGTCCCTGCTCAGCCAGACCGCTTTGAATGTGCAGGTGTGCGGAACAGCCCGGAACGGGCAGATCGCTCTGGAGCTGATCGAGGAACAGTCTCCCGATATCGTCATAACAGATATCAAGATGCCTGTCATGGACGGCCTGGAGCTGACCCCCGAAGTCCTGCAGGAGTCCATCACCCGCGCGCTCTCCAAGCTCCACCGCGCCCAGGAACCGGATTTCCACTATGCGGGCTATGTATGCTGCTACGGAGAGATCGTCAGCACTTCGGCGGACGCGCTGCCCCGGGAAAAACAGCTCTCTCTGTTCGCCTCCTCCCTGCAGATGATACGGGAACTGGCGCCGAAATATATGCCGTGCTATGCCCTGTCACTGGATATGCAGCATTTTGCGCTGATCTTCTGCTATGAAACGCTGCCCGAGCCCGCCGCTCCCGGACAGGATCATACTTATCCTGAACAGCTCGCCCATATCCTGACCCAGGTGAGCGCGGCGCTGAAAAACTATTACAGCGTAAGCCTGCAATGCGGCGTGGGCAGTCTGGTGAACACGCCTTTTGCCGTCAGCGATTCCTACCAGTGCTCCCGGCAGGCCTATCAGGCCGGTTCTCCCTCCTGCCCCATCACCTTTTTTGAAAGGCTTGAAAATGTGGCGGCCCACAGTTCCTTCAACATTGGAATCTTTAAGAACGATCTATGCAAGGCTTTTGAAGAGTACGACCCGGAGACTCTGCAGCGAACGATCCGTTCCATCTGCGAGCTGTTTTCCGCGCATCCCCAGTACTATGTGCAGGCTCTGGACGCCGCCTGCAATATCCTCTATCTGTCCATATCCACTCTGCCGGACGGTGAGAACGTGATCTCCGATATCTACAAAAACACCCCCATGGGCTACTGCTCCGTCTACAGACAGACCACCGTGGAACAGGTAGTGAGCTGGCTTGGCGGTTTCGGGGAAAAGCTTTCGGCATACTTTGAGGAGAAACGCAGGGACTACAAAAATTATATTGTCATCAACGTCAAAAAGTATATTAACAGTCATATCCGGGAACATCTGTCCCTCAACGAAGTAGCCGCCATATTTGGCATCAGCCCCAACTATCTGAGCCAGCTGTTCGGAAAATACAACGATACGGGGTTCAACGAATACATAAATATCTGCAAGATAGGCGAGAGCAAAAAGCTGTTGACCGAGGGGAATTACAAGGTGTATGAGATCGCGGATATGCTGGGCTTTGAGAGCGCTTTTTACTTCAGTAAGGTGTTTAAGAAAATAGAGGGCGTCTCCCCTACGGAATATCAGAACACACAGTATATCTAAACAGGCCGGAGCGGGCAAACGAACTCAAATCGGGAGGTTTTCAAATGAACGAAATAGAAATGTTGTTGCGGCAGACAGCCGAGGCGTATCAGGGACCGTTGAGGCAGTATACCCCTTTTCCTCCAGCGGCGGTGCGGGAACGCTACGAATCGCTGCCGACGGCGCTGCGGGAGAGCGTGCTGAAGGAGGGAGAGTCCTATCTGGGCTATCAGTACCCCCGGATATTTGCCACCGACTACCTGCGTTTTTCCCGCACCGGGGATCGGGTGGCCTATGAAGATCTGTATTTTGCCAGAAGACATGCCCTGTGCGCTCTGGCCGCCGCGGAATGCGTCGAACACAGCGGGCGGTTCCTGGATGACATTGTCAACGGGATCTTCTTACTGTGCGAGGAGAGCGGCTGGCAGCTCCCGCCACACAATACCTATCTGCGGGATCAGCCCCAGCTCCCGCTGCCGGACGCTGCCCGGCCGGTGCTGGATCTGTTCGCCTGCGAGACGGGAGCGCTGCTGGCCTGTGTCACCTGTCTCCTGGGGCCGGAATTAGACGGAATCAGCCCCTTTATCACCGCCCGGATCCGGGCGGAACTTGTGCGTCGTATCATCACCCCCTATCTGGAAGAGCATTTCTGGTGGATGGGGCGGGGGCAGGAGCCCATGTGCAACTGGACGCCCTGGTGTACCCAAAACGTGCTGCTCACCGCCTGTCTGGAAACCTTTGACGAGAGCATCCGCAGGCGGATCTTTCTAAAAGCCGCCGAAAGTCTGGATTTCTTTCTGAAAGATTACGGGGAGGACGGATGCTGTGACGAGGGCGCGCAGTATTACCGCCATGCGGGGCTGTGCCTGTGCAATGCCATGGAGATATTGAACGTCATGTCCGAAGGCTCCTTCGATCCGCTGTTTGAGACGGAGAAAATCAAAAATATCGCGGCCTATATCATGAATGTCCATGTGGCGGACAAATACTATTTCAATTTTGCGGACTGCTCCCCCGTGGCCGGACGCGCGGGGGTAAGGGAATATCTGTTTGGGAAATACACCCGTCAGCCCCGGCTCATGGCTTTCGCCGCAGAGGATTTCCGTGCGTCCGGGGGCGAACTGTACTCGGACGAGGTAAGCCGTATCAGTCTTTACCACAGACTCCAAAATATCCTGTATTGGGAGGAAGTGTATTCCTACAGGGGCAGGGTCAATACTCTCCCGGGAGACGTCTTCTATCCCAGCGTGGGCCTGTTCCTTACCCGCAGCAATACGTTGGCTCTGGCGGTGAAAGCCGGAGGCAACGCGGACAATCACAATCACAATGACACGGGCAGTTTCACCCTATACAAAAGCGGGCGGCCGGTGTTTATAGATATCGGTGTGGAGAACTATACGCAGAAGACTTTTTCGGATAGAAGGTATGAGATCTGGACCATGCAGTCCGGCTACCACAATCTTCCTACGCTGATGGGACTGGACCAGAAGGATGGCAGCATTTACCGGGCTACGGAAGTAGAGACCCGCCCCGGAGACGGTTCCTCGTCCATCTCCATGAACCTGCTGGGCGCATATCCGATTTCCCGGCGCCGGGAAACGGATGCCCTCTACTACCGGCGCAGTGTGACGCTGGACAAAAACAAAGAAAAGGTGGTGCTGCAGGACACCACCAACCTTTCCGATGTAATACTGAACTTTATCACCTATGAAAAACCCGTATTCAGTCCGGGGCGGCTGCTGATCGGCAGTCTGGCGGACATATCCTTCACCGGGGCCTGCCCTGCGGAGGGCATACCCGCCGTGGAAGTGCTGCCCGTCACGGACGAGCGGCTGAAAAAAGCCTGGGATCACGACCTGTACCGGATCCGGCTGCGGATGAACGGCAATCTGTTTACCATGGAAATCCGCTGACACAGGAGCCGCTCGGTTCCTAGGACAGCAGAGCCTGCATAAACACGGATACCACCAGGATCGCTATGGATACGCCGGCCAACACGAAAGTGGCGATGGCAAAACCCTTTTTCTCGGTCTTCATACCGCAGGCCGCGAAATAGAACTCCAGTACATATAACAGAATGCCGAACATATATCCCGCAAAGGACAGCAGCAGTCCTATAATAGACATCACAAAACCGATGATCGCGTATTTTTCATTGCTCTTGCCGGTAGCCTTGGAAAAATCCTCATAATTGCCGCCGATGGGCTGCGGTGTGCCTCCGGAAACCTGACTGGCGGTGGGCTGTACATTGTAGGGCGCGGCCTGGCCCATACCCTGAGCCTGCTGCATGGGAGCCGTTCCCGCAGGCGCGTTATAGGAGGCCAGCGTCCGAAACAGCGGATCCAGAATCTGCTTGTATGCAGACTTGGGCATGGAACCGGCAAAACTGTCGTCCAACAGATAGGGCTTTTTGTATTTTCCGATATAGGCGTTGATCGTTACCATTCCCGTCTGTATGTAAAATTCAAACAGCCTTCTGCCCACGACGGGATCATAGTACTGATAGTAGTAGTTCCCATCCTTCTCCTTCAGTTCAAAGCTGTTAGCCCCCAACCAGTTCATGATTGTCTGATGGGCCAGATTGGGATCCACATTGATGGGAAACTGATAGGTGCTTTTTCCTTTTTTCATAAGAAACCGTTCCTTTCTGCCGTGTTGTTCCAATATTTCAAATTGATTGTAACATGGAGACTTTCAGACCGTCAAGACCCGGCGTTCATTATTTGGCGCCGTTTTACGGGATGATGCCCGCTTCGCGCGCCCATTCCGGTTCCAGCTCCAGTTTCCGATGATACCACTCCTCGTCCTTGTATATATACGGCTGGAATATCCAGTCTGTCACATCCCTGAACCCCGCCGCCAGATAGCAGAAGTAGGCGGCGGGATTGCTGTTACCGTCAAATGCCGATATACACACTTTTTGTGCGTTCATAAACTCAAGGGCGAACTTCGCGGCCATCCGTACCATTTCTTTGCCATAGCCCCTGCCCCTCTTTTCCGAATCTATGATCACATATGTCAGGAGGACATCTGTATGTCCACGATTCACATAGCGCAGCGCCAGGTGCCCGACAATCCCCTCATCGTCCTCCGCCGTCATGGGATACAGGCATTCCATGACATGATAAAAATCGTTCATGTCGTCGGGGGTAATGGGATAATCGCTGTATTTGTTGGTGCACCAGAGTCGGAATGTCCTCTCGTCATCCAGCCATTCCACGATGGAATCCGCGTCATAATCTTTGTACGGTCTCAATGTCAGCATAAGCTCACTCCTCTCTCTAATTAACCTTTTTTCTGCTCAAACTGTTTCAGGGCGTCGCCAAACTTCTCGATGCTCACTGCCGGGCTGTAAAAATATCCCTGATAGAAGGAACATCCCATCTCTTCCAGCGCCTTCTGGACCTGGCGGTTTTCCGTGTACTCGGCGATCACCTGCACGCCCAGAGATTTTGCCAATGCCGTGATGGAATTGAGGATCTCCCTTTCGTTGCCGGCACCAGCTCCCGGTTCCACCATATATTGATCAGCTCCATATAGTCCATAAATTCCTCGGTCTGCATGGTCTCCGGAGTCACGTTGATGGATACCTTGACCTTGTGCCCCACTGCTTTCTGTATATTCTCGGCATCTTTTACCACATAATTCAGGATATATTTCTCCAGCTCCCACAGGTAATCCATCTCCCGGGCAAGCTGCAGAACCAGCGGCGGATAGATATCTCCGTATTTCTCCGTCCCAAAACGCAGCAGCGCTTCCGCCCCCATACACTCGTCCTTTTCATTGTATTGAGGCTGATAGAAAATCTTCACACTGCCGTTCTGTATGCTGCGGCGCAGCTCCTGGGCGATCTGTCTGGAGATAGCGCCGATATCGTCCCTCTGGCGGGTCAGCTCCAGAGGTTTTCCCGCATGTTCCATCTTTCGCATATATTGCGCAACCTGCTGCAGCTGATCCTGCAGATGATGGTGCTGCCATATCTCATACATTTTCAGAAAAGGCAGGTAAATCAACATGCTGACGGCAATATTGACGAGCTGCAGGAGACTCCCGGTCACGGAACCCGTCGCCATATAGCCGCTCAGGAGCACCGGCGTAATCCACTCCACCTCCCTGACAGGTATGGGTACGATCCCCAGACGCATGGCCGCCCAGGAATCCAGCAGGCAGACCATGGGCGCCAACAGGAAGGGCAGCAGAAAAGCAGGGTTCAGGATCACCGGGATTCCGAAAGTCATGATCTCATTGATATTGCAGAATACCATGGGTAAGGACAGTTTGGTAAGACTGCGCGTCTCTCTGTTTTTGCCGAACAGCAGAACACACAGGAGCAGACCGATCAGACAGCCGCAGCCGCCCATAAGCACAAACACATCGAAAAAGGTCTTGGACAGAATCTCCGTAGCCTGGCCTCCCGCCGCCACTGCGGCCTCGTTGCTCTCGATGGCAGGCTGGAACAGTCTCTGGGTCATGGGCTCCAGCACATCGCTGCCATGTATGCCAAAAAACCACAACAGGCTGCCGAGCAGCACAAAGCCTATGCCGCTGCCCAGACTCCGTCCCATGTTTCCGGCCAGCAGGTTCACACCCAGGATAAACAGCTCGTTGAAACTGTCCGCAGGCGTCAGCGTCGCGATCAATTGGTTTATCAGGCCGAATATGGCCACCGTGCAGAGCACGGCGGGAAGGCTGCGCACGATCTCCTGAAAATCCAGATCGTTTCCGTAAAGATTCTCCTCTTTTTTCCCGAACAGGCGGGAAAAACGGTCATACAGTTCCGAGGCCGTACAGGCTGAGACGATGGCCGTAAACATCCCCTTTACCCCCAGGCTCTCATGCTGCAGCGCCCGCTCCAGTCCGCCGTTCAGGATGATAAAACCCGCGACCGCAATCGATACTCCCAGCAGAATGTTGACTCTCTTTCCCTTTTTCTCCAGGCTTTTGACACAGATGAGTACTGTCATAATCAATGACAGGATCCCAAAAGTGGCGTCATACAGCAGGGTCGCAATCTGTTTGACAAAGAGCAGCACGCCCAGTTTGGTTCCCGTCAGTTCCAGCAGCGACTGCACGATCAGCGCCAGGGATCCGGCCAGTATCACCGGAATTGCCAGGATAAAGGCGGAACGGATATTCGCAAGGCGGCTGCTGCTCTCCAGTTTATCCCAGAACAAGATCCACTTCTTCTTTTGCATAGCTATAATTCCCCCGTAGTATATTGCATCCTATGAACAGTATAGCACATCTCTCCGCAAAAAACATCCTTTTTTACAGCTTACTGAAGGCCAGAATCAGCAAAATCGCGCCGCTCAGCCAGCCCAGGGATACGCCAAGTTTTCGCGACAGTCTCTCACCTAGCCAGGAACCCAGCGTCAGGGTGAGCTGGTTGGCGATCAGGGAGGCGACCACCACCGCCGGTACGCTCGCCTGGCCCATGGCTGCTCCGAATCCGGCCGCCGCTCCGTCCAGAGACAGAGCAAGAGCCAGCGTAGCCGCCTCCGCCACCGAGATCGTTTGGGAATGATCCAGGTCTACCGCCGCGGGATCCGCATATACATGTAATACAAAGCGCAGACTGAAGAGCGAGAATCCCAGTCTGCCGTCAAGATTGCCGTATCTGCGTATGGCCCACCGGGTGAGTCCGTCCAACAGCTTGATCAGCCCCAGCGCGAACAGTACGCCAAAACACAGTCCCCGCCGCAGACCGGGGGACAAAAGCAGCGCGGTCAGGCTTCCCAGCCCCAGAGACAGGCCCACGATGGCGCTGCAGATCAGGTTGATCACCAATGCGGATCGCCAGGGCAGCCGTATCTGTCTGCTCCCATAGGCCAGACCCGCCGCGAAGGCATCCACAGACAGCGCGGAGGCTATCGCGGCAGCCTCCAACAGCATCCTCAGAGTTTCCAAGAATATCACCACCTGCAAAACATAGACTTATTAGCATAATATTCCTGTTTTTCTCCATAGGTTCCCCTGTTTTTAATCGACGCCGCGCAGGGCCGTCTGCGGTATGTATGCAGCCGCCAGTTCCCGCATCTGTTCCAGCATGCCGGGTTCAAAGCTGCCGTAGCCCGGCTGCATTACCTGCGGACTGTCCCGGTAACTTTGCAGATAATAGGCGTTGCAGCCCTGCAGCCATTGTCCGATGGCGGTAAATTCATCCGGGCTGTGGATGCCTTTTACCACAGTGGTGCGAAATTCATAGGGTATGCGGGATTTTTTCAAAAGCTCCACGCTTTCTTCTATGAGGGACAGATCCACATTCGGCAGTCCGCAGGCGATGGGGTAGCGTTCCCGGGACGCCTTGATATCCATGGCCACATAGTCCAGCAGTTCCTGCTCCAGCAGACGGCGCAGTACCCCTGGGCGATAGCCGTTGGTGTCCAGTTTTATCAGATATCCCATCTCCCGGATGCGTCGGATAAAGTTTTCCAGGTCCGCCTGCAATGTGGGTTCTCCCCCGGTGATGCAGACTCCCTCCAGGATGCCTTTTCTCTTTTCCAGAAAGGAAAGCGTCTCTTCTTCTGAGATTTCCGGCTGCTGTTGGGGGGACAGGACCAGGCCGCTGTTCTGGCAGAAAGGGCAGCGCATGTTGCAGCCGCCGGTGAATATTGTGGCGGCTACGTGGCCGGGGTAGTCCAGGAGGGTGGTTTTGTTTAGGCCGTGGATTTGCATTGGGGTCTTTGTTCTCCTTGTTCTCTTTGTTCTTGGCGTGGGACGCTCCATAAGGGCTGGAGCTACGTTCCTGGCGTGGGACGCTCCAGGCGGATAAACCTGCCTGTCTGGACCCGCTCTCGCTCGATTGGAAACGTAGCGGTCACTAGGCTCGGCCGAATAAATTCGGCATACCTCGCCAAGTGCCGACGTTTCCAGACGGTCCTGACAGGCAGGTTTATCCACCTGGAGCTGGTTACTGCGAGCATTTGAGGGCGTTGACGCTGTTGTTCTATGGATTGTGGGCAACCAGGGAGAATATCTGAAATTGACTGCCTGGTAGGGTTCGGGGGCTTTTCAGGTTTTCGGGTATCTTTGAGTTTTTATATTCATCCGTTTCGCATTTATGTGGCTCTGCAGAAAGCAGACTGTGAAAAATGGGAAACTCAAATTCGGTTATGTTCTTGACGGTTGGCGGGTTGTCAGTTACAATGGTTCAGGTAATAATGTAGTGTGTAGAAAGCGGATGTTCACCTTAGTTTTGCGGTTGTCTGGGTGAAGGTGAAACGCAGGGAGGGGGCCATGGCCGGGATCGTCAGTGTGCAGGAAAAGTATATGAGGATGGCCTTGAAACTGGCTCGGAAGGCGCTGGAGCTGGGGGAGGTTCCGATCGGTTGCGTGATCGTCCATGAGGGAAAGGTGATTGGACGGGGATATAATCGGCGCAATACCGATAAGAATACTCTTGCCCACGCGGAGATTACCGCCATACGAAAAGCCAGTAAAAAAATCGGGGATTGGCGCCTGGAGGACTGTACCCTCTATGTGACTCTGGAACCCTGCCAGATGTGCGCGGGCGCTATCGTTCAAGCCAGAATACCGGAGGTGGTCATGGGCTGCATGAATCCCAAGGCCGGCTGCGGCGGCTCCATACTGAATATTCTGGAGATGCCGCAGTTCAACCATCAGGCTGTCGTGACCCGGGGCGTGCTGGAGGCGGAATGCAGCGCCGTTCTGAAAGAGTTTTTTACGGGGCTGCGCATCCGCAACAAGCAGGAAAAGGCCGCCCGAATCACTTCTTCACAAACACCGACTTAGGCTGTTTGCATACGGGACAGACATAATCGTCCGGCAATTCCTCAAAGGGAATGTCTCCGTGATACTCATAGCCGCAGACGCCGCACACATATACCGGTTCCGATTCCTTCCGGGGGGTATCCTGAGATTCCTCGGGGATATAGGTGGGAGCCGCCTTGGGGCTCTTTCCCTTGATTACTTTGTGATAGTACGCGTAGGTCATGGGATCATCCTGGCGCAGGATATCCGCATCCACCACTTTCCCCAGAAATACGGTGTGCGTGTCCGTCTCCATCTTGTCTGCCACCTCGCAAACGATGTAGGCGCAGGCGTCCGGGATTATCGGCATGTATCCTTTAATCTCCGGCTTGACCTGGTCGAATTTGTTATTGTCCCTGCCGCTCTGAAAACCGAATACTCCGATCGTACCGGGGTCGGAATGTTCGCCCAGTACGGACACGGCAAATTTTCCCAGCTTTTGGATACATTCGTTGGTATAGTTACCGTGATTGATACTTACCGCGATCGTAGCGGGTTCCGATGTGATCTGCATGGCGCTGTTGGCTGTACAGCCCGTAGCTCTGCCTTCGTCCCAGGTGCTGACTATATATACGCCGTACGATAACTGTCTAAATGCATTTTTGTTCATGGTCATTCTCCTTCCCATTTCCACCGATTGAATATAGGATATACAGTTTCAGTATAAATAATCCGCTCTTTGTTTGCAAGAAGTTCTTGACAAAAATTCTGTAAAACGCTACACTATAAAAGCCGTATATCGTGGGAATAACCGAAGAACAGATGTTGAAGTCCGGTCTCGCGCAATGGGAATCTACGAACCGTGTCAGGTTGGGAACAAAGCAGCACTAAGTAGAACCTCCCATGTGCCGTGAGGGCCCCGGGCGGAGTCTGGGACGCGGCCCGCGGTATGCGGTCTTGTAATTTCCGTTCAAAGGAGTAACCGCCGTGTCCTCTCTCCGTCTTTCCGAACAGGATAAACAGAATATGTTGCGCCCTTTTGCGTCCTGCACCCTTTGCCCCCGGCAATGCGGAGTCAACCGACTGGCAGGCGAAAAGGGATATTGCGGCCAGACCGCACGGCTGCGGGCTGCCAGAGCGGCGCTGCACATGTGGGAAGAACCCTGCATTTCCGGTGCTGTCGGATCCGGAACCGTGTTTTTCAGCGGCTGCAATCTCCGCTGCGTCTATTGTCAAAACCATGATATCGCCCTGGGACATACCGGCAGGGAGATCTCTGTGGAGCGCCTGGCAGAGATCTGTCTGGAACTGCAGCAAAAAGGAGCCGCCAATATAAATCTGGTGACTCCTACCCACTATATCCCCCTGGTGGGCGGCGCTCTGCGGCTGGCCCGCTCCGGCGGTCTCTTCATCCCTGTGGTCTATAACTGCGGCGGCTACGAGGATCCGGCGGCGCTGAAAATGCTGGACGGCCTTGTGGATATCTATCTCCCGGATCTGAAATATTCTTCGCCGGAACTTAGCGCAAGATACTCCCATGCCGCCGATTACTTTGAAAAAGCCCGGCTGGCCCTGGAAGAGATGTTCCGGCAATGCGGGAAACTGGAATTTGCCCTGCCTGGAACGACAGCCTGTTCCCCTGACGCCGCCACATGCTCCACGAATGCTGCCGTATGCTCCACTGACGCCGCCACACGCTCCACTGATGCCACCGTATGCTCCACGAAGGTTTCCGCATGCTCTCCAAACGCCGTCTATCCTCCGGATACGCCGATGCTGCGCCGGGGCATGATCGTCCGCCATCTGGTTCTGCCGGGTCAGACAGGCGACAGCAAGAGGATTCTCCACTATCTTCATGACGCCTATGGAAACGACATATATGTCAGTGTCATGTGCCAATACACCCCCCTGCCGCATGTTGCAGACCGCCCGGAACTAAATCGCCGGGTAACACCGGAAGAATACCGGAGGGTAGTGGATTACTGTCTGCGGCTGGGTATGGAAAACGTGTATATTCAGGAAGGAGACACTGCGCAGGAAAGCTTTATCCCTCCCTTCGACCTGTCGGGCCTGTAGGAGACCGGCTATAGCCTTACACGGATCATATAGTAGCCGAACTCCCCTTCACCCGCAGGTTCCCGTCTGCACTCAAAACTTTCAAAACCGTACATGACAGCCACCTGTTTCTCTTTCTCAAAGAAGTTCCCCGGCACCCCTATGTAGTACTGATCCCCGCCCTTTTGCGGCACACATGTCAGTATCAAATGCTCATAGTTAAAATATCCGTGGAGCAAAAAACTGTTCTGCACCAGACGGTAGGCGTCGGAGGGCAGGATCACAAAGTCTTCCGGCCGCAGGGACAGGTATTCCCTCTCGTCCTGAAAGGGACGTATATGGGGGTATATTTTTTGGAGCTGCTGCCATTTGTCCTCGCTCATGGACGCCATGTGCGGGGCCTGAACTGTCCTCTGTGTACGGGGCGGCTTCGGTTTCTCCCGGTCACCGGCTGTGTCACCGCCGTCCGGTTGACGGACTGGCCGCTCTTCCCTTTCAGAATGCATGGCCTCTTCCGACTCGTCCTCCTGCTGCCGGACCGGCAGTTCGGTATCCTCCACCGCCCTTTCCGGTTGGCATGTCGGTTGTAATTGCAATTCAGACGATATAACATCTCCTTCTACACTCTCGGGTTGACCGATCGACCATGTCTGCGGCTCTGACAAGCTGGTTTCTTCTACTCTCCTCTCTGATTGGCCGTTCAATTGTGTCTGCGGCTCTGACAGACTGGCTTCTTCTGCTCTCCTCTCTGATTGGCCGTTCGGCTGTGTCTGCGGCTCTGACGGGCTGGTTTCTTCTACTCTCTTCTCTGATTGACCGATCAACTGTGTCTGCGGCTCCCGCAGGCTGACTTCTCCGGTTATACTCTCCGGTTGGCTCTCCGACTGCACCTCTATATCGGCCTGCTCTGCAGCATTCGCCCTCTGGTCGGGAGAACCGCTGAGCCGCGTTATATCCGACGCTTTCCATATGCAGCGCATACTCCGTCTCGGAGAGAGTTGCACATGGATCCGCTCCAGCTGTCCGTAACGTATACCCTCTCCCAGCGCCAGGCCGTCCCCCTCCTGTTCCAGGTCCGCACATTCCCAGCGAAAGCTGCCGCAGCCCTGCCTGATCCGCACCGTCCCTATCCGGCTCTCTCTCCCGTCACCCTCCAACACGACATCCGAGACTACGTCGTCTGTCTCGTACAGGTCCCGTATTCTCATGTCCAAAAACAGCCTGCCGCCTGTGACCGTCACCTTGACATATCCGCAGTTACGCTTTTTTTCTCCGTTTTCCAAGTAATCTATGTAGCGGATCTGCTTATCATAATACATAAAAAATCCCCCTCAATACACCTGTGTTTTCCTCTACTATAAGTGTATTAAGGGGTTGTCCTTTTTATGCCTGTATCAATAGTCCAGCGAGTCTAAATATTTCATATAGCTTACCACCATCAGCGCAATCTTAAAGGTCAGCGCATCGTCAAAATTGCGCAGATCCAGACCCGTGCTCTTTTGGATCTTTTCAATGCGGTATACCAGCGTATTTCTGTGTACGAATAACTGCCTGGAAGTCTCCGAGACATTGAGATTATTCTCAAAAAATTTGTTAATCGTCGTCAATGTCTCGTCATCCAAATCGATGGGCACATTGTCCCCGAATATCTCCTCTATGAAGATCCTGCACAAATTCACCGGCAACTGATAGATCAGACGCCCTATACCCAGCGTGCTGTACGCCACCACATTGCGCTCCGCATAGAAGATCTTACCCACATCCAGCGCCAGTTTGGCCTCCTTGTAGGACTTGGACACGTCCTTTAGCTCCTGCACCACCGTACCGAAAGCCACCCGCACATTCAGCATGGCCTCCGCATTCATCATTGCCACGATGGTATGCGCCACATCGCACAGATTATCATATGTGGCCATTTGTTCCAGATTTTTGATCAGAATTACGCTGCTCTCATCCACAGCGGTAATATAATCGCCGCTCTGGGAAGAAAACATCCCTTTTAACAGTTCTGTCACTATGCCGTCCTTCTCCAGGCGGGTTTCTATCAGAAATACCGCGCGGGGGGCCGCCACCTCCACATGCAGTTTCTTGGCCCGATTGTAGATATCCACCAGCAGCAGGTTGTCCAGCAACAGATTCTGGAAGAAATTATTTCTGTCAAAACGCTCTTTGTAAGCAATCGTGAGATTTTGGATCTGACATACGGCGATCTTGCCCACCATATATACATCATCCCCGGTTCCACGGGCCACCAGCACATAGAGTAATTCTCCCTCATCCAGGATCTTCAACAGATGGTGGGGACCGATTACCTGGCTGTCGGCAGGAGACATGGCAAATCCGCTGATCAGATTCCCCTGTATCCCCTCCATATCGGCCGTTGTCGCAATCACTGCGGCGGAAGGGTCATATACACACAGATCCACCTTGGTGATCGCCTTTAATTCGTCTATACTTGTCTGAATGATCTGACTTGATATCATACGCTCCTCCGTCCTCTCCTATCAAAAAAGAGGTGCTGGAAACCAGCACCTCTCTGGAAATCTTACTAGTTGGTAATGATCTGCTCGGTCTCTTTGTCAAATACATGAATCTTCTCAACATCCAGAGCGAACTTCACAGCATCACCGGGTCTTGCAGTTGTACGGGAATCTACTCTTGCGGTCATCGGGAATACATCCAGATCGAAATACAGGTAAACTTCCGCGCCTAACAGCTCGTAAACCTTGATCGTAGACTCGAATACGCTGCCCGGAACCGCATTGGTATATGTCTCGGCATCGTATACGTCCTCAGGACGGATACCGAAAGTAACAACCTTGCCGTCGTAGCCGCCGTCGATGACCTTCTTGGACTTAGCGGCGGGCAGAGGAATGCTGTGTCCGGCAATCTCCAGGTTGGCAACATCGCCTGCTACCTTAACGGTCGCATCCAGGAAATTCATCTGAGGAGATCCCATGAATCCTGCAACGAACAGGTTCTGAGGTTTCTCATACAGATTCTGAGGAGTATCTACCTGCTGGATAACGCCGTCCTTCATAACGACGATTCTGGTACCCAGCGTCATAGCCTCGGTCTGGTCATGCGTAACGTAGATGATCGTGGTGCCCAGTCTCTGATGCAGCTTGGCAATCTCGATTCTCATCTGCACACGCAGCTTGGCGTCCAGGTTGGACAGAGGCTCATCCATCAGGAATACTTTGGGGTTACGCACGATAGCACGTCCCATAGCCACACGCTGTCTCTGACCGCCGGACAGAGCCTTGGGCTTACGATCCAGCAGTTTCTCCAGATCCAGGATCTTGGCTGCCTCCTTAACCATCTTGTCGATCTGATCCTTGGGAACCTTTCTCAGTTTCAGACCGAACGCCATATTGTCATATACGGACATGTGAGGATACAGAGCGTAGTTCTGGAATACCATTGCGATATCTCTGTCCTTGGGCTCTACATCGTTCACAACCCTGTCACCAATCTTTAACTCGCCGGAGGAAATATCTTCCAGGCCCGCGATCATACGAAGGGTAGTAGACTTACCACAGCCGGAGGGACCTACAAAGATGATGAACTCCTGATCCGCTATCTCAAGGTTGAAATTCTTAACCGCCTCAAAACCGTTGGGGTAAACCTTGCAGATATTCTTTAAAGATAAACTAGCCATACAATAACTCCTTTCACATATAGATATTTTCTGTTTTTGCAGCGATATGTATCACTACAGCCTTGGGATAAGTATACCTAAATCCTGCGTGAAATTCTATGCCACTATTTCACAAAGATTTCGATTCCCATTGTGTGAATTGCTCAGAAATATAAATATTTTTCCTTTCAGGCGTCATTTTTCACAAATCCGTCTCTCCATTATTGGACATATTCCACAGTTTCAGGTCTTGTCCTCCAAAGAACTGTCCAGCTGGTCGTGAAATATTTTCCCGTCTTCTTCCTCCTCTTCCTCCTTGACGCCGTTGATCTCGTTGATCCGATCCTCCAGTTTCAGGAAGAATTTATTGTACAGCTTGGCCGACAGAAAGGCCGGAACCGTGATGCCAAACAGCATGATCAGCGGAAAGATGCTGGGAGCGAACACCATCAGCACCATGGGGAGCAGATACAGTATCAGCATCAGGATGCTCTTGGGAGCCTGAAGGATGCTCATGGCCAGCGCGTTCTTGAGAGTGCGCGGAACCGGGTTGGCAAATTTCGCCTGCACCGGGAACACAAAAATCAGCGTAAAGAGCACAAAGATCAGGATGGCGCCCAGAACGGCTTTGAATATCATATGAAACTCCGTTCCCGAGACATACATGATATAAAAATCCACTCCCAGGATCACGCCGATGACCAGCAGGATCAGCCATATGATTGTGGATTGTATAAAGTTTTCCCGAAATGCCTTGAAATACCCTTTTACCACATAGCACTCCTCGTCGCGGACGATCTTCAGCACCTGGTAATGCATGGCCGTAAGGGCGGCTCCCGCGGTAAAGAGCGGGATCATACATACAACAGTGAGCAGATTCAGGATCATCAGATCCGCCACCTTATTCATGACCTGCATAAAAGGACTGTCGATGTTTAAGAATTTCATAAGTATCCTACCTTTCAAAAATATTTTTCCATGGAGGTGACTCTGATGCCGGAAATCTGTTCCTCCGGCCTTATGACATAAAACCCCAGCTTTTTATAAAAATCCACCGCGTAGGGAGCCGCCGTCAGCGTCATGCTGTGCTCCCCCGCCTCCCGCTCCAGATACTGGCACAGGCCGCTCATCAGCGTCCTGCCGATCCCCCGCCGATGATACCGCTCGTCCACAAACAGCAGGGACAGATGATTGCCGCTGCGCACGGAGGCCAGTCCCACCACAAGACTGCCGTCCAGGGCCAGCATCACCTGATAACGCCCGTTTAAAAACAGCTTTCGGAGCGTCCCGTCATGTATGAAGGTATCAAAGTTATCGATACCCTCCTGGGAGTAGTCCTTTCCCTCAAATTTCAGAAATGTTTTCCATACCATTTCCATGGCAGGTTCCCAGTCTTCCGGCATAGCCCATCTGATCGTATAGGGAAAATGATCTGTCTCCATATAAGTTCCTTTCTGCCTATTCTTTCGCGGCGCAGGCTCCCACCTGGTTTTGCAGGGGCAGGCCGTTGTCCAGCGCGTGGGCGTTCTCCATAGTCACTCGGGCGATCGCCTCCATGGCCTCCCGGGTAAAGAATCCCATATGAGAAGTGATCAGGACATTGGGAAAAGTTGTCAGACGGGCCAGATTGTCGTCCTCGATGATCTCTCCCGAACAATCCTCATAGAATATGCCTTCCTCTTCCTCGTACACATCCAGCCCCACACCGCCGAACTTTTTCTGCAGCAGGCCGTCGATCAGATCATCCGTATGGATCAGGCTGCCTCTGGATGTATTTACCAGATAGACCCCGTTCTTCATCATACCGATGCTCTCCCTGTTGATCATATGCCTGGTCTGGGAGGTCAGCGGGCAGTGCAGGCTGATCACATCCGCCTGCCTGAACAGCTCTTCCGTGGACACATAAGTCACATCCAGACCGGCGTTTGGATAAGGATCATAGGCGATGACCTTCATGCCGAATCCCTTGCAGATCCGGATCATGGCCTGCCCGATCCTTCCGGTGCCGACGATTCCCGCCGTCTTTCCGTAAAGGTCTGTTCCCATAAGCCCCTGCAGGCTCATATTGAACTCTCTGGTACGGTTATACGCCTTGTGAGTGCAGCGGTTCAGCGTCAGCAGCATGGCCGTGGCGTATTCCGCCACCGCCTCGGGAGAATAGCTGGGCACACGCAGGATGACGATCCTGTCCTCCGCCGCTTTCACATCAACATTGTTGAACCCCGCGCTCCGCAGCAAGATCCCTTTCACATGCATGTCATAGAGTACTTCGATCATCTCACTGTCAATATGATCATTGACAAAGACGCAGATCGCGTCGCATCCTTTTGCCATAAACAGCGTCTCTCTGGTGCAGGGAAATTCGATAAAATGGATATCGTACCCATACTGCTGAGCCAACGGTTCAAACCAGATACGGTCATACGGTTTGGTGCTGTAAAATGCTATTTTCATGATGATTCCCTCCTATATCTGCGTTACTTTAAAACCTCCTGTATAATGTCTTAAAGTATCCGAACTTTGGGAATAGTTTAGGTATTTCCGCCTTTTTTATGCATCCGCTTTCACGCAATGCTTTTGGATCCAGTCGTAGACCGTCTCCATGATCCGCTCCCGCTCCGGCTCGTTCAGCAGTTCATGTCTGCCCGTCTCGAACAGGCGCATTTCCACATCCCGCACACCGGCTCTGCGCAGTCCCTCGCATACTTTGGGGATGCCCTGTCCGTATCCGCCCAGAGGATCGGCGTCTCCCGAAATCACCAGCAACGGCAGCGACGCCGGAATCTTTTTTAACCGTTTCGGATCATGGGCCCGGTGTATCAGCTCCGCCAGAGTCTGGAAACCGTTCAGCGTAAAGATATTGCCGCACAGCGGATCCTCGATATAGCGCCGCACGCTTTCCTCATCCTTGCACAGCCAGTCAAACGGCGTCCTGGCGTCGGGAATCCGCTTATTATAACCGCCAAAACTCACCCTGTCGCTGAATTTGCTCACATGTTTCGAACCCAAAAAGAGTTTTTGCAGTCCCGCCATGAATCTGGCGGCCCATGTGACAGCCCTGTTTCGGTAGCCCGTTCCCATGATGACCGCGCCGGTGATCCCGCTGCCGTACATAGTCAGGTAATTGCGCAGGATAAAGGAACCCATGCTGTGTCCCACGATCACATAAGGCAGCCCCGGATACTCCTTCTGCGTCAGTTTTTTCAGGCGGTGTACATCCCGCACCAGCACGGTAGCCGGATCCTGCTCGCAAAAATATCCGTAAAGCTTATCTTCTCCCACGCTTTTCCCATGACCCAGATGATCGTTGCCCGTGACGACGCAGCCCCGCTCGGTGAGAAACCGGGCAAACTCCTCATAGCGTTCAATATACTCCGCCATACCGTGGACAATCTGTACCACGCAAACGGGGGTTCTGTCCTCCGGCGTATATCTGACCGCATGGATTTTGGATATATTGTCTCTGGAATCGAAATAGAACTCTTCTTTTTTCATGTCGGCACTTTCCTCTTCCTGCCATAGTATATACCGGATCGGACTCCCGGCTCGCCGCATACATTTTAACTGTTAAGCAGTATTAATAAGCGCATGGCCCGAAAGCCATGCACCTATTATACACCATATTGCAGATTATTTTAACCTAATTTATGGAAATTTTATAAATATATTACGTTCCGCCCTTTATTCAGCATATTTCCGCTCCCGAAGGCATGGGTTTCTCCGCCGTCATCAGCGCCAGGTTGCCCGCCTGATCCTCGGCGCACAGCAGCATGCCCTCGGACACCACGCCCGCCAGTGTGGCGGGTTTCAGATTCACCAGCACCATCACCTTTTTGCCCACCATCTCCTCGGGGGTATAGTATGCCTTGATGCCGGAGACGATCTGGCGCACCTGGCTGCCGATCCTGACTTGGGAACACAGCAGTTTTTTGGATTTGGGCACCGCCTCGCAGGCGATGATCTCCCCCACCTGGAACTGGAGTCTGGCAAAGTCGTCGTAGGTGATTTCCGGCTTGGGTTCGATGTCCATGCCATCCTGCGCCTCCGACGCGTCTTCCTTCTCCGTATCAGCGGTTTTTCCGGCCTCAACGTTCTTCCCCGCCGCGGCAATCATGGCGGTCGTCAGTTCCTCCTCCCGCTTTTCCACCTCTTTCATATCCAGGCGGGCAAACAGTATCCGGGGCTGGTCCGTCACCCTGCTGCCGCCGGGATACAGGCCAAATTCCTCCAGGCGGTCAAAATCCCGCAGGGAAGTATTCAACTGCTGTGCGATGCTCTGAGCCGTCTCGGGCATATAGGGTTCCAGCAGAGACGCGCCGATCACGATGCCTTCCACCAGATTGTACAGCACGGTGGCCAGCCGCCCCTGTTTCGCCTCATCCTTGGCCAGCACCCAGGGCTCCGTCTCGTCGATATATTTGTTGCAGCGCTTGAAGATGCCGAATATCTCCGTCAGAGCGTCCGCGATCCGCAGGGAATCCATCTTCTCCGCCACCTTTGCATAGGTTCCGGTGACGGTTTTCTTCAAATCCTCGTCCACGACGCTGTCCTCCGGGGTCAACTGTACGCCCTTATCCTCCACCGCGCCGCCAAAATACTTGTTGCTCATGGATATGGTGCGGTTCACCAGATTGCCCAGCGTGTTGGCCAGGTCGGAGTTGGCGCGCTCCGCGATCAGCTCCCAGGTGGCGTTGCCGTCATTGTCGTAGGGCATCTCGTGGATCATGTAATACCGCACCGCGTCCACGCCGAAAAAGTCGATCAGGTCGTCCACATAGATCACATTGCCTTTGGACTTACTCATCTTGCCGCCGTTCATCATCAGCCAGGGATGGCCAAAGATCTGTTTGGGCAGCGGCTCTCCCAGCGCCATCAGGAAGATGGGCCAGTAGATCGTGTGGAAACGGATGATATCTTTGCCGATCAGGTGCAGATCCGCGGGCCAGAGCTTTTTGTACTGCTCCGTGCTGTCTCCGTCGGCGTCGTAGCCGATGCCCGTGATATAGTTGGTCAGCGCGTCCAGCCACACATAGATCACATGCTTATCGTCAAAGTCCACCGGAATACCCCATTTGAAGGAGGTGCGGGACACGCACAGATCCTGCAGGCCGGGCAGCAGGAAATTGTTCATCATCTCGTTTTTGCGGGACACCGGCTGGATAAACTCGGGGTGACTGTTGATATGCTCGATGAGCCGGTCCGCATATTTGCTCATACGGAAGAAATACGCCTCCTCTTTTGCAGGTTTCACCTCCCTGCCGCAGTCCGGGCATTTGCCGTCCACCAGCTGGGACTCCGTCCAGAAAGACTCGCAGGGCGTACAGTACATACCTTCGTAGGCCCCCTTATAGATATCCCCCTGATCGTACAGACGCTTAAATATCTTCTGCACCTGCTTTTCATGGGGTTTGTCGGTGGTGCGGATGAACTTGTCGTAGCTGACGTTCAGCTGATCGCACAGCCCCCGGATGACGCCCGCCACATTGTCCACAAACTCCTGGGGCGTTATCCCGGCCTCCTGGGCTTTCAGCTCGATCTTCTGCCCGTGCTCATCCGTGCCGGTCTGGAAAAATACGTCATAGCCCTGCTTTCTCTTAAAGCGGGCAATGGCGTCCGCCAGCACGATCTCGTAGTTGTTGCCGATGTGGGGCTTTCCCGAGGTGTACGCGATGGCGGTGGTGATGTAATAGGGTGTTTTGCTCATATGCTTACCTCCTTGTCTGTGCGGGCCTGTTTTTCATGTTTCTGTTTTGGCCTGTTTCTTTTCTGATCTGATTTCTGATCTGATTTCTGTTCTGATTTCTGTTCTGATTCGTTTGAACCGTTTAAAACGTTAGAACCGTTTGGGTTCACCGGCTCACGGTCCTATATGGACTGCATAACGAAAGGCCCGTCTTCCCCATGCAATCTCTGCACGAGAAGACGAGCCCGGAACCCGTGTTACCACTTCTCTTCGCTCCTTCCTCACAAAAGGAGCCTCACCGGGTCTGGGAACCTTATGGCGCCAAACCCTCTCCGCTATAACAGGCGGAACCTGTCGCAGCCTAACCTGTAGTCCCCGGCTCGGTGCGCTGCTCGGAAGCCATTTTCCACATACCTCCCGCTCCATCCCTCTCAGCCGCGGGATCCCGCGGGGATGTTCTCTGGAGAGCTTTGGCAGGTGTACTCTCTTCGTCATTGCGTTTCTTTTTCTGTTTGAGATGTATTATACCGAAAGATTTGGCTTTTGTAAAGGAATTTTTCTTCCCCTCCATACGGTCCAAAAGCACGGTATGTTTAGCGTTCTTCTTATCACATGATTCTGCGGCAGAGCCAGCGCACTGAGTATGGTCGTGCTGACAAATGTCAGGATCGCTGCCACTGCTCCCAGCGCGATGCCGAGGACCGCGCCCTACTGCTTTTTGCTGAATCTCCCCTTTTTTGCATGGTATCTCCTCCGCCAGAAAATGGTATTCCGGCATTTACTTCTTAATACCCTTTCGCCTGAATACGCCTTTTCCCCGAACCTGCAGCAAAGCATCATCCTGCTCGTCCACATTGCTTTCCTCGATCCAGTTTTTGTCCAAAAATGCCTTCAAAAGCGCCTCATTGCCCGGGCTGCGCTGCAAAGTAACCCGCTTTCCCTCCAGCAGTCGAAGAAAATCTTCCAGTTCCAGAGATTCCAGGTATCTCACCAACGCGGAGATTTTCAGCGTATTGACGCATTTTGCCAGAGCCTTTTGTTTGCGCTCCATGGGCTGCTCATCGTCCCCGAGGATGGCCGTGAGCAGCCCTCTGTCCGAGACTATGACAGAAAGAAATTCCTCTTCCCGGTAAGCCTCCCCCCCCCGGAACGGGACAGGGCTATATACTCCGCAATGTTTCTTCGGGCAAATACAAATGCCAGTTTCGGATATTTCTCCCTGATATATTGCAGGTTTCCCAGCGTCATCAGGACTGTCTGTTTGGATATCAGCGTACGCATCTTCTCTTCGTCGATCTCGCCCACGGTATCAGCGTCGTACGTGAAAGAAAAAGCTCTGACCAACGCGTTATATTTCTCCTTGCATAAAGAATTGCAGCGCACAATATCCATGTGCAGTTTTTGAGCGGCATCCTCTCCGTATTCACTGTTCAAATAATCTTCCGACAAAGTGATGGCATTGGGATATTCGTTTATGTAGCCTGCAAGGGCCTCATCCAAACCGTTTCCCGACAGAAAATAATAGTCTGTGAGATTGTACGGTGCCGCCGACACATGTCCATCCATCAGCAGGGGCCATAGTGCCTTATCCTGCACTTGTTTCAGCTGAGAGATTTCCCGGCGGCGGGACATGACTGCAAGATATTTTTCTTTGTAATCCCTGTATAGTTCTTCCCTGTTGAGTACAGACAATATCACATCCTCTTTGTCTTCTAAAAGCTCATCCATTTCCGTCAATGCCAGCAAGCACATTTCCGGATTCTGATCCACATAATCTCTAAGCGGCTCCCCGTCTTTTTTATAGATCAGCGTCAATAATTTGGAACGAACTATCGCCTGCGGCGGCAGGTTATAGAATATTCGCAGCAAAGCGGTTATATTCTGTACATTAATGGCATATAACTGTCTCTGGTATACCTCACGCATAACCCCAAAGTTGTTTTTTAGTGTGGCGGTTCCCTTATTGGGATCCTCCGCGCTGTCCCACTCCTCATCAGTGAGTAGCAGCCTCTGAAACTTCACATCCAAAAGTTCGATTCCCTCCACAAATCTTTTTTCCTCTTCCTTGGTGAATTCCGCGTAAAGGAACTGTGTGTTCTGTCCCGCATACCCTGACAGCCAGGCCGTATCCAATGTTTTCGTATAGTTATACGTATCCGCATGCAGCAGGGTCTGCATCACATACTTACGTTTCGTCCGTTCGCTTAATGCATTTGCTCCCAGCACCCAGGTGGCGACACACTCGCATTCCATATTCATTAGTTCGACCAGATCCGCTGCGTATTTTCCATGCCACAGATACCCGTCGAAAAAGTCCATCGATTTACTCAGATAAATATATTTTATCATACGGCGCAGACTGTCCTTGCCGTTTGCTCCCTGCCGTTTCATGTTCTTCGGCAAGTCTTTGGGGTGGCAGACCATCAGCAGCAAAGCGTCCAGCAGTTGATAATTGAGACACTCCTCTATTTCAAACTGACCTCTGTGCATCCAGGCCACCACCTTACAGGGCTCCTCCAAACGATATCCCGCGCCCTTGTAAGTATGCTCCAACAGACTCCGCAGAAATACCTTGTCCTCCCGGCGCAGGCCGTCCGCATAATAGTAGGACATATAATCCTGGTAGCTCTCGTCAATATATCCGCTCCTGACCAGATAGGGAATCAGCGGAAAATAACCCGAGCGCTTTACATCCGCAAAGCTCTCTGTTTCCCCCAGCACGTTTGTATATGTCGCCCCAAACACCTCGTCTGCGTTCTCGTTGTCAATGATTTCCTGCAAGGGCATAGTGTCCAGAGTATCCAAAGTTTCCAGAGTGCTTTTGATCTCCGCAATCCGTTTCCGAATGTCTTCCGCGCCTTCCTTTTTCATAATCAAAGCTTGGTGCTCCCGATATTCCGGAATTTGGCTCAGACGATCAAATTTATCTTTTACGTTTTCTTTCGTCCATTTCCCCGGATTATAGTAGTCCTCATGATAGAACTCAATATCATAGGAGTTCGCCTTGATAGCCTCTATATACTTGGCGTAGCTGGCAAAAGACATATCCTCCTCCCCGGTGGCCTGAATGCGGGTTCGTCGATTCTCTTTGTAATAAGCGGCATCCAATTCATTCATGTCCCGAAAAGTTTCCTGCTGTATCTCTTCCAGTCTGCTTTCCAGCGTGCGTAACTCTTCCGACAGCTCTCCCTTTTTCCTGTGGGTAAACCGCGGCTTATTGTAAAACAGCGTATATACATACCCTCTTCCTCTGTGCAGCATGGAGTAGTCCGTGGGAAACAGATTTTTGTAGATCACCATGGCCAACAGCTTGTCCACATTCAGCTCGATCTCATTGTTATCCTTATAATTGCAATAGTAGACCGAATATTCGTTGTAAATATTTCGCAGCAGCCGCATATCGTCTATGTACAGCGAAACGCCCCGCAGGAAATCGTCGCCGGGACGGGCATCCTCTTCCAATTGACCAAACAGGCGGATCAGCATGGCATAAGAATTGGATCCGTCCATGACCGGCACCACCGGAATGATCACGTCAAAAAATTTGGTGCGGTCCTTGGTGGTAAACACGTCATCCCGAATCAGATATAAAAATCGCAGAGGAGGTCTCTCCTGCCCTCTGACACAGTTGGCCAGCGCGTTAATCTCCCGCAGCCGCTCAAATATCAGATTCCTGTCGTACCTGTCAATATCCTCAAACACCACCGCGTCGGCATCCACATGGTCAAACAGATACAATACCTCGTTCAGATAACGGTCAAAATAGGAATCGTTTTCCCCGTTGAACAGCTCTATATCCACGTTCGCGCCCTTGAAATTTACTTTGCGCAGGATTCGCTGGTTGCGCTGCAGACAGATATGCTCCGTCAGACCGCGCGCCGTCAATATCACACAGACTATGGCCGCTACCAGCACCGCCTCCTTGCGCTGGGTCATTGCCAGCAGCGAGCGCACGGATTGCAGCGAAAGCCTGTCCACCAACCCACACCATGCATCGTGAAAACAAGCAAAAGCCAGCAGGGCAAACAATAAAATACACTGATAGATATACCCTTTCACCTTGTTGCGGTTCACCTCACGCAACAGCGGAAAGTGGGTCTGCGGAATCGTTTCCGCCGGCATCTGGTGGATCAGCTGATTGATGATCTTGCCTTCCAGTCTTTTCTCATCCATAGGCCGTCCGCCGCCCATGGCGGTATCCTGGAAATGCGCAAAGGAAATGTGCAGGAATTTCCGTTCAGGATGGGCCCTCTTATAAGTGGCCAATATGCTGCTCTTACCAGCCCCATAAGGGCCGGACAGGGCAATATTTTTCATATCCGGGTCGACGAATGCGAATGTCAGTTGAGCGTCATAGGCGCCAATTTGAGCGTCCGAGACGGGAATTTCTGTGTTATTCTTGAAACGTCCACTGCCACAGGCACGCGCGTCACATGGGAATCCCGTGATAAATAATCACACTTATCCGCATCTATTGGTCCGTTTATAATGCAGGAGTAGGGCAGACTTTCCCTATCCACAGGTACGCCTACAATCAATGAAGAAATATATTCCACCAGATTATCGATATCTGTCGCCCGACTACCATTTAGCCCCTTTATATATTTTGCGACTATGGTCAGCAGTTGATAGACAGCCCTTGTATTAACGATCATACATCCCAGTAATTCATGCAGTGCCGTTCTCTTACCTGCCATCTTTTCAAATTTTTCCATAAAATTATTGATTAGCGTATTACGTTTATACAAGGGACTCTTGCCAAAGTAGTGTTCAGAAACATGGCTGAGAAACATATGACCCGAATCATGAAAAATAGCCGCCAGACGTGCCACTGCCCTGAAATAGTTCTTGTCTTCCTCTGTTATCTCCAGGTCACATCAATTTATGGCCGCCGCCATCCGATCTGCCAGATAGGTAACTCCCAACGTATGGTAATATCTGGAGTAATCACATCCACAATATACAAAATAAGCCAAACCCAATTGCTTAATCTTTCTCAATCGCTGCAAAAGAGGGGAATCTAAAATATATATTTCTCCGCCCGAGAACTCTATATTTCCCCATACCGCATCAAATATTTCTTTATTTTCGCCTGATAATGGGATATTCTCAAGCCATTGATTATATTCGGTCAACATCCCATCCGCAAAACGTTCCACTTCATTAAAGACTTCCCTGAATTCCTCTTCCGCAAATAATTCTTTAAAAGACATTTTCCCCTACGTCTCCCCTTAACTTACTTATTTATCCCATATTGCCAATACCCTGCCTAAAACAGCGTACAAGCTGTTGATATTGCGCATAATCAATTCCCAGATCAGTATTGTCTATCAACTCATCAACATATTCTTTGTCCAGTTTTAAGTTTGCTTTTACATAATGAGGGTTTTCCAGAGACACTATCCTGCCATTAAAACTTTCAATAATCCTGGAAAACTGGCTGAATTCCCCCCTGGTTGTATACTTCAGGAAAAGCATATCCAGCTGCTCCGCATTCGGACCAAACTTCTCCATGTTGGCATGGTAATAATCTGCCATCTTCTGCACACCCTCTTTAAATTCCGGTGTATTTATCGGAATTCTGTCAACATCCTCCTTACATAACGCAGCTAAAAACTGTTTTACAAATAGGATTTTAGTTTCCATTTTTTCACCCGTTCTTTTAAAAAGACAAACAATATTCTAATTTAGACTCATTGTATCATGCATTTCTCATTTCTTCAAGAATAAATTACTCAAACTTCCCACATCGATTTCGGGAATAAAGCCTTGATAAATGCCGGTTGGG
>CAJUAH010000039.1 GCA_910584375.1 uncultured Acetatifactor sp.
TTTTTGAGTTTATGAGTGATGATTATGGTGCGCATCTCGCCGTTTATCCGTTATGTCTGTATCTGGATGAAGACGGGTATGTGGAAACTCTGATTGAACTGTGTCTCCCGTAGAACCATAAATACTTCTCAAAACCGTCTGCCATAAGGAGAATACTATGAAAAAGAGGATCCATTCCAATTCTTTCTCTTTATGAGCGATGCCTATAGCACGCATCTCGCCACATTTCCGATGTGCCTGTATCTGGATGAAAACGGTTATGTGGATACCGTGATAGAGCTGTGGCTGCCGTAAAGATTGTTCTGAATCTGTGGAGGAAAATAAATATGACTTTAAAAGCAAAAGCGTCATTTCTTGCCTTATGTATACTTCTCACCGCGGCGGCCTGCGGCCCACAGCAGGAAAGCATTTCCTCAGAAAATCTGCCGTCCCCTACGCCGATTTCCCCAAGGGAAACACTCATGCCGTCCTCAGAAGACCCTCCTTTTACAGAGGAAACAAAGTCCGCAGAGCCAGAGCCTACAGACGCCGTCTCCTATCCTCTGGTATATCCCATGGAGGGAAACTATGATTACAACTTTTATCTGAACGGACTGTATCTGTCTTCCGATAGGGTCAGTGACCAACTGTGCATTCAGCCCATCCGATTTTCCGCGTCGGAGGACAATACCTACCAGATTGAAGAATATACGGAGGAAATACTGACACTGCCCCTCAAGCCGGAGACCCAATTTCAGATCATCAACTGGAACAGAGATCCGCAGATGGCGGAGCAGAGCCTCAACCAACCGCTCTCTTCTCTGGTCGCTGTCTGTGTGTTTGATAACCCCCGCACATTTTTCAAATATATGAAACAGAACCATGGGGAAGATCTGGCCGCCAGACCAATGGCGCTGAACTTAGACCAGGACGGATATGTGGATCTGGTTGTGGAATTGTATGTGCCATAACTGTGCCCCAGACGAAAATCAGTTATTGACAACCGGGCCGATCTCTGGTAGTCTATCCTCAATAACATAAGAAAAGCCATGACGGAAAAAAGTAGTTCGCAACGAATCATCCAGAGAGAGCGGCAGATTGGTGAGAGCCGCTTATGAGGACTGCCTACGAAAACCATTCCCGAGCCGCCGCGCCGAAAGCAGATGTAAGCGCCGCCGTATGCCTGCGTTAAAGGATAGGATTTATTGGAATCTGAAGTGAAAAGTTAAGGTGGAACCGTGCAGACGCACCCTTAAGACTGTATAGTCTTTTGGGTGCTTTTCTTATGTTGTTGCAACCCGATAACCCTGATTCAGAAAGGAGCAACCAACATGAAGATTTTACACAAAAACGGAGAGACCACCGTCTCGGATTTCCACAGTTCGGAGGGAAAAAAAGCGTTCTGGCACACCAGCGCCCATGTGCTGGCTCAGGCGGTAAAACGTCTGTACCCGGATACCAAATGCGCCATCGGCCCGGCGACGGACAATGGATTCTATTATGATTTCGCCTTTTCCTTTCCTTTTTCGGAGGAACACTTGCAGGCTGTGGAGGAAGAGATGCGCCGCCTGGCCCGGGAATCCCTGTCCCTGCAAGTCCGAACGGTATCCCGCCGGGAGGCGCTGTCCCATATGGAAAGGGAGGGAGAGGACTTTAAACTGGAACTGATTCGGGAACTGCCGGAGGGCGAAGAGATCACCTTTTACAGGCAGGGGGATTATACGGAACTGTGCGCAGGCCCCCATCTATCCAACACCAGCCCCATCAAGGCCGTAAAACTGCTGTCCGTTGCCGGGGCTTACTGGCGGGGAGATGAAAAAAATCCCATGCTTACCCGGATATACGGTATCTCTTTCCCAAGTGCCGCCGACTTGGAGGAATACCTGCACCGACTGGAGGAGGCCAGGGCCCGGGATCACCGCCGTCTGGGCAGGGAGCTGGGACTGTTCGCCCTGCTGGAGGAGGGGCCGGGATTTCCCTTTCTCCTCCCGAAAGGACTGATCCTCAAGAATCTGCTGATCGACTACTGGCGCAGACTCCACACCAGAGAGGGGTATATGGAGATATCCACCCCCATGATCATGAACCGCCGGTTATGGGAGACTTCCGGCCATTGGGAACATTACCGGGACAAAATGTACACCACTGTGATCGACGAGGCGGACTATGCCATACGGCCCATGAACTGCCCCGGCGGCATGCTGGTCTATAATCTGCAGCCCCGCTCCTATCGGGATCTGCCTATGAGAATGGGGGAGCTGGGACTGGTACACCGGAACGAACCGTCCGGAACCCTCCACGGCCTGATGCGGGTGCGCTGCCTGACCCAGGACGACGCCCATATCTTTATGACGCAGCAGCAGGTACAGGGGGAGATCCAGGGCGTCATGCGACTGATCGACCAGGTGTATGCCCGTTTTGGATTCCCCTATGAGATCGAACTGTCCACCCGTCCCGAGGACTCCATCGGCAGCGACGAGGAGTGGGAGCTGGCCACAAAGGCGCTGACGGACGCGGTAAACGGCATGGGAAAGACTTTCGTGGTAAATGTGGGAGACGGCGCGTTTTACGGGCCCAAGCTGGACTTTCACCTGAAGGACTCCATCGGCAGAACCTGGCAGTGCGGAACGATCCAGCTGGATTTCCAACTGCCCCAAAGATTCAATATCGAATATACGGGGGCGGACGGCGAAAAACACCGCCCTGTCATGATACACCGGGTGGTATTTGGCTCTATTGAGCGCTTTATGGGTATCCTGATCGAACATTATGCCGGAAAGTTCCCCCTGTGGCTCTCCCCGGTGCAGGTTAAGATACTGCCTGTCTCCGACAAGTATATGGACTATGCCAAGGAAGTATCCCAGTCGCTGCAAAACAGGGGATTGCGCACGGAAACCGACCGAAGGGATGAAAAATTGGGCTACAAGATCCGGGAGGCCCAGATGGACAAAGTGCCCTGCATGGTCATCGTCGGGGAAAAAGAGATGGCAAACCGCACCGTGTCTGTCAGATGGAGGGATGCGCCGGAAGAGCGCCGGGATCTGGGGGAAATGCCTCTGGAGCAATTGATGGAGATTTTGGAGCAGACGGGCTATGAGATCCCTTAAGACCGATTAAATCTTTTTTTTCACTCCCAAAGTAGTATGATGTAAGTAGCGCAGATTTGAAAAGTATATAAAATAAACGGATTTAACGTATGGGACTTTGTGCCGGTGGGAGAAACCAAGGTGGCATTTCAGGTACGTCCTCCGCATATCCCGAGAGGTGAGACAGAAAGTCGGCTGACTTTACTGGATCTCGCAACGGGCGACGAAACAAGTTATCCCTGTCATTACGGACATGTGCGGCCATGGACGGATGGCAGAGTCTGTGTTCTGCCGGTGGACGTCACCAATAAAATGCCGATCATTGAATGCTTTGACTTTGCCGCCGGGAAACAAAGATCCTTGATGTACGGGGCTCTGGGAAAAGATTCGGTAAGGAATATTTATGAGACCGGATGCGGCACCGTTATAGAGGGCAGCGGCAAATATATCTACAGGACGACAAAACTGTGGGAGTTTATGGAGGACGCATCGATTTAGATACGGGAAACGACATATGGCCGCCCGAGTTGACTACTTTCGGGCAACCGCTTTCAGACAAAACGTTTTGCTTGACGAAAGACAAAAGAAATGCTATATTACATGTAGGCAAGGCTAATAAAGTTATTTAGACACGAGAAAACCCCAGGAGTGCAGATCCTGGGGTTTTCTTTTTTCAAGGCTGGGCTGTGTTACTTATCATCTCCATCCAACCATTTGCTTATGTAGTTACCAACCACACTTGCCATAACAGAGACAAAAAAAGTGAGTAAAGATATTTAAAAATATTTTGAAATAGTTCTTGACTTTTAAAACTGGCACAGCTATAATTCTATTTAAAAGAAATTTGAAATAGGAGGGCAAGAATGATTGGCAGTAAGTGAAGTATTAGCAGCTTTGGCAGATGAAACCCGTAGAAAGATTTTACAAAAATTAAAGGAGGGTAGAATAAACTCTGGTGATTTAGCAAATGCACTGAACATGACACCACAGGCATTATCTTATCATTTGTCAAAGCTAAAAAAGGCAGACCTAATTTATGAAACAAAATACAAAAATTTTATTTATTATGAACTGAACTTATCTATTCTGGACGAAACAGTTATGTGGATAAACAGTTTACGAGGAGATCAATAATGAAAGTAAAAAAAATTGTGTTTTATGGCCTTATGTTTCTACCGCTGATAAGTGCTTTCATTGCGTTACAGTTTTTGCCGGAGCAAATCCCTGCCCATTATGGTTTAAACAATCAGGTAACACGTTGGGGCAGTAAATACGAGACTCTTATTGTTCCCATTGTTACAGCCGTGTTGGGTTACTTTTTTCTGGGAATAGCAAAGGTCGCCGCAAAACATGAAGAAAATGGAAATAATAATGAGAATGTTTGTATTGTTGCGGGCATTGTTACACTTATTATTTTTAATGCTATGACAGGGTATGCTTTATACGCTGGTTTTAATAAAATTGAAAATCTATCATCCAATAAATTTGATGTGAATCAATTATTGTTTGGAGTTTTAGGCATTGCTATGATTATCATAGGGAATATAATGCCAAAGTTAAGAATGAACGCTGTCACTGGGCTAAAAACTAAGTGGAGCATGAAGAATGAAACGACATGGAAAAAAAGCCAGCGTTTTGGTGGAATCTCCTACATTATCGGAGGTATTGCCATAGTAGTGATATGTTTCTTTGTTCAAGGTATTTACTGCTTTCTATCAGCGTTAGGAGTAATTGCTATTCTTTTAGTAATTGACGTATTTTATACTTATAAGATAGCTCATATTTGTTAAGCAATAGGGCAATTATGTTGAAGTAATTAGGGGCCGTAATTAAAAATGATGTTACAACACTGGAAACCACGGCAAACACCGGGGATACTCCGCAGACAGGAAATCGAAATCTATTATTCTTTTGTCGGCAAAGTAGAACTGCCCGACAAAAGCCCGACCCGCCCGGCAGTCAGCCGGACAGGGATAACTTGCCTGATCAAACTGTTTCTGTCCGTTTTGAGAACTCCCCGAAGACTGCGCCTCTTCTCGCATCATCCGGCGATTCCCTGTCGTATCCGCTCAAAACAGCGGTTCAGTATCTCCACATCCACACGGCCGTCGTCGCCAAAGGCCGTAGCCTCCACGGTATAGCTGCCGTCATATCCGCTCTGGCGGATAAACGCAAAAAACGCGTCAAAATCCACATGCCCCGCGCCGATGGGCAAGACTGCTCTGCCAATGGTGCTGCTCCAGTCCATATAACCTCCGCCGTAATCGTTCACATGGTAATGACAGATATGACCCTGCTGCCAGAGCCAGGCATATTCCTGCCTGTATAACTGCGTTTCCTCCCCGTGGAACGCCGCCATCTTGGTATCCCATACATAATGGATCTCCGGGTATTCCTCCGCCAGTTGACAGAGGTGTTTTAAAGGATTCTCTTTGTTGCATACCACATTTTCCACCAGCAGATCCAGCCCATACTCCGCCGCAATATTCCGCAGTACGGGGTAAGCCCGCATATGACGCTCAAAATGTTGGTCGGAGGCCATGCCGCCCCAGAGATGGATCACCAGGGATCTGGCCCCGATCCGCCGGGCAAGCTCGCAGTTGATCCGAAACTTTGCCGCGGCCCCGCTGTCCGCCCGGGCGATATCTTCCCCCTCGCTGACGCTCTCCCCGATGCGCTTATCGCAGTGGACTACCGGCATATACAGACCCAGACCGACCAGATAGTCCGCCAATGCCTCCCACTCCTCGTACCAGGAACTGTACACCATAAATTCATATCCGTCGCACTGCAATCGCTCCGACAGGCTCTGCAATATATGATAATCCCTGTTGTTTGCTCTGCCAATCAATGCCCCTGTGGAACACAATATCTCTGCCATCTGCTCTCTCCTTTTCCTGCAACTGTTTTCATCTCTGTGCATATTCATCCTCTGTTCCGCACAGCAAGACGTCCACCAATTCTCGAAAATCCTTTACCTGGCGGCCCTCATAATCCTCGTTATCCCGATTAAAATGCACGGTATCTATCCCCAGTTCCCGCGCGGCCCGCAGATTGGACGCCGAATTGTCCACAAAGGTACTCTCTTTGGCGGCGCAGCCCAGACGTTTCAACGTATATTGAAAGATTTCCCTCTGAGGCTTTCTCATATGAACCTGTCCGCTGACCACCGCACCCCTGAAATACCCGCTTAATCCGTGCAGCTCCAACAGATAGGCGCTCCACTCTGCCACATCGTTGGAGAGCAATACCAGACTGCCCTGGGGACAGGTTCTCCCCCATCTCTCCGCAAAGAGTTTAAAGCCCTCGTCCAACGTGAGCCAATGCTCCAGATAATCCTCCATGGCCCGCGCCGGATCCTCATAGCCCAGCCGCGTCAAAAATTCCTCCGAGCTGATCTCCCCGTTCTGCGCCCGGGTAAACAGTCCTTCCTCACGGATCGCCCGGAGCAGCCGCCCGTGTTCCGCCGCCGGAAAATGGGCCAACGTGTAGGGAATAAAATTCCCCTTACTCTCTCTGAGGATCACACCGTACATGTCAATCAGCAATACCCTTTTTTCCATAGGTGATCATATGCCCTTTCACAAAACTGTAACCCGCCGCCTCATGTTCCCGGAAAAACCCGGTGATGATCCGATTGCGGTCGTAATACTGCTGGGCCTCCTTCCGCTCCAGGCCGTGGGACAGCAAACGCAGGATCACCTGCTCTCTCTCCTCGTCGCTGAGTCCCGCGTTCCAGTCATTATAGTCCAGAAAATCTTTCTTTTTCTCCTCATATTCCGGCATATCCGGCGTCACCAGCTCCACCCGGTCATTCATCCGCACGTCCACGTCCCGCAGCCCCAGCCGTTTCATGATATGGGCCGTGCGCATAGCCACCGCGTAGTCTCTGCCCTGTTTTTCCAGCTCCATCGCCCACTTTTTTTCCAGGCCGTCGTGTCTGCACAGCGCCTGATAATCCATGCCGTCGATATACAGGCCGTCGCACTCAAATTCCCGGTTGGCGTCGATACAGATCACCAGGCCGCCGGGTTTCGCAAACTGTATCATTCTGCGGACAAAGCCTTCCGGGTCATCCAGGTGCCGCAGCACGGCCTGGCAGATCACCACGTCATACTGCCGCCCGCTCCTGTGGGCGAACACATCCTCCTGGATAAATTCGGCCGCCAGCCCCCGCTGCTGAAAGATCTCCCGTCCCGTGGCAATCAAATCCCCGGCAAAATCAATACCGGTATAGGTACTGCCCGGCGCCAGGCAGGGCAGCAGCAACAGGCCCAGATATCCATACCCGCAGCCGCAGTCCAGCAGGGATACCGGCTCTGTGAGACCCCAGACTTTATTGACCAGAAATTCCACATAATCACTGTTATAATAACCTTTTCTGGTGCGCAGCAGATATTCCCGTTTCTGATTCCAAAAATCCCCCGTTCCCGTCCGTTCCGGCACGTAAGTCTCCCCTTCCAGAGGAGTCAGCCCCAGCAGCTGATCCACAGAGACCTGAAAATATTCCGCCAATACCGCCAGCAGGGACAGTTCCGGTTCGCCTGCTCCGGTCTCCCACCGACTCACCGTCTGGTAGGACACGCCCACCCGATCCGCCAGCTCCTGCTGCGTGATCTTTTTCCGCCGCCGCAAATCCCCAATCCGTAAATGTATCCGCGTCATCGCCCGCCCCTTTCATCATTTTCCTGTTTTTACTTCCATAGACAACCGCCCCGGCGAATCGGCCTGCCCTGAAGTATTTTCTATATTATAGCAAAAACGGGCAATCCTGTATTGCGCTGATTTTCAGAACGCGCTCTAATATTATGAGAATCCTGTCTGCCTTTTCAATGCTCGGGATAACTGTCATACGGTCCGTAGATACTTATGCTTCTGCCCAGAAAGCCATCTCCTTCGTCAACGGTGTACTCATAATATGTGCCCTGGTCTGTCCGGAGGATATAATCTCCCTCCCAGGGCCGGATAATCTCTTCCACCTGACTGCCCCGAGCCATCTCCGAGCGCTCAAAAAACCATGTGAGAATTTCTTCTTTGGTCATCTTATCATATCCCGGCGGCATGACATACTGTTTTACAGGAGAAAACCATACGTCCATATCTGTGGAATAACGGATATTTTCTATGATTTCGGTGTCTCCAAATAAATGATTGTAGCATCTGTTGTAAAATATCCTGTCATGCTGCATATCCTCCGGCGTCAACGCAAAGTTATATCCTATAAGCTCCGATACGCTGTAGCAGGCCTCCGTGATCCGGGTTCCCGTCCACTGCTCCAGCTCCCGCAGGGCCTGACAGGCCCAATACAGGATTTCCCGGGAATAGGGCTGCTCCTGCGCGGAGAAGGACCAGAAAGTCTCCACAAATGTCAGCTTTATCACCGTATCTCCCTCCGATATCTCCGCCACCGGACGCTGGTCTTCGTCAAAATACCACAGAATCCGTGCATCCCAACTGTCGTATACGGATTCCGGTTCCAGAGGCTGCGACTGCCTCTCCATGTCCCCCGATTCTCCCGGTTCCCCCGACTCCAGAGGTAACGCCTTCCTTTCCATACTTTCCGGTTCCCCCGGAGATGCAACGGGTGTTCCCGTCTGCCGCCCGGTATCGGCTCTGTCATATCCAGACCGCTTTTTGCACAAAACACCGATTCGGTCGGTCTCCGTGGAATCTCCGCCGTTATAGGCGTTGCTGGTAAAAGCGCCTAACGCCAGCACGGCAAATATCAGTACCACCAGCACCGCTTTGCCTGCTGCCATCTTGGGCGCTGTGGCCAAAGCGGACAATCTCTCTCTCAACTGTCTCTTTGTAGCCGACATGGAGGTAGCCAGATTCATAGCAGGAGACAGGGAGGGCTTTATCCCCGCCGACAGCGCCAGCAAAGCCTCTCCATACTCGCCGCGGCGTTCTACCCCCATTTTCCTGAGTACCCCTTCGTCACAGGCCATCTCCCCGTCCTGCCGGGACAGATTCACCGCCGCCCATACCAACGGATTGTACCAATGGATACACAGGCAGAGCGAACGGATCACCGCCCAGAGATGGTCCCCCTGTCGGTAATGCGTCTGTTCGTGGCACAGCACTGCGGCAAGCAGCCGGGGATCCCCCTCCACCGCAGGCGTTATGTAGACAGTGGGGCAAAACAGGCCGTACATACAGGGCGAGCCAACCCGATCGGTCACAAATACCGGCAGTGCCCTCCTTCCGTCCCTGTTCTCCGGAATTTTCACAGGTTGTCTGTCTCTGCGCACCTTATAACGAAATACTCCATTGACTGCCGCCAGCCAAAGTGCCAACGCACAGGTTCCCGTCAGCCAGATATATCCCGCCGCAGTCCTGATTCCGGACTTTCCCCCGGCAGTGTTTTCCTTTTGTACATAAGGGATGTTCTTATTTCCCATATGGTGAGAACCCTGTATACCCGCTGTCGGGGCGGCCGAACCCGCCGCTACGTATGTGTGTTCTCCAGCGGTGAGTGTCTGATCGGAACCGCCTTCCGAACGCACGCTCACCGGCACAGCCAGATCGCTCAGATCCATGATCGTTTCCCGCTGCGCAGGGAGCCCCGAAAACAGACTGTCCACGCGTAGAGGACTGTGCAGGGGCGATACCGGTATCAGCAGACGCAGGGCGACCAGCAGCCACAGGCCATACTGCAACCGGCGGCTGAGCCGTCCCCTGAGAAAATATCTGCCCACAATAACTGCCGCTATTAGAATGCTTGACGATACGATCCAACCCAACATGCCGCTGCTCCTCTTTTCCGCAATAAGCGCTCTACTTTTCCTCCACCCGATCCAGGATCCTGCGAAGTTCATCGATCTCCTCCCGACTCAGGGAGTCTTTTTCCACAAAATGATTTACCAGCATACTCAGGCTGCCCTGGTATACCCGGTCGAGAAAACTCTGCGTCTCCTTTTGCACCGCCTCCCGGCGCTCCAGCATCGGCCGATACATTTTCATATCTTCTCCCTCTTCGCAGAGGATCAATCCCTTGTCCGACATGCGCCGGAGCATGGTCAGCGTTGTGCTGCGGCTCCAGCCCACGCTTTCCTTCAGATCCGCCACGATACGGCTGCCCACTTTGGGACTGCCCGCCCACAGACTTTCCATCACATGCCATTCGGCCGTACTCAATTCTCTCATATCTTCCTCATTTCCGCACGTCGCTTTCTCCGCTCGCGATATCCCGTTTTTGGTGTTTACAGACAGATTGTATCTATGTTGTAACATACCATAAAATGTTTACTTTGTAAACAGCAAATCTATTTCTCGTTGCGTTTTCATTTGGACAGCGGTATAATTTTGACATATCATATATAGGAAATGGGTTATTTCCGGCCGCATATTTTAGGAAAGGCGTAAATAAAATGCATCGAATTATGATTGTCGAGGACGACGTCTCTATACGGGACGAACTGACACTGTTGCTGGAGAACGAAGGATACCGCCCTCTGCCGATACGGGATTTTACGGATATTGCCGCCCAGGTGACGGCAGATTCCCCGGATCTCATACTGCTGGATATCGGACTGCCCGGGCAGGACGGCTTTTCCCTGTGCGCCGCTATCCGCAGATCCGTAAACGTCCCCATTCTCTTTGTCACCAGCCGGGATTCCAGTCTGGATGAAATACGGGCGCTGAGTCTGGGAGGAGACGATTACATCACAAAGCCCTACAATATCCCCGTACTGCTGGCCCGTATCAAGACCGCCCTGCGCAGGAGCAGCCAGGGTTCGGATGCGGAGATCATGGAGGTCGGCGGACTGACGCTCAATCTGGCAAAGGGTTCCCTGTCCAACGGGCAAAACGCAATTCTGCTGACCCGCAACGAATTGCAGATTATGGCCTGTCTGATGAACTGTCCGGGAGAAATCGTCTCCCGCACGGAACTGATCGAAACGCTGTGGAATAATCAGATCTACATAGACGACAATACTCTCAGCGTCAATATGACCCGTCTCAGGGACAAGCTGGACAGTCTTGGTATGCGGGATCTGATCAGGACCCGCCGGGGAATGGGGTATCAGATATGACATTGCGGAGATTTGTGTTGCATACGGTGTTTATGGCAGGCACGGCGGTCTTCCTGTTAGCCACTGGGACGCAGGCAGGAGTCGTGGCGCTGCTGCTGATCGCCTGGATCGCTGTCTTTGCATGCGCATGGACGATATCTTACCTTCGCCGCCGCGACAGGCTCCGGGAGCTGGAAAATATCATGGACGGCCTGGACAAAAAGTATCTGTTTTTTGAGTGTATCCCCGGCGCTCACGACGCCTATGAGCGCAGAATGCTGGCACTGTCTCGCAGAGCGGGAAAATCCATGATCGAGACGGTGTCCGACGCCCAGGAGGCAGTGCGGGAATACCGGGAATATGTGGAGAGCTGGGTACATGAGATCAAGACGCCCATCACGGCGGCAGGGCTGATCTGCCGCAGCGCCGACCCAGTCCTGCGGCAAAAACTCACGCAGGAGCTGGCGCAGATCGAGGCACATGTGGAGAGGGCGCTGTTCTATGCCCGGGCAGAAAGCCCGGAGAAAGATTTTATCATCCGGCAGACGAATCTCACGGATATCGTCTCCCAGGCGCTGGGCCAGCACCGAACGCTCCTCATTTCAAAGGGGGTGCGGGTGGAGACGCAGGATCTGGAATACACCGTATATACCGACAGCAAGTGGGCTGTCTTTATCCTGGGACAGCTACTGCAAAACGCCGCCCGCTATCACGGCGAGGAGCCTGTAATCACAATGTCCGCCCGGCCGCTGGGGCAGCAGGTACAGCTTATCGCCCGCGACAATGGGATCGGGATTCCCGCCCATGAACTGACCCGGATCTTTGACCGGGGCTTTACCGGCAGCAACGGACGCAGCCGGGGCGGCTCCACGGGAATGGGGCTGTATCTGTGCCGCAAACTGGCGGACAGCCTGGGGATCGATCTCCGGATCGATTCTGTGGAGGGCGAGGGAACTGCCGCGCAGATCACTTTTCCTGCGAAGTCACAATTAAGCGATTGAACGGAATCGGGCCATATACATATTTTTCGTGAATTTTTTCTACCTCCTCCCGGTCTTCCTCTTCCCACTCGTACTTCCTGTATGTTTCGGGTTCTATCTCCCCGATCAGATAACCGGTAAAGCTGTGCTCTGTAGAATAATAAATGCCGTCCTCATAATAATGCACAGCTTCTATCATTTTCAATTCCGCCGCCTCGTAAGTATAGTAGATATGCGCCGAGTCTGACGCTCCGTTGGTACACTCGTAGGCAATGGTTCCATCCTCACAGAGATGGCACTGATTGCGCTCTCCCCCCGCGAATACATGATTCAACTCTCCGTCCACAACGGTATAGATATCAAATATTACGCCATCCCACGCACCGCCGCCGTTTTCTCCCAGGATCAGTTCTTCCGTACCGTTTCCATCCAAATCGAGGAGGATATAGCCCGGCGAATCATAATCCTGATAGAATGCGAGAAAATAAAAGGTAAAGCTGAAACGATCCTCCAATTCTTCTGTAAGGTAACAGTCCGGATCGACTAATACTTTCTGCACCTGGGAAAGCAGCGCGTCATATTCCGGGTATCCAGTACTGATGTTGGGGATCTCTATTTTATCCGGTTGGGCGCTGTCTGTGCTCTCCAGTTTGGAACTTTCCGTACTCTCCGGCTTTGCGCTATCTGTGTTCTCCGGCTTTACGCTGTCTGCAATCTCTGGTTTGGAACTGTCCGCACTCTCTGGCCTTACGATGTCCGTATTTTCCGGTTCAGAACTGTCTGCATCCTCTGACAATATTACCGTAGTATTCTCCCGGTTTGACGATGCCGCATCAGAGCAGGCGCTTAATGCCACACAGGCGGCGACAGTAACCGTCGCCGCCCAGAATTTACTGTTTTTTACTATCCTATTTTTATCCATATGCAAATCTCCCCTATCTACATATAGATTGCACTACGCTGCCCTGTCTGTCAAGGACTTTTACTGTTGTTTCGCGATGGGGATCCAGAGTTCGCAGAACAGACCTTCTTCGCCCTTTTCATAGTAAATCTCATAATCCGTATCGTCCGTCTGCACATATCCCGTCTGGGGAACAAATTCCTTATAGAATTTACTCCAGGTCTCGCCGATGCAATCGCCGTCTTCACCGATACATTTAAAGACCGCATAATCCATGGGTTTTGTCTCCCAGAGAGAGTAACCGGCGGCTGTCAGCGCATCCAGTTTGGAGGCATCCGTCTCTTCGTCGATGAGTACGCCTATACCATAATTAAAATGCGTCTCATTTTTCACTGCGGGACTGCACAGTCCGTACAGATCCTTTTTGCCCTGGGGACGCAGGGACAACATGGGTTCCACCAGATCTTTCGCGTAACACTCTCCCCAGAAATCCGGTACGCTGTGATCGCTCTCGTCATTGATAATCTCGTTGGGAAACGCTCTTACCATGGCGATAAATTTTTGACTGCTCTGACTTTCGATTCTGTAATTCATAACACTACCACCTTCCACTGTTATTTTAATCACCAGAGGATTGAACAAATGCAGCTGCGCCCCTTTACGTTTCGCCTGTCTCGGGCTGATACCATGAAAACGGGAGAAAGCCTTGGAAAAACTTTCCGGGGTCTCATAGCCATACTTATAGGCCGCGTCGATCACCGAAATATCCGTCTGTTGAAGTTCCTGTCCCGCCAGCGAGAGGCGCCTGTTACGAATGTACTCGCCCACGGTCATGTCCGTCATAAAGCTGAATGTCCGGTGAAAATTATAGCTTGACATATAGATGCTCCCAGCCACATCTTCGTAGTTTATGTCCTCCAGAAGATGCTGTTCCATATACCATATGGCCTGTTGTAAAAGCGCTGCTGATCTCATATGTTCCCTCCGTATATTCATCATACAATGGATCCCTGTATAAATCCTGTCCCTGATTGCTCTGATCTGTCTGAAAAATGAAGAAAGTTTTTTGCATATAAAAAGTTTTTTGCAAAAAAAGTTGTATCTTCCGGGCACTTATGATATATTAAACATAGGAAAAGCACCCACTCCAAAGTGGATGCCCCCCGATACGGTTACAGTCCTTACGGACATCGCCTCTCTGTGTGGCAGACAGAGAGGCATTTTTTATTTCTTCTTGTTATTCCTGTCTCTGGTGAGAAAGGCAAGAAACGCAACAATCAAGCTCCCAAAGGTAGCTAACAAAGTTAGTATCCCTATGAAAATTGAGATAATCTCAAACGCTGTCATATTACGCACCTCCCTTCCTATGTACTCCTGACACAAGTGTGTCAGTGCATCGGCTCGGGAGGCTACCACCCTGTCATGGGTACTCTCCTAGCAGCTTGTGGCTGCATGTATTATCTTATCATTAATAATTTACTAAATCAATATTTTTTATGACATTTCAACATATTTATATAACAGCTATTTACAAAACATATATACGGACCACATTTCTAGAAAGATTCCGAAATATTAACCAGCTGTCCTCACTCCGGCAGTACGCTCCGTTTCAGGCTGGTATAGGCCAGTAGCACATAGATCCCATACACCAGCAGATACAGTCCCACGGCGATCCCCAGGATGGCCGCCGGGGCGGAGACCCCCGTCAGGACGCCCGGCTCCGGCGTCAGGGTCAGATCCCACAGGAGCGGAACGCCGATCAGCAGCGGCGGTATGGCGGGCATGGCATAATAGACGGCAAACTGTCTGCGCAGCGCCCCGGCCATCTCCCGGCTGTCCATCCCCAGTTTTTGCAGCAGTGCAAACTGACGCCGATATCGCCCGGACTCACTCAGGAGCTGTATCGTCAGGATGGTAGCCGCGGTCATGGTCAGCACTAACGCCAGGTAATACAGGGGAAATACCGTCATGGCTGTCCAGGAGGCGGCGTCCCTCTCCTCCTGGGCCCCGACTATGATAGTGTCATAGTCATGCGTCTGTGAACGCTCCTTTCGGATATCCCGCAGCTCTGTATACTGCTCCTCGCTGATCTCTTCCCCCGTCAGAGCCACATAGAGGCTGTGGCTCACCGGGCGCTGCCGGGCCAGCGTATCCGGCACCACCAGAATATAGTCGCTCCCGTTGACCTCCCAGCCATACTGCCCAAAGGGCTCGCTGTAAACATTCACCGGCAAAAGAGTCTGCCCGTCTACCACAATGGACTGGTTATACTTTGCAAGCACATCCCTGACATAGGGCCTGCAATGGATCAGATACTGCCCCTGTTCCAGAGTTACTTCCGGATATCCCAACATCTCGCGCAGCGCCGCGTAATCGCTCTGCGCCATCAGTATGTCATATTCATGATAGCGAAAATAATTAGTGTTTTTCAGCAGATAATCCCTCACCTGCGTATTTTCTCCCCGGTAAACCTGATACTGCCGTTCCGCCTCCAGAGGAATATGCTCATGCAGATACTCCCTGTAGTCTCCAGGGTCCTGCTGCGGATCGGAAATGCCGATCATAACGTCAAAACAGCTATTTTCCCGGGCTCGCCCATAGAATATCCCCTGTAGGATCAGGCCAAACCCTTCCGAGACTAGTGTGGCGGTAAACAGCAGCGCAAGGGTAGCCATGACCATGCCCATGGTGGCCAGCTTAGCCGTCAGGGTGCGAAATATCAGCAGATTCTGCCCCCGGTATTTCTTTTCCGGACGCCTGTCAAAATAGGCCGGTACGCCGGAGGCAAAGCTGAGAAAAAAGGCGTACAGGAAGACGATAATACATGCCGCGCCGACGATTCCCAACGCCAGATTTTTAGTCATCAGCAGCAGCGTGCCCACCACGCCCAGCACCAGAGACAGAGTAAAGACCTTTCGCCGTTTTTTACCGGTGCGGATCACCGCTTTCTCGTTCTGCCTGTCAAAATACAGCAGCTCATGGATCTTCATGGCGCGGATCCGTTTTCGGCTCTTGAGCTGGGCAAACAGATAGATCAGCGCGAAATACAGCAGCGTCAGCCCTACGGCCCGCATGGAAAACGCCAGGGAAAAAGTGTAGGGTATTCCGAACAGAGCCAGAACGATAGCCCGCAGCATCTGGTAGATCAGGTTGCCCAGCAGGATACCCAGACCCAGGGCACAGCCGCCCACAACGATATTTTCCAGAAAAAAGAGCCGGGCCACCTGCCCGTTTTCCAGACCGATCAGCACATAGAGCCCAAATTCCCTGCTGCGCCGGGCCAGCATAAAATTGATGGTATAAGAGACCAGCCAACTGATAATGGCGATCACCACGGCGCTGGCCAGGACGATCATCATGGGCAGCGTCCGCATCTGGACGGCTAGACTCTGCAATTCCTGAGAAAAGATCAGGCCGTTAAAAGCGTATATGAGCGCGGCTATCATGACGATGGTGGCAAAATATACCAGATAGTCCCGGGTCTGCCGCCGGGCATTGCGCAGAGAGAGCTTAAAGTACGTCACTGATATCACCTCCCAACAAAGCCAGCACATCCAGGATCTCATGATAAAACACCCCTCTGCCGCGCTCCCCCCGCAGCAGCTCATTAAATAGCCGCCCGTCCTTTAAAAACAGCACCCGCCGGGCGTAACTGGCGCTGTAGGCGTCGTGAGTGACCATCAGGATCGTGGCTCCCATCTCCCCGTTCATCTGCTCCATGATATCCAACAGATTCTTGGAGGCTTTGGAGTCCAGGGCTCCGGTGGGTTCGTCCGCCAGCAGCAGGGACTGGCCCGCCACCATGGCCCGGGCACAGGCGGCCCTCTGTTTCTGTCCGCCGGAGATCTGGTAGGGAAACTTTTCCAGAATATCCGTAATATGCAGCCTCTGCGCCACATTTTTCACCTTTTCCCGTACCCCGTGGGGATCGGCGTGATTGAGAGACAGGGCCAGACCGATATTCTCCTCCACGGTCAGGGTGTCCAGCAGATTAAAATCCTGAAACACAAAGCCCAGTTTTTCCCGTCGGAAACGGGCCAGCTCCTTGGAGGACAGCTCCGCGATGCTCTCACCGTCCAGCAGGATATCTCCGGCGCTCACCGTATCAATGGTGGATATACAGTTCAGCAGCGTGGTCTTGCCGCTGCCGGAGGCTCCCATGATGGCGATAAATTCCCCGTCCTCCACCCGAAAGCTCACCCGATCCAGCGCTTTGGTCACATTGTTCCTGCTGCCATAATACTTTTCTATATTGACAACTTCCAGCATAAAAATACCTCCCGGTCTGTAATATTGCGGACGCCCGCCGCGTCCGTGGCAATATCCATATTACATGAAATCCGGAAGGGTTTGTATCGAATTTATATGAATTTGGCTTACAAACTTGTAAGATAACCGTCCTATTTCGCAGGGCACGCGATCTCCATGATCTGCTCTATAGCCTGGTGCAGCAGTCGGCTTTCCTCCGTCTCGGCGGCCTTGTAATAGACTTCCTTGCCCTCCCGTCGGCTGACGATCAGGCCGCCTGCTTTGAGCTGCCGCAGATGGTGGGATACGGCGGGGCTTGTCATGTCCACCATGGCGGATATGTTGATCACGCACTCCTCACAATGGCACAGCAGCCAGAAGATACGCACTCTGCTGGTGTCGTCCAGCAGCCGGAAAGTATCGGCCACATTTTGAAAAGTCTCCGGATCCCCCAGTTGTTTTCTCAGATATTCTTCTGTCTCGCCCTCGCCGTGATGGTGAGGAAACGCAAATCTCTCCATTCGCCCATACTCCCCTTCCAGAAATGAACTGCTTGTCTTTTATTGTAACCCATTTTATAATCTGTGACAACCTCCTCGCAATTATTTGTAATATTATTGTTTTCTCTTTTTAATATGTACCGCTTTATGATAAAGTGGTTTATAATAAAATATGAAACGGAACTATTGGCGACATAACGGTTGCCGGAGAAATACTGCGGGAGGAAAGATAGGGATGCGAAAGAAATATTTGTTGCTTACATTGTTGACTGTTTGGACTGCCTTTATTTTATACGGATGCGGAAGGAAAACCGATTCGGATATACCGGTCAGTCCCACGACTTCAACGTTTCAAGACGCTCTGGAATATCGGGATACTGAAGTATTCCGGGAAACTTCCGTATCCCGGGAAAGCACAGCATCCCGGGAAATCTTGACCTCCCAGGCAACCTCGACGCCAATATTTACGCCGCAGCCCACAGCAAGCTCTACACCGGAACCGGAGACAGAACGACAGACCGATTTACACCCATTTTCCGATGTTTTAGGTTATGAGGAATACTATATAACTGTAGACGAAAATATGCCCCCTCATTTTAATTTTTGGCGTTTTTATGCATTGATTGACGGTGAAACACAATGTGTTGCTGAGACATCCGGATATGACGATCTTCCTAATGCTTACAGCACGGATCTTGACGGCGATGGCGTCAACGAATTTATTGCCAACTGTACATACGGCGACGGTGGGGAAAGAGTCTATATCTATCGCGTTCATAACGGCATAATCCAGCAGGGATATATTGATATTGACGGACAGACTCTGGAAACAAAGTATTCCATGGATACAATGGGCATGGCAACAAGTATTGCGGAAATATATGATCCACAGGAAAGTGTTTTTATTATCACTGGTCCTTCATTGTATGATGAGGAGACCATAATTACAATTACGTTTTCTTTTGACGATCGCGAATACTTTACGTTTGAGACATACAATCCATAGGTTTGCATGTTTTGTGTAAAAACCTGTTGACTTTTTCTCCCGAGCGTACTATACTACTGATATACAATTAAACAGATGTTTAATCGTTAAATTAATTATCTGTTCAGGAAGGAGACATATCATGAAAAAAACTTATAAGATTGAGGTTGACTGTGCGAACTGCGCCAATTTAATGGAGGAGGCTACCCGCAAGACTCCGGGTGTGGCCGCTGCCACCGTCAATTTTATGACACAGAAGATGAATGTGGAATTTGAGGAAGACAGGGATCCCAAAGAGGTCATGAAAACCGTTCTGAAAGCCTGCAAAAAGGTGGAGCCGGACTGCGAGATCGAACTCTGAATCTCAGTATCTTCCGTGGGGCGTAATTATACTCACTAACAATTAGATTTACCTTTCCACATAATGCATGTTGCCTGATTATGCGGCATGTGCCGTGCGGAACTTGGAAAATCTTAACGTCAGTCAATATAGAGCCCGCACGGGTTAGGAGGCATCATGAATAAAAAACAGAAAAAAATGCTGACACGCATTATTGTCTCGTCCGCGGCTCTGGTCATCCTGAACTTTCTGCCTGTCACCGGGCTGCTGCGGATGGCGCTGTATCTGGCAGTATATTTAATCATCGGCTATGATATTTTACGAAAGGCCGGTAAAGGTATAATAAACGGTCGGGTATGCGACGAAAATTTCCTGATGACCGTGGCCACCGTCGGCGCCATCGCGCTGGCGGTGTACACGGGCAGCGGAGATTACAACGAGGCCATCGCCGTGATGCTCTTTTACCAGATAGGTGAATTTTTCCAGAGTTACGCTGTGGGAAAAAGCCGCCGCAACATCAGCGCGCTCATGGATATCCGCCCGGACTACGCCAATATAGAACGGGACGGTAAGTTAGAGCAGGTAGACCCGGACGAGGTTGCCGTGGGAAGTATCATTGTAGTGCAGCCCGGAGAAAAGGTCCCCATCGACGGCATCATTACAGAGGGCAGCTCTGACCTCAATACCAGCGCTCTCACCGGGGAAAGCCTGCCCCGGGAGGCCCATGGGGGAGACGAGGTCATCAGCGGCTGTATCAATATGACCGGTGTTCTGAAGATCCGGACTACCCAGGAATTCGGCGAGTCCACGGTTTCCAAAATCCTGGAATTGGTGGAGGAATCCAGCTCCCGCAAGTCCCGTTCGGAGAACTTTATTTCCCGGTTTGCCAGAGTGTATACCCCGTCCGTGTGTATTGCTGCGCTGCTGCTGGCTCTGCTGCCGCCTCTGGGCAATCTGCTCCTGGGCAGAGTCCCGGGCTGGGAGAACTGGATCTACAGCGCCCTGACCTTTCTGGTGATCAGTTGTCCCTGCGCGCTGGTGGTCAGCGTCCCCTTGAGTTTCTTTGCGGGAATCGGCGGCGCCAGCAAAGAGGGAATATTGATAAAAGGCTCCAACTATATGGAGATTCTCTCTCAGGCTAAAGTGGTAGTTTTTGACAAGACCGGCACACTGACCCAGGGTGTATTTGAGGTCAGCGGCATCCATCATAATGAAATGGAAGACGCCCGGCTGCTGGAATATGCGGCCCTGGCGGAATGCTCCTCCTCCCACCCCATCAGCAAGAGCCTGCAAAGAGCCTATGGCCAGGAGATCGACCGCAGCCGGGTAACGGATATACGGGAGATCAGCGGAGAAGGGCTGATTGCCAAAGTGGACGGCACGGAAGTCGCCATCGGCAACGGCAAACTGATGAAACGGCAGGACGTGGCCTATGCGGACTGTCACAGTGTGGGCACAATCCTCCATATGGCTGTGGACGGCAGTTATGCCGGGCATATCGTTATCTCCGATATTGAAAAACCGGGAGCCGGAGCCGCCATCGCCGCGCTGAAAAAAGCAGGCGTGAGCAAAACAGTCATGCTGACCGGGGACGCTAAAGCCGTGGCAGACAAGGTTGCAGCCGATCTGGGCGTGGACGAAGTACACAGCGAACTGTTGCCGGGAGACAAGGTGGAGCAGGTGGAAAAATTGCTGGCGGAAAAATCACCCAAGGCAAAGCTTGTGTTTGTGGGGGACGGGATTAACGACGCGCCGGTGCTGGGGCGGGCGGATATCGGCATAGCCATGGGGGCCATGGGTTCCGACGCCGCCATAGAGGCCGCGGATGTGGTGCTGATGGACGACGATCCCATGAAGATCGCCAAGGGGATAAAGATATCCCGGAAATGTCTCTCCATTGTCTACCAGAATATTGTTTTTGCACTGGCAGTCAAGTTCGTCTGCCTGTTGCTGGGCGTAATAGGCTATGCCAATATGTGGCTGGCAATCTTCGCGGACGTGGGCGTCACCGTGATCGCCGTACTGAACGCCATCCGCGCTTTGCGGGTGCGTAAACTGTAAGCCCGCAAAACTACACACCAATGTATATAAATATCTTATATTTGCGATTTTATAATATAGAGGAAATATTTTAAAACCCTTGCATCTTACATTTGAGTATGATATATTAAGCATAGAAAAGGGAAAAGCCATAGAGGCGGCTCTACCCTGGTGTATAAAGCTTATCCCTTATAAAAAGGGCAGCCGTCAACTATTTGGGGTAGTTGGCGGCTATTTTTTTCTCTCTTTAAAGATTGTATAACACAATCCAATAAGAGCGACAATGAATATTCCAATTTGGATCAGATCCGCATATGTAACATACATTGCACCACCCTCTTTTCTTTCGTCCGGAGGGTTTATCCCTCCGCAAAAAACAGAGGGTAAAGCCGCCTTGGCTCTATGGTTTTCCCATGCAGATAATATATCATATTTTTCGATATACAACAAATACATTGTCACATTATATGGTTATTCATTCCAGACAATTTTTTTATTCTCCTGCTGTCGGTCACTCCCTTACCCCGATCAGGGTAAATTCGCCCGGTAATTTATCGTTTGTCCATGCGGGATGCTCGTCAAATCTTTTCAGGCTCATTCCGCTGTTTATCACGGCGTTGATAATCTCGCTGACGGTATATTTCCGGTAACTGCATTTCGGTATCTGTTTCCGGATTTCCTCTTCATAAAAGCGGGCGTGGGCCATCTCCCCCTCAAAGACGTCGGTGCAGAAATAGCTCATAACAGGCTGCTCCAGATCCAGTATATCCGCTATTTTCTGGAAAGGATGAAAATCGCTGCATATCATCTTTCCGCCGGGCCGAAGCAGAGAATACATGATATTCATAAAATCATCGATATTGTGAAAATAGTGGAGTATGCCTCCTTCCATAAAGACCACATCAAAATATCCCTTATACCGGTTCATGTCGATCTCCAGCACATCGCATACCTCATAGTTGATCTCCACATCCGCCGCGTCCGCAACCTCCAGCGCGTATCGCTTATTGTCCTCGGAGATATCAAATACCGTGACCTGGGCCCCCAGGATCGCCAGGGGGATCGCCTTTTTCCCACAGGAACCGCATATATTCGCCACTTTGATATTCTCATATGTATCAAAGTACTCCGCATATCTCTTTAACATCCCCACCGGGTCTTCCCGGTCTTTTTTTGCCCTTTCCCGGGGAGCGCCGGCCTGCCTGACCCAAAATTCGTAGGCGTCAAATTCCCACGCTTTTTTGTTCTGCACACTGTAATCGATCATATGCGTATCTCCTTTCCGTTTCCATGGATTTCCGATCCGTACCCGGAGCATATATCCTGTCCGCCGTTTTCCTCCCGCCGCTTTGCGTCGCAGACGATCCACTCGTCCAGTGTCAGGGGTTCATAGTCCGAATACATGCAAAAACAGTTGATCATATTGCAGGGGATCGTTCTCTCATGGCCCTGGGAATCCCTTGCCACTGTAGTTCTGGTTATATCCTGAAACTGCTCTATGAGCCTTTGATCCAGAGTGTCATGAACATGGCCATATAACATATAGGTTATGGGATTTCCCTTATCATCCAGTCTGTATTGCCCATTATAGCACATAATCGGATAATGGCACAACACCACTTTTCGTTTGTTGTCATATAGCTCCTCATAGGGCTTGACCCATACAAAACGCCTCAAATCCATAGTGGTCTTGGTTGCAAAACGGTCATGGTTGCCCCGGATCAGGTATAATATTCCGTTTAACTGCCTGAGGAGCATGCTGGTCTGTTCCGCGTTTCCCCAGGACAAATCTCCCAGAATGACCACTTCATCGTTTTGTCTGACTTTTCGATTCCACTTGTCTATCATATACCTGTTCATCTCTTCCACACTGGCAAATCCCCGGCGATCCATCCGGTCATTTAAATTAGCGTGAAAAAAATGCAGATCCGCAATATAATATCTCATATGGCAGTACTCCTTTCCATGCAATATCTGTATCGTAACTCTCTTTTTCCCCATATGAGTTCCTGAGGGAATAAAAAAGCCGCAACCCTTGAAGTTACGGCATTGCAGCGTCCCCGAGACGACTTGAACGTCCGACCTATCGCTTAGGAGTTAAATTCCCCATTTCCACTGGGATACGGCGTAGTCCATGTGACCTCTCCAAACGCAATAATATCAAGGATTTCGAACTTCCATTTTACTCAATGACACGTCTTGTTCCATCTCATTATCCATAGTATTCCATGTTATTATTAGCAAAATGTTAGCAGTTTTACAATTTTCTCAGATTGGAACGCTCTGCGTTCAACTTGTCTCTTCCTATTATAACTGCAAAAAATACAAAAATCAAGGAGAAGCGAATGTCAGAATATGAACTTGAAATCAAACAGGTCGTGGACTATCCACGCTGCCGGATTTACCGGCAATTCATACAGTCATTGATGAACGACTCGAATCTTCGCGCCAGCGGAGGTTCGGGTCTTTTTTATTATACGGTTCTTTGCAGTTACGCAAACTTCCGTACTTCCTACCGCCGTCTGGACGGAATCAGCTACACGGTCTATCCCGGCGAATGGATATGCAGCGTGAAAGAGCTGTGTTCATGGTTCCGCACACGGTTCCAGCATCAGGCAATAGAAATTCTGGAGGATTTACAGAAACGCCACCTGATCTCCTATCTTACTCTTGACCGCGGTAAGGTCATCAAATACAAGATTCGGGACTGGAAACAGCACAACACGGTCCTGGACTATAACTGCCCCTGTCAAAAGGACACAGGCTTTTTCTTCCTGCCCCTTGTCACAGCAACGGAGCTTGTCAGCTCAGGGCGCTGCTCTGAAACAGACATTGTTCTGGATCTGTGGCTCTCCGCTATCTATAACGATGAACAGGTACAGGGTTCTGAACTTGGTCCGGTAGTCTATCTCCGCAATGGGACAGGCTCTCCCTTAGTAACCTATGCCGAACTTGGGAAACGATGGGGCATATCAAAGGCAACTACAGGCAGGATACTGAAAAAGCTAGAACAGCTGCAGTACCTTTCCCTGATGACCTTCCCCGGACGGACAGGCAGCGTGATCTATCTTCAAGGCTATCTGTCCACCATGTTCCAAATATCAGATGTACTAATAGATAAGGATGAGGTTGCCATGACATTAAATATCAATATCAGTCTTCCAGAGGATGCTCCCTGCGAGGCGCCTGCTGCCACGGAACATAATATTTCCGTTTCATCGGAGTTGTCCTGCGTTTCAAAAACGCACATGGAGCAGATACTCCAAAAACTCGCGGAAATCCTTGCCGCACAAGGAATTTCATGTTTTGGATGCCCCAAATCCATATATAAGTTATATCCCTTATCGGATGCCTGCGGGGAAAGGTATTTTATCCACACCAAGTCAGGGGAGGAACACCGCTTTGGGCTGTCCGTCCAGTGCGGCGCCGGAAAGACAGTGTACACCTTTGAGCTTACGCTCTCCCTTAAACCAAATAATCATTTCAGGAGGAACCTACATGAAAAAGAATAATGCAATCGACACTGAGAACCCGTTGTACCATGATACATGGAAACTGTTGAAGAAATACAGGGATGTGGTCTGGAGCCTGGAGCTGTCCGTCCAGCAGGTAAGAAATAAGTTTGAAATCGAATATGGCAGCTCCATTGAAGATTTTCTGGATTCCGTCTACCTTGCGGGTGCTGACCTCTCCGGCAGCACGATTGAGCGCCATGCGGAATGCATTGAACAGAGCCACCGTATGCTGAAACTGCTGGACAATGCCATTGACCTGCTGCGGACAAAGCACAAAAACGGGGAAACCTACTACTGGCTGCTGTTCTATACTTTCCTGTCACCCCAGCAGCTCCGCAACGTGGAGGAAATCATTGAAAAGCTCCGCCCCTACATCCGCGACATCAGTTTCCGCACTTACTACCGGAAACGGCAGGAGGCGATAGATGCCCTCAGTTCCATTTTGTGGGGGTATACTTCCAAGGACAGCATTGCCATTTTAGAAAATTTCTTCCCGGATTCAAAGTCTGGCACATAATTGGCACACTTTTGCACGAAATTGGCACAGTTTTGCTCTTTTCACGCAAATATGGGTATGTTAAACTGAATATGCTCAAAAATGCACCCAAAACCATTTTGAGCCATCACACCACCCTTTCCGGCTGGTGTTTTTTAATGCCCTCCGGCTCTGTGCCGGATATTGCCGCATCTGCTCCCACAGGTGCGGTATTTTTACAAAAAAATTTACAGGAGGTTCAAAAATTGAAGAAAATGAATGTTTCCCACAACCCTGACGGCGGAAAGGCTTTGAAAAAGCCCCGCCGTTTTCCTTTCGGGAAGGCTGCCTACTGCGCAGTCCTGACCGCAATCATGCTCCTTGCCTACTGCCCGCCTGCTTATGCCGCTACCACTGTATGGGACAAAGCCACCGAGATTATGAAGGATGTGTATAGCCAGATTGTCCTGATATCCACCGTGGCGGCGATAGTCACCGCCTCCGTTGCCCTTCTGCTGATGAATTTCTCCCGCAGCGGCAGGACGGTTGACGAAAGCCGCGCTTGGCTGAAACGGATCTGCATCACATGGGCAATCCTGAACGGGCTTGGCTTTATCATGGCCTATGTAACACCTTTCTTCGCCGACGGCAAATGGAACGGATAGGAGGGCTTACATGGGAATCTTAGACGGTATTGTGGAATGGATTGCAGAACAGGTCATGCATGGCCTTGATTTGGTATCTACCTCTGTTTTGGGCGCTCTTGGCTGTGACATGACCGTTTTCCTGCGCTACTTCCCTGCAGCAGAAACAATGTATAAGATTTTTGTTGCGCTTGCCATTGGTCTGATCCTTTTGAACTGGATCTGGCAGTTGTTCAAAAACTTCGGTCTGGGTGCGGGCGTTGAGGCGGAAGACCCGGTAAAGCTCAGTATCCGCTCCCTGCTCTTTATCCTGCTTGCGTACTTTTCCGATGACATCATCAACACTGTGCTTGCCATCGGGGGCACTCCCTACCATTGGATCATGGACTCCGAGCTGCCGGCATTGAACTTTGCCAGCTTCAACTCCGTCCTGCTGACGATCATAGGTGTCTGTGCCAACGGCGCCGTTGCCCTGATTACACTGATCCTTGTGCTGATACTGGCATGGAATTACCTGAAACTGCTGTTTGAGGCGGCAGAAAGGTATGTACTGCTGGGTGTATTGGTCTATACTGCGCCGGTTGCCTTTTCCATGGGCGCATCCCAGACAACATCCAATATTTTCAAGTCATGGTGCCGGATGTTCGGCGGGCAGGTATTCCTGCTGCTTATGAATGCATGGTGCCTGCGGCTGTTTACATCAATGGTGGGAGTTTTTCTGGCAAACCCGCTTTCTCTGTAAAAGGAAATGTATCATAAAAATTGAATGTGCGCCGCGGCGCACGGATAGGAGTACAATGCAAAAAATAAAACGATACAGGCATATCATGCTTTCAGTCTGCATGGTGGCAGTCCTCTGTTTCGCTTTCAGCCAGCCCGTTTTTGCCATGACGGAAAGTGAGATACAGGATCAGGTGAACACTGTCGGCAGGGAAACCGCATCCGGCAATGTCCTGATATGGTTCCTCTGCGCCATTGCCTTTCTGAAAGTGTCACAAAAAATAGACTCCTTTATGTCGAGTCTCGGTATCAATGTGGGGCATACGGGCGGTTCCATGCTGGCGGAGGCTATGGTTGCCGCCAGGGGCATAGGCGGATTGAAAAACTTTTCCAGCCAGCATTTCGGCGGCGGGCACAGCAGGATTTCCTCCCATACCAACGCAGGCTCAAAAGGCTTACTGTCCGGCGGGCTTGCCGGAATGGTGGGCAGCCGCATCACAAACAGCGCCGTAAAGTCGGCAACCGCCTCATCAAAAACCAATGTCAGCCATTCCTCCGGAAAATCCGGCGGCGGGATTGGGGGGCATATCTACGCTTCCTCCGTCAGCAAAGGCGGCAATTTTGCCAACAATGTCATAAGCACCGTGGCTACGGGGAACATTGCGGAGCTTGGCTTTATGAGCGGGCCGGAGGCATCCCAGGCGCTTCAGTCCTACCTTGGATATGCCGCTCTGGGAGAAAATGCCCCACAGGTTCCCGCCTTTTCGGATGTGGAGATCGGCGGCGGGCGCATCACCGGTACGGAGACTTCGGAAGAACATCCACAGGGGATTGCCTTTGGAATGTACCATGCCGCCCAGTATGCCGCACCGGATGGCAATTATACCACCATACAGGCAGCGGATGGCAGTTCCTGGTACAAGCAGTACGCACAGGATGCCGTGGACAAAACACCTTACATGGCTCCTGACGGCTCTATTGCCTATAAGGTGTCCATTGTGAAGAAACTGCCGCAGCCGCCAAAGAGAAGGGAGCGAGTGTGAAAAATGAATTTTTCATAAGTGAACTTGTTCACTTTGCAAATATTGTGCCTGCGCAAGGCGTTAAAACGCCTGAAAGTTTGCAGGTATAGGAAAGGATAATCATTATGGAAAATGAACAGAAAAGCGGCCTGTCCAAAACCCTTGAAACGGGACGGGCTGCCGCACACATGGTACGCGGGGCTATAAAGATAGGCAAAACCGTATCAGGCGCCGCCAAGGGCGCAGCTGCCGGGGGACCGTATGGTGCCGCTGCCGGCGTCCTTTGGGAAAACCGTAAGCTTGTTGGCAAAATCATAATCGGAATCATTGCCCTGCTGCTGATTCCCGTTGTGTTTGTGGTATCCCTGCCATCGGTAATCTTTGGCGGTCTGCTGAACACATTTTCTTCCACGGTTAATGTAGATATACCGATCCTGAACAACAATGCCGCCATTGTTGAAAATGTGGCAGAAATCACTTCCACGTTAGATGAAATCATGGCCGGAGGGCTGGAGGATACCATGAAACAGATAGAGGCAGACTTTGCAGCCTCGGATGCTGATGAAATGGAGGTCATCAACCCTTACGCAGACCGCCCGCTATATAATGCCAACCAATTTATTGCCATGTACTGCGCATACAAAAATAAAGATTATGCCGGCATTTCCATTTCGGATATGGAAAATATACTCCGCACCAACCAAAGCCGCCTATACTCTTACACACAGGCCCAGGAAACACGGACAAGGACTGAAACAGACCATGCCACTGGGAAAGAGGTATCCGTCACGGAAACATGGAATGTGTATACCCTTGTCTATAACGGTGAGACCTATTTCTCAGAACAGGTTTTCATGTTAGACGAAGAACAGGCCGCCCTTGCAGATGCTTATGCCCAGAACTTAAGCCTTTTTCTGGGTGACGGCATGATGCAGGGGCTTACGGAATGGGACGGCAATTCCATCCCCTCCCTCGGTGATGTCCGCTTTACCGATGGCGCAACGGAAGTTGTCTATTACAACCAGCTGGACGAGCGCTATGCAGGAAAGCCTTACGGCACCGACCATATCGGGAGCCACGGCTGCGGTCCTACGGCTATGGCAATCGTGGTGTCCTCCCTCACTGACCAGACAATAGACCCTGTGGCTATGGCGGAATGGTCTTACCGGAACGGCTATTGGTGCAGGGACAGCGGCTCCTACCATGCGCTGATCCCTGCCGCCGCAAGGAACTGGGGGTTAAATGTGTCAGGCTGTTCCGCTTCAGAACCGCAGAGAATTCTGGATGCTTTGGCAGAGGGAAAGCTGGTGGTTGCGATCATGTCCAGGGGACACTTTACAAAATCAGGGCACTTTATCGTACTGCGGGGTGTCCAAAACGGAAAGATACTGGTGGCTGACCCTGCCAGTTACGGCAGGAGCGGACAGCTCTGGGATCTGTCCCTTATTTTAAGGGAAGCAAGCCGGGGCGCTGCAGCGGGCGGTCCTTTCTGGATCATCGGCTGACGCCCTGCGGCTTACGAAACACCAGCAGTAAAACTGTAAGGAAAGCGAGGTTATTTTATCCATGAACCATCAACGTGAGCGTGATACTTATATCATCCCACCTAATTTTATAGATACCGGCACCTTTTTCGGCGGCTTATTCAAGGCAAGGAATGTGATTGAGGCCGGCATCCTGGCATCTGCCATAGGGCTGCCGGTCCTTTTATGCCTGCCCCTTGGCCTGACTGCCCGCATTGTCATCCTGTGCCTTACGGCGCTGCCTGCCGCGCTGGTGGCGCTGATCGGCATTTCAGGGGAAAGCCTTTCGTCCTTTTTATTGATCTTTGTGAAATACCTGAGAAACCGCCGCATCCTTGGCGCAGAGGGCGCAACGGACAAAAAGACCGCCGAGAAACCGGCCGCAGACCGTACCACCCATACGGCAAAGCCCCAAAAAACAAAGCAGCCACGCCGGAGAAAAGATGATTTCCCGGCGGAATTTGATGAAGTACGGGGCTATGAGATACGCCAGAAGCTGCGCCCCGTGGGGAAAAAGCAGCAATCCGGCAGGCAGGGCACTCCCCTGAAAGACACAAGGGAAAAATCCCGCCTGCCCCTGCATCCCCCGGAACCTGCGTTCCAATACTTAAACCCGGTGGCGGAATACCTGCCCATCAGCAGGGTCGCAAACGGCATCATTTACACGAAGGATCACCGTTTCGTGAAAGTTGTGGAAGTCATACCCATCAACTTCCTGCTGCGCAGCGGGAATGAACAGAGGAGCATCATCTATTCCTTTATCTCCTACCTGAAGGTAAGCCCCGTAAAGCTGCAGTTTAAGGTATTGACAAGGCGCGCCGACATCAACCGCCATCTGGAGACCGTGCGGCGGGAAATGGCTGAGGAAACCAACGGACAGTGCAGGCTCATGCAGGAGGACTACCTGCAGTTCGTGCAGCAGATCAGTTCCAGGGAGGCAGTAACCAGACGCTTTTTCCTGATTTTTGAGTATGAGCCCTGGAGCAATACCAAACGCGCGGACGAGGAAAGCGAAGCTGTCACCGCCCTGGAGGGCGCAGTCCACACCGCGGCAAACTACCTCAGACAGTGCGGCAATGAGCTTGTCATCCCTGAACAGGAAGACGAGCATACCATCGGGATACTCTACAACCTGCTGTGCCGCAATGAAAGCGCCGTAAAGCCGCTGCCCCGGCGCGCAAGGGAGATCGTGGAAAAGTACGCTGCCGCCGGCAGGACTGCGGATGCGGACCACATCCCCGCAAATGAATTTATCGCCCCCGCAAGCATTGACTTCACCCACGGCGGCTACCTCTGCATTGACGGGCTTTATTACGATTACCTGCTGATACCCTCTGACGGCTATAAAACGCAGGTGCCCGCCGGATGGCTCAGCCTGCTGGTAAACGCAGGGGACGGCATTGACATGGATATGTTCCTCTCACGGGAACCGAAAGAGCGGATCATACAGAAAGTGGGACAGCAGCTCCGCATCAACCGCTCCCGGATCAAGGATACCAGCGACACGAACACCGATTTTGACGACATAGACAGCGCCATCCGCAGCGGGTATTTCTTAAAGGAGGGGCTGGCAGACAATGAGGACTTTTATTTTCTGAACCTGCTGGTCACCATTACCGCCGCAAATGTGGAAGACCTTGAATGGAAAGTGAACGAGATGAAGAAACTGCTTGTATCCCAGGATATGCAGGCATCCTCCTGCCATTTCCGGGAAGAACAGGCTTTCCTGTCCTCCCTGCCGCTGGTTTCCATGGAGAAAAAGCTCTATGAGCGCAGCAGGCGGAACCTCCTGACAAGCGGCGCCGCAAGCTGCTATCCCTTTACCAGCTATGAAATGTGCGATGACAACGGCATCCTGCTTGGCGTGAACAAGTATAACAGTTCCCTCATCATCGTGGACATCTTTGATTCCGCCATTTACAAGAATGCCAACATGGCGATCTTAGGCACCAGCGGCGCGGGGAAAACCTTCACCATGCAGCTCATGGCGCTGAGGATGCGCCGGAAAGGGATTCCCATATTTATCATTGCCCCGTTAAAGGGGCATGAGTTCCACCGGGCCTGTGCCAATGTGGGCGGGGAGTTCATACAGATTTCCCCTGCAAGCCCCCACTGTATCAACGTCATGGAGATCCGCCATGTGGACCACACCGTGGACGAGCTGCTGGACGGGCCGGGCATCCGGTTATCCGAGCTTGCATCCAAAATCCAGCGGCTCCATATCTTTTTCAGCCTGCTGATCCCGGATATGACCCATGAGGAACGGCAGCTCCTTGATGAAGCCCTTATACGCACTTACAACGAAAAAGGAATCACCCATGACAACCAGAGTCTGGAAGATCCGGAAATTCCAGGGCAGTACCGCAGGATGCCTGTCCTTGGCGACCTCTACGGGGTTCTGAAAAAAGACTCCCAGACAAAACGGCTGGCAAATATTTTAAACCGCCTTGTAAACGGCTCCGCAAGCACCTTTAACCAGCAGACCAATGTATCCCTTCAGAATAAATATACCGTGCTTGACATTTCTTCCCTTACGGGCGACCTGCTCACGGTAGGGATGTTTGTTGCCCTTGATTTTGTCTGGGATCGGGCGAAGGAAGACCGGACTGAGGAGAAAGCCATATTCATTGATGAATGCTGGCAGCTTTTATCCGGCGCCGGGGCGACAGGCACCCGCCTTGCGGGGGATTTTGTCCTGGAGATCTTTAAGACCATAAGAGGCTATGGCGGCTCTGCCATCTGCGCCAGCCAGGACTTAAACGACTTTTTCAATCTGGACGAGGGGCGGTTTGGAAAGGGCATTATCAATAATTCCAAGACCAAGATCATCTTAAACCTTGAGGATGACGAGGCAGGCCGGGTACAGGACACCCTGCACCTGTCTGATGCCGAGGTCATGGAAGTCACGCATTTTGAACGGGGCAGCGGGCTTATCAGTACGAACAACAACAATATCATGGTGGAGTTCAAGGCAAGTCCTCTGGAGAAAGACCTGATAACCACGGACAGGCGGGAGCTGAAAAATTTGGTGAACCGCCTGCGTGAACAAGAACCGGTCGAATAGAAGAATGCCTGCTTTTGGCATTCTTCCATTGTGAGATTTAGAATTTCTTGGGCGGCGTTTTATGACGCCATAGAAATTCTTCTCACACTTTTGCGCACGGATTACGCATACAATACGCATTTTTTCATGCAGTACGCTTGGATTGCGTACAGATTACGCATTAACACAAGGAGCTTCCTGTATAATTCAAGTATAGGGAAATCCAAGAAAGAAGGTTGAGAAAA
>CAJUAH010000040.1 GCA_910584375.1 uncultured Acetatifactor sp.
TCGTCGTAGGCGTAGCGCCAGCCCTTGCCGCTGTCCGTCCGGCTGTCGTACTCCAAGGGAGCGATCTTCTCGGTGATGTGGCCCATGGCGTCATAGCGAATCCTCTCCACGCCGCCGTCCGGGTAGCATATCCTGATGCGGCGGCCCTCCGGGTCGTACTCGTAGGCGATGCCCTCCCCGTCCCCCGTAGCGGGGTCGTAGGCATTGGGGTGTATCTCCTTCAGCACATGCCCCTCCACGTCCCGGGGCGTGGCCCGCACATTGCCCAGGGGATCCACGGTCATGACCAGGGCGTCCATGGCGTCGTAACAGTACCGGGTGCCCGCCTGGCTGCCCCCTTCCCGGGCCTGGTTAGGGCGCACTACTTTGGTCAGGTTGCAGAGGGCGTCATAATAGTACCGGGTCACTTCTCCCAGCGGATTCGTCACCATGGTGACGCAGTCCATATGGTTGTAGGCATAGGCGGTGGTTCCCTGGGCGTCCTGCACTTCCATGCAGCGTCCGGCCCTGTCGTAGGCATAGCGGACCGTGTTTCCCTCCGGGGTGGTGATGGCGCTGGGCTGGGGGCAGTTCCCCTCATAGGCATAGACGGTGGTGTTGCCCCCGGCGTCCGTCACTTCCGTGACGCGGCCCAGGCCGTCGTAGGCCAGGAGGACACGCTGCTCTGCGCCCTCCTGGATCCGGCTGCGGATCTCCACCGGGTTGCCGTGGCGGTCGTAGGCAAACTGCTGTTTCCTGCCTCCGTTGTCCCATTTTTCGGTGATCCGGCCTTCCCCGTCATAGGCAAAGCAGGTGACCAGGCCGTTGGGCAGGGTCTCCTCCAACAGCTGGCTGTCCTTGCCGAATCTCCGGAACAGCTCATTGCCCAGCCTGTCCTTTTCCCACTCCCGGTTTTCTCGCGTGTCGTACCGGGCCTCCCGGCTGCTGCCGTCGGTGTAGACCGTCTTTACCACCAGCCTGCGGCTGTCGTAGTGGTACTCCAGACGTTCCCCGTTTGACAGGTTCAGGAAGGTGTTGGTGCGGTTGTTGTCGTCGTAGAGGATCACGTACTCTGCGTCGCCCCACAAAAACTGGCGCGTCACCCTGCCGTCTGCGGCGTATTCGTTGCGCACATAGGGGTTGCCGTTCTGGTCGGTGATGCCCTCCAGGTAGCCCTCCGGGGTGTATGTGTAAGAAATGGTTCCTCCGTTGGGGTAAGTCACCTGGGTGAGCAGTTCCCCCTCATAGCGGTACTGTACGCTGCGGCCCAGGATGTCCGTCATGCCGGCCAGTTTCCCTTCCTCATACCGGAAGGTGACACACTGGCCGCTGGGGAAATCCATCTGCATCAGGGCGGAGCCCATGTATTTGAGCAGAATCGTATTGCCGTTGCGGTCCCGGATGGACACCAGCTTGCCGCCGCGGTCGTAACGGTAGGTCTTCTGCTCTTTTCTCCGGCACATCAGATAGCAGCCGTCTTCCTCCCGCAGGGTCACGGAATCGTCCTCGCCCCGCAGGTTCTCCCAGGCGCCGTCTTCCCTGCGGGCAAAGCGCTCCAGGTGGCGGTTGGGCATCAGGATCACCGCCCTGTCTTCCTGCAAGGACAGATAGCTGCCCACACTGAGAAACCACCGTTCGCCCAGCAGGCTCCCGCTGTTTTTGTAGATGGATTCGTAGTGACGCTTGATCGTGAAATTGCCCGTCACGTCCCGGATGATCAACTCGGTCTGTTCCACTTTCTGGCTGCCCGATACTACGTCGATGGGGTCGCCGCAGCTCTCAGTGGCCTCTGTTTTGACTTTATTGCCCTCGGCGTCACCCGCAGCACTGGGCGGCTTGGGTTCGTCCTGCCCGTCCTCCCCTCCGGGTTCTTTGCCGGAATCGCCCTCCGGCGCATTGTTTGGCTTGGGTTTCTCGCTCAGTTCCGCGAGATCTTTGGCGCTGCCATAGATAGACTGTGTCGCACTGGCCACTCCCAGCATGTCCTCCCATGTGGCCAGGTCGGTCAGCGCCCCCCAGCCCTTTTCCTTAAAGTTTTCAACGATCCTGTCTATGGCCATACCGGCGTCGATGGTGGAGGCGATCATCTCCGCCCCCGCCATAATCTTGCATATTGTATTGATTGCCTTATTGGTCTTTTTTATGGCGTCCATGGTATCGCTGACCGCGCTGAAAGCGCTGGAGAAGGGAATCAGCCCCGTGACAGCCCCATAATAGTCCCCCTTGAGCAGGGAAAGGCCCGCGCCCAGCAGTTTCAGCCCCCACATGGCAGGGCAGAACAGACACGCCACGTCCACCGCCAGTTTCACAAAATCCATGAAGATATCCATGCCTGTGCGCTGGCTCTCGCTGACCTCAGGGTAGCCGTCCTTGCAGATAAAGCCCGACTGCTGGAACTTCACAGCGTCGATCATGATGTAATCCTTGCCGATCACCAGGCCGGAATCCCCCACGATGAGATAGAGGCTTTCCAGCGCGATGGCGGACACGCGCTTGTCCTCCACTGACGCAAATGTCACCTTGGGTATCTCTTCCTCTTTCTTGTCAAGGCCGAACAGCGCTTTGCCGGATTCTATAATATGAAGCGGGGATTTCAGCTCGTCGACAAATCCGTCCACAAAGTTGCCCCCCACCGTGGAGAGCAGATCCGTGACCGGGTCGTAGGGTGTAAAAGAACCCTTATCTCTGATGTATGCGTCGCTCCCCGCTTTCTGCTGATTCTTAAAGTTCTCCATATTCTCCGAGAACTTCTCGTCAAACCAGGCGGTAGGCCGCTCCTCCCCCTCAGGCGTTTCCCGGGCCTGAATCGCCAGCACGCCTCTGGCCCCGATAGTGATATCGCCCGAGGCGGCAATGTCGATGCCCTCCGTGTCCGAGAAAGTGATCTTGACCTGATTTCCTCCCTGTCCGTCATATTCCTGACGGTTTCCCGTCATGTCTATGCCGTCCTTTTTAAACTTGATCATACGGTTGTATGCGGTGAGGGTGGGTTCCTCCGGCCTGGAAAAATCCGGGCGGGAAGTATCCGTATGTCGGCTCCCCAGGGCCACGATCTCCCCGCTGTTGTCGAAGTAACAAAATACTGTGTCCTTTTCATCCGGCATGGCATAGATATCGTTGCCCAGTACGCTGGCATAGGGAATCCAGCGCGTCCCTCCGGGCCCGCCGTCAAATTTTACCTTGATATCCGTCCCGGAGATCTCCAGCACTTCGCCGGTGAGTACGCCGGTGTAGGAGGAGCCGCTCTTTCCGGCCCTTCCCACATAGGCCTCCTCCATGGCGGGCACGGCTCCGTCCACATAGGACAGGAGCACACGGTTGTAGAGCATTCCCCGGTCCGAGCTTATATCGCTGCGTATCACTACCCGGTCCGCCGGACGGCCTTTCACATGGCAGCCGCTCCCGGCGGTGATATCCCCCGTGACGCCTCCGGTCTGCAAAAATTCATAGACGGAGGCGTCTTTACCGGTATTGTATTTCACGTCCAGATAGGCTCCGATATCTTTTTTCTCGTACACGCCTGTAAGCTGCAAGGGCTTGACGGAAAAAGGTACGGCGCCTATGGCGATCTTCATCCCTGACGACCGGACGTCGGTAAAAAGCAAAAGTCCGCACTGGTTCGCGATCCGGCGCAGGAACTGCCAGTCTGTTTCCCCCTGCTGGGTCAGCATCTGGGGCAGGGGCATATCTCTCTTTATAAGCAGGGTCGCGCCGTACTGCGCCAGCACCGTTTCCGCCACCTGTCTCAGGGTCTTATCCCCGGACTGGAAGGTTCTGTCCATGGGCGTTTTGTCCGCCAGCCAGGCCAGGCTCCTGGCCTCCAACTGCAGCTGCGTATAGCGGTTTCCCCGGAGCGTCCCGGCGCCGGAGCATATGCCTGTAAAGACTGTCTCGCCCTCCGGGGTGAGCACACGAACCCTCTGGCCCTCCAACCGCTCGGCCACATCCTCCCCCGCCTCTTCCCCCAGGATCAGGGTAAGGGACAGGACGCCGTATTCGTTGGCCCAGTCTCTGATATGCAGTTCCCTTATGGCCTTATAAGCAACCGGTATGTCGATAAGTATGCGTCCCAGTTCCAGCGTTTCCGTTCCGTCCATGGCCCATTACCTCCCCATCTTACGCATCATTCTGTCAATCATAAACACCGCCGCCCCATAGAGGGCCAGTATCCCCGCAAACACGGCCAGCTGCACAAATTTGTACAGTTTTTTGTGCTGTTCATACCGCTCCTGGGAGAACATGAGCAGCATCTTTTCTCCCTCCGCCCCGTATGTGTCGATAGCGGATTGCAGTAGAGGCCGCGCCTGGATATGCATATCTTCCACCAGTCCCAGGGGCAGCTTTACCTTGCCTGTCAGTCTGTACTGCCAGTAAAAGGCGTCGTCCAGATAGGCCGCCACATAGTTTCCGTCCGGGAGCCTGACCAGATAGTAGCGGTTGTAGATATATGCCTTGGTCAGCGGGCGGGTGGCCGAATAGGTGGGCCACTGCCTGCCGCTGCTCACCGGATTGCCCCTGCGGCGGTAAGTATTGTCGGTTTTGTCGCTGGCGCTCCGGAGCTTGTAGGCTTTCAGGGGGATGATGGAATCCGTCTCAAAGGTTATATATTCCATGGTCTTGCATTCCCGGAGCTGCTCTATATTCTCCAGGATTGGAACGCCCTCCCCGGCAGGATATCCCGCCAGTTGCCCGTAATTGTATTCCAGTTCGTCCAGCTCCGCCTTCCCCACCTTGCCGCAGAACAGGTTCAGCACCAGGTCGGACGGAAACACGCACAGCAGGTACAGATCCGCGAAAAAGACGATCGTCGTGAGAACCGTCACTATATTTTTATGAGAAAAAATACTGCGCATCCGCTATCTCCTCTCCATCTCCACCGGGATATAGTTCATGCCCCACATTCCCCGCCGCAGCATGGCCTCCGCCAGCTCCAGCGATACCAAGACTATGGTCTCGACTGTCCCATCCACCATCAGGATGGGACGGCCCTGCAGTCTGCTCTCCACCGCCACCGGATGCTCCACCAGACCTGTGGGGTACCTGACCGTCTGCTCGCTGAGGCACTTCACTCTGGGAATCCAGGGCCACCAGTAGAGCAGTGCCTCCGGATCCTCCACCTGGTGGGGATAGCAGCGTATCCCCTTACATTTCATCCTGGGGTCAAAGGCCCGGAGCAGTTTTTTGAAACGGTCCGAGACCAGAAATGCGGTGCTGTACAGGACATCCGGTTTCTCCAGTTCCTGGGAGTTGTCAAAATAAGTCACCACCATGTTCGCGACTGCGTCAAACTCTCTTTTAGATACCCCGTCCCGGTAGAGGGAACCGTCCAGTTTTTCCGGCGCTATCACATGGGAGAGCGCTTTATCCTGCGATATCATAAAATATTTCATGCCTGTACCTCTCATGCGTCAAACTGCTGGCAGTCCACAAACATATCGTCCCTGACCTCCGTCTCATTCCATTCCACCGCCTCCAGCAGGCTCCATTTGAAAGCGGCGGGGGCGTAATAGGGGGCCTGGGGCAGGAGACGGCACCCCTGAAAGCGCACGCCCCGCAGGCGGCCGGACAGAAAGGAACTCCCCATCAGTTCCGCTCCCGCAAAGCAGCAGTCCTCAAACACACACTGAATGAACCGCACATTGCGCAGCTTTGTTCCCATGAAATCCGATTTTTGGAAAGTGCATTCCCGGAATACGCAGTCGTCCAGCTCCCGGGAGCCAAATTGCTTATCCTCATAGTGCAGCCCCCTGAATCTGCGGAAGGTGAGATCCGTCCTGTCATCGCACAGAAAGATATCCACGTCCCCCTTGATCTCCAGCAGAGGGAACTGCCAGTCCATATATTCGCCGTAGGATACGGTAAATCCCTCCATGACGGACAGTCGGTTCCACAGGCCCCTGTACTCCAGCCCCCGCAGCATATATTTCATGGCCATCGCCAACTGCCGAAGGAGAATGGACAGGGCCTCCGCCTCATAGGAACCCCGCTCCGGGGGACGCACATAGCGGCTCAGAGACTGCTGCCGGGTGTTCTCCGCCAGCTCTTCCCGAAAGGCGTCCCAGCCGAGGAGCATCCACTCTGCGCCCAGCTCGCAGCCCATAACAGGCTTTTCCAGAAAAGGGAGCGTCTCGTATACCTCCGCCAGCAAAACAGGTTTGCCCTGGCACAGGGAGGTTCTCAGAAAAGACAGGCACAGCCTCCCCGCCGGGGGAACGCTCCCCCGGTCCCGGTGTTCCAGGTACAACCCCAGAAACGCCTCCAATGGGGATAAAAAAGCCTCCGTCACCCGCTCCATATCCCCGGTCAGTCCTGCGGAAAAAGTCTCCTCCAGTTTCCGCAGGGCGGGAATATAACAGTTTTCTCTGAAAACCTCCCTGAAATTGATCTCTTCCATCCTTACCTCATTCCTTTATGGCCGTCTCTAAATCATAATAATGTTGTCGCCCGTGGCGCTGATGCCCTCTTTCCTGATGTTGATGTGAGACTGGGCCGTGCCCAGCACCACCTCGTTTTCCGCCAGGATCTTGATGGTGTCACCGGCGGAGATATTCACATTGGCGCCGGAGGTCACATTGATGTTGGCGTCGGAGATAATGGATATGCCGTCGGCGTCGGACAGCTTTATATAGATCTTCTGGTCCTTACAGGTAATCACCAGGCCGTCCGCCGTCATCAGGATCTCTTTGCCGTTTGTGCCGCTCCAGGCCTTGTCCTTTACATTGGCCCGGACATTCTTGGCCACCGCCCCGGCGGCAAAGGCCTCTCCCTCGTCCCCGGAGGGGAAGAACACCCTCACCTCGTCATTCTCGGCGGGCATGCTGTACCAGCCGCTGCCGTCCTGGGAGGAATAGGCCGTAGAGTACGGGAACCAGCAGTCCCCGCCCTCGTCATAGGAGCTGTCCACCGACGCGAAATGCACCTGTACCTTGTCGGCCTCCACCTTCTTCACGATGCCCCGGAGCATCCTTCCCGAGACGCCGCCGTTAGCAGTCCGGGGTACGGAGAATCCGGCGGGGGCGCAGAAATCATAGGTGCATTCCAGCAGTCCGTCCACCAGGTCTGCCTGCATGGAGCGGATGCGGTAGCTTTTGCCGTTCAGCGCCAGGCTGTCTCCCAGATAGGCATAGGCGTAGGTGTGGGCGCTCCGGGACGCGCCGCCGTCGCCCTGCACATCCCTGGAGGAGCCGAAGGATACCGTATCCACCTGCACCGTCCTGCCCTCCGGCGGGATTCCTATGTAGATCTGCGGTTTGGGGGACAGGATATTGACGCTGGCGGGCGCTCCCAGCCGGGAGGCCATGCGGATCGTAAACTCCCAGTCCGTCTCGTCACATTGGATAATAAAGTTTTTCACCGGCCTGTCGGTGGCCAGCACCTGGACGCTGCCTCTGTTTCCCAGCAGCTTATTCAGCAACTGCCCGTGGGTCTGGGTGGTATTCTGGTAGGTCTGGTTTCTCTTTTGCCTGTCCAGTTTTCCGCTGGAGGTGATGCCGTCCACAGTCAGGGTGGCATAGCTGTTGCCCTCCTCCATGGATATCTTTTGGACATTGCCGTAAAACAGCACGGAGGGCTGTCCCGCCGCCTTGGTCTCGATCTTCAGCGCAAACCGCTCGTCCACCCGCTGCAGGATGTCACGGGCCTGCTCCGCGGTCATCTCCCCCTCGATATGGCAGTAACCGTGGTCGTTGACCCTGTGCCGTATCTGGAGTTTCCCGATCTTGTGAAAGGGTATCCCCTGGATCTGTATGTTTTCATATGTGATGGTATCCATACTATGCATCCTCCTTCACAACCCGAAGCGACTTAACGATCTCCTCCGTGAGGGGCGCCAGCCTTTTGCTCAGTTTCTGATCAAAGGAGAGTGTGCCCATGAGCATCTTTCCCTCCACGCAAACCAGAAACATGTTCATATAGATCACGCCGTCTATGGCATTGGAAAGCACCTTAAACAGCACCATCTTCCCCTCTTCCCGGTCCAGCTTTTCCTCTCCGAGAAAACGCATCTTCGGTCCGACCCGCTCCATCATATAGCGGACATTTTTAGCCGCCTCATACAGCAGTTCCTCCGGCACTTCATGGGTGGTCCAGTTCAGCGCCAGCGCAAAATCGAGGTAGGAATTGCTGTACACATACTGGGGGCTGTTTCCCATAAAATACACCCGCTCTATCTCTTCCCGGGTCCGGGAGGTAAAGTCCCCCGGCAGGCGCATGGTGATCCTGCCCTCCAAAAGGGGCATGTCTTCAAAACGCACGGGGATATGGAACACGGATACCTCCCCGTCATAGATGGACTGCTCCAGTTCCGCCTTGATGACCTTTTCGGAATGGCGCTGCCTCTCGTTTTTTTCCATCTGCTTTCTCGCCTGCAATATGGCCTCGTCCGTATATATCATCCTTACCTCTTTCCGCATGAGACTGTGAAAAAATCCATTCCCATTGCTCCTATCAGTATTAGAAACGTCCGTTTCAAGCTTACTTCTCTTTCTACTCCGCTTTTTGGGGAGCAATAGTCATGCCAAGCATCGGCAGTATGCCTCCCGCCATGACCCGGCTTTCAAATTCCGCCATGGTCTGCACCGTTTCCCCCATACCCTCCGGCAGATTAAAGAACGCAAACTTGTCCCCCTCCACCGCGCTGCAAGTCACATAGCGCACCGCGTCGGCCGCCGCGTACATCAGCATCCCCGTGCCCGCCGTCCGCATCTTTTCGCCGATATCCTCCACCTCCATCTGCACCTGGCAGCCCTCCCGGATCAGGTAATCGGCGACCCCGCAGGGCATCATGCCGTAAGGATTGCTCAAGAATCCGCAGGGCTCCAGCGCATGGACAATATCCGCAAAGGGCGGCGTCTGTTCTCCTTTCAGCAGCTTACAGGCATTGTAGGCCGCCACCGCGCCCGCCCCCGCCTGGGCCACTGTAAAGTTGCCCACCCTGAACCCGTCCATAAGCCCCTGGCTGACGATCATACCAGCGCTGTCCAAAAACGGTCCGACAAAGGGAATGGCCTGATTGTGGGCGTAATTCTCCGCCATCAGCGCCAGCGGACAGGTGATCGCCTGCATCCACGAGGGGCCCTGGGTTCCCGGCAAAGAATCCGTCATAGAACCGCAAACCTGGGCCGCGGCGTTTGCCGTTGCGGCCACGGCTGTGGCGGCCATACACATCTGTGCCTCCTGCACTGCCTGCTGCCCGGGCGCCCCGGTGGAGGCAATTCTGTCCATGGCGGCCTGCAGCACCGCATCCGTCTCCTCTTTCACGGGATCGGCCTCTTCCTCCTCCGGCGTCTCTTCCTCCTCATTCTCCTGCTGTGCCTGGTCGTCCTGGGGATATTCGTCCAATGGCACCAGCGTGATGATGCCGCCGTAGCGGCAGGTCAGACAGCTCTTCATCAGCACTGCGGGGGCGCCCTCCAGGATATTCCGGTCATTGGTCTCCTCCCAGACCTCATCGGTCTTGGGCTTGCAGTCAAAGCTCATGATCCCTGTCTTTTCCAGCACATCCGACACCAGGCCCCCAAACAGAGGGCCACCCAGCAGTCCTCCCACCAGACCCTTGCGGAACATCCGCTCCGGGTTCTCGTCAGAATCGCACTTGCCGAAATGTATGATATGCTGCCCTGCCAGATGATCGTTGGCGTTCAGCAGCGGCTCCTGATCCTGCCCCGCCAGCACGCCGTGATCCCTTGGCAGATTGATATAATTGTCGATACTTCCGTGGGTACAGCGTATACGCATCAAACGGTGTACATACCCGTTTTCGTTGATGCTGTCTTCGCCGCCGTCCCGTCTGCTGCCGCCTCCGCCATGCTCACTCAACTGTAACCCTCCATTTCTTCCTGTGCTGCGCCTCCTGGGGAAGTTCTTCCCCCTGGGCCTTTTTCAGGATATCCGCCAGCCCCCTGTATAATTCGTGATTCCCTTCCCCTGCCTCCCCCGAGCCCCTGCGCTTAAGATAGGCTCTCAGCGCGTCCGGGCTTACGGGCCCGCCCCGTTCCAGGATCTGCATACAAAACATAGCGTCAAAATCCGTAATGCCGGGGATCTCCAGCATCTGCGCGGCAAAGCTCCCCGTTATCTCCGGGGACAGCGTACTGCCGCCCGGAGAGGCATAGGGCGCATACACCCTGTTCAATGTGTCATAGATCGTATCCCTGTCCTCAAAGCTCCTGTACTTATATCTCAGCGCCGCCCCCTCCTGCAAAGTAAAGCGGCACAGTTCCAGCTCTCCCTTTCCCATCCGTTCCCCCTGGGAAAACGCCAGTTCCATCTCCCTGTATATATAGTTGGAATCCCGCGTTTCATCGGAGAATTTCAGTTTCAGCACCGTGAGCTCATTGGTGGGATAATAGACCGCCGCCATGGGTTCTTTCAGCAGATAAGGCCGATTTTCAAACAGCACTGTCCCCCTGCCTAAAATGACGGTATCCTTGGTAGCCGTCAGCCCGCAGCCAGCCAATATCCCGTCCCCATATCCCTCATACAAACATTCCTGAAACAAAAACGTATGATCCGACAACGCCTCCAGCATCCCCCGCCGCAGCAAATGGGCGTCCTGAAACAAAGGAATAGCCTGTACCTGCATACACAATCTCCTTTCCGGATATGCCGTTTACTTGGTCCCATCAAAGAAATTAGTCAACCAACTGTCCGTCTCAAACAGGAAGAAATGATCCGGCCCCAGCATCAACTGTTCCTCTCTTCTCAGCACCGGCACCACCAGGAATCCCCATCTCTCCTCATTCCCCAGCACAAAGAACTTAAGCTCCCTGTTGACGATGGTGTCCAGATCCCCCTGCAGGATCTCCCCACGGTACCGATCCAGCACATCCTGGGCCTCCACAGCCCCGAAATCCTCGGAGTTCACCGAATAATTGTACTTGTACCTTACATTTCCGTCCGTATCCTTCAGGTATAACTGCAAGGTAAGATCCGCCATGTTTCTGGAGATAAAACCTCTGATATGTTTCCGGTCCAGACTCCGGATCAGCACCTTTTCCTCCCCGGTGTGGGTCGCCGCCGTTATGACATAGGGGAAAGCGGCACGCTCGTTGACGATGTGTACGTCAGCGTATCCGAACTTTCTGTCCTTGATATATTTGATGGCTCCGTCCAGGCACATCAGTTTCAGCTCATGTTCCTCCGTCCCCCGGGGTTCCCTTCTGGAAGACTGGATGATCCTGCCGGGAATGAACTCTTTGAGCGCCTCCCGAAACAGGGCGATCTTGCAGGACTGCCCCGTGAGCCTGATGATGGAGTACTCCTGCAATTCTCCGCTCTCATAGGCATTTTCTATAAATTTCCTGACGATTCCATAGATATCCGCCTGCAGCAGCCGATTCAGCAGATTGACGCTGAAATATACCGTGGGAATATCCTTTAAGACCCTGAGCCTCTCTCCCTCCCGCACCGACAGCTTGAACCGGTCCGCCACCAGACACTTTGTGGCGGTCTCCCGAATCGCAGTACCGGACACCACGATCCGCAGGATTTCCTCTTTTCCGTAAAAGGTCTTCTTGATCTGCTCGGCCAGTTGGAACAGATAGTAAAAGTTGTTTTTTACCGCGTAATATTCGCTGTTGCTCCTGTGCTCATATTCCCGGAAACGGGTGGGAATCACGGCCTCGGCCCGCTGGTATTCCTCCTCCAGCAGACGGTAGACGCCCACCGTCCCCACCTCGTCCACCCGGCGAAACAGATCGTCTCCCATACTCCTTACGATCTCCTCCGGCAGACGGCCCTGACCGTCCCCCAGCTCTCCCGCCAGCGCGATCTTGAGCAGCTCCATGATACGGTAGGTCAGATTGTTGCCCCCAAAATCGGTGTCTCCGTTCTCATAGGCCGTGGCAATATCGATCCGGTAGGACACCCGCTGGTTACGGATGGAAAAACGGCAGGAGGACAGATCCGTGGTCCCGCCCCCGCAGTCGATGATCAGCGCCCGCAGCTGTTGTCCGTCCCGATACTTTTCCTCCCGGATCCGCTCCGATATGGAGTTGTACAGCACGGCCACGCCCTCGTCCAGCATGTTCTCCCGCTCGATCTTATACGCGGGAAGGATCTCCTGGTACAGATCCGCAAAGAGCTTTTTCTGCTTGACGGGAGCCGATATGTGCAGATCGGTAAAACGACATTTAAACCGCTGGGTGGCACAGGCGATCACATACTCCAGAAAAGCCTTTATGACCTCCTTGCGTTTTACAAAGCGGCGGTGCCCGTCCCGGTCCACCAGCTCCTCCTCCCTGTCCGGATCGCTGATCCACCTCTTTATGTCATAAAATACACAGAATCCCTCATCTATATAGCTCATGCGAAACAGCCGGGAGGCCTGGTGCCCAAACACATAGTGAACCTGATCCCCCACGATCCCGGTGATCCCCACCACCGAGGGGAGGATGGGCACTTCCCGGCCGCCCTGCTCCTCCCCGCTGCGCCAGGTCACATAGTTCACGTCGTTTTCCCGGAGCATTTCCCGCACGGGATCCCCCTCCAGTCTCTCCAGATAGCCGGAGTCCAGATAGGTTCCCGCCGTGGTATTGGTGGTGCCAAAATCAATGGCCAGCGGCATATGGATCTCCAACAGCTCCCTGACCTGGAAGTCCATCACCGGCACGATATAGAGGCTTAAATGCTCCGGCAGCGTATCGTAATCCGACTCGTACAGCCGATACAGCCATTCCGACAGGGAGCGGTCCATACAGTATAGCTGATAGCTCTTGACGGAGGACTCCCTGCACTTTATATCCGCCGCCTTGGTCAGATACAGGCAGTCCGTCTCCTCCCCGGACTGCCGCACCTGAAATATGGCGCAGATACGGCCGCCGCTGACCAGCAGGGCGTTGGTGTCCGCGATCTCCTGCCGGTATCCGATGGTAAAATGATCGAAATAATCCACTGCCAGACCGTCATAGACCACAATCTTGGCGCAGCCCTTTATGGCCTGGGGGAGGGCATGAATCACCGCCGTCTGTAGCAGACTTTCCAAGCGCTTTATTCCGCCCTCATCCTGCCTGCAAATATACAGGTTTTCTTTTCTTCCCCGAAACCGCAGGATCTGCCGGATCAGCTCTTCCTTGTCCAGCGGCGCCTGAATGCCGTTCAGTATCTGCTCCTTCCAGCAGATATCCCGCAGCTGATAGGTCGTCATCCGCTCCAGCTCTTCCCGGGTATAGCAGCCAAGCTTTTTTTCCTGCCGGTTTTCCCGGTTTAATGTGTACGTGTATCTGTCCATATAAATCCGTGTCCTTTTCTCAATATATGGCGATCTCGCCCAGGCGCATGGCGTCGTCCACGCCTATGATGCCGAAATGATACTGCCAGAAAACCCGGAGTTCATAGTTCAGGGGAAGAAACATATCCCGCGCAAAATCAAGGGCATTCTCCCTTTGTCGGGTCTTGCCGCCCTCCAGATACAGCAGGATCTTCCTGCGCTCCTCCCGGATCTGGTAAAGTATGGCCTCCGGGAATAATACTTTCACCGCCCTGCGAAAGACCATCAGCGACGAGCCGGTCTGCATCTGCGTCAGCGCCAGCGCCGCCAGCCGGTTACGCGCCTCCATGGGCATCTCCCGGAACACCTCGGCTGCATCCTGCCAGAAAACGCCCTGCTCCAGTTCCTGTCGGATCTTTCGGATATAGATATCTCTTTTCGAGAGGCCCTGGCGCAGATCCGTGTAGAGCAGCGCGTGCAGGGCCGCGTCCGTCAGATATTCCCCGAAGGCGGACGGCTCCTCTTCCCAGGCGAGCAGATCCTGAAAAATGCGGGCGAACCGCACAAAAAGGTTCAGTTCGATCCTGCCCTCTGGCACCTGCGTCTCATTCAGACTGGAAAATGCCTGTTCATAGAAGGGGCTGTATTCCCGGGCCTGGCAAAAGAACAGTTCATCCTCCCCTTTTCCCTGCTCCTGGGCCCGCAACGCGATATCCCATAAAAAGTTCACGCTGACCTCCTTGCCGCGACTTTGCAGCGACTCAAATCACACTAGCTCCCGGCTGTTCGCCCCTGCGGACATATACGCTAACGTTCTTTATCCAACATGCCCATGCACAGGTACTCGGGAAAAAGTTTTTGTATCTGTGTCACAAAAAAGCTCATGATATCCTCACACAAATAATTCTCCCCATCCGTGGGCACAAAATGGAGCAGCAGCGTCTGTCCGCTATGGCCCACCCGTATTTCATCCCGGACAAAACCGTCCATATTGTAGTTGGCCCCTTCCCAACCCTCCGGGGGCTCTCCGCAGATCTCCACGCCCTTAAGCGCCAGGTATCCCCGGTAGTCAAAAGCCTCGATCAGGCGAGCCATCTCTCCCCGGGTCTTGATACTTCTGCGGTACAGATCCGTGAGTTCCCCGGAAAAGCTGTCCTTGCAGCGGTTTCCCAGAACAGGGTACCGATAATGCCCGCTCTCCTCCTCCCGGCCTATCCGGTACAGTTCCCACTCGTGGGGGACGTCCAGCGCGCAGGTGATCAACAGGTCGCCCTGCACCCGGCGGACATTGGTGATCTCCACATCCGAATCCGCCACCAGATACTGGCAGGCCGGATCCAGCCGGTGGGCAAATATCCTGTGTTCATAGTTGATCTTGTCGATACAGGGTTCGGGATAGGTGCTGGTCTTTTCCCGGACTTTTTTCAGATTCCACAGGGGGATCCGGTCGTACTCCACGATATCGGCGTACTCCTCAAAATCCACCTGGATCTCCCGGATGCTGTCTTTCTCCGGTATCTTCTCCGCCGTCAGCAAATACACGTCCAGCAGTTTCATCAGATAGGCCTCGCACGCGGTTGTCCAGGGCTGGCTGTTGGCGGCAAACATGTAATACAGCTCCTTGACCTGCTCCAGATAGGTCTTGCCGCGCCGCAGGGTAAACGTCCCCCGGTACTGGCGCTTATCCGTGCAGATCATACCGGAAAACTCCCTGTTTTCACGGAGCAGCCTGTGGATGGCCGACGCCTTGACCGGCAGGAAAACCGTATGCAGCAAAAGAGGTTCCCCCGCCTTCACCGCCTCATTGACCGCCCCCACAGAGATCTCCCGTTTCCCCAGGTCCTCCTCCCGCATGGGATACAAAAAAGTATCCGTAGCGTCATAGTCTTTTCTGTCTGTCAGCCCCATATGGACCGCGTAACTGCCCTGCCGGGGAACGCTTTCCTGCAATATCTTCTCTTCCAGCCGCTCATATGCCGCCCGGTTATACCGGTGGAGCTCCAAGAGCAGCTTTCCCACGATCTCCTTGTAGGCCGCCCGATCCTCCAGCGGGGCTATCTCCATCATGCGCGCGCGGATATACTCTTCCATGTCAAAGCCGCCTGTCTCCACAGCCCCACCTCCCTTATCTGTTCTATGCAAGCATCTTCAAATTTTCCATATATAAGTGCCAAATTGTGCTGATTTGCTCGCGCCTGAATATCCAATCTGTACAATAAATCGATACGGTCACTTAACCTCACGATTATCTATGGTTCTGCTCTCAGAATTTACTGCATCTCCGGAGCAGGTGTGGGAGCAGGAGGCAGGCTTTCCTCCTTGATGCTCAGCAGCTCCATCTTCCGGCTGATCTCCGCCAGTTTGTCGTCCTCTTTCATGGCGGCGTATATGTCCTTAGCCAGCAGATAATACTTCCTGGCGCTGTTGTAATCTCCCGCGACTGTCAGTATTTCCGCCTGTCGCAGATACCCCTCCGCCTCCGTCTCCAGCTTTTCATTCTCCGCCAGTTTCCGCTCCACGATATCCAGTTTTCCGGTTAAGACCTCCTGCTGCACCTGGTCCTGCAACTGGCGGAATTTTTGCAGCGCCGAGGAATAATATACCTTTGCGCTCTCATAATCCCCCTGGGCGTAGGCCGTATCCCCCTGGGCCAGCAGACTGTTGCCGGCGTCCTCCTGGGTGAGCTGTTCTCTGCGGGCCTCGTCCTCCTCCTGGCGCAGCTCCCGCTGGGCCTGGTACAGGTCGTCCAGCGCGTCCATGGCGTCGGTGCGGCCGTTGTCGAAATATATTTTGGACGCCAGGGCCTTGGCCTCCAGATACTTTTCCTCCGCCTTGTCATATTGCAGATTTTCCCTCAGGGAATCTCCCAGATAGATCAGGTCGTACACGGAGATGTAGGAGGCTGTGAGCTCCAGTCGCCGCCCGATATAGTCCGCCCCCAGCCTGTCCACATATTCCGCCCGCTTTGACGCCTCCAGAAACGCCTCCTGGGCCTCGGTATATTTTTCTTCCTCCAGCAACTGCTGGCCCCGCAGAACTGCCTCCACCAGTTTCATGAGGTCGCCCAGTTCGGTTTGCATCTGCCTGTCTTTCAGTTCGTCGGCCAACTCACAGGCGGCCTCGCATGTCTCCTGGGCCTTGGTATAATTGTCCATCTGTATGTATTCAATGGTATCCGTATACCCCAGCTCCATCCGCTCCTGCTTTTCCATCCGTTTGTTATGACGCACCAGGAGCAGTACGGCCAGGGTGGCCGCCGCCAGGAGCACGGGGATCAGCAACAGCAGGATGCGGCGTATTTTCCGCTTTTTTCCCGGATCGGCGAACAGTTTGTTGAAATAAATCACGGCCAGAGTGTATTTATGCAGATCCTCCGGCTGTCTGGACAGCAGCATATCTTCTATGCCGTTTACCGTCTCCGCGGGGTCTTTGGCGGCCTCCGCCACCACGTCCCTTATCTCGCCCTCGTCCACATGTTCCCATACGCCCCTGGTGTACAGGGTCAGCACATCGGAGTCGGTGAGTTTTATCTTTTTGGACACCACAGGGTGAAAGTCCTTCTCCTGGCCCAGATAAGCGTACAGGTTGTTTCTCTCTATATGGGCCGCCACCCTGTCCTGGGAGACCCTCTCCTCTTTCACCATGTCCAGGGTCAGGGACTGATCCGTGGTACTGTGGCACAGAAATCCGTCCCGGTACAGGCGCAGCCGTATATTACCCGCCTGTCCGTATCGGAGTTTTACATAGTCAGTCAGCACAAGGATCACGGAGGCTTTCAGCCTGGTCTTGCTCTTTGCCTCCAGCAGGGCCTTATTGGCGGCCCGCAGGCAGCGTTTTACGGTGCGGCGGCTCATGGAGGGGGACTCCAGAAACGCGGAGGTGGCGGCGGTCACGGCGAGCCGGGCGCTCAAAGCCTCCAACTGGTCGTCGATCCCGTCCGCTATGACATAACAGGCGCAGTCGTCCAGCTCCACATAGCCGAAATAGTCCGTATTCTTGATATCATGGCTGGCCTCGGAGGTGAAGGCCGTCAAAAATTCCGAATTCTGCTTTCTCATCGGGTCACTCCAATCAGGATCACGCTGGCGTTGTCTTTATTTTCACCGGCGCCGCGGTTCACTTTCTCTATGATCCGCAGCGCCTTTTCCTGACAGTTTCCCCGTTCCCGCAAGACCTCTTCCACCTGGCGGAAACCCAGGAAATCATAGATCCCGTCGCTCATCAGCGCCAGGATATCGCCTTTCAGCAGTTGCACCGGCGCGTCAAAATATTCTATGTCCCTGAAACCGTCCTGCCCCAGATAGTTGTAAAGCCTCTGGTTCTCCAGCAGGGACAGTGTATCCTGCCGGGACAGCCTGCCCTCCCGGAAACGCCTCTGCGCCATGACCGCCACCGTGTGGCCCGCCGATACGGGAACCAGGGTTCCCTCCCTGTATACCGCAATCTTCACGTTTCCCACCAGGGCATAATACAGATAGCCCCTGCGGATCAGCGCGCAGCCCACGCTGGCCGAGCCGCGGTTCTCGTCTCCCAATACCTTGAGGATCTCCCGGTTTGCGCACTGAAATGCCTTGCGAAAATAATACTGGGGATTGTTGAAGGCATTGTAATCCCTGAAAATATCCCGAAAGGTATCCACCGCCGTCCGGGCGGCGATCCTGCCCCCGTAAGCCTTGCCCCTGCCGTCCGCCAGAACCGCCATCATCCCGGCGTCGGTACTCATACAGGCTGTCTGATCCTCCTGCACCTCCCGGCTGCCGATGGTCATGCAGGTTCCCACATCGAGCCGCGCTCCGTCTTTTTGGGCGCTGACACACAGCTTAAGGATCTCCAGCAACAGGATCAGCAGGGCCAGCGCGGCGATCCAGCCATACGTCTCACCCATTGCCGTTCTTTCCTCTCTCCGCGTCCGCTCCCGTCTTATCTCCCCACATGAAATGATTGCCGCAGAAGGGCAGGAACGCGAATACGGACTGCCCCATCTCGATCTTGTCATAGGGGCTCAGCGTCATGGGGGTATAGACCGCGTTCTCATTGAGGTAGACCAGGCCGTTGGAATCCCCCGGCAGCAGCACCGTCTCCTTTTTCTTGGGGTCGAACACCACCACCGCGTGGTTTCTTCTGGATATCTCGTTGTCCCCCAGGATCTGGATGTCCATGTCGTCCGCCCGGCCGATAAAATTCTTGCCGTTCACGATCTTATAGTCCTTGCCCTGTCTGGGGCCGGAAATGCACACCAGCCATCCGCACACCGGCTTTATGTCGTCCTTGAAGAGCTGCTCCTCCAGATCCACCTCCGTCGCCCCGGTCTCTCTCTTTTCCTGCGTCTGGGTCTCCACATTGCAGTATGGGCACACGGTTCCATAGCGTTTTTTGCTGAAAAGGTGTCCGTTCTGGCATCTGATCAAATTTGATTCTCCCATTTTCGTTACCGTCCTTGTGTCTGTTCTGAGATTTATGATATCCGCAGCCTGGCCAGGGCGATGCAAATGATATCGCCCTTTTCCAGTTTGCAGGGTTTCCCGTAGGCCAGTTTGTATTTTTTACCGTCCTGTTTTTGTATGCTGACGCCGTTTTTCTCCGAGATATCCTCTATGTACCAACTGTCGCCGGAGTAGTTGAGCACGGCGTGCTCTATGTCGATCATGCTGGCGTAAACGCTGCCCTCCAGGTTCACGGTCACATGGTTTTCCCCCACGTCCCGCCCGATGACGATGCCGTTCTTGCCGTAGATGTTCCAGGAGGCCAGGCCGCCGCCATCCTCCCCCAGCAGTACCAGCTCCGTCAGCGCGGTGGGGGGCAAGGCGTCTCGGAAGGCGGCCCTGCTCCCGGAGGCTCCCGCCGAAAGTCTCCCCTTTCTCAGGGCCAGCGCCGCATGGAAGAGCGAAAATACCATGGCGGCAAATATCCACAGGGCGCCCGCGTCCGTCCTGAAAGCCAGCAGCAACGCAACAGCCATGGAAAGCAGCGCGATCAGCCAGTTTATCCCTTTTGTCACAGCGGTTGTCCTCATCTCTTTATCCCCATAAATCGCTCAAACATTTCCGTGGTGTCCAGCGGATTGTCACTCCTGCGCCCGGCCTTTTCCTGCCCGGCCTTCTCTCCCTGCTCTGCCCCGAACCCGAACATATTGTTAAACTGGCGAAAGATATCCTGATAGTTTACGCCCGGCTTACCGGTTTCGGCTTTTGTCCCGCGGCGGTCCGCGTCATATTTCTTTCTCTTTTCCGGATCGCCCAGCACGCCGTATGCCTCGTTGATCTCCCGGAATCTCCTCTCGCACTCCCCGTCTCCGGGATGGGCGTCAGGGTGGTACTTCTTGGCCATCCTGCGGTATGCGGACTTGATCTCTTCCTCCGAGGCTCCCGGGGTTACGCCTATGACTTTGTAATAATCCTGCGCCATGTTCCCATGCCCTCCTTAGTCCTACTCCCAAAGGCTCCCGCAGGATCCGTGCCGGAGTCCTTGGGAGTAAAAATAATCGGCAAAGGGCGCATCCTTCAAGATACGCCCTTTTTTGATATCAGGAATCAGGCGCCTACATATCCGCCGTCAATAGAAACCAGGTTCAGCTTATCCTTTTTCTGCTTGATCAGGATGCTGAAAGTGCCCACGCCGTCCGTATTGCCAAAGTCTTCCTTGTAGTCTACGACAAAGGCTCTGGGGAAAGTATACTTCCTCTCCACCACGCCGGCCTCCACGATCTCCACCGTCACCTGGCGGTAAGCCGCGGCGTTCTCCGCCGGAACCATGGACCATGTGGCAAGCTGCCGGGTGCTGTCAAAGGGATCTCCGTCCGTTGCCACCAGGATCTTGCCGGATATCTCCAGCGCGCAGCCCACATCCTTGGTCCTGGCATTGGAATCCAGGGGGATCTCCGTGCGGAATTTTACTTTTTTCACGCATTCCTTCGAGACTTCAAAGCTCTGCTGTCCGTCTATTTTTACGATCAAAGACATACTCTACACCTCCTATTATGAGTTCCGCTGTTTCAGTATTTTACTGTTCAAAACCGCCTTCAATGGCAGTCAGTTCCGTCAGGTCTTTCTTCTGCTTTACATGCAGGTAGAAAGAGCCCACTCCGGTCTCATCGTCCAGCTCCTCCGTGTACTCCATCACAAAGGCGTTGGGCAGCGTGATCTGACGGACGATCTGGCCCGCGGCCACCACTTCCACCTTCACATTGCGGTAGCAGTCCGCGCTGTCGCTGGGAACGATACTCCACTTGGCCAGGTTCACCGTGGCGTCCTGTGCCTCGGCGCCCAGAGAGAACAGCATCTTCCCCCAGATCTTCAGAGCCGCGCCGTTGTCTGTGGCTCTGGCGTTGGAGTCCGCCGGAATCTCGGAATGAAACTCCACATTGGTTACACATTTCTCACTCAGGCTAACCGGGCCCGAGCCGTCAATTGTTAATCTGAATCCCATGTCTTTCCCTCCATTTCTGAATGCATTTGTTTTTTATAAATCTGAAGCCAAAGGGTTGATTTGGACTTCCAGGTTTCTGGGGCTGCCGTTGAAGGTGATGGTCAGTTCGCATACGCCCTCCGAGTCAACAATCTGATGGCTGAGATTGTCGCCCTCCGTGATCACCGCATTGACACAGTCCTGTTTTTTGACCCACTTGCTCTTCTGGCTCTGGGGATTGTCCGAGAAGAAAGCTTTGATATTGTCCTCCTTGAAATCGCCGGTGGCATACCGCAGCACCCTCTCGATATAGGTGGTAGCCTGGGTCTTGTATACCGGTTCATAGGAGGAACGGGCCGAGTCAAAGAGCAGATTCCTGGCCTTGTATACGGAGACATTGGTGATGGCCTCGCCGCCTAAAGAGGCATTGTCGGAACTGAATATCCACCCGAAATTCTTCTGGTTGATCTGGGCCTTGATATTGTTGGTAAACCCGGTGATCTCCTTGGGCATGGTGGTGTAAGCCAAGAGGGAATTGTTCCCCGCCTCTATGTCGAAACGCACGCCGGGCAGTTCCGGATCCGTCTTTTTCCGGGTCTTGCCAAAGTGGTCTTTCAAATATTCCGGGCACTGGCAGGCTGCCCGGAATCCTGCCGCCACATAGGCGCCGCCGATATAGATGCCCTCGATCCAGAGACGCATGACGTCCTCTTTTTCCCTGGACAGCTCCGCGCCGTTTTCCTCCGTCACTTTCATCCGGCTGTCCAGGATCACGCCGGACTTATTCTTGGGAATCACGGTGAAATTGGGCAGTACCGGGATCGCGAATTCGCTGTAGGCCTTGCCCGTCAGCGGCGCGCACTTCTCGATGGCTTTCTCTATTCCCTCCGCCGCCATGGCGTTGAAGGTGGTCTCCTCCCTGTTCTCAAAGGAGAAGAAAGTCTCCACCCGGTAATCCTTGAACACGTCCAGCAGGGTGCTGAGAGCCTCCATGCTGTAGGCGCTGCTGTCCGCTTTGGACACATTTCCCTTAAACCGTTCCCTCTGTATTCTGTTGGCCACGTTCTGGCTCCAGGCCACATTGGGATAGATGGCGTACCAGATCGTGTCGCGGAAATTGTTCTTGCCGTTGGCAGTGTTCAGATAGGTGATCAGCCGGGGCAGATAGGAGCTCTTCGCCATCATTTCCGGGGATACATTGGCGATCACCAGCGTGGGAACCATGCCCTTGGTCTTGGTCTTATACTGGTCAAAGAACATCCGGATCCCCAGCAGTTTCTCCAGCAGGGGTTTCACCGCCTTGATAAAATTGTCCTTGGAGTTCTTGTAAAATTCCAGGTAGCTGTTGTAGTTGGCCACCTCGGTCTCCACGTCCACCTGGGTCTGCTGTGTGGAGACCAGCGGGCAGAATGTGCGAACCACCAGACCCTCCACATAGTCGTTGGGAGTGGGGTTGACCGCCTGATAATCCTCCTTCAGCACTTCGATCAGGCCGGTGTTGATATTGTCGTCCCGTATGGCCAGAGCGGTGGTTCCCTCCCTGGGAGCCTCCAGTACTTTCAATTCCCCGTTGTCCCCCAGGGACAGATACCCGGGAACCACGGCGGAATTGCTTTTCTGCTGCTCTCCTTTCCCCAGCAGCAGCCGGGTCTTGATATCCTCGATCGCCAGCGGGAGCATGGCCATCACATTGTTATAATTCTGGCTGGCGTCCTCAAACAGCAGGTTCAGCTTGTCACCCATATCCAGTTTCTGGGGATCTCCGTCCTCCAGTTCCATATATCTCCTATAGTTGTACTGGATCTCCTTTCTCACCTGCTTGATGTCTTCCATGACTTTTCGGGGGGAAATCATCTCCAGCATTTTATCAAAGCTGAACTCCACATTCAGCAGCCCCTGGGCCTTTCTGGACTGCATGACGGAGAGTATCATGTTCTGAAAGTTCTCGAAATCATTCAGGTAAATGGGCGTCAGCATGGACTCCGGCAGGTTGACGGGCTTTTCCAGCGTATACATCACAGACTGGGAATTGGCGTCAAAAAATGACCATATGACTGGCTTGAATTTCTGCTCCACCTCCTCGTAGCTGTGGCATTCCAGATGCTGGTTGATCTCCTTCATACTGTCGTCATCCAGGCTGTCAAGCCCTTTTACGTCCCCCACCAGGGTGAGCAGATCCTGCTTGTCCGGGTTGATGACGTCCAGAAGAAGTGTTCGGTTGGTCTGGTTAATCGTCTCCATTTTTACCGCTCCTTTTGCATTGTATTTTTGTCCCGCCCGTAGGCTACTGCCATGCCTCCCCAGGCTTTAAATCCTTGTATTGCAGCGTCAGCTCGCTGATCTCGTCCTCAAACGATATGTCCAGTTTGGCGTCCATGGACAGTTGATAGCTCCTGTCCTTCATCAATATCTCCCTGCTCTTCATGATCGTGCAGTCGGAGTTGTTGGTCAGTATCAGATTGCGGTTCGTTCCCGGCTTAAAATAGATCTGCCCAGCCCCTGGAAACGTTTCGCTGACCTGGCACTCTTCCAATATTTCCTGTAAAGAGACCACTTTTCCTGCGGGCAGCCGGAAAAGGTTATAGTATAACGGCGGAATGTCGTAACCTGATTTTGTCCTGGTGATATACAGGTTTACTTTCCCCACATAGCTGTATTTACTGGGCTGGGGCCGCTGTGTCTCCGGCGCAGGCACAGGTTTTGCCCGTCTCCGGCGCAGGAAAAGGAGCAATAGGACAAACAGGGCCGCCAGCAACAGGATTCCGGCTGCCGCCGCGCCCACAGGAAACTTCGGCGGCTGGGGTTCTTCTACTGGCTCCGAGGGCGCCGGAGGCGGTGGGGCCAGAGTGACCGTGGCGTCCTCTCCTCGGATCACATTTACAGGCAGCTCCGAGTAGTCAAAGCTGACCGCATACTCCTGGGCGGCAGTCACATTTTCCTGTAGCTCGATCCTGCCCGATTGCAGATAGGTTTCCTTCGTCTCTCTATGGATCCCATGGATTTCCAGGCTGATTTTCCCACGGTCAAAGAAAGCGTCTTCCCACAGCGCTGTTTCCGGCCTCTCCATGCTGTAAAAGCTGTAGGAGACCGTCGCAGTGCGCTGGTAACAGGGATTCTCTGTCTGTTCTATCAAGCGATCCTCATAGGATATCTCCACTCTGGGGATTACCGAATATTCGGGGACGGCATTGATCCTGACCTGTTTTCCCTGCTGTGTTTCAAAGCTGATCTCCAGATGTCCGCCTGTGGGTCTTTCGATCTCCAACAGCGAATATCTGTCGCCGTTTATCTGCCTCGCGCTCTCCGCCTGGAAGGAGGAGTTCAGATTTTGGATGGGGGCGTCGCAGGTCAGCAGCAGCTTGATCCTGTCCGCCCTGGTATAGGGCAATTCCAGGGATATTTTTTCCTGTCCGCCGCCTGCGTCCACAATAGCGACAGTGGACTGTTTCACGCCCATCTCCGCCAGGATCCCGTCTATTTTTTCCTGTAGTTCTGCGGCCTGCGCCACATGCCAGCTCTTTCCTCCGGTCATGGCGGCGGCCCTGAAAATGTCGTTTTCCGGGTTCCCCATATCCTCCCCCAGACCGACGGTGTATATAGTGATTCCCTGGTCCGCGGCACGTTTTGCGGCGTCCTGGTACAACCGCCGGGACTCCTGGGTATCCCCGTCCTCCTTCAGGAGAATCTCTCCGTCAGAGAACATGATAATGTATTTTTCCTCCGCGGCTGTATCCGCCAGCGCGTCCACCGCGCGGCTGAGCCCGGCTCCCGCGTTGCTGTAACCCTGGTATTGCACCTCTGCCGCCAGCTTTGCGATATTGTCTCTATGGCGGCTGGATGCCGTTTCCATCACTTGCATATCGTCCGCTCCGCACAGAAGGGATGCCTCCGTGCTATAGCAGACAAAAGCCGTATTGTAGTTGGATGGGAGAGAATAGATCAACTGTGTGATGCTGTCCGGCACCAGTCTTTCAGAATCATTGGTCTTCATGCTGCCGCTGGTATCCAGCAGAATGATAACGGCTTTTTCCGCAGTCTGTTCTTTCTGGGCCAGAGCAGGTATACGGGAGACAACGGCCAGGAGCAGCACTGCTGTCAGAGTCATAAATTTCAGATATCCGGCCCGTTTCATACTTCCCCCTGTCCTGCCCCTTTCCTGTCTGCATCCTGCAATTTGCTCCGGTTTTGAACGCAATTTCCGACTTCTTTTTCCATAAATTTACAATGATTTTACAACGTTTTAACCTTTCGTTTCAATATGTGGTATTCAATGTATTGTGTTGTGGGCTTAACGCTGTCTTTTTCCGCCGCTCACCCCTCTTTTGCGTACATGCACGCAAAAAAAGAACAGATTGCTTGAATCTGTCCTAATGTCTGTTCCTATAGAGTTATATGCCTTGTCACTCGATTCCCCGCCCAAGGGGATTGTAGTAAAATTTTTGCAGCCGGTCTTTAAACGCGGCGTTTCTCCTCTGGGAGAGCGGCAGCTTGCTGCCATTGGTCATGATGATATCATGGCCGTCCAGCCGGGCGATCTTATTAAGGTTGACCAGTATCCCTCTGTTGCATACCGCAAATCCAAAGGGGGCCATCCTGTCCTCTATATCGCTGAACACACCCTGATACAGAAAATCGCCTCTCTCCGTTACCGCCTTGATCGTCTTTCCGTTCTTCTGGCACTCGAAATGGATGATATCACACACCGGGAGCCGGACCATCTGTTTCCCGTTCTCCGGAGACACGCCGCCCGCCTGGATCAGGGAAATCCATGTCTCCTGCGCGTTTTGCCATATCTCAAGAAAATCCTTAATCTGTTTTTCCAGCATCTTCTTTTCCACCGGCTTTTCCAAAAAGGCGAAGGCATGGGATTTATTTAAGGCGTCCCCGCAATACTGGTTCAGGCGGGACTGGAAGATGATCTTGGAGGCTTTGTTGCGGCTGTATAGCTTTTCCGCCACCTCTATCCCATCCTTTCCGTTGAGCCTGACGTCCATGAAGATCAGGTCAAATATGACCGCAGAGTCCGCCAGCTCCTCGCCGTCCTCAAATTCCTGAATGCCATAGCGGATAGAATACCCGTCCAGCACCTGTTTGAGCAGCGCGCAAATTTTCCGGGAATCCTCCCGGTTGTCGTCACAGATCGCTATTTGCAGCATACTTTTTTCCCCATTTTCCCCGTTTTACACACAGTATGGCAGGGGTTCATGCATATAGCGCACCATGTAGCCCCATGCCTCTGCGTTGTTTTAATATAGATATTAGCACGGTATAGGGGCGTATTGCAATATGATTATATATGGATTTTTCATGAAATTTTTTATGTTTCGTATAATCTGGACGTCCGTTCTGTACACGTCTCGATGCAAATCGGCGGAGGGAAATGTTTATTGGTCAGTTGAATTTTAGAATATATTTTGACAATATCCGCGGGTTTATTTGTGCGTCAAATGGCAAAGTTATCGCCGAGGCTCCAGCTTGTACCTTTTTACCAGAAACAAGTCAAGATATTCTATGCGCCAACAGTATTTTTCCCCATACTCCAATCAACATTGTATCACGGTTAAGCAGTACGATCTGTGTTCCAACAGGTATGAAGGAATACTCTAAATATTTTGTTTCGTAATCAAATTTAACGTCTATATACGCCAGCAAGGCCTGTGATAAATCGGAAATATTTTCCCCCTTTTCCACTTCCATTTCTTCTTCCGCTATTAGGGTATATAGGTCGGGATTCCTAAAATCTCCTCCCTGGTTATATTCCTCCACCGTTATTTCACTCGTCATATAGCAGGGGTTTGAGTATTCCACATCCCCCAAGGAAAAACTTTCTTCCGAATACTTTAAGGTATATCCCACATAGCCTTCCGGGTCAAATATGTTATTCTCAAAATCACCGTCCATGGATGTTCCCGTATACATATCTGACTCCAGTACAGCCCGCTCAATTTCCCATTCCCCATATAGAAAATCTGCTCCTTCCATACCTGCGTTTTCTGGGAAAATATCACCTGTTTTGATAGTCAGATTCCCCTCATAACCACTTTCCGGAGCGTTTTTACATCCGCATACACTAAGGCAAACAAGCAAAACCATAGCTGCCCTTTTGATCCGCAGACCATCTGGATTTTTGCGCGACACGCTCACTATACCACTCCTTTCCTATTCTTCTTTCCACTTCTATTCTGGTTCCGTCATTATTCTCCTGATATATGATTTGCGTTTCCCTGTCATATAGACTTTTGGTATGTCTGGGGCTCTCTTTTCTCAAATTCGATTATAACTGCCTCATTTACGCGCTTTACCACCATCTCGTCAGAAATATACTCCTCCCGTTTCATATTCTCCTCAAAATTTGACCTATGGCTCCCCGACATATACAGCAATAAGCTTATGCCATTTCGTCAAAAGATACTGGCGTCATCCGATCAGCACGGTCTTCCCCTCAAACGCAAACCCATAATGCCGAATCCGCTCTTTGGAAATTCCTCTCGCTGTCAGTTCCGTGTCATAGGCTTTCTCCTCTATCTGTCGGAGCGCCGCTGCCACGGTATCGACCAGCGTGTCCTCATCTTCCGCATCATGCACCTTGAATTCCAGTACGAAGGCCGGATCGCCATCCCACAAGGGCTCCAACATCACGTCATATCGCCCAAAACCGCTTTCTCTGTTGGAAGTGATACGGTATCTGTCCGCTAAATCCACGATTAATCCCAGCACAAATCCATGATAGAAACGTTCCGGTTCCGCAGTTTCAGACGGCTTGTTTCCGGCATCAAAAGAACTGAAAGTAGCCAATGCCGTCTGATTCATATAGACATTCATGGCCTTTTTATCATCCATCAGTAAGGCCTTGATAAATGCGTTATAGGCAGGCGTATAATCGGCAAACCAGCCGTCTATCATGTGCCGGAACATCAATCGCACTTCCTTATTCGTTAAAGACAGCGTATACTCGCATTCACCGCTATCTCCGTCTACAGTATAAGCCTCCACTTTCAGATAACCGCAGGCCAGAAACAAGCTCCAGATGGCATGGAGATTATGATCCAGCTGGCTGAAAACAATCTGTTCATCAAATGATGCATGAAAAGATTTTCCCTGAATCAAATCTTCCATGACGATCTTTGTCTCTGTAGCCCCCTCCTGAATCAACTTTCCCACGAGACTGTTGGAACTGGTGTTGGCCCAGTAAGCGGCAAAGCGCTGTTTGTCAAGATAGTTGATGATAGACCACGGATTATAAATATCGCGTGTATATCCAAAGGTAAAACCGTCGTACCAGGCACGAACTTCTTCCTTTTCTGCAAGCCCGAATTCATCCATAGCGGCAAACACTTCCATTTCCGTAAAGCCGAAAGAATCCTCATACTTGCAGGAGGTAGAACTTACAACCTCCAGATGGTTTAAGTCAGAAAAAATAGACTCTTTACTGATTCGTGTAATACCTGTCATGACTGCCCTCTCCATGTACGGGTTCGTCTTGAATGTAGAATTGAACAGATTTCGGATGAATGCCGCCATTTCATCCCAATACCCGTATACGTAAGCTTCCTGCATGGGAGTGTCATATTCATCCAACAAAATGATGACTTTCTTCCCATAATAATCTGCAAGGAATTTCGATAAGGCTTTCAGGGAATAAGAAGCTACAGAATCGCCCATTGCAGGGGATATTTCACGGAAAATGTCTGGAAACTTTTTTTGTTTTGGCCCCTGATCCTGCAAATCTGAATATCTGTCATACAAACTTTTAATGATGCGGCAGATTTTATCCCGCGCATTTGCAAAGGATGTTTCCTTCACGTCTGCAAAGCTTAAGAAGATTACCGGATAGCTGCCCTGGAGGTTACGGTACTTCTCTTCTTTCCATATGTTGAGCCCTTCAAATAGGGTGCATTTATCCGCATATTCTACAGAAAAGAAATGCTCCAGCATGCTCATGGCCAATGTCTTGCCAAATCGCCTGGGGCGGGTAATCAAGGTTACATCGTCCTGGTTTTCCCACCATTCCTTGATGAACGCAGTCTTATCCACGTAAAAACAATTATTTTGAATGATTTTCCCAAAATCCTGTATCCCTATTCCTACTGTCCTTGCCATTTGACACCTCCCAGCTTGGGGCCTGAACATATCAATCTACCTGTTTCCAGTATAGCCGATAGCGAATGACATTACAATAACAATCACAATTCTGATTTACATGTGGGGAATAAGCAAAAGATATAAACATCACGCTGTTGTGTCATTTCCTCCATCTGAATTGTTGTTTATACGCGCAACCATCTTACGGACAATCGCGGCACCAACACCAACTACTATGCCGACCCGCCCGGCCTTATTTCGTCCTTCAAGAAAACATCTTCTGCAAAAAGGCAGTTTCTCATCAAGTAGAAGTTTGCCACAAAACTTACAACGACGCTCTTTTTCATCTTTACTCATCTCCCGAACCCTCCACATCTATATAAAAGACATCCTTATCCCTTTGTGCCAGCATGGTTTCGTAAGAATCAATTACTCCAAGCATCTGCTTGGGTTGTTCAAGCCAGAAATCGACATTTTCTTCGTCATAAGGATAATATCTGTGAATCAATTCCAGCGCCGTGTACTTGCCATCACCGAGTTTTCTGTCTGCCAAGGTCTGAAGCAGATAGCGGTATTCGTCGAGAATACGACTTGCATCTTCCGTCTTTCCACGATAATTGAACAGATATACCATCAAGCCAACATACCGTGGTATCATCTGCATATCCTCGCTTATGTAAGACAGAACTGAATCAATAGCCTTAACGCTTGCAAATAATCCCTTGATTTCTGCCAATGCCTTAACTTGTGCGTTCACATCCCCATACAAAGCCGTAAGACCTTGCGCCAAGTAAGTATCCGCTTCTTCAAGATAGCGTTCTCGCTCTTCTTCAGATGCCGTGGCCGCCCGCATGATTTTGTCTCTTGCGTAGATAAACTTATTGTTCAGAATTTCACGCCGATTAAAGTCTATCATACCTTTAATATCCCTGCCAATATCCTTTAACTGATAGGATATACGCTGAAGAGATGCTTGCACGGCTAATGTCGAAATATCAGAAAGGACGTCCAAAGGATTAACCGCCTTCTTTAGTGTAAAGAACTTCACCAAGTGTTCGTTCCCATCTAAAATAGCAGGGCGTAGATTTCCCGCAACTTCTCTGGATTGGCCAACATGATAAATGCCCTCTTTTAGACCATCGATAATATCCTGGCTGAAATGAGAATAGTCCGCAACGAGCATTCCCATTTTGGAAATATCAAAACCACCTTTGATAGCAGCAGCTATTTCCCCAATGAAACCTTCGACATTGTGAAACACTTCCCAAGCCGTATCTGTACTCATTTCGACCTCGATTTTTTCGATAAACACCTTGAAGAAATCAGACATAGCCAACAGGTCTGTTCCTTTTTTATCTTCCTCTTCTATGAAGATGTTCAGTAACTCATTCTTGCCGGATTCTATAATCTCAGTATTCTCTGCCATACACTTTCTCCTTTTGGTTACCCCTTACCTTACTCATTGCAAATATGGATTTTCCATCCAAATCTATCCATGAATGATCGAAATATTTCATCCAATCTTCATACCAACTCACTCCACATTCTTTTTCAACTGCTCAAATGCCGAAAAGCACTTTCACAGTTGAATCATTATATCGACTATCTCTAATATACCCTGTAAAATAACCAATCCGCTTATAATGTGTGGCAAGATGCCATGGAAACACGAGATCACCTTTCATTTATCGTTCAAATATTTCTTTTATAGTTTCAAAATCCGTTTTTGAATTATCCTGATACCAGTCGTAATCATAAACCTCAGATTCTGAGAAATATGCGTTTATGGCACTCTCAATATCAAAATCACTTTCTGCAAAGTCTAAATCAAATTCTTCAATAGATATTTCTACGTATTCTTTAACATTTTCAATCAATTTTTGTATTTTATCATGCATTTCTCCTTGTATTTCATCCCACACTCCATCTTCAATATTTGAAATATTTCCGTTCTTATAATTTTCAATTTCTTCTTCAGAATAACCGTCAACTTCTGATGCAACAATTTTTTCTAATACATCATCTGTATCTAACTTAGCCTGTATACTAATCTTGTTTTTTATTTCTAACCTCAACGTATTACTTATCTCTCTAATAATCTCTTTTGAAAAATAATTTCGTTCTGTTAAAGACGCCAAAAAAATTTCTAGTTGTTCAAAAGATAGAGGTTCCACTATAAATGCTATTTTCTCACCATTTTTCAAAATAGGTAACAAATCATAATATACAACAAACTTGTCATTTATTATTGAAAGTAATAATTTTCCATATGCTTCTCTTTCTGAATAATTTAGATTTTCATACATTCGTTCAAAGCATTTTTGTATTGTGCTTATTATCTTCTCGCTATATATCTTAAGATCATAAGCTAGTTTTACATAGTAATAGTGTATGGAATTTTTGAGCACGGATTTCTGCAATATATCTTTATTCAATACCATTTCTTTAACATGCGTTAGAGTGCTATCCGATTTACTAATTTTTATTATCTGTTCAACATACAATGAATATTTTATAATCTTTATCTGCTCTATTGTATTCGATCTTAGATTCGATTTCAAAAAGTCGTTAACAGATGGATTTATCACACTTATTTTCACTATGCCTTTATCATCTATACTTTTAAGCAACGAATCTGATAGCCTTGAATACGACTCTTTAAATACGTTCAATGAAAAATTTAGGTTTTCATTTTTAATCCTATTATTAAAAGCTTTTTCGAGAACATCCTTTGCTATTAAAGAATCCGTCAACGAATACAAGATAATCATTAATATCCTATCTTCCTCATTCAAACGATTGCGAAATTCATCTTGCCAGACATCTTCAGGTTCATCAAATTTATTCATTATATATTGAAAATAGTTTTCTTTATAAACTTTTATATAGTTTCGCCAGTTTGTTACATATTCAATAACTCAAACTTCCCACATCCCAAACCAGATAAAATCCCTTGAGCTTCCGGCTT
>CAJUAH010000041.1 GCA_910584375.1 uncultured Acetatifactor sp.
TCTTACCAAAAAAGAGGTATTTTTTTCCAAAGACACAAACTATTTTACACTACCTGAGCCTTAGGAAAAATACAAAAAGGGGGAAATGCCTGTGGCCCGGCGCGGGCTACAGGCCGAACTTCCCCCAATCCTTGACAGACTCAATGACGGGCACCCAACTGTCGATCTCAAATTTTGCCTTCGTGCAGGGTCTTGCGTAGCCGTCCACGATCAGCGTTCCGCTGCATTTGACATGGGCTCTGTCCTCTTTAATCTCCAGAACGGTCAACACATAGTCAATCATGGGCTCGTGCTCATAAATGTAAAAGGAGTCCTCCCTGTCAAAGCTCTCCTCCACCGTCGTCACCGAAAAGGATTCGCCGGCCAGCTCCGCCACGGTTTTCTTATCGGTAGCAATGTGGTTTATGCAGAGGGAGGGCGATATTTCCTCCCCGTTAAAATCACCGGCAGAAAATCCGATATCCACAGACCACGTCGGCTCCTCGTCCTCATCGCCCGCAAAATACATCAGACTGGTCTGTCTCCTGCTCCAGTCGTCCTCAAACACGGAAGATTCTCCTATTTATAACATGGCGCTTGTTTCTCCTATGTCCCAATTTATTTATATGCCTGATTATATCCCTTTTTCCACCGCTTGTAAAGCATATTTGCCCGATGGTTCAGGACTTTTCCCCAAAGCAGGATTTTTGTGCTACAATGTTTATGGGGCGGACGGAGAAGTTTATAAAACTTCCGGCTCTGATCCTGTAAACTCTTTGAATCAGGAGAAATCTTTTATGCGGGGATATAAAAGAACGGGTGGGAAACTGTTGCTGGCGATGGGGGCGGTGCTGCTCCTGACCGGCTGCGAAGGCAGAGTGGAGCAGTACGGTAGTGTGGACACTGCCATGGGCACCGTAGTGTCCCAGACGCTGTATGTGCGCGGAGACAGAGAGGAGGCGGAGACTGAGACAGCCGCCGTCATGGAATTGCTGACCAGGCTGGAGGAGCAGGAACTGTCATGGAGGATCGAGGGCTCGGAAGTGGCCCGGATCAATGCACTGTCGGAGGAAGTGGCGGGGGAGAGGAGGACGCGGGGGCGGGAGAGCGCTGCAGAAGATAGCATGGCCGTTAGCGTATCTTCTACCATGCAGCAGATACTACAGCAGATCTGGCAGGTGTCCTCGGACAGCGGAGGCGCGCTGGACGTGACGCTGGGCAGGCTGAGCCGCCTTTGGAACCTGGATGCTGTGGCTATGGGGACGGCAGAAATATCCGTTCCCACACAGGAACAGATACAGGCGGCCCTGGAGGATACGGGCTATGAGCGGGTGCGGATCTCTCAGGGAACGCTGGGACTTCCTCCGGGTATGCAGCTGGATCTGGGAGCGGTGGGAAAGGGCGTCGCCTGTGATCGCGTCGGCGCATATCTGCGCAGCCGCCCCCAGATCGCCGGAGCGGTGGTGGCGGTGGGCGGCAGCGTGATAACCTACGGGCAGAAACCGGACGGCAGCCCCTGGAAAGTAGCGATTACCCATCCCCGAAAAGAAGGAAGTTATCTGGGGATCCTGTCTCTGACAGGGGAACACTATGTCTCCACTTCCGGGGACTATGAGAGATATGTCATGGTGGACGGAGTGCGTTATCACCATATATTGGATCCTGCCACCGGCGTTCCTGCCCGCAGCGGCCTGTGCAGCGTCACCGTCGTCTGCGACAGCGGCCTGCTGGCGGACGCGCTGTCCACGGCCTGTTTCGTGCTGGGGCCGGAGCAGGGACTGGCTCTGGCCGAGCGTTACGGCGCGCAGGCCCTGCTGGTGGAGGAGGACGGCACGGCGCATATGACGGACGGAATGGAAGAGATGTACACTGCGGCGGAGTAGAGCCAGATACCGTTTCGCGGGGAAAGATTTTTGCGGGAGAGATTTTGCATTGAGAGATACGGTAAATGTTGACAGCGGCAGTTATTCTATAATAAAATATAGTCATAAAATACATACAAGGGGGAAAGAGTTATGTTGGGGAATGCAGGATCTGTTTTGGCGGCGCAGGGAATCAAGGAGATGGACAAGGAGCTGCTCGTATGGGTGCTGGTCATAGGAGGGGTGGTTGCAGCGGCGGCGGTAATGTATATCGTGGATTGCGTACATAAGCGAAAGGGCAGGGACAGCGCGGCGAAAAAGCGGATCGAAGAGATCGTGGCGCAGGCGGTTCCGGAGGGGGAGCGCGTGACGGCGGCTTTTGCGGAATGGCTGACGGTGGACAACGATTACAAGGCTGGATACCGGACAACAAGATATTGGCAGTATGCCATAGGTTTCAACGACAACCGCATATATATTATCCCGGTAACGATCTATGCCAACGAGACGATCGCCCCCAAGGAATGCATGTGCGTGGAGCGCAGTCAGTTGGGACTGGTAAACGGCAGGCAAAACGGGAAGTGGATGGAACTGTACACCAAGGAGCGCAAGAAGATCTGTACGCTCAGAGTAGAGGCATACTATACCAAGGGAGCTGGCAATCAACCCGTGGATATCGCCCAGCCGGAGGCCGCCGCAGAGTTTAAAAAGCTGATTCGCCTGTGGCTGCAGGCAGTGAACGATACCAATGGCGTAAAAGCCACGGGATATCACAACAATGCCAGCGCATTCGATCTGAAAGCGCAGACCGGCGATCCTGAGAACAAGGGAGTAGCGGCCAGCGCTCAAAGCAGGCATAGACTATAAGGGAGGATGCATACAAAGGCATAATCAAAGAGGCTCCGTGAAAGGGGCCTTTTTTGATGGTACGCCTAACGGCGCGCGTATGTGATTACGTCGGAGCGGCACTCCCGGATTCTGTCATCTCGCCATGAATGAGCTGTAGCTGTTCGTACCCAGCGGGCAGTGATACATGGAACTTTCCTCCCCAAATGCCTGAAAATATACATAGCGGGAAGTCATGTTGATATTGGTATAATTGCCCTCCGCTACCACGGTGGGAGCGGAACCGTCGGTTCCCATCATTTTCAGCGCCGGGGCCGTGGCGGAACTCTGCTGGTAGTAGATATAGCCGCCGCCCACATTAAAGCAGTCCACCCGGTCGTTGGTCAGCACTTCCACGACTCTCTGCGTCAGATCAAAGCGGCACAGCCGGTAGTTGTTCTCCACATCCATATAATAGATATAATTGCCGTCCAGACAGGGATACCAGAGATTTCCCGCCCACAGCTCGGAGACGGTGTCGCCGTTGGTATTCAGAGTATACAGATAGTGGTTGCTCTGGGTGCCGTTGTAGTAGATGATACCGTCCCGGGCGCAGGCGGGATTGACCTGGTATCTGGCCAGTTCCTGCCTGTCGGACTTGTCGATCTTCAGTTTATAGAAGACAGGAGTGGGGTCCCCCGCGGTGAGCAGATACAGGTAATTGTCCACAAGCTGACCGGATACCACCACATCCGTGGTCAGGGAGACGGCGTCCTTGCCGGATTTCAGACAGCGGTTGAAAGAATTGCGGCTGCGCACATAGCCCAGACCCGATTCTCCCGAGGCGGTCATCTGAAAATAATACAGGTATTTGCCCCCGGCCAGGATATTGCGCACGGCGGAGTTGCCCAGTTTCGTGACGTTCTGCTCGTCCGGCGTCATGGAGTACAGGCTGCCGCCGTCCTGCGGGTTGGAGAAGTATACCGTCCCGTCAGACTCGCAGAAAAGTCCCGCGTTGTTGATATTGCCCGCCGTATTTCCCACAGTGCCCGGCTCGTTCATCGGTATCCGGCTGAGCAGCCGACTGAAGAAGATCAGAGCAACAAATATGACCAGGAGCAATACCACAATGAGTATATATTTTACTTTTTTAGACATGAAATCACAACCTCCCGAAACTCTTTCTTTTATGAATATATCACATAGTTGGTCTTGCTATCAAGAGGGTTTTGGGGTAATATAAAGTAAAAAAGGATACAATGGAGGAAACCCATGGATTTATTGGAACTGAGGGAACAGATCGACGCGATAGACAGGCAGATCGTCAGCCTGTACGAGCAGCGGATGGATATCTGCAGTCAGGTGGCGGAATATAAGATAGAGACAGGGAAAAAGGTGTTTGACAGGCAGCGGGAGATGGAAAAGCTGGCCAGTGTCAAAGCCCTGACACACAATGCGTTTAACAGTCACGGCGTGGAGGAGCTGTTCGAGCAGATCATGTCCATGAGCCGCAAGCTCCAGTACCAGCTCCTGGCGCAGCACGGCAGTATGGGCAAACTCCCCTTTATCGGCGTGGACGAGCTGGACAAGAGCCGGGCCAGAGTGGTGTTCCAGGGGGCGGAAGGGGCCTATTCCCAGGCGGCCATGACCCAGTATTTCGGGGAGCAGATACAGAGCTTTCATGTGGATACCTTTCGGGACGCCATGAGCGCCATAGACGAGGGGAGCGCGGATTTCGCGGTACTGCCCATCGAGAACAGCACCGCCGGCATCGTCAGCGAGATATACGATCTGCTGGTGGAATTTGAAAACTATATTGTGGGAGAGCAGATCATACAGGTATGTCACTGCCTGTTGGGTGTGCCTGGGGCCAGGATCCAGGACATCCGCACAGTGTACAGCCACCCCCAGTCCCTGATGCAGAGCAGCCGTTTTCTGTCGGGATATGACTGGAAACAGATCAGTATGCAGAACAATGCTTTCGCGGCCCAGAAGGTGGCGAAGGAAGGGGATCCCTCTCAGGCGGCCATCGCCAGCGAGTACGCGGCCAGAGTCTACGGCCTGGAAGTACTGCGCCAGGGCGTCAACCAGGAGCAGGATAATTCCACCCGCTTTATCATTGTCACCAACCAGAAAATATTCCGCAAGGATGCGGGCAAAGTCAGCATCTGCTTTGAGCTGCCCCACCAGAGCGGCTCCCTGTACCATATGCTGTCCCATTTTATTTATAACAATCTGAATATGTGCAGGATCGAGAGCCGTCCCATAGAGGACAGGAGCTGGGAGTACCGCTTTTTCATTGATTTTGAGGGCAATCTGGCGGACATCGCCGTGAAAAACGCTCTCCGGGGCCTGCGGGACGAGGCCAGAAATATGAAGATACTGGGGAATTATTAGCGGAAAGGGTAAAAATACTATGAGAGAACAGGAACTGATCGTCTATCGGAATCTGGAGGGGGAACGGCTGCTCTTTGATGTGACCTGGCTCATGAATCATTATGACGACGCATATTATAATCAGGAAGACCTGGCCGCATTGCTGTACCAATGCATCCACGGGCTGATCGAGCAGGCGGGCAACTACGGTTTCCACGGCAATCTGTGGCACTGTTACCTGGCCAATCTGCTGGTCAACAACGAGAACAGCTACAGTTGCGGCTGTGAGATCAGAGGAGCCATAGAGGGAACCATCAATCAGGCCGCTCTGCACGATATCAGCATTTTCAAGGAATTATACGACTACGACTTCACGCCCATGGCGGAAACTCTGCACGCGCCGGAATGGTCCATGGTGGAAAACTATGTCAGCAGCAGCCGGGAGAGCAAGGTCTACAATACCCGTATCTGTGCCCGCATCTGTGAACTGGCGGAACGTTTCTGTCAGGACGGCTCGGCACAGGAGATGAAGGACACGCTGACCCAGTTTTATAAAGAGTACGGGGTGGGACGTTTCGGTCTGCACAAGTCTTTCCGCATCTGCCACGACCAGCAGGGACATGTGGAGATACGCCCGATCCTGAACATAGCCCATGTACACTTGGACGACCTGGTGGGCTATGAGATTCCCAAGCAGAAACTGGTGGACAACACGGAAGCCTTTGTGGCGGGCCGCAAAGCCAACAACTGTCTGCTCTTCGGGGACGCGGGCACCGGCAAATCCTCCAGCATCAAGGCCATTGCCAACGCCTACTATGACCGTGGACTGCGCGTCATCGAGATCTACAAGCATCAGTTTCAGGACTTGCAGGAGTGTATCAGCCAGATCAAGAACCGGAACTACAAGTTTATCATCTATATGGACGATCTGAGTTTTGAGGAGCATGAGACGGAGTACAAATACCTGAAAGCCGTGATAGAGGGCGGATTGGAGAAAAAACCCGAAAACATCCTGATCTATGCCACCTCCAACCGCCGCCACCTGATCCGTGAGAATTTCAGCGACAAGGAGGAGATCAGGCAGGACATGCATACCAGCGACACGGTACAGGAAAAGTTGTCTCTGGTGTACCGCTTTGGGGTGACGATTTATTTCGGTTCGCCTACGCCCAAGGAGTTTCAGAATATCGTCCTTACGCTGGCGCAGCGCTGTGGACTGGAGATGGACCGGGAGGAATTGCTGGCCGAGGCGAACAAATGGGAGCTGGCGCACAGCGGGCTGTCGGGGCGGAGCGCGCAGCAGTTTATTGATTATCTGCTGGGGCGGGGGTAATGGGTTTGCGGCGAGGGACGGGAGCAGGGCGGGCGTATCCACTGTGCCGGGCGCTCTCGCTCCGTGGCAAATCGTAACAGTGCTAAACTCGAAAAAACCTCGTTAAGCACTGACGTTTGCCAAGGCCGTCTCAGTGGACACGCCCACCCTGCCCCCTGTTACTTGCCAGCCCGTCAGACTTGCCGCCTGATTTAGTGCTGTATGGCGATATTTTCTGACAACCAGCGAGCACCAGGTGAGAACTATTTAGGACTGCTGGATACAGCTCCAGATGGGGAATAGTCTCTGGCAGGACCGTATGAACACGTCGGTGCTTAGCGAGGTACTTTCGAGCGGAGTTCTGGCTCCTAATGCTACAACCGGCTAAGATTGTGGATGCCAGAACTCTTGTACCGCTACGATGTTCAACCGAGCGAGAGCGTGTCCAGCCAGAGACTATTCCCCGTCTGGAGCGTGACTAGGAGAATAGACTATAAGCCCCCTTATCGAAAGGAGAACACCCCCATGGCCGTAAAAACATTCGCAGCAATCGACGTAGGCAGCTTTGAACTCTCCCTGAAGATCTTTGAATTTACAGGCAAAAGCCAGGGCCGGGTCATTGAGCATATCCGGCAGAGAGTGGATCTGGGAACCGATACCTACGGCAGCGGCAAGATCAGCCATGACAAGATGGACGAACTGTGCCGGGTGCTGTCGCAGTTCGCCCAGATCATAGAGTCCTATAAGGTGACGGGATACCGGGCCTACGGCACCAGCGCCATCCGGGAGACCCGAAATACCGGTATCGTGCTGGATCAGATCCATCAGCGCACCGGCATAAAAGTGGAAGTACTCAGCAATTCCGAGCAACGGTTTCTGGATTATAAGGCCGTGGCATTCCGGGGAGAGATATTTCACTCCATGATCGAGGAGGGAACTGCCATCGTGGATATCGGCGGAGGCAGCATACAGATCTCCCTGTTTGACAACGATACGCTGGTGTCCACCCAGAATCTGCGGATCGGAGTGCTGCGGATCCAGGAACTGCTGCACCATATGAATACCCGCAGCAGCCAGAGAGAGGAACTGATCGACGAGATTGTCAGCTCCCAGTTGGCTACCTATAAGAAACTGTACCTGAAAGACAGAGAGATCAAAACCATTATTGTAGTGGACGATTATCTGTCCGTGTGGGTGGCAAAAAAAGCCGCCGCGGCGGGCCGGAAAAACGGCGTCGTGAACCTGGGCGACTATGAACAGTTTGTGCAGCAACTGCGCACCAGGCCCATGACGGAGATCGTGCGGATGCTGGATATCCCGGAGGAGGCGGTAAACCTTACCTTTATCAGCGCCTGCATCATGAAACGGATTATGAAACTGACCGGGGCGCAGCAGATCTGGGCGCCGGGCGTCACATTGAGCGACGGCATGGCTTATGAGTATGCCCAGCAGAACAAATTGCTGCAGAGCGAGCATGACTTTAACCGGGATATCCTGGCCTGCGCCATGAATATCAGCAAGCGCTATCAGGGCAGCCGCAAGCGGGCGGAAACGCTGGAAAATATCGCGCTGACGATCTTTGACAGCATGAAGAAAGTACACGGCATGGGTAAGCGGGAAAGGCTCTATCTGCAACTGGCGGCGATGCTTCACGACTGCGGAAAATACATCAGCATGGTGAATATCGGGGAGACTTCCTATCAGATCATCATGGCAACGGAGATGATCGGCCTCTCCCATATGGAGCGGGAGACAGTGGCCAGCGTGGTGCGGTTCAATCACAGCCCCTTCATTTATTTTGACCAGATAAAGGCCATGGGAACCGCCCTCACCGAGAACGCTTATCTCAGCATCGCCAAATTGACGGCGATCCTGCGTCTGGCCAGCGCACTGGACCGGAGCCACAAGCAGAAACTGAAGGGCGTGAAAGCCACGTTGAAGGAGGAACAGCTGGTGCTGATGGTGGATACGCCGGAGGACATCACACTGGAGAGAGGGATATTCGAGGACAGGGCAGACTTTTTCCAGGAGGTTTTCAGCGTGCAGCCCGTCATCAAGCAGAAGAAACCCATGTAGAGAAGGGATAACTTTTCCCGGAAAATATCGGCGCCTGCTGCGGGTATATCCGGACAGACACAGCGGCGGGCAGTGCGCAAAATCTATAGCTAGGAGGATGTCATGGCAGAGATAGATTACACCGACTCTAAATATTACAGCAACAGGGAACTGAGCTGGATACTGTTCAACCACAGAGTACTCAGCGAGGCCAGGGACAAGAGCAATCCCCTGTTTGAAAGGCTGAAATTCCTCAGCATCACCGCCTCCAATCTGGACGAGTTTTTCATGGTGCGGGTTGCGTCGCTGAAAGATATGGTCAATGCCGGATACAGCAAAAAGGATATCGCGGGGATGACGGCCCAGGAACAGCTTGAGCAGATCGACCAGGCTATTCACGAGCTGGTAAACCTCCAATATTCCACCTACAACCGGAGTCTGCTGCCTCTTTTGGAGAAAAACGGCCTGACAGTGATACGCCAGCATGAACTGCTGTCCAGGGAGGAGGCCGCCTATATCGACCGCTACTTTGAGGAGAACGTATATCCGGTGCTGACTCCTATGGCAGTGGATTCCTCCAGACCATTTCCTTTGATACGCAATAAGTCCCTGAATATAGGAGCATTGGTGGAAAAAAAGCATAAGCCCGAAGAGCTGGAGTTTGCCACGGTGCAGGTGCCCAGCGTGCTGTCCCGGATCGTACAGCTGCCCAGAGAGACGGGACAGGGCAAGGAGGGGCCGCTGAAGGTGATTCTGCTGGAGGAGATCATCGAGCGCAACATCCATAAGCTCTTTTTGAACTACAATGTGATCTGCGCCCATCCTTTCCGTATCATGCGCAACGCAGATCTGAGTATAGAGGAGGACGAGGCGGCGGATCTGCTCAAGGAGATAGAAAAGCAGCTCAAAAAAAGGCAGTGGGGCGAGGTGATCCGCCTGGAGGTGGAGAGCGATATCGACAGGCGGCTGCTGAAGATCATCCGGAAAGAGCTGCATATGGGAGAGCAGAATCTGTATCTCATCGACGGGCCGCTGGATCTGACTTTTTTGATGAAAATGTATGGGCTGGAAGGCTTTGATAAGTTAAAGGCTCCCGGGTACGAGCCCCAGCCGGCGCCTGAGCTGCCAACCGGCTGTGATATATTTGCCCGGATCAGGGAGGGGGACGTGCTGCTGCACCATCCCTACCAGACTTTTACGCCGGTGGTGGACTTTATCCGCCAGGCGGCCCGGGATCCCCAGGTGCTGGCGATCAAACAGACGCTGTACAGGGTCAGCGGCCATTCGCCCATCATAGCGGCGCTGGCCCAGGCGGCGGAAAATGGGAAACAGGTCTCCGTGCTGGTGGAATTGAAAGCCCGTTTTGACGAGGAGAACAATATCGTTTGGGCAAAGATGCTGGAGAAAGCCGGGTGCCATGTGATCTACGGGCTGGTTGGCTTGAAGACCCACAGCAAGATCACGCTGGTGGTGCGCCGGGAGGAAGACGGCATCCGGAGGTACGTACATCTGGGAACCGGCAATTACAATGACGCCACCGCCAAGCTCTATACGGATGTGGGTCTGATGACCTGCAATGAGATGATCGGGGAAGACGCCACGGCGGTGTTCAATATGCTCAGCGGGTATTCGGAACCCCTGGGATGGAACAAGCTGTCTCTGGCGCCCCTGTGGCTGAAAGACCGGTTTTTGTATCTGATTGGCAGGGAGACGGACTATGCCCGGTCGGGCAAGGACGCCCGCATTATCGCCAAGATGAATTCTCTCTGTGACAGAGATGTGATCGCGGCGCTGTACCAGGCCAGCAATGCCGGGGTGAAGATCGATCTGATCGTCCGGGGGATCTGCTGTCTGAAAGCGGGCATTCCGGGCGTCAGCGAAAATATCACCGTGCGGTCCATCGTAGGGAATTTCCTGGAGCACAGCAGGATATTCTATTTCCTGAACGGGGAAAACGAGGAGATCTACTGCGGCAGCGCGGACTGGATGCCCCGGAATCTGGAGCGCCGGGTGGAGATACTGTTCCCGGTGGAGGAGCCGTCGCTTAAGACAAAGCTGGAGGATATTTTGCAGGCCCAGCTCAGGGACAATGTCAAGGCCCATGTATTACAGCCGGACGGCAGCTATGCCAAGGCAGGCAGGAGAGGGAAGGAGAGATTCGTTTCTCAGGAATATTTCTGCAGGAAGGCGCAGAGCCAGGCCAGAGAGGCGTCTGCGGAGTCGGCGGGCGGCGGCAGGAGGTTTGTGCCGGAGACCCATCAGGACGCGTAAAATTATATTGTATCCGAAGTTTATGATGGGATCCGTAGTACGGATTGTTCAGACGGGTGTGCAAAGGAGGACGGTATGCACAGCGCAGAGAAAAAGATATATGATATCAATGATTGTTTTGTATTTCGGGACATTCTGCCCGGCGAGGCCATGCAGGCGGTCCGGATCGAGGAGATCTGTTTTCCGCCCAACGAGGCGTGTTCCGAAAAGATGATGCTGGAGAGGATCGAGAAGGCTCCGGAGTTATTTCTGGTGGCAGTGGACAGGGAATCGGGAAAAATCGCCGGATTCCTCAACGGTCTGTCCACGCAGGAGGATAAATTCAGGGACGAATTTTTCACTGACGCAATGCTGTATGACCCGGCGGGCCGCAATGTGATGCTCCTGGGGCTGGACGTGCTGCCACAGTACCGGGGACGGGGGCTGGCCAGGGAGATCGTGGCCCGCTATCTGGCCAGGGAGAGGGAGCGGGGCAGAAAAGCAGTCATTCTGACCTGTCTGGATGATAAGGTGGGGATGTATGAGAGGATGGGATTTACGGATCTTGGAATGTCGGCGTCCTCGTGGGGCGGGGAGCAGTGGCATGATATGCGTTATCTGCTGTAAAGGGCGGCAGCTTGGCGGGCAGATGACCCAGGAGCACACCAAAGGCGGAAAAGGCAGGCTATGATACAGACGGAAGACAGGAAATACGCGGTTACCTGTGACGATATGGGCAATATCATTATACAGGACAAAGAGAAAGCGGAAGAAAAAGTCATTTCCCGCCTGTTTGGGGAGGATTTTGCATACAGGTATCGTGAGTGGAATGTGGCGGCTACGGTCTGTCTGACGCCGGATTCGCGGTATATTATCGCCACATACGGAATAGGGCATGTCTATCTGATCGATCCCGTGCATAAAAGGGTGATCAGGAAGATCATACTTTTTGAGGAGGTCTGTTATGAGGATACCTCTTACGAATCCATATATACAGGCTCTTACTACGATGAGATTACGCGGGTGGATTTCAGCAGTACCGGCCGTTACGCCGCCATTCGGGTGAGGGGGAACTTCGATCCTTCCAATCCGTCGGATGGGGATACTCCTCTGTATTTCAGGACTGTCTTTCTGCTGGACTTGGCCACGCTGGAGATCTGTTTTCAGGAGAGCTTTGAGGACGTGGAGGAGTGTAACGACAACAGAAATATAGCCGCCATCGCTTTCAGCCCCCGGGATTGCTATTTCGCCGTGGGCGCGTTGGGGAACCAGATAAAAGTGTTTTCCCTTGAGGACTATAGTTGTGTGGGGAAATGCGGATTTCTGGGGTGGGTGCCCGATTCCTGCGGCGTAAAGCACCGGCAGATGATCTGTTTTTTGACAGAAGATGTCTTACTCTATGCGGACAGGGAACACAATATCCGGCGGTTCGCCAAAGAGGGACGGAATTGGACGGAAACGGGCGTCCTGTATGCAGACCTGACGCAGGACGCCCCCTCCTGCTCCTACATCGAGGATATGGAGGTGGACAGGGAGAAGGGTATCCTGAGGTGCCAGCTCGCCGGAGGCAGCAGGGGCGGCTATAAAGATACCTGTTGCGTATCGCGGCGAGTCATACTGGACTGAGAGCAGGCGGACGCACGGTATAAGGAGGTATAGTGATGGGGGCGATCAGAAAAGAAGAGATGTACACGACAGAGGATATCTATGCGCTGCCGGAGGGAGAGAGGGCGGAGTTGATCGACGGACAGATTTTTTATATGACTCCGCCGACCACGAATCATCAGCGGCTGGTTTCGGATATGCATTACCAGATAAAAGACTTTATCCGAAAAAACAACGGCCAGTGCGAGGTGTTTCCCGCGCCTTTCGCCGTATTTCTAAATGAGGATGACAGAACTTACGTGGAGCCGGATATCAGCGTGATCTGCGACGGGGAAAAGCTCACGGACAGAGGCTGCCAGGGAGCGCCGGACTGGATCGTGGAGGTGGTCTCGCCCGGCAGCAGACAGATGGATTATTATAAAAAGCTGTTTAAATATCGCACCGCAGGCGTCCGGGAATACTGGGTAGTGGATCCGGACCGCAGGACAGTGACGGTGTATAACTTTGAGCGCGATACCATGGAGGAATATCCCTTCGGCGGAGAAGTCCCGGCAGGGATATACAAGGGTTTCTACATAACCGTCGATGCCTGCGTCTAAGATACGCAGAGGGCAGGCAGAATGCGGAGCAGAAACTATGAAACTATACAAAACTGGAGCCGCGCGGTCATCTGGGAAGACAGGAGCAAGGCAGATCGGTTGACGGATCGTGCAAATAGAATCTGTGAGATAACACAGTGGACTTTGCGGTGAAATGGAGCCACGATATGCGGAAAAGAAAGAACCTATTGATATTGCTTTATGTTTTATGTATTTGTCTGCTGGGATTTGGCGGATGCGGCCAGAAGGAAGGGCTTTCTGATTCTGAGAGTGTGACGTTTCCGGAATATCAGGAGGACTCCCTGGTGTTTCGTCTGCCGGGGGAGCATTGTCCCTTTACTCTGCTGGGCGCGAGCGATACGCATTTTTATTATTATCACAGTTGGACAGAAGAAAGCGAAGGCGAGTACAGCGATCAGATTGCTTTTTACAGACAGGCGCTTGAAAAGGGGAGCGAGCCCGCCTGTATGGATTTGTCCGCAGAGGACATGCTGTTGCGCAGTGCCTGTATTTTTACGGATTCTGCGGGAGAGGACATTGTCTATCTGCTGTTTGGGGAAGAAAAGGACGGTGAATTGCGTTATTCCATTGCCGGATATGACACGGATGGCGGGCTTTTGGAGAAAATTGCCCTACAGGATACGGCAGTGGCAGGGGATTATCCGAAAGCGTTTCTGAGACTTCAGGATGGTGGTTTTGCCGTGATTACTTCAAAATATTGCCTTGTAGCGAATGCCCATGGGGAAACGCTGTTTTCCCTGCCCTGTCCGGGTACGGAATTCAGGGGGCTGGTGGAGCTGCCGGGGGAGAAAGTGGGCGTCTCCTATGCTGAAAGGGACGCCAGGGATGTAAGCCTGGCCATTGTGGATCGGGACGGTGAAACCATGTCCCAGGGAACTGTCATCACGGGAGACGGCAACCGTCTTTGTCGGAATGGAGAAACCGTTGTCTATGCGGATGAGGGGGCGATATGCCAATACGACCCGGCCACAGGTATTGCATACCGGGCGGTCAGTCTGGAGGGGCGCAATATAGATATCCACCAGATCGCGGATATACATGTCTCCGGGAATGCATTTCATTTATTGGGTTACAGCACGGATATGGCCGCAGTAAAATATATCACATACCAGGAAGGCTCCGAAGAGGAAACCCCGCAGCAGCAACAAGATCCGGAAAAATATGACGCATACGGGAGGCGTTACCTGTATCTGTACGATTTTACGGGGGAATGGCCCACGGATGCCACCAATCCCATCGATGCGTTCAATGAACAGAGCGACAGTTACCAGGTGGTCTTAAAGGACTACCAATACGGGGATGCCTACGGTTATGACGTGGCAAAAATCGTGGCGTCCGGAGATTACCCAGACCTGATCTTTTCCTCATATAACAGCTTGATTGCGTCATTCAGGGAAAAAGGGGTCCTGGAAGATATCGCTCCCTATATAGAGCATTCTGAAAACCTGTCGCTGGAAGATATGTCGCAACATATTGTGGCGGCCTATACGGATCAGGGTAAGATATTCGCCCTGCCGAATCAGTACCGTTTGGGCGCGTTCTGGGGAGACCGGGAACAGATGGGACAGGCCGGATGGACGGTGGATGCGTTTCTTGACTGGCTGAGTGAGGATCCCAATGCGGGGCAACCGCTGTTTAGCACCCCTAAAGCCATTTATGACGCCTGTATACCGGCGGTTCTGGAGACGTGCATAGACCGACAGTCCGGAAAAGCGTCTTTTGAAAGCGATGCGTTTCGCTCTTTCATCACCAAGCTGAAAGCTCTTGAGAGAAAGGAGTCCGTCAGCCGGGACGAGCTGGTGCAGATGCTGGCAGAGATGGAGGGAAGTCCTTACTGCTTGTACGATGGAGTTACTCTCTCCACTATTGCCAGAGAGGAGAAAGACCTGGGGCGGGAACTGGCGATCAAGGGATATCCCAGTGCGGACGGCGAGCCATTGGCCTATATTAAATCGCCGGCGCTCAGTATTTTAAGCACCAGTGAGGATAAAGAAGGGGCGTATGAATTTCTGGAATTTTATCTTCTGTATATGAATGATTCTGTCGTACAGGCTATGGACAAAGGAGTCTCCGGACTCTGGATTATAGACGAATATGTGGAGCGGAATATAGAGGCATTGCTGCAGGCGGATGAGAATATGGGGGCAATGTGTACTTACTCGGAAAGACAGATAGACGAAGTGTTAAATACGATTCCTTATGCCGTGTTGAAGGATTACTCCCAAACGGATCTGGAAGAACTGATATGGGAAGACCTGGAGTCCTTATTGACGGATCACAAGGATGCCGACACCGTATGCGGCATCATACAGAGCAAAGTACAGTTATACCTGGACGAGCATGGGGACGATTAGCCGAGTTTGGTTTTCCTCATTCCAGCTATCAGAGGAATCACCATCAATATCCATACCGCGGGTTCGGAGAGAATGACGCCCATGTAGCCTATGACCGGGGCCAGCAGGAAGGCGATGAGTACTTTCCCGGCCAGTTCGATCAGGCTGGAAAACAGCGGCGTTCTGGTATCCCCCAATCCCTGCATACTGTTGCGCAGGATACAGATGGCGGCGGGCAGGAAATAAAATACGGCGTTTACTTTCAGATATAAGGCTGCCGTCTCCAGAATCTCCGGCTCGGAGCTGGCAGTGACCAGACGGATCAGCGCGGGCGACAGGGTGTAGACGATCAGGATCGCCAGCGCGCACCACAGCCAGGAGGCCAGTATTGTGTCCCGGATGCCCTTGCGTATCCGGGCATATTCTTTTGCTCCCAGATTTTGTCCGCAGTAGGTGGCCAGCGCCGTCCCCAGCACGAAGAAAGGGATCAGGAAGATCATGGTCACTTTCCGGGCCGCCGTGTGGGCCACGATGATATTGTTGCCGAAAGTATTGATACAGGTCTGCAAGGCCAGGGAACCCAGGGTGACGAAAGAGATCATAAAGCCCATGGACAGGCCGGCGGGTATCAGCCCGCGGCAGACGTCCCGGCCGGGCAGCAGATCTCGTATGCCGATGCAAAGCGCCGGGTATTTGATGCGCATATAGAGAAAGCACAGGAGGGCGGAAACCGCCTGGGCGATGACCGTAGCGACGGCAGCTCCCGCCACGCCGCCGTGCAGGCCGCATACAACAGATAATCCAGCCCGATATTCAGCAGATTGGCCAGAATCAGGAACACCAAAGGGGTGAAGGAATCCCCGACGGAGCGCAGCACCGCCGTACAGATATTGTACAGCGAAGTGGCCAGAAGACCGGCGATGATGATGCGGATATAAGACAGGGCTTCCGGAGCCAGGGCCTGATCCACTTGCAACACATGCAGAATCCGGGGCAAAAAGAGCAGACAGACCCCGCTGATCAGCAGGGTGGCCAGTACGCTGAGAGTCACGGTGGCGCCGATCACAGCTTTCAATTTTTTTTCATCTTTCCCGCCGTATACTTTTGCGATGATGACGCCAAACCCGCAGATGACGCCGTTTAGAAACTCGATCAGCAGGTCGCTGAGGGAGGCGGTGGCCCCCACCGCCGCCAGGGAAACCTCCCCCAGCGCGCCGCCTATGATCCTGGTGTCGAACAGGCTGTAGCACAGTTGGAAGAGCTGGCCGATATACAGAGGCACGGCAAAGAGCAGGATCACTTTCAGGGGACGCCCCTGGGTCAAAGTCTTCATATCATCAATCGCTCCCTTCACAAAAAGTCGGTCCGCTATTATAAAAATAGCAGACTTAAACGTTTTCGTAAAGAGCTTGCGTTACTTTATGATTAAAAAAAGAAAAGGAATTGCTTGACAGAATAGCAGACAACATGCTAGAATAAGAAAAAAATTTCAGGAGGATTTTGCATGTTAAGCTTGGTTGTAACGGAGAAAATCGCAAAGTAAATATTGCGGGGTAGCTTTTGGTGTCACACTCGGAGTCTGCCCTTTGCTGGCGGTATCGTCTGTCAGCGTTTTCGCCTTACATGCGCTTAATATTGTGGTAAATATATCTACAGGGATCATTTAAGCATGGCTGTGCGGCCGTGCATTTTTTTACCTATTTTCAGGGACTGTGGCGTATTGTGCTTTTCGGGCGGGCCATGGTCTTTTTTTGCGCTTATAAGGCAATAAATTCGTAAAAGACCGGTATGCGGGAAGGAGTAAAAATGGATCAGATCATCAGAATCAATAATTTGACAAAAAAATATCGCAGATACAGAAAAAAGGAAGGGCTGGCAGGCAGCATAGCCAGCCTGTGGAAACGGGAGTATGAGGAAAAAACGGCGGTGGATCATATGGATCTGTCGGTGGCGGAGGGCGAACTGATCGGCCTGATCGGGCCAAACGGCGCGGGAAAGACTACTTTGGTCAAAATGCTGACGGGTATCATTGCCCCCACAGAAGGCAGCATCGAGGTGCTGGGGTACTACCCCAACGATCTGAAAAATGAATTTAAGAAACAGTATGCCGTCGTGATGGGGCAGAAAAGCCAGTTGTTTTTTGAGCTTACGGTCAATGATACCCTGCGTCTGTTTAAAGAGATATACGAGATCCCGGAGGAGAAATTTCAGGCGGATAAGAATTATTTCGCGGAACTTTTCGGCGTCAGGGAACTGCTGGACGTACAGGTGCGGACATTGTCGCTGGGAGAGCGGATGAAGATGGAACTCATGGTTTCGCTGATCCATGATCCCAGAATACTGTTTTTAGACGAGCCCACAATAGGCCTGGACGCAGTGGCCGCCAGGCAGATTCGCCGTTTTCTGAAAGAGGTCAACGAACAAAAGGGCACGACCATTGTGCTGACTTCCCACTATATGGAAGATATCAAAGCCCTGTGTAAGAGGACTGTAGTGGTCAATCATGGCGTCAAGATATATGACGGCCTGACGGATGAGCTGTTTGACAGATACCAGAAAAATAAAAAGCTCATCGCCACATTTGCGGATCCTGTGGGGGAGCTCACGCTTGCGGTTCCCGGCGCGGTCCTGCTTGAGAACGGGCCTTACAAAAAAGTCTATGAAGTGCCTAAGCAGTCCGCCAGGGAGCTGCTGGCAGGACTTATGGAATATGAGCCCAAAGATATAGTGGTTGAAGAGGAAGAGATCGGCGCAGTGGTGGAACGAGTATATCAGGAAGGAAGTGATGGTTTTGCGCAAATATCTTGAGATATCCAGGACATATATGAAGACGCAGCTGGTATGGAGGGCCGATGTGGCATTCAATATGATCTTTACCGTGACGAAGATCCTGTTTGCCTGTCTTTTGTGGGGCATGGTCTTTCAAAACAGGGAGACGGTGGGGCAGTTTACATTTCACGGCATGCTGTCCTATTACATTGTCAGCTCCTTTTTATCCCAGTTGGATATGTCGGAGGGGATCAGCCGCGAGATCCATGACAAGATACGGAACGGCACATTTTCCAAATACATGGTCATACCGGTGGGTATAGAGAAATATTTTATGGCGATGGAGCTGGGCGTCCTATCGTTTTATGTATTCTTTGACTTTGCGGCGGCGGTGGTATGGGTGTTTGTATTCCGAATCCGCTTTGTATTTGCCGCCCACCCGGGAACCGTTCTGTGCGCGGCGGCCATGGCGGTGCTGGGCCTGGTTTTTATGGTGCAGCTCAATTATTTTTTGGGACTGCTCACGTTAAAGTATCAGGGAATGAACACATTTTTGATGATAAAAAACAACCTGGCCGCGCTGGTTACAGGAAGTATCCTTCCTCTGGCGCTGTTCCCGGAGACGGTCGTCAGGCTCCTGCGGCTGTTGCCCTTTTATTATGTGACCTATCTTCCGGCCATGCTGTTTACCGGAAAATGCGGAGACGAGGCGGTGGGAGGACTCCTGGTCCTGGGCGGCTGGATGCTGTTTATGCAGTTTCTGATAGGGGCGGTCTGGAAAAAATACCGCGTAAAGTATGAGGGGGTGGGCATATGAAAAGCACAAAATATATTCGTGTACTCAGAGAATTGTTTTCCCTTCGGATGCATGGACTTATGGTTTTCCGGCTGGATTTTTTTGCGCCGTTTCTGGTGGACGGCAGTCTGTTCGTGATTCAACTGCTGGCATTTGGGGCGGTATACTCCCACGTGGATCGGATCGGCAGCTGGGGAAAGGGGGAGATGATTCTGTATATCGGCACTTTTTCCCTGTTAAATGCCCTCAGTATGACGATTTGTTTCTTTGGCGTAAACAGCATACCCTATAAGGTCAGATCCGGCGAACTGGATCTGTATCTGTCAAAACCGATCAGCCCGCTGTTTCGCCTGACCTTTGAGAATATCAGTCCAGGCTCCCTGCCGCTGGTCATTATGAGCGTATGCATCATAGGATACGGGGCCGCCACGGCGAGGACGGCGCTGACGCCGAAGACTCTGGGAGCTTATGTGTTCTGGGTAGCGGTTATGGGCATCCTGTATTATGAGATGGAAGTGCTGATGCGGTCCGTTTCGCTGTATATTGTATCCATGGCGCGCATGGAACAGTTGGAGGAGGCTTGTATCAACCTGTGCATGAAACTGCCGGGAATCGCCTTTCACGGGATATACAAGGTGATCTTTTACTGCATCCTGCCGTATGGGATCATGGCCACTTTGCCGGTACAAAGTATGATTGGGGAGATGAACTGGCGGACAGCGGCCTGCGGGATGGGCGTGGTAATCCTGTTTTCAGGGATCACAGCCACAGTCTGGCGGCGGGGGCTGAGACACTATAACAGCGCCAGCTCGTAGAGGTGGGAAACACGCAAAGGAGAGTATAAAAAATGAATATTGAAAAGCAGATAGAATTTGACAAAATAAAAGAAATGTGGGCCGCTCTGGCAGTCACGGAGCGGGCCAGGCAGCAGATCGCCGGGACGTCCTGCTGCCTGGATGAGAGCAGGCTGCGCAAGGAGCTGCGGGACACTACCGACAGCCGGGAACTCATCGAAAAACTGGGGACGCCGCCCCTGCAAAACCTCTCGGAGATCAGGGAGATCCTGACGGTTTCCGAAAAGGGGGACTGCCTTATGCCCCATCAGTTGGAGCATGTGGAGACCGTACTGGCAGGGATACGGCGTCTGAAAACCTATTTGGACAGAGGAAAGCAGTTTGAGAATCCGGTGGCTTATTACGAGGAGAATCTGGACGCTCTGGAAGAACTGCGGGAGGAGATCGGCAGGCAGATCCGGGGCGGCAGGGTGGACGACTACGCCTCCAGAGAACTGGGACAGATCCGGCGGCGGATCACGAATTGCGAGGAACAGATGAAACAGAAGGCGGAGCAGATCATGCGCTCCCACAGGGAGAGCATGGCGGACAGCTACTGTACCCTGCGAGGCGGCCGTGTCTGCGTCCCGGTAAAAAAAGAATGCAAACTGAAGATAGCGGGCAGCGTGATCGACAAGTCCGCCACCGGAAACACGCTGTTTATCGAACCGGCCGGCGTGGCCCGGTACTATGAGGAACTGCAGCAGCTCCGGATAGGGGAGGAAAATGAGATATACCGCATCCTGTATACATTGACGGCGATGGTGGCGGCCTCCGGGGCGGTGATGGACGAAAATATCCGGGTCATGGAAAAACTGGACTTCCTGTTTTCAAAGGGCAAGCTGAGCATGGATCTGGGCGCGGTGGAGCCCTCCGTCAACACGGAGCGCAGAATCGTATTGCGGGACGCCAGGCATCCCCTGATGGACAGGTCGGTAAACGTTCCCCTACAGTTTGCAATGGGCGAAAACGTCCGGGGGATCGTTATAACCGGCCCCAATACAGGCGGCAAAACGGTGGCGATCAAGACCGTTATGCTATGCTGCATGATGGCCCAGTGCGGTCTGCATGTGACCTGCGGGGAGGCGGATATCTGTATGAACAGCGACTATCTGTGCGATATCGGGGACGGACAGAACATTGCCGAGAATCTGTCCACCTTCTCTGCCCATATCAAGAATGTGCTGGAAGTACTGCGGGAGGCGAACCGGGACAGCCTGGTGATCATGGATGAGCTGGGCTCGGGGACGGACCCGGCGGAGGGCATGGGAATCGCCGTGGCAATATTGGAAAAACTCAGGGAGAGCGGCGCCCTGTTCCTGGTCACCACCCATTATCCGGAGATCAAGGAGTACGCGGAAAAAGCGCCGGATATTATGAACGCAAGAATGACTTTTGACAGGGAAACTTTAAGGCCCACTTACCAGATGGTGCTGGGGGAGGCGGGGGAGAGCTGTGCCTTTTATATAGCGGAAAGACTGGGCATGCCCCATGAAATGCTGCGGACGGCGGTCAGGGCGGCTTACGGTGAAGACGCGGTAAATACCTGCCCTTTTCAGGAGGAGGGGGCCAGGATCGAAAAGACAAAAGCCGGCAGGATAACCAAAGCCCGAAAGCCCGGGGGAGACGCAAATCTGGGTACAAAGTACAGGCTGGGAGACAGCGTCATGGTCTATCCCGAAAAGAAGATAGGCATCGTATGCCAGCCAGTGAACGAAAAAGGTGTGTTGAGGGTACAGCTGCAGGGCAAGAAGATATGGATTAATCACAAGCGGGTAAAACTCCACGTGGCGGCCACGCAGCTCTACCCGGAGGACTATGATTTTTCCATCCTCTTTGAGTCTGTGGAAAACAGGAAGATCCTGCATGATATGGAGAGAAAATATACGGAGGAAACAGTCAGATACGAAGATCAGCCTTGACATCTTTTTTACCCCATGGTATCCTCATATCAGAGCAAAAGGTATCAGGAGAGTGATTCCGAAAGCGGTTTTCCGCGTCTGATGAGCATTTAGTTTTTTCGTCTTCCTCCTCTTTTTCCCCGGAAATCCATATCGTTACAGCAGGGCGGACATAAGGAGGGTATAAAAACGTATATGCGGAGGTATAGGTATGCCTGTGAAGACAATTTCAATCGGAAAGCAGAACGCGTCCTTTCAACAGCTGCAGGGCCTGAAGGACAATCGCACGAAACGTCTGCGGCAGGGAGCTTTTTTCGTGGAGGGCGTGCGAAATATCAACCAGGCCATAGCGGCGGGATGGAAGATACGCAGCTTTATCTATCCGGACAAAGATCTGTCGCAGTGGGCGGAGAATGTTCTGGCCTCGGTGGCGACCCAGGTCAACTACCGCCTGACGGCGGAGCTGGCGGCGCAGCTTTCCGGCAAAGAGGACGTGTCGGAGCTGATGGCCGTGGTGGAGATGCGAAAACCGGAGAGATGGTGGGAGACTGGGGACGCAGGGCAGCAGACCGTGGAAAATCCGTTGCTGGTGCTGTTTGACCGCCCCAGCAACAAGGGGAACCTGGGAACCATACTGCGCACCTGCGACGCGATGGGAGCAAACGGCCTGTTTTTGACGGGACATGGGGTGGACCCGTATGACCCGGAGGTGCTGCAGTCCAGCATGGGTTCTTTTTTCCGGATCCCGGTGTGGCAGATGGAGCGCGGCGACGAGTGGGAGAACTGCGTGGCGGCGCTGCGGGCGCGGTATCCGGGGATAAAGCTGGTGGGAACCACTTCCCACAGGGAGCGGCCCGTCTACGGGGAGCGCCTTTCCGGCCCGGTGGTGATTATGCTGGGCAATGAAACGCTGGGACTGAGTCACCGGTATAAGGAGATGGCGGATGTGCTGTGTACCATCCCCATGGCGGAGACTTCTTCCGCCTCTTCGTTGAATGTGGGCTGCGCGGCGTCCGTTTTGCTCTACGAAGTTACCAGACAGAGAACGATTTACAGTGAAAGGGGAAAAACAGAATGAGTGATATTTTTACGGTAATGGACATGCTGGATCACATGACGCAGGAAGAGATCAGCCGCATGAAAGTGGAGACATCGGATGCGTTGGAAGAGGGCAGTACAGAGAAGACATATCACCACGGGAGATGCGATGTGGGGAGTCCTTTTGCCACGGGAAAGCTTTATGACCTGGAGGAAGAGGAAGGCGCAGAGACGAATAAGGACGGCGGAGAGCTGTCAGGGGAAGCCAAGGCGGCTTTTGAAGAGATTGAGGATAGAAGAAAACGAAATCAGGGAGAATGATCAAGAGATAGCAGCAGGGTTCCCTTTTGAGGAGGGACAGGAGAAAATATGGTAGTTAAGAAAGACATAATGAAAAGGAGACGTCCCTGGTGGAGGTATCCGCTGTGGGCGCTGGGTATATTGGCGGCGCTGGTGGCAATGGTATTGCTGGGAGCCAGGCTGTATTTCCGGATCCCTGTTCGGGACTATTACCGGGCGTCAGAGCGCGGTTTTATCATCCCGGACTTGGGCCGGGGCTTTGTGGCCCAGGGGATCGCCTACGATGAACAGAGCGGACGCTTTCTGGTAAACGGATACCAGAAGGATAATATTGCGTCGCCCATTTATATCATTGCCCCGGAGGCCAGAAGGCAGGACAAGACCGTTCGCATGGCGCTGGCGGACGGCTCGGATTACACGGGCCATGCGGGAGGCATTGCGATATACGGCGATCATGTCTATGTGGCGGACGGCGGAGAACACAGACTGCTGGTCTTTTCCCGTCGGAGCATCTATGACGCGGCGGACGGGGAGAGCATGGCGGCTATAGGGATATTTGACACGGCGGTGTCGGACACGGACTATATCGGCCCGGCCTTTGTCACAGTGGACGGAGACAGGCTGGTGACGGGAGAGTTCTACCGTAACCCCAACTACCAGACCCCGGAGAGCCATAAATTCACCACGCTGGCGGGAGACTATCAGCAGGCGCTGGCGGTGGAGTATGCCCTGGATCCGCAGGCTCCGTATGGCATAAACCCTGTGCCGGTAAAAGCCTACACCCTGCCGGATCTGGCCCAGGGCATGTGTTTTGACGGCGGCAGGATCTATGTGTCCTCCTCCTGGGGAACGGCCCAGTCCCATATCTATCAGTACGACGAATCCCTGCTGCAGCTGCAGGGGAATATCCTGCTGCTGGGTACGGAACTGCCGCTGTATGCGCTGGATCGCGCGGCCCTGCGCAGGGACGGCGTGATCGCCCCCATGTCGGAGGAGATCGCGATCGTGGACGGCAAGCTGTACACCATGTGCGAGTCCGCCTCCAACAAATATATCTTCGGCAAATTTACGTCCGCGAAATGGTGCTACGCCACAGATGTGGAGACTTTTTTTGAGGGAGAACCGGAAAGATGAATGCCAGTTCCATGTGCGTGTCCTGCATGATAGCAAAGCAGGAAAAAACGATCCGGCAATTTGGGGATGAGACGAAAAAAACGGAATACATGCACCGTGTCCTGGAGATTTTTTACCGCCATGGACAGACGGAGTCAGCCCCCTGGATCGCGGAACAGATTAATCGTCTATATAGGGAGTTCTGGGGGCAGGCGGAGGATTACCGGGAGCAAAAACAGAGCTACAATCGGCTGCTGCTCGCCATGGAGAGCGAGATAGAACGCCGGGTTCGCACTGTCCGGGATCCGCTCAGGGAATGTATCAAGTATGTCTGCGCCGCGAATTATATCGACTTTTCGGCCGTGGAACATGTAAGTGGGCAGACCTTTGAAAAGCTGATGGAAAAGGCGGGGCGGGAATGCGTAGCCGATGAAGAGTACCGGAGATTCAGGAAAGATCTGGAGAATGCGAAGGAACTGGTCTATCTGACGGACAATTGCGGCGAGATCGTACTGGACAAGCTGTTTATCCGGCATATCAAAGAGCAGTTCCCCGGGCTGCGGATCACAGCCATTGTGCGCGGGGAGGATGTGATTAACGACGCGACGCTGGAGGACGCCCGGGAGGTGGGGCTTACAGACCTGGTTCCCTGCATCGGAAACGGGAACGCCGCTCCGGGCACGGTGATAAAGCGTCTGAGCCGGGAGGCGAAGGAGGCTCTGTACTCCGCGGATGTGATCATATCGAAGGGCCAGGGGAATTTTGAGAGCCTGTACGGCGAGGGGCTTACTCCCTGGTATCTGTTTTTGTGCAAATGCGAACTGTTTGTCCGGCGGTTTGGGCTGGCGCAGTATGAGTCGGTATTCGCCAGGGAAGACAGGATAGCGATTCAGTCGTAGGAGGGTAACCCTTATGTTTACAAAACAGCGGATCATCGACAGATTAAGGGAAACAGGTTTTGACGCGGGTGAGTACTGGGTAGTCGCCGGGGCCGCCATGGTTTTGCACGGCGTAAAAGAGAGTACGGGAGATATCGACCTGGGCTGCGATTCCCGGATGGCGGACAGGCTGCAGGAGGCAGGCTGTGAAACGCGGGTTCTTGCGGACGGAACGCGCCGGATACGCTATGACAGTGATATTGAGCTGTTTGAAAATTGGAGGGCAGGGGCGATAGAGGCTGTCGATTCCGTTCCCGTGGTTTCTCTTAAGGGAGTTATAGAGATGAAACGGCAGCTTGGACGGGAAAAGGATCTACGGGATATCGAACAGATCCAAAAATATCTTATGCAGCGTACCGTCTGCGTTGACAGCTCATCGGAATTGTGAGGGGCATACTGCGGATTGCAAATTGTCGCGGGAGATAAATCGTTGATAGTTATACTACATAACGCCAGAATTTACCATACTGCACTGGTTAAACGTATATAGCTGGCGTTATGTAGTCAGGTTACTCGGAAATTTTAACCGTTAAGCAGTATAAATCACTGCGGGAAAAAAATGACTTGACAGCAGATAGTACTATATAGTATTATCTGCTATAGGAGGAGATATGATTGAGACAAGAGGCGGTTTTCTGATATCACAGATCAAGCAGATCCAGGGGCGTATCTTTGGCAGACTGCTCATAGAGGCGGGGATCGAGGAGTTTAACGGCGCACAGGGGCGGATACTCTATGTGTTATGGCAGGAGGACGACCTGCCCATTGTGGAACTGGCAAAGAGGACGGGACTGGCCAAGACTACGCTGACCGGTATGCTGGATCGCCTGGAGAGCCAGGGACATGTGGCGCGATGCTATGACGCGAGGGACCGGCGGCAGATCCGTATCCGGCTCACCCCCCAGGCAAGGAAACTGGAGCAAAAGTATCAGGAGGTGTCGGACGACATGAGCCGCCTGTTTTACAGAGGATTTACGGACGAGGAAATCCTTGCCCTGGACAACGGCCTGGAGAAAATCTTGCGGAATCTGGAAACGGAAGAAGGCGGCGGCCACAAAAGTCCCCGGTCATGAATCGTCTTCTCCGGTCGCTTTTCAGTACATATCCTGCCGAGTCGGATGCGACGGGTATGGAACCCGGATGGAGAGCGACAACTATCATATGTGCGCCCGACACAGCGGGCAGAAAGGAGTCGGTATGACATTAGAGGAAATAGGCGGTCTGGTAAAGAGGGCGGAAGTCGCAAGTCTTGGTTTTCTGGATGAGGAGGGCAATCCCGGCGTCAGGAAAGTTTTCAGTACCTGGCATAAGGGACTGGGCGTACATTATATCTCCACCAACACCTCTTCCATGCATGTGCAGGCGCTGCTTAAAAATGACAGAGCCTGTCTGTACTTTGACGATTGCAAGACCTTTGAGGCGGTATGCTTTACCGGGAAAGCGATCGTACACTTTGAGAGGGAATATAAGGAACTGCTTTGGAACGAGGGGGACGAGCGCTATTATCCGGGCGGTGTGGAAGACGAGGATTATTGCGTGGTGGAGTTTATAGCGGAGCGCGGCCGGTATTACCGCTTTGATGGAAAGGGAGATATCTCCGGAGAAGAACTGGCGACATTTGACAGGGGAGCAGAGATGAAAAATTATGCGTAAGTAGCGAGGATATCAATATTTCGGACGGGATTGGCCTGACAGACTTTGCCCCGGTGATCTGTTCCGGTCACTGCCATTTCCTGGGCAAACACCTGGGGAAGATAGGAGATTATCTGTGAACATCATGAATAAAGCTTTTTTCCCGGGCGGGGAGTATAAGCTGAAAGACTGTGTGGATGCCCGGCTCCGCGCCGAGATCTGTCGGATCTTTGAGGCGGAGTATGACGGCAACTATACCTGGTACGGGCGATGGCAGGGGGATATGCGGCCCGTGATGAAGATCTTTCTGCTGAAAGGGTGCAGCGGTATTCTGGAATGGGGGTGGAACTACAGTTTTCTGGCGGAATACTACTCCGGCAGGATGCAGTATTTTCGGACAGAAAAAAATCCCAAGCCGCAGTTGAGAACTTTTCCCAGCGGTTTTGTGGACATAACAGAGTGGCGGCAGAATCTGTTTCCCTGTTATTCCTCCGACAGGGCGCTGCTGTTTAAGGCTATTGACAAGGCCTGGAAGAAAACCCGGCCGGAGATACAGGAGTGGTACCGGCGGGTGAACTCTTATGAAAGTATGATTGAAGAACTGGACAGGCAGATAGAATACGAAAAGTATTATGTTACAATGTGGCCGGAACAAAACTATATCAAGGCATTTCTGCTGGCCAAGACAGGCAGGAGACGGGAGGCGCAGGAGGCGCTGGGGAGATCCCGCCTCTGGAGGGAGGCGGATGAGCGGCTGAAAGAAAAAATCATCCGCTATCTTCCGGGCTGAGGGATAAAATCGAATGCCTAAATTTCCATCTGTCTTTTCCTGTCCGGGTTCTTTTTCAGGATCCTGACGGAGACGATACCGCTCAAGCCCTGCCCGAAGAGCGCGCAGGGCGGTTCTTCCTGCCGGATTCCCTTATTCCGGCGAATCTCTTCCAATCGGTTTTTCAAAGTATTACGTATCCTCCTTGCAAAAAAATGGAAAGCGTACTTTACATTCTGATTGTATATCATCTGTCTCAGAATGTCAGGTGTGCTTTCCATATTATTTAGAGGCTGAGTCAGGCCATAAAAGCGGTCTATTTCAGGAATCCGTTCACAATCTGCGCCTCGGCCTCGGCCTCGGTGAGCCCCAGCGTCATCAGCTTGACGATCTGATCCCCGGCGATCTTGCCGATGGCGGCCTCGTGAATCAGTTCCGCGTCCAGATGGTTGGCGGTGATCTCCGGAACGGCGCTGATCCTGGCGTTGTCCATGATGATGGCGTCGCATTCGGAGTGCCCGGCGCAGCGGTTGTTGCCGTTAATTTTTGCCAGAAAAAGCTGGCGGGAATCGTCCCTGGCCACGGCCCGGGAGATCACGTTGGCGCTGGAGCCCTCGCCGTTTAGGTCCACGTCAAAGGAAGTCTCCGCGTACTGTTTCCCGTGGGTCATCAGTTTCTCGGTGACAATGATCCGGGCCCCGGCCTCCAGCGTGGCCCTGGTGGAACGTTTGGTGGAGTCCACGCCTTTTATCTGCACGGTTTCCAGCTCCATAAAGCTGTTTTCCCCCAGTATCACCACGGTTTCGGGATTCATAATCCGCTCCCCGGAGCCATCCCCGGAGCCGTAGTGCTTTTCTACATACTTTACGTGAGAGTTCTTTCCTATATAGAAAGTATGGACGCCGTCGTGTTTGGACGTCTGGTCGCCGCTGTTATGGATGCCGCAGCCCGCCACGATGGTCACGTCGCAGTCGTCCCCCACATGGAAATCGTTGTAGACCATTTCGGTCAGTCCGCTCTGGCTCAGAACCACGGGGATGTGTACGCTCTCCTTTTTGGTGCCGGGTTTGATCACGATATCAATGCCCGGTTTATCCGTCTTGGTGACAATGTCGATATGCGCAGTGGTATTTCGGGCCACAGCCTCGCCGTTGGCCCGGATATTGTAGGCCCCGGCGGGCACTTCGTGCAGATCGGCCACCTGCGCCAGCAATTCTTTCTGTATGGCATCCATAGATCAAACCCTCCTGACTTCCTGATAAAAACGGCAGCTGCCGGTGTCCTGCAGCAGCTCCGGCAAAATGTCTTCCCTGCGCCCCTGAGCCTTTACCTGGCCGTCCGCGATCACCACGATCTCGTCCGCAATGTTCAGGATACGTTCCTGATGAGAGATGATGATCAGGGAACGGTTGCCGCCGGTATCGCGCAGTTCCTCAAAGACCTTGATCAGATTGTTAAAGCTCCACAGGTCAATGCCCGCCTCAGGCTCGTCGAATACGGAAAGGGGCGTGTTACGGGCAATGACGGTGGCGATCTCGATACGCTTTAATTCTCCGCCGGATAAGCTGGCGTCCACATCCCGGTTTATGTAGTCCCGGGCGCAGAGTCCTACTCTGGACAGGTATTCGCAAGCCCCGGCGGTGGAGAGGGCGTCCCCGGCGGCTAAGGTGATCAGGTCTTTGACTTTGATCCCCTTAAAACGCACAGGCTGTTGGAAAGCAAAGCTGATGCCGCATTTTGCCCGCTCGGTGACGGACAAATCGGTGATATCCTGGCCGTTGAAGAAAATGCGGCCCTCCGTGGGCTTTTCGATCCCCATGATCAGTTTGGCAAGGGTGGATTTGCCGCCGCCGTTGGGGCCGGTGATCACGATAAAGCGGTGATCGTCAATGGTAAGATTTAGATTTTTTATGATTTCCTTCTGCGCGTCGGATGTATCGGACACCTGGAAGGAGAGATTCTCCAGCTTTAGCATAAAAGCCTCCTTGATCTGTGAAAAATTGTGTTGCTCCTGATTCTGCTCTTTGCGGATATTATATCACATTCTTTCAAAAATGACAGGAAAAAAGACAGAATTAACCTATCTTTTTTTCTGAAAGATGTTATAATAGTGATGTTATCAATGTTTTACCGTACTTACGGAAATTGAATAATACATATTTTCGGGAGGGAGAAAATGAAACTGTCAGAAAAAGCTTATATTAACCGGGCGGCCATCATGTGCCATACGATAATCGATGTAGTGCTTGCTCTGGCCTATATGGTTGAACTGCTGAAGGGGGCCAGGACGGTGGGATACATATGTATATTCCTGGCGATATGCCTTGTGCCGGTACTTACGGAATGGGCGATTTATAAAAAGGATCCGGACAGCGGGGCCATCATGCACATCATTGCCGTTTGTTACGGAATATTGTACGCGTTCGCTATTTTTACGGCTAACAGTATCACCAACTTTGTATATGCGATTCCGATGTTTGTAGTGCTGCTGTTGTATTCCAATGTCCGTTTCACCGCCCTGTTTTGCGGGATTCTGGGTCTGCTCAACGTTCTTGATATCATATATGTAGCCATGACTGTGGGCTATGCGAAAGAACAGATTGCGGATGTGGAGATCCGGGTGGCCAGTATTACCCTGATTGCGATTTTCTGTGTCATCACGACCAGGTGCCTGAACAAATTAAATAAAAATAAGCTGTCCAACCTGAATGCGGAGAAGGATAAATCCACCCAGATGCTGAACAATACCCTGCAGCTGGCGGAGCAGATCAGCCAGGGAATCGAGCAGGTGACCCGGAAGATGGAGCAGTTGGACCAGTCCGTGGTCCATATCCAGAATTCCATGAAGGAAGTGACTCAGGGCAGCACCGAGACCGCCGATTCCGTGCAGCAGCAGATGGTGCGAACCGAGGAGATCCAAAATTATATTGCCAGGGTGAAGGAGAACGCGGAGAGTATTGACCGGGGCGTAGATGATACCACGGGGATGATCCAGGCGGGGCAGAAAAATATCGACGCCATGTCGCGGCAGGTAGAAAAATCCATAGAGGCCAATGACACCGTAATCCGCCGGATGGAAGATCTGAGTGTGCAGACCGAAAAGATGAATTCCATCATAGAAATGATCACTGGTATCACCAACCAGACCAGCCTGTTGTCCCTGAATGCCAGCATTGAGGCAGCCAGGGCCGGGGACGCGGGTCGGGGGTTCGCGGTGGTGGCGGGGGAGATCTCCACGCTGGCCAACCAGACCAAATCGGCCACCGTCAACATTACCGAATTGATCCAGAACATCAATGCGGAGCTGAAAGAGGTGTCCGCCGCCGTCGATATGGTGACAGAGAGCAACAGATCCCATGCGGTGACTGCGAAAGAGGTATTGGAGAGCTTTGAGAAGATCGCCGGAATGACGGAGGGCATCGGACAGCAGACCAGCGCCATGAGAAATACCGTGACGGATCTGGAGACCGCCAACGCCGGTATTGTGGAGAGTATACAGACCATATCCGCCATAACGGAGGAGGTGTCGGCGCACTCCAGCGAGACCTATGACGCCTGCGAGGTAAACAGCAGCATGGTTTCCGAGGTGACGGGCATTGTGGAGAACCTGAACGAAGAGACTAAAAAAATACAAAAAAGCTATTGACATTTGTAACGGAACTTAGTAAAATACTTAGTGTTGCAGGAAAACTTACAGCGCCCTGCGACACATGTGCGTTTAGCTCAGCTGGATAGAGCGTTTGGCTACGGACCAAAAGGTCGGGGGT
>CAJUAH010000042.1 GCA_910584375.1 uncultured Acetatifactor sp.
TGTAACAAAGAGAATCCCGTATTTATGCGGGTTCTGGCGTTTCGCAAACGCCTACAATATTGATGGAGTGAAAGGAGAACTCCAGATAGGAAAACACGCTGATATCACGGGCCTGCTCTCCCGTGTTTTTGATCCGCACATCCCACAGCAGCATATTTTCCCCCCCGGGGGATAAACATGGTCTGAGACGCCTCCAGTCCTCTGTAGCGGCACTCGTAGACCGTGTAGGACATACCGTGGCGGCAGCGGTAAGTCGCCTCTGTGAAGGGTTTTGCCACCGGCTGCCAGGAGACGGTGCAATACTCTCCGTCCGCGTTGTCCCTGATATAAATATAGTAACCCGGACGGTCCATCGGAACACTGTTGCCGCGGAAACGGCTAATCCTGTGATACTCGGGACTTTTGTAAAAAGAATAGCCCCCCGCCGTGTGATTGACTACGGCCGCCATGTTCTCCACGCCGAGATAGTTGATCCACGAGGTGGGCAGATCCACCCTCTCGATCACATATTCCCTGCGCGCATTGTCAAAATATCCGTATCTCATAACATCCTCCCTTGACCGGTTGCAGACGGTGCCAACCTTATTTACTGCCCTAAGTATATCCGACCCGGGCCCAAGGCGGAATTGCCATATTTGTTCTTTCTTATCCCATTTTGTCATCCTCCCGCAAACCTCTTGTAAAGGCGTCGAATTGTTGATAAGATTGGGCCAGGACTTACAAAAGGAGGGACTTATGAATATCATCAGAGCAAAAGACTATGAGGACATGAGCCGCAAAGCCGCGAACATTCTTGCCGCCCGGATCATCCTGAAACCGGACTGTGTTCTGGGTCTGGCCACCGGTTCCACGCCGCTGGGCGTCTACGCGCGGCTGATCGACAAATATAACCGGGGCGATCTGGACTTCTCCCGCGTCTCCACGGTCAATCTGGACGAATACCGGGGCCTGCCGGAAGATAATGCGCAGAGTTATCATTATTTTATGCGTTACAATCTGTTTAGGCATATCAATATCCGGCCCGATCATACCTTTGTGCCAGACGGCATGGAGCCGGACGGCGCTCTGGCCTGTCAGGCCCATGAGGATACCATACGCAAACTCGGCGGCATCGATCTGCAGTTGCTGGGGCTGGGAAACAACGGCCACATCGGCTTTAATGAGCCGGGACCGGTATTTGAAAAAGAAACCCATCCCGTGGATCTGGCCGAGAGTACCATACGGGCCAACGCGCGTTTCTTTGAGCGGATCGAGCAGGTTCCCACCCAGGCTTATACCATGGGGATCGGAACCATCATGCGGGCGCGCCAGATCCTGCTTATCGTAAACGGCTCCGGCAAAGCGGACATAGTGGCCCGCGCTTTCTGGGGACCGGTCACCCCCCAGGTTCCCGCATCCATTCTTCAGATGCACCCGGATGTTACGCTGGTGGCCGATGAGGAGGCTCTGGCGGAGGCGCCGCTGTGACGGGCGCAGACGGGGCCGACGGGCGCAGACGGGGCCGACGGGCGCAGGCGAGGGCTAATGAGCGCAGGCGGGGCCGACGAAGACCGACGAGTGCAGGCGGGGCTGACGGGCGCAGGCGGAGCTGACGGGGCAAATAAAAACGCTGGGATAGAGACGCAGGGCTTGACACTGCCCGGCAGAAAGGAAGAATCTTAGATGATTATTAAAAACGGACTTATTTTTCGTGGAAAAGAAGGGTTTGTGAAGGAAACGCTCTATATACAGGACGGACGGTTCGCGGAGACGGCAGACGGCGACGTCATAGACGCCGGGGACTGTTATGTGATTCCCGGGCTGGTGGATATCCATTTCCACGGGGCCGTGGGATACGATCTGTGCGACGCGTCGCCTGAAACCATCGCGGCCATCGCAGAGTATGAGCTGGCATGCGGCGTCACCTCCATCTGTCCGGCCACCATGACGCTGGACGCGGACCGCCTGGCCCGGATCTGTCAAAGCGCCGCGCGGTATCAGGATGGACAGGGACGGGCTCGGCTGGTAGGAATCCACTTGGAGGGGCCGTTTATCGCCCCTGAGAAGAAAGGCGCCCAAAATCCGGAATATATCCTTCCTCCATCCGTGGAACTTTTGGACAGGCTTTGGGAGGAATCCCACGGTCTGGTGAAACTGATCACCGTTGCGCCCGAGATTGCCCCTGCAATGACATTTATCCCGGAGGCAGTACGCAGAGGGGTACATGTGTCCATCGGGCATACGACCTGTGATTATGACACCGCGTCCCGGGCCGTCGCATTGGGCGCGGATCACCTGACGCATACCTGCAATGCCATGCCGCCCCTGTCGCACCGCGCGCCGGGCCCTATCGGCGCCGGGTACATGGCGGACAGTGTCATGGCCGAGGTCATATGCGACGGCATACATGTGCATCCCGCCATGGTAAAGGGACTGCTGCGGCTGTTCGGTGAAGACCGCGTCATCTTTATCAGCGACAGTATGCGCGCTACAGGCATGCCGGACGGCGACTATGATCTGGGCGGCCAGGGCGTACATGTATCCGGCCCGTACGCAAGGCTTGCCGACGGCACCATCGCAGGCTCAGTCTCCAATCTGATGCAGTGCGTCAGACATGCCGTCTCCATGGGGATTCCTCTGGAGACAGCCGTCGCATGCGCCACCATCAATCCCGCCCGCTCCATCGGCATGCACCGACAGGTGGGGAGCCTGGGGATCGGGAGATATGCGGACTGTGTGCTGCTTGACCGGGACACTCTGGATATCCGACAGGTTCTGCGCGGATTATAAGAATTTCCGCCGATCTGCCCCTGGGTTTTTGTTTTTTCTTGTTCTCCTTTCCTCTTTGTGCTATACTACTTTGGGATTCATAAATACTATAACCCACCGGAAAGGAAGAAAAAATATGGCATGGTATGACGAAGCAATATTTTATCACATATATCCTCTGGGAATGCTGGACGCTCCCAGGGAAAACCCCTACGGAGAGCCGACACACAGGCTGCCCGGCCTGATCCCCTGGATCGGACATCTGCAAAGGCTGGGCGTAAACGCGCTGTATATCGGCCCTCTGTTTGAGTCTGTGGGACACGGTTATGAGACTACCGACTATAAGAAACTGGACAGCCGTCTGGGCGATAACGAAGATCTGAAAAACTTTGTGGCAAAATGTCATGAGTCCGGCATCCGGGTGATCCTGGACGGCGTGTTCAACCATACCGGCCGGGACTTTTTCGCCTTTCAGGATATCCGGCAAAACAGGGAGAACTCTCCCTATAAAGACTGGTACTGCAATGTGAATTTCTGGGGAAACAACGAGTACAACGACGGTTTTTCCTATGACAACTGGGGCGGCTACAATCTGCTGGCCAAGCTGAACCAGCGAAATCCCGCCGTCCGGGACTATATCTGCGACGTGATCCGCTTTTGGGTCAGCGAATTTGACATCGACGGAATCCGTCTGGACGCCGCCGATGTGCTGGACTTTGATTTTATGAAGGCGCTGCGCCGGGTAGCAGATACGGTCAAGCCGGACTTCTGGCTGATGGGCGAGGTGATCCACGGGGATTACACCCGCTGGGTCAACGAAGGCACTCTGCATTCCGTGACCAACTACCATCTGCACAAAGCGCTGTACTCCGGTCACAACGATCACAACTACTTTGAGATCGCCCACACGGTAAAACGGCTCTACGGCATGGGCGGCAATCGCCCCGACGGCCTGAAACTGTATAATTTTGTGGACAATCATGATGTGGAACGCATCTACACCAAGCTGAGCAACAAGGCCCATTTCGCTCCGGTTCATGTGTTGCTGTACACCCTGCCCGGCGTCCCTTCCGTCTACTACGGCTCGGAGTTTGGCATAGAGGGAAAAAAGGAGCGTTTCTCGGACGCCTCTCTGCGGCCCGCCCTGCGCTATGAAGACTATGCGGACGCGGTAGAGAAGAATCCCCTCACCCGTCTCATCGCCGCTCTGGGCAGAGTGAGGCAACAGACCAAAGCCCTGTCCTACGGGGATTACCGGGAGTTGACGCTGACCAACAGGCAGTACGCCTTTGCCCGGGGAACCGGGGTGGAAACGGTACTTGTCACGGTCAACAATGACGACGGCAATGCCTCCCTGACCTTGCCTGCGTTCGATAACGCCGCCTATGTGGGCGCGCTGTCCGGCATCCAGGTAACGGCAAACGGCGGGAGCATCACCGTTGATCTTCCCGGCTGCTCCGGCGAGATCTGGCTGCCACTGCGGGAGGGGGTCACCCCCGGCGACATTGCTGCATACGGCGCGGTGAACGTAGAAACAGCAAAGCACTGTGGGACGGAGAGCCAGACAGCGACGACCGACAAATCTGCGGATTCCGACGACACGGTCAATGTGGGGGCTACGAATTCCGGCTCGGCAACAAGTGTGGGATCTGCGGATCCCGGCTCGGCAACAAGTGCGGGGGCTGCGGATTCCGACTCGGCAACAAGTGTGGGATCTGCGGATTCCGGCTCGGCAGCGAGTGCGGAGACTGCGGAGACTTGTCGGACTACAAATGCAGAGACTGGGCATTCTACCCCGGTAGCAGATGCAGGAATTACAGATACTGCCGTTGTGCAGGGAGGCGGAACCACGGACGCTGGCAATGCCTCGAATGTCCACGCTGCCGATGCGGACAAAGCCGCAGAAACACCCGAAACTCCCGCCGATACCGCTGCCCAGACTGCCATAGACGAGGCCTTTGAGCAGGGCCGCATCGCAGGACTCCAGGAGGCCATTCTCGCCCTCATGAGCAAGAACGGTCCAATTACAGACCAGATGCGCCGGGACGTCGACGCCAATGTGTACCACGACTCCCTGATCAACTGGATCAAAAGTTTCCGGTAGGGCTTTCAGAGAGAAAACGCCTTGAAATGGAATGGACTTTCCCCCTGATATGTGCTATACTTGAGTAACTTCAAGGGATCAATAGTTTCTTAAATATACGGGAGGTGTCATAAATGGCATTGACGAATGAAGATTTATTGGCTATTTCTCAACTTTTAGACGTGAAACTTGACGCAAGATTAAAACCGATTGAAAACAGACTAAAGCGCATAGAAGTAGATTTACTTGAATATAATGTCGTACCACGTTTAAACACAATTGAGTCCTGTTATACCGACACCTACAATCGTTATAAAGACTATGCCGAAAAAATGGAGGCCGCTTTTGCTGACATTGAGATCATGAAAAAGGTCATTGCAGAGCACAGCGAAAAACTACAAAAACTGGCATAATACCAATCACAAAAATATTGTATAAAGGTGTAACGTCTGAGTTATCAAGCAGAATCGTTTGAGAGCAGACATTACGCCTTTTTATACGCATAACATCTGCCAGGATCACAGGATTTTATGACACAGAAACCAATTCTCCCCAATTCAGAAAGGAAGAAAACCATGACAGACCTGGGAATGCCCACCCTGATCGAGATACCGGAGCCAGAAGACTGCGCCGCTCTGTGCGCCGAACTGGGACTGCAGTTTGTGGAACTGAACATGAACATGCCCCAGTACCAGATCCACAGCCTGGATGCGGACCGGCTGGCTGCGCTGGCCGAAAAATACGGCATCTACTACACCATCCACCTGGATGAAAACCTGAATGTCAGCGATTTCAACCCCCATGTGGCAGAGGCTTATCTGGAGACGGTGCGGGAGACGGTTCATATAGCCAGGCGGCTGCATATCCCGGTGCTGAACATGCATCTCTCCCAGGGCGTCTACTTTACGCTGCCGGACAGACGGGTGTATCTGTTTGACACATACTCCGGGCAGTATCTGCAAAGCCTCCTTTATTTTCGGGAGGAATGTGAACGGCAGATCGGCTCCTGCGGTCTCCGTATCTGCGTGGAAAACAGCAGCGGATATACGGACTTTCAGCGCCAGGCCCTGGCCCTCCTGCTGGAAAGCCCTGTGTTTGCCCTGACTTTTGACATCGGCCATAACCACTGCGTCGGCGGCGGGGACGAATCCGTTATTCTACAGCATGCGGACAGGCTCTGTCACTTCCACTTTCATGACGCCGCAGGGAAAAAAGACCATCTCCCGCTGGGCACAGGAGAGATCGAACTGTCAAAATATCTGCGCCTGGCCCATCAGACCGATTCCCGCATCGTCCTGGAGACCAAAACCGTCTCGGGACTTCGGGAGTCTGTGGGCTGGATGCGGCGGGCGGCACGGTCCTGATATGGTCTTCTTTTTGCGCAAGTGAGATCAAGCATCAGTTACCCTGTTTCATTATACTGAGTACAGGGTGGTCAAAACAAAGTGTAGGAGCAGGCGGATAAATGTACGAATGGCAGCAACAGATTCAGACCGTTATCGACGAGATCGACGAGTGCATCAAACAGCGGCAGGACGACGCGCTGACACTGCGTTCCCTCTCCCGGCGCCTGGGATATTCCGAGTATTATGTCACCAGGAAATTTCGGGAGATATCGGGACTGCAGTTTCGGGAGTATCTGCGGCTGCGCAGGCTGGCCTTCGCGCTGTGGGAGGTAAGGGACAGCCGTCGGAGCCTGCTGGAGATTGCCGTTGACTACGGCTTTTCCTCCCACGAGGCTTTTACGCGGGCTTTCAAAGCCGTCTACGGCGTCACCCCCAGCCAGTACCGCAGAGATCCCGTGCCCGTAGTACTCCGCACCAAGCTACACCCTTTTGACCGCTACTTTTTTGGAATGGGAGAAATAGGCATGATAAAATCAACTGAAGAGATCAAGATTTACTTTGTAACGATTCCCGCCCACAAGTTTCTGCATATCAGGAACTATGAAAGCATCGGATACTGGGATTTCTGGCAGAAACAAAGCCAGATCCCGGGGCAGGACTGCGAAACCGTCTGCGGGCTGCTGGACAGTGTCAAGGGGAAACTGGACGACCTGGGCGGCAGCGATTCCAACAGCGGCAGCGGCCAGATCTGCGGGTATCTCAACGACCCGCGAGGCCGGCTTTGCAGTTGGGGCATCCCTCTGGCAGAATGCTACGGCGTGCGCCTGCCCATAGATTACAGTGGAGAAATACCGCCACAGATGCTGCTGATGGATGTGCCGGAGGGCGAATATATCGTGTTCGAGCATGGGCCTTTCAACTATGAGCAGGAAAACTGCAGCATAGACAACAAGATGGAAACTGCCATGAGCTCCTTTGATTATCAGAAGGCCGGTTACTGTCTGGACACCACCCCCGGCAGAATGGGGTATCTGTACCACGATCCCGAACGTTTCTGGAAGATGGTCAGACCCGTGCGGAAAATCTGACTGAAAGAAAACCTGACTGATTTCATCCTCCGCTATAACCGACTCTGCTTTAACCTGTGAAAAAAGAGACTGCCGCACCGGCTGAGATTTCAGCCATGTGGCAGTCTCCTTTTTTACCTTGCGCTATATCCTGATGGCTGCGCACCCGCAGGACTTGTCCAGATAGTTATCCCTCTGCCGCTTTCTTTTTTTCCAGGAGCATACGGTTGTAAGACTCGATCATTGTCTTAAATCGGGAGACAAAGCTGATGATCGACATGTCCGCGTCGTTGGTGCTGTTGATGTGCGTGCTCCTGTCCGCCGGAACCGCCTGGAGGTAGTATCCCAGGATCTGGGGCGCGGTAAAGCGGATTGTCACGCTGTTGGCGTTGGAACTGGCGGAGGACGCGGAGCGGCTGGAGCTGGAGGAGCTGGAGCTGCTGCCGCTGAAGATCAGAAACCCGCCGCCCTGGGAGGCGTGATCTTCCACACTCTCCGCAAAGGAGGTGGACATGGCGCTCTGGCTCGTAAAGCGTATGGACACGTCCTTGGCGATCACAAAGGAAACCGGATACGCCGGAAAGATACACTCGTTCATCTCCCGGAACCTTTTCTGTACCGCCGCCAGGTCGTCGCTGGCAAAGCTGGTGTTGTTGTCCGGCGCGATCTTGTTGCCGGAAAAATTATACATGTTTCCGGTCAGCAGAAACACACCCGGATCAAACCATTCTCTCTCGATCTGCACCTTGGCGATATTCATCCCGATCTGGATATCTATGTCAGAGCTTGCCTCCATGGCGCTTTCCACGGAACTCTGGTGGGACTTGTTGCGGGAATATCCCCCAAACAGGAAGGAGACTCCTGTATGGCTGGAAGAGGATTCCGACTGCTTGCTGGACGCCGCAAAGGCGGAGGACATCTTGGACTGTATCAGCACCTGGGTAAATCCCTCGCACTCCTTGTTGGGCATCACGTCGGCCACATCGCTGGAAATGTTCTCCGCCAGCACCGCCCGGGACAGCAGTATCCTGTCTTTCAGTTCCTCTATCTCGCCGTTTACGGAGGCCAGTTGTTCCTTCAGCGGGTCCAGCAGTTTCTTGAACTGGAGCCGGTTATTCGCCTCGCACCATTTCAGGGCGGCGTCCGTACTCTTTTCAGCGGCGGCCACTGCGGCGGATTGCAGATTAAAACATTCGGAGGCATATTTCCCGATGTCACTGAGCATTTGATCCACCGCTATGTCCTTGCAGTCCTTTTCATTTTTGACGATACGGTCTACCTCCGTATTGCCGGGGAGCTGCATATTGCCTTTGGAGTCTTTTCTGCAAAGCGTTATTATGGACTTGACGATGTCCATGCCCGCGGCCACATTCTTGCCTATACATTCCTCCGTCGCCTCACGGAGCTTGTCGTCCGCCGCTTTATAGGCTTTTTCCAGCGCGTGTACCTCCCCTTCGTCGGGAATCGTGGAGGTGAGTTTTTTCACATTGAGCAGGATATTGCTCCGCTGCATCTCCAGCAGGCGCATGCGCTGGGCCAGGGCCGCGGGGCTTTCCAGCAGGTCAACCCCCGTAAAGGAGGACTCCAGCAGGCTGAACCAGTTCTTGGGATACAGGCTCACGGGATACACATAACCGCCGTCCGGGCTCAGTTCTTCCACCATGTCCATCGCCGACCGGGCGCTCTCGATCTCCCCGCCCACGCCGCAGTTCAGAATTGCGTTGATGATATTCATATCGCTGGGGGAAAATACGTTCAGCACCTTGCCCAGCTTTTCCTCCAGCATGACCCTCTGGGCCTCCGCCACCATCCCGTACCACTCCAGGTAAGCGTCCCTGCGCTCATTGGGATCGATGATGGTGCGCTTTAGTTCCGCCTTCTTATCCGCCTGGGTCTGGTTCCATTGGGCTTTGGCGTTCACATACTCGCTGTACAGGCGGTAAAATACCTGCTCCAGCGTCATGGTGTCCTGGGTTCCGTCCCCGAAATCGTACTGATAGGGCGTCATCAACACTTCCCGCAGCCGCACCTTCATCTCGAACAGATCTCGGTTCAGTTTCGGGGACAACATGTTCAGGGCGGTGCGGTACTGATTTTGCAGATGCCTGCCGTTGTCGGACGCCGTGACAAAGCACGCGTCAAACAGCTTGTTGACCAGCTTGGACTCATTCGCCTTGACATGGGCGGGTTTCTCCCCCGCTATATCGTAAGAATACTCCTCCGGGCTTATCAGCGTGCCGGGGAGCGTCAGGCAAAAGTATTGGTTGGGGTTGTCTCCCCCGATCACGTCCGTGATCTTTTCATAGATTGTGTCGAGAAAGCTTTTCTCTGTCTCGGTGGACGGCGGCGCAGGGGTAACCGCCCCGTTTTTGCCCTGCATCTCCCCAAATGTCTGATTCAATTTTTTCATTGCGTCCCCAGTCGAGGTTCCCGCCTTGTTTTCTCCTGCCGATTCTCCCTTTGCCATATTATTCCTCCTTTTTCCGCGCGGCACGGTTTTCCGGACTTCCCGTCCGTACCTGCCGATCCATATTTACACAGGAATCATAATACGGTTACACCCCGCATGTCCGCAAAACGGGACTAATGCAGGGCGCATAAGGATAAAAGACATTATTTTGTATAAAACACCAGCGTGAGCCTGTCGTTGACGGCCTGCGTCTCTCCGGTTCGCGCATACCCCATCTTCTCATACAGGTAGCAGTTCTTCTCCTCCTGCAGGATGGTGGCCAGCTCCCATTTTGCCGCGCCGTGTATCTTCTCGCACTGTAGGATCGCCTTCTGGGCGATCCCCTGCCCCTGGAACCGCGGCAGTATAAATATGGGAGAGATCCGCTTGTTCTTCCCTTCTTCCTGCTTGTCCACCACCCGGACGGCCCCCACTTTCCGGCCCTCCCGGCAGATAAAATAATAATAGGTATAATCCTGGCGCAGACGGGCCTCCACCTTTTCCACCGCCTCGCATCCGGGACTTGTGTCATAATCCCGGTATTTATCCAGCAGTTCCCGAAACGCCTCTATCTGCATCGCATGTATCTCCCGGGCGTCCGCTACACCCGCCCGAATCAGTTCTATTTCCATGTTTATTCCTTTCCGCGTCCTTGCAGTTGTCCTGCCTGCTGCCGGGCATTCGCTCATTCCTTCCGCTTGCTTTCAGAAAACAAATCGCTCCAGAGCTCACTGACTTCTTCCTGACAGATGGTTCCCGTTTCCTCTGTAAACACTCCGTTCTCGTAAAAGTATTCCTGATATTTTACGTTGGCACTATCTCTGTTTTCCTGATCTTCGTTCCCTGGATCTTTGTTTCCCTGATCCTGGCTTTCCTGATCTCCACCATCCCCATGGCTCCCGTAGTGTACAGACAATGCGCCCTGGCAGAAATACCCCTTGCTTTCATCGTACCCGTGTCGGTAGATCGTGTGGCCGTCCCATGCCGGTATATACTCGTCAATATGCTGTCTGTCATACGATATATTATAGTAGCAAAATACGCCCTGCTCTTCCTCCCCGTCCAGGGTGGGCTCCTCCCGGAATATCCCTTCTTCCTCCCGCCACAGATACACTTTCCAGTGGGGATGCCTGATATTCATCCACAGCAGAACCAAATCTTCCTTGCCGTCAAAATTCATATCCTGCATATAGAAATTGCCCGCGAAATGCCCCTGGCCCTCCTCCCAGTCGATACTCTCGATATGTTCCACAAAGTCGGTCTCTGGCATATCGACCAGATAGGGGGAAGTCTCCACCAGCTCCTGTACCAGCGTCCTCGCCTTATCATAGACGGAAAAACAAAGCCTCCGCTCCTCCACTGCGCCCAGGGCAGCACCCGGGCTAACCCCCTCCAGATACAGGTCATACTCCCGGCCCGACGCCACATGACAGGACTCCCGATCCGTGGATATCCCGTCAGCGCCCGGATTTTCCGGCAATTCCTCCAGAGACAGCTCCTGCATGGCAGAGGGACCCATAGAACTTTCTCCCTGTTCGTCCACGGTTTCAACGGGCTGCCCAGTCGAAGATAAAACTGGAGCTTCCGAGAGCGGTTCCCGGATAACCGGAGTCCGCGACGGCAAAACCGTTTCCCCCTCCGGCTGCCGTCCGCAGGCTGTAAATATCCACGCCATACACAGCGGTAAAGTGAAAACCGCCGTATACCGACTTATAACATTCCCCAGGCTTTTCCCGTTTTTCATACCGCCTCCAGGCTTTATTCCATCCACCTGACCACTTCCTCCAATGCCTTTCTCGGTCTGGCCGGGGGCGTTTCTCCGGCATATCCCACCGCCATGGCAGCGCACAGTACGCCCCCGGCGTCCAACCATTTTTCCAGTTCACGCCAGGCAAAAAAGGTATTGCATATCCATAGAGTCCCCAGGCTCTGCGCTCCGGCCGCCAGCGACATATTCTCCATAGCCGCGCCTATGGACTGAACATTGCATATCTCTGAGATGCGCTCCTCCAACGTCGGCGTTTTCCCCATGGGCACTCCCAGCATATTTATCACAAAAATGATTACCGGGGCCTGCCTCATGATCGCCAGACTCTGCCACGCCCCCTGTAAATACTCTGCGCTGCCCGGCAAAAGGGGATTGGTTTTCTCCCGCTCCAACCCCTTTTCCATCGCGTTACACGCCTCCGTCCTGGCCGTTCCCTCTGCTACAATGAACTTCCAGGGCTGGCGGTTTTTGGATGAGGGAGCCAGGATTCCCGCTTTCAGAATCTCTTCCACAGACTTGCGGGGCACCTTCGTCTGCTCGAAACGGCGGATACTCCTTCTATCCTCTATCGCCTGCATTATCCCGCTGTCTGTCCGTGATTCCTGCATTGCATATCTGTTTTTGTTATAAAATATACCGTCCATGATCGCCAATGCCCCCTACCGATGATAGATCAGTACCGCATCCCTCTCCCGGATATGGCTGTCCTCCCGGGGAGGAATATTCTTGTTTCCCCGCTTTAGCATGATCACATGGCTACGCCGGGAGATATCCAGATCCCGTATCTCCAGTCCGATCCACGGATGCCCTTTCTCTATCGCCACCTCTTCCAAATTGGCCTCAACGCGCACATGGCTCATGCTGCCCAGCACCATGATATCGTCGGCCTGAATCTTCAACTCCTCCCAAGGGGTCAATACATCCCTTCCCCGCAGAACCGTAGCCGTATACAATCCCCGGGGCAGCTCGATCTGCTCCAGGGACTGTCCTATATAGGGATGCCCCAGCGTGATCTCCAACGTCACAAAATCCGCGTCCATTTTCGTGAGCGTGCCCTTTTTTATGCTGGTGTAATACTCCACAAACCCTGCGGAAATGATGCCTGTGGGGATCGCCACCATTCCCACCCCCAGAAAGGCGATGACGATGGCCATGATCTGTCCGCCCACCGTGATGGGGTAGATATCCCCGTACCCCACTGTCAGCAAAGTGGAAACCGACCACCAGATGCCGGAGAAAGCGTTGGAAAAATGCTCCGGCTGGGCCTCGTGCTCTAGCCCGTACATGCACAGGGAGGAGGCCATCATCAACACCAGCACCAGAAAGATGGAATACATCAGTTGGTTTTTCTTTTCCTTTAATACTGTGGTGACCACATGGAAAGCGTCGTATTTGGCGTTGATTCGGAACAGACGCAGGATGCGCACCACCCGGAACATACGGAAGGCCACGGCGCCGCTGGGGAACACAAAGGGAAGGAAATAGGGCAGTACAGTCAGCAGATCCACGATGCCGTAAAAGGAGACCGCAAACTTAAGTCTCGCCCGCCCCTGCCCCATGTCCGGATACAGATACTGGGCCGTCCACAGCCGGAGAATGTATTCCACGGTGAAAATACTGATCGTGACCAGCTCCACCACCTGCATCAGCACACCAAACCGAGCCAACTGCGTAAAAGTCTGGCAGAAAGTAACGGCGATGTTCAGCAATATCACGCACACAATGAACACGTCGAATATCAGGCTGGGAATATCCGCCTGGTTCCCGATCTGAATGATCTCAAAGACCCGTTTTTTGATTTTGGCCAGCTTATCCAATGCCGTCATCCTCCCCTTATCTGTCGTTCATATTTTCCACTCGCCGCATGTCGCCCCTCACTTCATGAACACAAAAGATTTCAACTCAAACAATATACGGCCCGCAAAGAAACCCGCGATCCAGTCCGAGTCCCCCTGCCCGTCCGGACTGCTGTGATAACCTGTGCTCACCCGGAAAAAAACCGCATGCCGTCCTGTGACATTTTTCACAACGGCGCGCGCCACGCCGCCGCAGGCGCCCACCGGACAACAGCCGATCTCTTCTCCCTCCTCGCCGTCTATACGGATATGCAGGACGCTTTCACAGCCGCAGCCGTTTACCGCCGCGGCAAACTCCATGGTGCTGCTGGAGTAGTCCTCCCCAAAGTCAAAATACTTATAGCCGATCACACAACCTTCGGTTATACCGGTGACCACCCGCTCAAACACCGATTTCTCCGTGACAAAAGCTCCGCCCTTCAGCACACAGGCGATATCCGCCGCCGTCTCCCGGTAGGGCGAGAGCGCCTCCTCAAACCCCAGAGAAGTCATCTCCACCGAAGGGATCGTCCCGTCCGGCAGGATCGTGATTCTCTCCACGCAGGCCCGCCGGGAAAAAATGCTGTTGTTGGTCATACGGTGGTAAAAAATATACCACTGCCCCCGGATGCAGGCGATGGAGCCATGGTCGTTGCCCCCCGGGTAATCCGCCCCATTGTCAATGATATATCCCCTGTAGGTAAAAGGGCCTGTGGGCCTGTCCGATGTGGCATAGGCCAGTCTGCTGCCCCGCTTGGGAGAATAGATCAGATAATACAGCTCCCCCACCTTGCGGGGAGAGGCCGCCTCAAAGAAGAAACTGTCCCTCTCCCGAAAACCGTGCTCCTCATCCGCTCTGTTGGGGAGGATATGGTCAATACAGGTTCCGTCCAACACCTCATACATATTGTCAGGGTTAATCCGAGCCATAAAGGAATGCTCATAGCCGCAGTAAATATATACCTGCCCGTCGTCGTCCACCAACACGCCCGGGTCCACGAACCATCCATCCTGGCAGATATCGTCAGGGATCGTATACTGATACCGGGACAGCAGCCGGAAAGGCCCTTCCGGCCGGTCGCTGACCGCCACGCAGCCCTTTGCGCCAAAGATATAGGCAAACAGATAATATCTGCCGTCCTTTTCCACCACATCCGGCGCGTAGAGTTCATTGCCTTCTTTTGTCCAGTCCGTGTCCGCCGGATGGTCGCGGTCCGCCAGGGTATGAAAGATATCCCCATGGCAGACCCAGTCATTCAGATTGTCCACCGACGCGCTCCAGCATTTCAGCACATGGTCGCAGAACCTTCCCGACCCGGCCCTGTCGTGGGAGCCGTAGACATAGACTCGGTCCCCGAACACCCGGGGTTCCCCGTCGGGTATGTACTCCCAGCCCGGTAAATATGGATTGGCCATATCCCACCTCCTATATCAGCTCTTTGGTAAAACAGATGATCCGGTTGGCCTCGCAAAATCCCATGGCCATATGGAACCGTCTGCTGTCCTCATTGTCAAGTTCACAGTCGCTGGCAAATTCCCGGCATCCCTTATCCGCGGCCCACCGCTCGCAGGCCCGCAGCAATTCCCCGGCGTACCCCCTGTGGCGGCATTCCGCCCGCACAAATATGCCCTCCAGATAGCCCACCGGCGAAGATTCCGTCCCCTCCACATAGTCGTGCCTCAGTTGGCACTGGGCAAAACCCACAGGCACATCCTGCTCATAATACAGGAAAAAGCTGGCGTCCTCCCTGGCCATAATGTCCGCCAGATCCTCCTCCAAATCCCCTGGGGTATGCTCTTCCCACAGCAGGGCCGCCAGCTCCGCCAACCGGGAAATATCCTCTTTTTTGCCTGTTTTTATCACAGTTCTCTCTCCTTTCCGATTCCAGCCCTTCTGATTCCAGCTTTACCGATTCCAGCTTTTCCAACTCCATCTCAATTTTTTCAGATTGGCTCTTCCCTTTTTTTCACTTTTATGATATGGTAGATACATGGAAGCATAGCTCAGCTGGGATGAGCGCTCGCCTGACTAGCGGGAGGCCAAGGGTTCGAGCCCCTTTGCTTCCATTTTTATTGCCTCCAGCTTTTGCCTACCGCTTTTACTCTATTATAGGCAATATTTTTATGGATTACAACTACTTTCCAGCGTCCAGATCACCCTAATTAGCATAATATAAAAATAGCTGCCCGGGAAATATCCCGGCAGCTATACGATCCAGATCGAACTCAAACCCAAAACCGGCCGATTATGAATCGGCTGCTCTAACTAACTGAACTGTTTCTACAGAGATCACATAATATTCAACAATCCAGCAATTCAATAAACGATAATTTAGCGCCGCATCAGGAATGGAAATATGCGGAAAAAGCAGATTGCGCCGGTAATGCGAAAACGGCAAGGCGGTTTTCGAGTCTATTGGCGGCTTAGATGTCAAGGCTGGACACGTCAATTTCACCAGAAATAAGTTTCGGGAGAAGTGCATCTCTCAAGGATGCCACCAGGGTTTCGCTGTCATCCTCCTCCGGCTATGCCGTACTGTCGGAAATATCGTAGTGAAAAAGCGTATGCTTCATCACCAGCCGCAGTTGTTTCAGTTGGGCATTATCGAGGTAGGGCAGCATCTGCTGCATGACCTCGGCCACCAATTCATCTTTCATGTCGGTTCTCCTTTTCCTGATATTCCAAAGAACGACATCAACGGCAGTTCCTTTTGTTTGACTCTCGCCGTTGGTGAGAGTTGGCCTTACCCAACCGGCTACTCTTGCGCTGAATCCGTATCGCTTGCCGTTTCGCTCAATTCCAGCATATAGCGGTCAAAGTCAGACATAAAGAGTTTGTCCTGAATGATCCTGTATTTTTCAAACTCTGTTTCGGCATGGAGTTTTGCCTGCTCCGCACTGATTTTTCCAGCCCCTGTCAGCAATTCATTTCCGTTAAATTCGAGGAATCCGTCCAGTCGCTTTGCCCAATCCTCCATGCTCATAGGAATATGCCGCTCTGCCTGAAGTTCGGCATAGTCCAGATAGAGGGTTACGATTCTTTCCAAATAGGACATTTCCTGTTCGTTCAGATAGTTCTTCGCAATGGTAACATCTGCCGTGATGATTTTTCCATCCGGGGCATTTCCCCAGGTTGTCAGGCCCATATGCTCTTTTTTGGCGTCCGCCCTTTCTACAATGAGTTCCGCCGCTGTATGCCTGTGGACGGCAAAGTGCATTTTGTTCTGGACTGTTTGGAAAAACAGACGTGTTGTTCTTGCGTCCTTGTCATAGTCAAAAGCTGTAGCGTACAGATCGGTGACTTTTTGGTAAAACTTTCGCTCTGACAGGCGAATTTCCCGAATATACTGTAACTGGCGGTCAAAGTATTCATCCGTGAACATATGCCCGTTTTTCAGGCGCTCTTTATCCATTGTCCAGCCCTGAATCGTGTGGTCCTTGACGATTTGCCCCGCCCATTTTCTGAACTGAACAGCCCGCTGGTTATTGACCTTGAACCCAACGGCAATAATCATCTGAAGATTATAGTGGTCCAGGTTGCGTGAAATCTGGCGGCTCCCTTCGGTTTGAACTGTTAAGTATTTCTTAATAGTTGCCTCCGGCATCAGTTCGCCATCATCATAAATGCGCTTGATGTGCTGAGATATAGCGGCCACCGATACATCATACAGCGCCGACATCATCTTTTGCGTCAGCCAAATGTTTTCGTCCTCGTAGCGCATTTCATAGCTGCTTTCTGTATCTCCTGTGGCAGCCACGAAGGTGAGGTATTCAGCCGCGCTCGACCGTATTGTGATCTCTGTATATTTCTTTTTAGCCATATGGTGATTCCTTTCTGTTTCCTATGGTAGACCAGAATTTATCCATTTGTAAATTCTCTATCAAAAGTTCTCACTGTCTCGCGGTTCAGTTCATCGTTATAAATATCCGATTCAAAAAATCTCCCCCCGCAAACCTCCTTCAAATATCCTTCCTTCAGTTCCATCGCCATAAACGCAGGATAATTATACCCCTCTGCATCTGCTATTCCATAAACTTCCGCTTCCCTGAAACCAAACTGTGGATAGTACTCCGGTCTTCCAAAAAACAGGATTGCGCCATAATCAAGCCGTTTCGCCCGTCCTATCATGGCATGAATCAGTGCCCCTCCAATGCCTATCCGCTGATATTCGGGTAATACGCTAAGTGGTCCAAAGTTCAGAACGGGAAGTGACTGGTTCCCTTTTTTCACAACTGCGTTACTGCAAATAATATGTCCGACAATCGTCCCATCTTCCAGTTCAGCAACCAAACTGAGCGCCATAATCCCATCCCGGCGGCGCAATTCATGAACCATCCAATGCTCATAGGGACAGCCAATCTGTCCCCGCTTAATTCTGTCAGAATATCCGAAGGCGGCTCTTGTTATTTCCTCTACTCTTCGATAATCTTTTTCTTCTTCAAGTCTAACATTTATCTCCATACAATCCTCCAAATCCCGATTTACATATTTGTGATAAAATCTTTATCTTCCATGTTACAATGTATATTTATATGTTATTTCCCACTGGGTACACAATTCCGAAAAGGGAATAATTATTTATCTTGTACACCTCCATCCACAGTACCATTATATCCCACAGACTTTGGATATACAATCAAATAATTCCAGTTCAGCAACTTCTGTTTTTAATTTCCAATAGTGAACTGATCACGTTGTCCTCATATGTTACTGAATCCATTTTTATGTCGATTCTAAAATATTCCCGCTGTCTTTCCAACTCTCTTTTCCTGGCAACAAGCCTCTGTTTCATAACTTTTATCATATGGGCCTTCCATTTTTTCACGAAACAATCCTTTTTTGTTTCAATAAAATCAATGATAAAAATTTCCGGCAAAACCGCTGTCCGCAAGTCCTGCCGGGAAGAATATGTGATGATTGTTTAATATACATTATAATTGTTCAAGGCAAGCCCTGATTTCGGCGCATACGGCCCGGTCGTTTTCAAATATCTTCGCATACAGGTGTTTCAGCGTTTCCTGTGTTTCCTTTTGCATGATCAAAGCCGCCGACTGTTCTGTGATATTATATCCGGTCTCAGGCCCCACGCCCAGCGCGCTCCATATCTTCCATCCGATCCCATGGGTTTCCTCATTTCCCTCCATGATATACCGTGTGAAAAAAACTTCGCGCAGCCGACTGTGTATTTCCTTGTCTGTGCAAATATCGCACAACAGGTTTTCCGCTCCGCTGAATGCCTCCCCGGCGTGCCACCTTGCTTCGATCGGCACACTGTTGATACCGCACATCATGCCGGCAATATCCATGGCGTTTTCCGCCGTCACATGGTCGAGCGCATCCATGATCACGCTTTCCAGCGCCGTATGCTCCTCATAGGACAGGGCGGTTGCGATGCGCTCCAGGAGTTCTCTGCAGGACATGTCCGGCGCAGTGTTTCCGGTGATGACAATGGCGTCGCGCAGCATGGAATGCCAGTTATCCGGCAGCTCATGAAACTGTCCATCCAAACCAAATACCGTGTCCCCGTCATAGCCCACCGCAAGAACCCATTGCATTTCGTTTTCTAACCGCAGCAGGGTTGGGAAACCGTTATCCAGAGAACTTTTCATTGTGGAAAGCACTTCTTCCTGCGCGTTTGTACCGTCAAAGCGCACATAGGAAAATCCCGCAAACCGTGCCAGCCCATTGACAAAATCGTCATCCCAACGCCAGCCGTTTGGAAATCCCGGCAGGCTATGCGAATCCACACTGTCATCCCACGGGTAATCGAAACCGAATGCCAGCGTGGATGCTGTCAGGAGACAGTGGTAGATTGACTGTTGGTGACACTTTGGCAGATTATCCCCACAGGGGCTGCAATGGATGCAGTAGCGTTGATTTTGCGTACACCAATAGGGCGTTTCTTCCGTGTATCCGCGTGCTATGACCAATGCGGACGCAAGCGCCGCAGTAAAATTGTCCGATTCCGCATCCACCGGAAAAGGTACCTGATGTTCTAAGATTTTTTTCATATTGTTTTGACCTCCTCTATTAATTCACAGATATATCCATATGCCCGTTCATCATGGGTCTTCATCCGCTCGATCAGCCCGGCAAACAAACGGCGGTTTTCCGGTCGGGACAGTTGTCGCGTCTGCATTTCGCCCCGCTCCCAGCCGCCCAGGACGGGAATCATTTCTTTCCAGATGATTTCCGGTATCCTGTCCAGCTCTCCCGCGGCGGCATGCAGGCCGGGCGCCAATGCGGGATACTGCGCTGCCAGTCTGCGCAAATACTTTGCCGCGTGACGTCGCCCGTCGGAGAGGCTGTCCATGGCGTCGCCATGACACATCATACGTTCCACCAGCAGGGAAATGACGGCGTCGGCCGGAAAGTCCCGGTCACACAGCAGGGCATTCCTCCAGGCGTCATAGGCCAGGATACCCTTGGCATAGGTTCCGCACATACGCCCTTCCAGAGCTTTCGCCGCATTCCGGAGTACTTCTTCGGGAGCCAGCGGGAGAAGAGTGCCCGTGCCAGTGGCGATCAGGGTGGTTGTGTCCGGATTTTCCCACCAGTTCTCCGTGATAAAATAGCCGTTTTTCTCAAACCGGACACATCCCTGGTATTCCGGATATTCCTGAAATACATTCCATCCCATCAACACATTACCGCCGTCCCTGTATCCGGTTATAACGCAGGCCTCCGGCGGGCCTATGATGCCCCGCGCGATAACCGGATTCCCTGCATCGATCTCCCTGCAGATAAAGTCCATGAAATCTCCCTTTTTCGTCTCCGGCGTACGGCTCATAAACTTAAGCTCCCGTTCCATGGCCCGCATGCCACAGCGAAATACCTCTGCGGGATCGTCAAAAGTATAAACGGCGTCCACATTGCCGCCATCCCAGCAGGCGGTGTTCCAGACAAATCGAAATGCCGCGCCGCTCTCGGCCATGGCCCGGGTGTAGTCAACGCACAGCCCCAGGTACTTTGCGCAGGAATGGATACATATCGGAAAGGGGGTGCATCCGTCCTGGCCATAGACTACTTTGGGGACGCCGTATAAGATTGCATTGTCCTGTTTTTGCGTATTACTCTCAAACACCTCTGTAGCGCAGCTTTCGTTCCCCCCATCCCCTCTCTTTGGCAGCGCCACGCCGTATACCCCTGCGCAGAGCCGCACCCGGGTAGGCATTGAAGCCTCTGCGCGAAACTGAGAGGGCGTATAGCCGGTATACCGCCGGAAAACCCGGGTAAAAACGGTTCTGCCGGAAAATCCGTAATCCACAGCAATGTCAAGGATTGTTCTGTCCGTATCCAAAAGCTCCCAGGCGGCATTGGCTATCCTGCGCTCCTGCACATACCGGGCCAACGGTTTTCCAGTACACTTTCGGAACACGTCCCGGATATGCGCCAGAGAAAAACCGGTCTGCCGCGCCAGTTCTTCCAGGGGGATTTCCTCCCGCACACGGCTTTCCACAAAAGTACACACCGACCAGACCAAAATATAATAGTTCATACGGTTTATAATTCACCTCCTGTCCGCACTGTTTCAATGCAGGTTCAGTATAACACAGTCCCTGGGCTGTCGCGCAACGATTTTGAGGAAAATGGAGTCCTCTGTCAGTGTGCCCGCCTTGTGACAGGATGCTTTATCCTGGATTCCTCCAGCGGAAAGAATTTTCTGCAGAAAAAAATAGCTGTCCGGGAAATATCCCGGACAGCTATACGACCTAGATCGGACTCGAACCGACGACCTCCGCCGTGACAGGGCGGCGCTCTAACCAACTGAGCCACTAGGCCAAACAAAAGATTAAACTATAAAAATGGACCTTCGGGGACTCGAACCCAGGACCGACCGGTTATGAGCCGGTTGCTCTAACCAACTGAGCTAAAGGTCCGCAAACCCTTTCGGGAATCGCTTAACGCGATGACTCCAACGGGAATCGAACCCGTGTTACCGCCGTGAAAGGGCGATGTCTTAACCGCTTGACCATGGAGCCGAATCACAGCTAAAAAACTAAATATCATCTCAGCGATATTTATAATATCACATGAAAAAGCATTTGACAAGTATATTTTTACAATTATCTCACATTTTCTATTAATTTTCTGTTCAGATATTTTCAAAAATTTATTTAAATTTTCAGAAAAGTTTTAGCTTATTTTTCCAGCTATCATGTTATAATCATTGTGCTGTTGACTCTTTCCAGCAGGAGGGAGGTGGCGGTTTTGGAACTTGCTCTTAGTTTTACAGTCTCCATCGTAGCAAATGTAATATCTTATTACATATGCAAGTGGCTGGATAGAGACAAATAGGCAGCAGCCAGTACATCAACAGAGAAACCCCCGGGAGTCACATTCCCGGGGGTTTCTTACTGTTGACGTTTTGGAACTTGTTGCAGCAAATTATCTCTACACGCATACTATAACACCATTCAGCTTTTGCGTCAAGCATAATTTCTTTTCACTTCAGCACTTTCTTTTCACTTCAGCACTTTTCCCTCAAGCTGAAAGAGTACTCTTCATTGCTTAAAAATCATATTCCCTAGTCGGCTGATAGTGATACTTCTTCAGTTCTCCCTTCACATCGTAAGTGACAGTATAGCATTCCATTGGTTCTTTCTCCGCGACTGCTTTGTTCAAAACCTCTGTAAAAACCGCCGCTTTGGGAGAACCGGATTGACGCTGCTTGGAACTGCTGTTTTCCCGCCTTGTTCGGAAAATCCCCGAAACCACCTGAACCGGATACACTTTGAGATCATACATTCCGCTTTCTATGTCAATCCCCTCCTTTGCTGCGTATTTCAACAGTAACCTTTTGTTCTTTGATACTATTATCGGCAGATTTTCGTTAAAATTTACAGCAAAGAGTGCAATATTTATTAAATAGTCGGATAACTTCGCGTGTCTCTGGAATTAGTCGGTCTATATTACCGGTCTGTTTCCGTAACGATCCCCTCGTCAGAGATTTCCACATTGACGGATATGCTCTCCAGAAAATCATAGATCCTCCGCTGCTCTTCCGGCTGGGAGGCATAGACTGTCCTGCATCCCGCCTGCACGGCGGGAACCACCTGTACCGTCAGCTTTGACCCGGTATCGTCTCCGGAAAAATGCAGCTGCACCAACATGGTATCCAGGGTCTTGCTGTTAAACCAATAATTCCCCAGACTGTAGACGATGGGCTTTCCGTCATAGTATTCCATCCCCTGCAGGCAATGGCTGTGGGCGCCTATGACCACGTCCGCCCCCGCATCCAGATATTCCCGCCCCGTGTCCTTCTGCACCTGTTCCAGCTCAAAGCTGTACTCCGTTCCCCAGTGTACAAAGGCAATGCAGAAATCCGCGTTTTCACTGCCCTCCCGAATGGCCTGCAAAAACAGCTCCGTATCATAGCAGCGCAGGATTCCGGGCTCCGTTTCCGTGGCCTGGGGCGTCATCTTGTATTTCTCCGCCCGGGAGGCCGCCACCAGCGCCACGGTCTTGCCCTCCACCTCCAGATACAGAGGGCTCATGGCCTCCTCCAGCGTGCGTCCGGCGCCGAAATAGGGGATCTTTGCCTCCTCCAGCACCGTGAAAGTATCCAGCAGGGCCTCTGCCCCGTAATCATAGATATGGTTGTTGGCCAGCGTCACGGCGTCCACCCCCAGCTGCTCCAGCACCTCCACGCGCTCCGGAGCCGCCCGGAAAGTGTAGGCTTTTCCCTCCAAAGGAGCGCCGCCTGTACTGTAGGTGAACTCATTGTTCAGGCACATGACGTCCGCCTCCCGCATCAGCTCCACAAGCTCCGGGGAGATGCAGTCGTAAATGCCGCCCGGCTGCTGATCCATAAAAAGGGTGGTGTCCCAGTTCTCGTCCAGATTGATGTCACCGGCAAAACACAGGGTAAAGTCATATCCTGTATCCGACGCCTCCGTGACAGGCTCCTGGCGACCGGAAGACGGGCTGGGTTCCTGCTCGAAATCCGAACCGGGCTGCTGCCCTGAGACCATACCCGGCTCCTCCGCCGACTCCGAAACCACCCCCGGAGCAGGAGCCGTCTCTGTGATCCCATAGGCGGAGGGGCGAAGGCACTGGGGCAGTACCGATCTGTCCAGATACTGCCACGATCCGCAGCCAGTCAGCGTCAGGCACAATATAACCAGTATTCCTCTCATCTTCTCTCTATATCTCATATGCCTTCCTTCTTTCCTGACCCTCTCACATAAAGTCCACCGCCACGACTCCCTCTGTCTTCATGAAAATATCATAGATCGCCTCCCGCTCCACCGATTTTTTCACAAAGAGAACCATATGAACGGAGATCCCCTCACCCGGCGTCCGGGGTTCGCTCATATCCATGGAGTCTATGACGATACCGGTTTCCTTTAGTTTCCGGATAACATTATGCAAATCCCTGCTGCCCTCCAGATCCACAAACACATTGCAGTAGCGGGAGTGCTGGGCCGCGAACCGTTCCACATAGGGCAGCGCATGCAGGGAAAACAGCATCATGGCCGTGATCAGCACGCCGCCCTCCACAAAACCGATCCCCACAGCCAGTCCCACGCAGGCGCTGGCCCACAGGGTGGCGGCAGTGGTCAGTCCCCTGACCCGGTGCCGGGATATGATGATCGTACCCACGCCGATAAAGCCCACGCCGCTGATGACCTGGGCCGCCAGCCGGTTCATATTGGCCAGCCCAGGCAGATAGACCTGGATATACTGCTCCGTCAGCATGACCAGCGTCGCGCCGAGACAGACGATCGTGATCGTCTTCGTGCCCGCGCCGCGATGTTTCATTCCCCTGTCCAGACCGATGATGCCGCCCAGGATCGTTGCCGCGACGACCCGAATCAATATGTTCTGTATACTCCATGCTGCGAAAATACCTGGGATCATGTGTTGTCTCCTTTATATATATGGACATTTTAACACAAAACCTCCGCAAAGGATAGACTGTATCAACTGTTTTCGTCCAGATAAATCTGCACCCGGCTATTGATGACGCCCGCCGCAGCCTCGGCAGTCTGGTTCCCCGCACACATGGCGGCCAGTTCCTCGGCGATGATCCGGTTGATCTGGGAATAGTTCGGCGGGGCTGCCCCGCAGCTCTCCAAAAAGGCGCCGGCACGGTGAAGAGACGTGTCGCCCTCCCCAAAGACCGGCATCTCCCGCGGGGCATATCCCCCCATATACACCAGTCTGCCGGATTCCTCCTCCACAATATAGTCATTCGGACACAGCCTGCGGACGCTCAAACACATGGAATACTGTTTTGCCTGCAGCTCTTCTCCCAGCAATATCTCCAGAAAACAGGCCGCCTCCTCCTGCCGCCCTATATTCGCGTTTACCACCAGTACGCCGCCCTCCGCTGTCAGATAACTTCCGCCGGAACCCTCTGTGGGATACCCTACGATCCTGCCGCCCTCTGTCTCCAGGTGGACAAAGAAATCAAGGAAATCACTTATGTTAGTGAAATGCCCCAGCAGGACGTCCCGCCCCCCATTCAGCCAGGCCTCCCGGTTCACCAAAGCGCCGCTTTGATCCGTGCCTGCGCACTCCAGCAGGCTGACGAACCTCTGGTCGTCAAAATGGCATTTCCTGTTGTCCCAATCGATCAGAAAGGAATCCGCCAGAGAGTACTTGGTAAGTTCCAGCATTGTGAGAGATGGAGGCGTGTATTTTCCCATCATATAATCCGGGAGATTACGAATCGCCCCAGACAGTTTTCCCGCCTCCATCAGAGCAATCACATCTTCCAGTCTCCAGTTGTCCCCCGTCCATACGTCCCCTGCCACGACCAGAGTCTCCGCCTGCACCCCCGCCGGTATCCCCAGCAGTTTTCCATGAACGGTTCCGATCTCCAGGGCTCCGGGCAATATCTCATCCCGCAGTTTTCGGGGGATCAGTTCCCCCATATCCAGCAGCAGTCCCTTCTCCTCCAGCATACGCATATCCTCGGTGGAGACAAACAGCAGATCCGGCCCCTTCCCCTGGGTAAGCTCCGCCATTATCCTGTCCCGGGCCTCCGGGGAAGAGACGTCTTCATATTCATAGACAATCCCTGGCGTCTCCATGGTAGCCAGCGCGGCGCAGGCCGCCACCCGCGCTTTGGACTCTCCCCCCGCGGTGAGGTCGGCCACCCGGACCACACCGTCTCCGGCTGCCTTCTCCTCTGTCAGCGCGGCAAACCATTCCCTGGGTTTCCCGTCCCTGTATCTGGTCAGGCGCAGCACCGGGAGCTGTCCCTCCCGCAGCGCCAGCATGGTCCGGTAACCCACGTCCATACCCGCCGCCCGAAAGTCAAAGATCTGTTCCTGGCTGCCGCTCCTGCTGTTCCATCTTACGATACTCTCCTGGGCTGCCTCGCTCCGCCGGTAATAGATATCCTCTCCCTGCATGCCGTACATCTGTACAATGAACGGGCTACGGGCCTCCATCCGTCCCAGGGATCGCAGTTCCCCTGCCTCCCTGTCTGCCCACAGAAATGCGTAGCTGTTTTCTGCATCGTCATAGACCGGAAAGACCAACTCTCCCTCCGGGGTGCGCATGGGTTCCCCGATCTGCTGCTCCTGCCATTCCTCATATTCCAGCAGCAGATTCCCGCTGCTGTCAAACAGATAGAGTCCGCCGCTGCCATCTTCCTTTTCATCCACAACATAGATATTCCCCTTTCCGTCACAGTGCCAGTTGACAGCGCGCAGTGCAGGCATATCCGCAGCCTCTTCCCTGATAATCCCTTTCTCCAAATAGAACTCCCAAAGATCCACCGTCCGGGAAATGCCTGTCAGATCCGTACAGAGCATTCTGTCCGCAGTCTGACGGTACATGCCCTCCTCATCCTGCTCATAGTCTGCAAAACGCAGTACATAATGCTCCCTGTCCAGCATATCCATACTGTCCAGCACGCCCATGGGGCTGTCCAGCCCCAAGTCCGGCAGCGTAAACCGTTTCACCGTATTTTCCCCGCTGGTGGTGTCATGGATATCCAGAACATACGCCGTCTTCAGCCGGGAGTCCATATACGGTTCCGCGCCCAGATACCAGAACAGCTCCCCGCATACGCCGGAGTCCAGACTGACCAATTCTTTCTCCCCGTCCGGGTCCGTGCTGCTCTTATGCTCCCAGGGCTGGAACTGTACTGCCCACAGCGTCTGTTCCTCCCCGGGCCTGTCCGGTGCGGCAAACCCGGCCGCCCAGGCAGGTTCTTCCCCTGCGGCCCCGTGCACAGACTCACTTGCGGGATCGGTCTGCTGTCCTGTGCCGTCCTGCTGCCCGCAGGCAGACAGACACAGTACACATACCAGCGCAAGGCATATTCCTTTATAAGCTCCAGACATTTTTCGCTCCTCCTTATCAATCCCCGATCACTCCACCGTCTGGGCTTACTATAACATGTCGTCCTCCGTTCCACAATCGGCTTAAAGAAACGTTAAATACTCTTAAAGGAATCTTAAAAAACGCTGGGCTTTTCGCCGATTTTACCGGGATTCCTGCAAAAGCAGGGATACCCTGCTCTGAATCTTTTCCGCCGTCCTGCTAAGATCCGCCTGTCCCTGAAAATACATTTCCGCCTCCTCGTTTATGATATTCTGGATCGCCGGACAGGTCTTATACCGGTTTCCCGCGCTCTCCACCAGCGCTATGACCGCATCCACCTCCTCCCGGCTGGCCTCGTATACATAGATGATGAAACTGCCGGCGTCATAATATCCGTTGCTCATTTTTTCGACTCTATCCTGGGAGATAGAATAGTGTTCCCGCATGGACGACGCCAGCACCTGCTCAAACTGCTCTTCCACCACCGGGAAGCCCCGTCCGTCATATCCGTGCAGCAGATAGAACTTTACAAACTCCCACGCCCCTGCCTGGTTTGCGCTGGCCGCGTTGACCGCCACCTCGCTGAGCGTGAAAGCGACGGATGTCCCCGAACCCTCCGCCGCCGGATAACCGATAAAGGAGATTTTGTCGCCGTACAGCGCCTTCTGTATCTGATAGTCCGCCACACTGGAGATGATACCCAGGGAAAGCACCGTCTCCCAGCGCATGATACTTTCTCCATGGGTCATGCCGTTATAGTCTCCCGCATATTCTTTGGCAAAAAGCAGCAGGCTCGAAAAATATTCTCCCTCAAAGTCACAGGTCCCGTTCTCCCAGTCCACAAACTCATCCATGGACGCAGAACAGAGGTTGGTCAGCACCGGTTCATCCGCGGAAAATCCCGCTATGGCGTTTATATCCTTCCCACTGTTTGCCAGGAGACGCTGTAATTCCTCAAAAGTAACGCCCGTCCGCCCCTCCGTCACATCGCTGTAGCCCCACATGGAATGGAGTTGGAACGACGGGGCGATGCTGTACAGTTTCCCATGGCTCTCGCAGGCTTTTACCACAGACTGCACCAGCATATCCCGGGAGATATCCCCGTCCTTCCCCATAAACTCATACAGATCCGCCAGTACGCCTTTTTCACAGAGCATACTGTAGTCGATCCCCGATACCGCAATGATATCCGGGGCTTTTCCCGTGACGATATCCAGATTCAGCCGACTGGCGGCCTCCTCATAGCTCTCCGCCTGGGCGAAGTAGTCCACGATTTCAACCCTGTACCTGTCGCTGTAACGGTTAAACTCCGCCGCCGTCTGCTCCAGATCCTGCGTAGTCATGACCACGCCGAGAGTCACCGTCTCTTTTTCCGCCGTACCCAGCGTAAAAGATATCAGTTCCGCATATCCCGCATCTCCGTGGTTGTCTATGATCTCGATGACGTCCCCCCGCTTTGCGAGAGACAGAATATCCGCGGCAAAGACGCCATAGGTTGACAGACTCAGTACCTTGGATCTTTCCTGTGTCCCGTAGGTATATTCACAGAGCTCGTTGTCCTGACAGTACAGAAAGCCGTCGGCCGTAGACGCCATATGCTCCGGCCGGGCGTCCGTGAAATTCTCCAGCCTCAGCGCCTCCCCCCGCTCTCTTCGCTCCACATCCATCTCCTGTAGATAGATGCCCTCCCTGTCCTTAACGGTAAAACGGGGCGTGCCATCCCCGCCGATCCCGAACAGCAATACCTGCGTGCCTTTGACATCCCGGATCTCCTCATAATAAACGGTCTGAAACTGCCCGTCCCTGACATAGACGCGGTCCGCATAGCACCATACTTCTCCGTCGTCCTCCATTATGGGGACCATCATATGACACCAGACATACAGATACCCTCTGGCATCGGTACAGACTCCCCGCAGCGTCAGTTCATCCGCACGACTGGCGTCCTCCAGCTCCATCTCCATCTGGTTCCGAAAGCCATTCTCCGCGTCGAATTTCCATATTCCCGCTCTTCCCTCCTGCCTGCCCAGCAGATACACATTGCCGTCCCGGTCCGCCGCCAGCCCCGACGGACTAATGCCCTCCGGCAGCCGGAATGTGCCGTCCACCGTCAGGCTTTCCCTGTCTATGCTGTCCAGCAGCGTCAATCCGTCCCGGGTATAAATCCCATATAGGACGTCCGCCGCCAGCACCTGGGTATAGGGATTCTCCAACCGGGCATACCTGGCCTGCCAGGAGAGAGCCTCCTCCTGGGGAAAGCCCGGAGCGGGCTGTGGGCCCGGCGTGCTTTCCGCACCGGCCGAAGGAACTCCCTGTTCCTTTCCCGTCCCCCGTTGCCCACAGGCCGTCATAAAACACAATAACAGGAATAATGACAGTATCCCTGCGAAACGATATCCGCGCATATTGATCCCTCCTCCCCTCTAACCCTAGCGGGGCGGAGACACATATTTGTATCATAAGAATAAACTTTCTCAAATCATGCTTTTAATTTATTGATTTTTATTTGGAAATCTCATATAATTTGATCATTACAGAATAAGGCTGAATTGCAATACCGGGAGGGAAAACCATGGCAAACATAACCGTTAAATATTTTTCCGACTGCCTGATGAGGCATACCACATTTGAGATGTTTCTTCCGAACGATCCGCGCGCCGACCAGCTCTGGGGGCAGCAGGACGATCCCTGCCGGAAACGTCCGATGAAGACGCTGTTCCTGCTGCACGGTTATACGGGCAGCGCGGGCAACTATGTGCCGGAATATCTCTCGGAGCGCTACAACTTCGCGGTGATCGCCCCCAATGGGGAGAACGGTTTCTGGCTTGACGGCATCTCCACGGGGCACAAATACTGTACCCTGCTGGGAGAGGAAATGCTCAATTATGTGCGCAGGACTTTCGGGCTGGCGAAAAGCGCCGAAGACACCTGTATCCTGGGCATGTCAATGGGCGGGTTCGGCGCGCTGCACACAGGACTCGCCTACCCGGATCATTTTGGCAGGATCGGGGCCATGTCCTCCGCCCTTATCGTCCATGAGGTGGCGGAGATGAAACCCGGCACGGACAATAACGTGGCCAACTATGAATATTACCGGGAATGCTTTGGAGATCCACAGCGGGTACTGGAGAGCGACAACAACCCGGAGACCCTTGTGGATAAGCTCAGAACACAGAATAAAAAAATCCCTGAAATATATATGTGCTGCGGCACGGAAGATTTTCTTCTTGAGCGCAACAGGGCGTTTCATCAGTTTCTGGAGAGCAGGGACGTCCCCCACCAGTACCACGAGAGCGGCGGGAACCATGACATACAGTTCTGGAACGAGTACACGGAAAAGATCGTGCGGTGGATGTTTGCGTGACAGACATCCACCGGGGAGAGGCTGTAAAAAATTCTGTGTCTATGGGTAAAAATCTTTTTTGATAAGAATTA
>CAJUAH010000043.1 GCA_910584375.1 uncultured Acetatifactor sp.
TTGGCTCAGGATCAGGCGTTGTTGTAGGTTCTGGCGTTGCCGTTGGCTCAGGATCAGGTGTTGCTGTAGGCTCCGGCGTTGCCGTTGGCTCAGGATCAGGTGTTGCTGTAGGCTCCGGCGTTGCCGTTGGCTCAGGATCAGGTGTTGCTGTAGGCTCTGGCGTTGCCGTTGGCTCAGGATCAGGTGTTGCTGTAGGTTCCGGCGTTGCCGTTGGCTCAGGTGTCGGCTCTACAGGCGGAGGCGGTATGACTCCAACCCAGTGTACCTGATGAACCTCGCCTCCCTGCTCAAAATTGTTGGCTATAACTCCGCCGACAATACAGTTACCGTTCATGACGGTTGCGTTGGGAGCTAAAATAAATCCATATGACCTTGCAACACTTACCTTGCTGGCATTTCCGCAATTCCAAAGTACTCTTCCTGCCCAGGACGTATACTCACCCTTCTCCTGCGCATTGTTTATATTCATCTGCGGTATGGATACTTCCCCACTGCTTACGTTGATAATTACGGTCTTACCAGCCTCCGCCGCCGCGACAATCTTGTCCTCATATTTCTGTTCGCCGCCAAAACCCGCATTCAGTTCCTCGTTGGTGAGATTCAATACATAGGCGGAACCTGTATCCATGTCAGGCAGAGCGTACAGTTCTCCCGACCATGCCGCCTTTGCGGAAATCGTACTCGAAATGACATCCTTGATATTATCCTGATAGGAAAATCCCTTCAGCAGATTGCCGGCAAAGAAACTGCTCTGTCTGACTTCGTCGGCGCCGACTTTATATAAGGTATATCCGTTGTTCGGATCATAAGTCAACTTATTTTGTATGCCATCCAGCGGATTCACGGACGGTATCACTATATAGGAGATACCATTCGCCGTACAGCCAAAAGTGCCGGTTGACAAATCCCCGATATAGCTCACGCCGCCTTCACCGATGACCGTGTTGCCGCCGTATATACTCAGGCCACCGGGGAGCACGCCTATGGCTACGTTGCCCTCCACATGATCGGACCTCGTCATATTATTTGTATAAACAGAGAAGAGGAAAGGATTGGAAAGATCCGGTTTCGCAAAATTATCAGTAGGCTGCGCATAATCATACAACGGCACCGGTTCGGCAACCAACATAAGATTGTCGCCTCCGGTCACGCTCTCAAGTCCGCTCTCATCGGCCGTCTCATTGGCATGCGTCGCAAATCCATAATCAGTAAACATACTGCTGACCACGAGCGCCGAGGCCATAGTAACAACTATGAATTTGCTTACTTTCTCCTTTAAGTTCATTATTTTCATGGTCTTACCCTCTTCCAATCCCCACTACACATTGACGAGTTGCGAAACTTTCAGATAGATATTCCTGGTTCTATTAATAAAGACTCTCAGATCTGTATAAAAGGCTCACAAATATTACAAAATAATTAAGTTAATTAATTTATACCATAGGGTTCGGTCAATGTCAACACACCGTGGATCAAAACCCGCCTCGAAGTTCCGGCCGAACCGTAGCAGGTTGACAGGGATACGATATTGGGCCGCTCCGACAGATCCACGTCAAACGGATGCGTGGAATTCTCCACCGCCCACTCTGTATAGCGGTCGTAGTTTTCATCCGACGAAAACTGCATATATCTGTTGCTGTCCGACTTGGTCATATAATAGGAAAATACCTCGTAGGTGTACACCGCGTCTTCCGTATAGATATAGAACCGGGGATTGGCCTCCAGCAAAGAGGGATCGTCCACCAGTTTCTTAAATGTCCCGAACATACTGCCATCCCGCATGTTGTGTCCAAACACAAAAGTGTTCCGGTCGCTCCAGTCGGCGGAAGCGCCGCAGTCCATGAAGATACTTCCCGAATTGCTCTTCTCATCCTCAAAGGAATGCTTGAGATAATAATTGTTATCCTCGCCCTGTACCACCGGATAGCTGACTTCCACCGCCGGAAAATAAAACCATCCCCGAAAATCGCCGTTCATTTCCCGCAGGGTTTCCATGTCAATGGAAAGCGGCGGATACTGCGGAGGCAATATCTCCACAGTATCGCCCATCTCATCCGTCTGCACGGTCGGGATGGCAGAAATCTCGTCTTCCCTTACGATCACAGTATCCAAAAGCCGCTGGTGTTCCTCCTCGGCTCTCCTGTCGGAAATGACGGACATCGCCAGCTTATAGCCCGAAAACGCTACCACGGCCGTCAGTACCAGAATACCCGCAGCATATTGCAGCTTTAACAAAGTCTCCTTCTTCACTGTAACTCCTCCATTCGGCAAATTCTTCCCCGAATATTTGCGTTCAGTATAGCACATTTTTACAAATATGTCATCTTCTATTTGATATCGAGGATTTTTTTTGTTATAATTGTCCATATACTTCAGTTGAACCGGAGACGGAAGACGAGAGCGCCGGTTCATACAAAGAGGGGAGAATCCATATGCTGCCTGTTCATTTAATATCCATCCTTTTCCTGTGTACGATGTATTTTTTTATATACCGGATGGACAAAAAACCATCCTATGACCCTAAAAAGGTATTTTTAGTCCTGTTGGCTGTCGCTTTCCTGCTGCGCTGCATATTTGCGGGAAGTTCTGAGGGATTTGCCTCAGATACGGCCTGTTTCGCCAGTTGGGCCAATCTGGCGTTTGAGGGAGGCATCAAAAATTTCTATGCCTCCGGCGTTTTTGCGGATTATCCGCCGGGATTCGTCTATGTGCTTTATATCATAGGAGCCGTCTTTTCCCTGTTCAAGATCCCTTATCTGTCGGCTCCCTGCCTGCTGCTGCTCAAGCTGCCCGCGATCTTCTGCGATATGGCTACCGTCCTGCTCTTTTACAAGATCGCCTCGAAGAAACTGCCCCAACAACAGACGGTCATGCTGGCGGGGCTGTATCTGTTCAACCCCGCCATCATTCTCAATTCCTCCATTTGGGGACAGGTGGACTCCGTGTTTACGCTGGCCGTACTCCTGATGTGCTGGTTTTTGACGGAAAATAAGATGACGCAGGCCTATGTAGTGTTCGGGATCGGCGTGCTGTTAAAACCCCAGACCCTGGTGTTTGCTCCCGTGCTGCTCTATGGCATTGTTGACAGGGTCATTCTGTACGATTTCAGCTGGCGGAATTTTTTTCACAATCTGTTTTCCGGCATAACCGTTATCTGCTGTATGATATTGGCCTGTATGCCCTTTGGCCTGGATCTGGTGTTTCTGCAATACGCCTCCACGCTGGGATCCTATCCCTATGTGGCGGTAAACGCCTTTAACCTGTGGGGACTGTTTGGCCTGAACTGGATATCCCAGGAGACAAGGCTCTTGTTTTTCAGCTATCGGACCTGGGGAACCATCATCATCCTGTTGATCGTACTGCTCTCGGCCTTTCTCTTTTTCCGGGCGCAGAACAAGGAAAGTCGGTATTTTACCACCGCCAGTTTCCTGATCATCTCCATGTTCCTGTTCTCGGTCCGCATGCATGAGCGCTACCTGTATCCCGCGCTGGCGCTGATATTGTTCGCTTACGCGGTACGTCCGCTGAAGGAATTTCTGGAGGGATTCTTTGGATTTACGATTATCCATTTTTATAATACCGCCTACATACTGTATTTTTACGACCCCGCCAACTATAACGGAAAAGCGCCGTTGATCCTGACGATCTCCGCCTGTATGGTCATATGCGGCCTCTCCTATTATTTTACGCTGGCGCGCTACGATATCCGCCAGGTATCCGACCGGGAGTCCACCTTTACATTTCTGCTGCCGTTCCGAATCAAATGGCACAGAAAAAAGGCCGCCCCCAGGCATTTCACCTATGAGCCTGCAGCCAGCGAGAAAAAAATGCCCTTTACGGCGCAGGACGCCATCATCCTGTTTTCGATCATGGCGGTGTACTGCCTGGTGGCATTCTGGGATCTGGGCAGCCTGAAAGCCCCCCAGTCGGACGCCCTGCTGCGCCAGGGCGACAGGGTCGTACTCGACACCGGGGAGGAACAGACGGCATCCTATCTGTACTGGTATCTGGGCAATTATGAGAACCGCAACTTTACGCTGGAATATAAGACCGCTGAGACCGACGTCTGGCAGCCTGTGGGGGGGGCAGGGCAGCTTACAATGACCAGCGTATTTGCCTGGGGACGCATGGCTCTGCCCGAGGGCAGCCGCTATCTGCAATTGACCTGCAACTCCGACCAGGCTTCCGTGATGGAACTGGCTCTGGCCGACGCCCAGGGAAAGTCCTTCATGCCGGTCAACGCCCCGGATTATCAGAAACTGTTTGACGAAAACGACACTTTCCCCACCGAGGGCATCAGTTTCCGCAACAGCACTTATTTCGACGAGATCTACCACGCCAGGACCGCCTATGAGTTCTTGCACGGCTTAAACACCTATGAGACTACTCATCCTCCCCTGGGCAAGATCCTGATGTCCTTTGGCATAGCCGTCTTTGGCATGAATCCCTTTGGCTGGAGATTCATGGGAACCCTGCTGGGCGTGCTGATGCTGCCGGTGATCTATCTGCTGGCCCGGAATATCAGCAGAGACCGCCTGGCGGCAGGCTTTGCCTGCGTGCTGTTCGCTTTTGACTTTATGCACTTTGCCCAGACCAGGCTCGCCACGATCGATGTGTTCGTGACCTTTTTCATTCTGCTGATGTACTATTTTATGTACCGGTACAGCAGGCTGAGTTTCTATGACACGCCGCTGCGTAAGACACTGATCCCCCTGGGAGCCTGCGGCATCTCCATGGGTCTGGGCGTCGCCAGCAAATGGACGGGCATATACGCCGGAGTCGGGCTGGCAGTGATATTTTTCCTCACGCTGTACCGCAGATACCGGGAATACCGCCTTGCCCTCAAAAAGCCTTCCGGCGGCCCGGACGGACTTTTCTACTCCCGGATTATCGCCACTTTCCGGGGCAACACCGTAAAGACCCTCCTTTTCTGTGTGGTCTTCTTTGTGCTGATCCCCGGCGCGATCTATCTGCTGTCCTACATTCCCTTTGTGGGAGGAGAGACGGGACTGTGGGCCAAAATGTTCGCCAACCAGAAATATATGCTGAGTTATCATGCCAATCTAAACGCCACCCATGCATATTCCTCCCATTGGTATGAGTGGCCCACCATGATACGCCCGATCTTTTATTATTCCGGCATTATCAGCGATACGGCCAGAGAAGGGATCAGCGCCTTTGGCAATCCTCTGGTATGGTGGATTGGCATCCCCGCCTTTGTCTACATGCTGTACCTGGTCTTCCGGAAAAAGGATCGTATCGCCCTGTTTTTGTGTATCGCCTATCTGGCGCAGTATCTGCCCTGGATGTTTGTAGACAGATGTACTTTTATCTATCACTATTTCCCCAGCGTGCCTTTCGTGGTGCTGATGATCATGTACGCCGCCGTGACGCTGAAGGAGATGCTGCCGGAGAAAAAATACTATATGGCGCTGGGGCTGTACGCCGCCGCCGCCGTCGCCCTGTTCGCGCTGTTTTATCCGGTACTGTCGGGCCACACCGTCTCCATCAAATATGTGGACACGTTCCTGCGGTGGATGAAGAGCTGGGTGCTGATCTACGGGAATTGAGCAGATTGCTGTAAAAACACATAACCTCTGATGGGAATATAGACTTAGTGCGCAAATTATGATATGATCTATCACGTAGGAGGAATCAATACATGGATAAAGAGTTAAAAATAATGTTAAATGCAATTTTAGAAGAGATAGGGCAACTGGATGAACGAACCGCCGGACGTTTTGATCATGTTGACAGCAAGCTTGACTCCTTACAACATGAGGTAAATGCCTGCAAACTAGAGCGTGAGTCCATCGGCTTGCTGTAAAAAAAATAGATCAGCTTGAAAGCAGGATCGAAGAATTGGAAAAAAGAACCGCATGAACATAAATCGCCAATGACACAGAAAAAGACCGGAATCCCGTCTCATCAAAGGGTTTCGGTCTTTTTATAATAGCGAGAGGGGGATTTGAACCCTCGACACCACGGGTATGAACCGTGTGCTCTAGCCAACTGAGCTATCTCGCCGCAATGGAACCTATAGGGCTCGAACCTATGACCCTCTGCTTGTAAGGCAGATGCTCTCCCAGCTGAGCTAAGATTCCCTGTAGTCGGCTGCCTCTGCAACCGACTTGATTAGTATACTATGGGCGGACAGGTTTGTCAACCACATTTTTACAAAAACAGCACTTACATTTTTTCCGGCGCCTCAAAGCCCAGCACATGAATGCAGTCCTCCAGCACATCCTTCGTGAGGATCAGCAGAGCGATCAGGCTCTTCTTCTGGGCCTCGTCCTTCTCCGACAGGATCTGCGTCTCATGATAGAAGTGGTTGAACGCGTTGGCCAGATCATAGATAAACGCGCATACCCGGTGGGGAGCCGTCTCCTCGCAGGCACTCTCCATCATGGCGTTGAAACCGGCCAGCTGCATCATCATCTGTTTCTGAGCCTGTCCTGTGGGCGCCAGGATCTCCAGCCCCTCCAGGCTGCCTCCCTGCTGTGCGTATTTGGTCAGGATAGACTTGATCCGCACGATGGTATACAGGATATAAGGGCCTGTGTCTCCCTCAAAGGAGGTAAAGCGATCCATATCAAAGATATAGTCCTTGGACGGCTGGTTGGACAGATCGCCATAGAGCAGCGCCGAAACCGCGACGATATCCGCCACCGCCCGGGCCTCCTCCTCGCTCATCTCCCTGCCTTCCCGGATCTTGCGCAGCATCTCCTCCTTGGTGTCCCGGATCAGCGTTTCCAGACGCATAAGACCGCCCTGTCTGGTCTTGAACGGCTTGCCGTCGCTGCCGTTGACAGTGCCGAAACCGATCCATTTCAGCCGGGTCTGCGGCTCCACCAGCCCTGTCTTGCGGGCGCAGCGGAACACCTGGTCAAAATACAGATCCTGCCGCTTGTCCGTCAGATATATGATCTGATCTGGGTGATACAGGCGCATGCGCTCCAGGATCGTGGCCAGATCCGAAGTATTGTACAGCGCCGCGCCGTCAGACTTCAGGATCATGCAGGGTGGCACCTCCTTGGTGTCCGTTTCCTCCTTCACGTCCACCACCAGCGCGCCCTCGCTGATATAAGCGTAGCCGCCATCCTTCATGTTCTGTACCATCTCCGGGATCAGGTCGCGCACGTCGCTCTCGCCCTTCCACAGATCAAATTCCACGTTCAGGCTGGAATAGACCTTCTTTAAATCCGTCACCGATACATTCATCATATGCCGCCACAGGGCGCGGTAACCCCGCACGCCGGTCTGCAGCTTATAAGTGGCCTCCATGGCCCGTGCCTTGTACTCCGGATCCTCCTTGGATCTTGCGCTGGACGCCGGGTAGATCTCCTCCAGCTCCGATATCGTAAAGGGAGGCTCGGCGGGATACTCCCCCTCATAGCTGTCGTCAAAATACGCCAGCTCCGGCTGCCGCTCCTGTATACCCACAATCACCAGGCCCATTTGCAGGCCCCAGTCCCCCAGATGGGCGTCGCCGATGACTTCATGCCCGGCATAGCGGCAGATCCGCTTGATGCTCTCGCCGATGACGGCGGAGCGCAGATGCCCTACATGCAGCGGCTTGGCCACATTGGCTCCGCCGTAGTCGATCACGATCATTTGCGGCTTTTCGGGCATCTCCAGACCGAACTTGTCCGTTCTGCTCATCTCCCGCACATAATCGCCCAAAAACTCCTCCGAGAGGCTCAGGTTCAGAAAGCCGGGAGGCACTGCCTCCACCTGGGAAAACACCCTGCTGTCCCGCAGTTTTTCCGCGACTTCACCGGCTATCATGACAGGCGCTTTCTTAAACTTCTTCGCTCCCGCCATCGCTCCGTTACACTGATATTCGCACAGGTCGGGACGGTTGGACACCGTCACGCGCCCCAGCGCGGCTCCGGCCTGCTCCTCCCCGTATCCCGCCGCCTCAAAGGCCGCCTGCATTTCCTCCGATATCATGTCCAAAAACTTTTTCATAAGCACACTCCTCGCAAAAAGTATGCGCTCATTATAGCCCTTTTCCCTGTATCTGGCAACAATTAATTTATTATTTTATAAGGAATTTTCTCTTTTATCTCTATTGTCCTTATGGCGCGCCCTCTCCGCCTTTGAATATATGCAGCCGCAGTAGTCCTGACGGTACAGCCCGTATTCCGCGGACAGTTCCACGGATCTCTTATACCCGTTTTTCTTCTTAAAATCCGAAGGCAGCCAGGGAACGCCGTATGTAGAGGCCATTTCCTCCCCGATGCGGTTAAGCAGCGGCGCGTTTTTCAGGGGACTGATGGACAGCGTGGTGGCAAAATAATCCGCTCCCGCCGCCAGCGCCTGCCGGGCGGTCTCCTCCAGCCGCAGCCGGAAACAATTCTCGCAGCGCTCGCCGCCCTCCGGGCAGTCCTCCAGCCCTCCGGCCATGTCAAAAAAACGCTGCGGCGCATAATCGCCCTCCTGCACCAGAATGGGATACCGTCTTCCCTCCCGGTTATACCGTTCAATCAGACGTTTTTGCTCCGCCAGCCTGTGGCGGTATTCCCCGTCGGGAGAGATATTGGGATTAAAGTAAAATACCGTGATCTGAAAATACGCGCTGAGATACTCCAGCACATAACTGCTGCAGGGGGCGCAGCAGCTGTGCAGAAACAGCCGCTTTTCACCCCTGGGTATCCGATCCAGTATACTGTCCAGCTCTCGCTGATAATTTCTTTGGTTCATCTATTACTCCTCTTTTCCGGGCCATACCGATATACGGGCGAGGATACTCAGGACCGCAAAGCCTCCTCATACAGCCGTTCCACTTTTTTCCAGTGAATCAGGTTGAACCATCCGTCCAGATAAGCCGCCCGCAGATTCTGGTACTGTAAATAGTAAGCATGCTCCCATACGTCCACCAGCAGGATCGGCGTCACCTGGGACAGATCCGGCACATTCTGGTTGGGAGTCTGCACGATGGAAAGCTTGCCCGCCTTGTCCGTGACCAGCCAGGCCCATCCCGAGCCAAACTGGGATACGGCGGCCTGTTTCATCTGCTCTTTCCACTGGTTGTAACTGCCAAAATCCCGGTTGATCGCTTCCGCCAGCGCGCCGTCCGGCATCTGCCCCATGGGCTGGCGCATGGTTCCGAAATACAGTTCATGATTGAACACACCGCCGCCATTGTTGCGTATGGGAGTCTGCGCGGCCGCCGGGAGTCTGTCCAGATTGATCAGCAGTTCTTTCAGGCTCATCTTTTGCAGCTCCGGATAATCCGCCAGCGCCGCGTTCAGATTGTCCACATATGTCTTATAATGCTTGTCATGATGAAAATGCAAGGTCCTTTCGTCAAGGATCGGTGTTAAAGCGTCATAGTCGTAGGGCAGTGGCTGCACTACAAAGGGATAGGTTTCTGCCTGCATAAGTCCTCCTTTTGGTGAAAACACCACAATAATATTTTAAGTCCAGTATATGCAGTTTTTTCCAATAATATCCCTGTTATATGCAGATTGTCCACTGACTTAAGATATGATGGGCAATTCCTCCACAGCCCCCTCATTTTCCGCTATGGCAAAGGACAGGATCACTTTGAACAGATCCCCGTCCGTGATCAGCTGCATGGTTCCACCCTGCAGTTCGGTCAGGCTCCGGGCTATGGCCAGACCCAGCCCGTTGCCCTCCGTGTGCCGGGATCTGTCCCCCCTCACAAAACGTTCCATCAGCTCCGCCGCGTCCACGTCCAGAGGAAGGCTGGATATATTTTTAAACGTCAGCACCGCCTGGTCTTCCTGGGTCTCCAGGAGCAGATACACTCTGGTCCCGCTCTGGGCGTATTTGCAGATATTGGTCATGAGATTATCCAATATTCGCCACAGCATCCGGGTATCCGCCATGATCCAGACAGGCTCCTGCCCCTGTCTGACGATCAGATCGATCTCCTTTTCCTGCAGTCTCTGTTCGTATTCTCCCATGGCCTGGCTGAGCAGCACGCCCGCCTGGCAGCGCTCCAGATGTACCTCCAGATTGCCCGTGGCCGCCTTGGATACCTCCATCAGATCTTCGATCAGTTTTTTCAGACGGGTGGACTGCCGGTACAGCACCCGGGCATATTCCTCCGTCTTCTCACTGTCCAGAGGATTCCTGCCGATCAGGTCGGCATAATTGATAATGGAGGTCAGCGGCGTCTTGATATCATGGGACACATTGGTGATCAGCTCCGTCTTCAGATGCTCGCTTTTCATACGGTCTTCCACCGCGTCCGCCACCACGTGGGATATGTCGTTCATATCCTGGGCGAAACGCAGCAATTCTCCGTTCATACCCTCCAGCGGGATCTGATAGCCCAGATTCCCCCCTGCCAGCTCCTGGCCGGAAATCCGAAGGCGCGTTATACTGTCGGCTGTCCGTAGCGCCAGGATCGTCAAAACCGCTTTTTCCGCTCCCCACAGGATCCACAGGATCCAGCCGACGGGGCCGGACAGCCATCCTCTCGCCGTTTCCAGTTCCTGCGCGCCCATGATTCCGTGCCGCACAACGGCCAGACCAGCCGCCTCCAGAGCGCAGGACAGTATCACCACAGACAGTACCTTATAAAACCAGGGCATCTGTCTCCATGATTGCACAGGCGCTTTGATTATCTGGGCCAACAGACGGTTTTTCCTGGGACGCCAACTGACATATACGGACAGATGCAGCACAAACCCCAACAGCAATATCCCCAGCAGCCACCACCACAGCGTCATCCTCCACACGTTCTGGCGCAGCACGTTCAACATCGGCTCCGGACCGTTCTCCCAGGTGATGGGGATATCCCATATAAAAGGCCGCCTGCATCCCCATATCCATACCAATGCGGCCGCCAGCCACCAGAGCAGCAGCTTTTCCAGCGGCAATTTGAATACCCGTCCCGCATAGGCCTGCCGCTTTTGACGGGAAACCTCCCCCCGTCCGGCCGCCAGCAGACAGCATAATCCCGCCAGCATAAGCGCCAGGGCAATCACTGCCATGATAAGGAATCGTTCCCCCCAGAGCCGCAGATTTGAGGGCAGCCCCTCCAGCTGAACCTCCACAGACATCACCTGCTCCAGATTCAAAAAGGCGATCTCCACATGGTACTCCGCCGCGGCCTCCGGAACCCGCAGCGGTCCCCCGTCCCGCACCGTCCCCGAGAACCAAAAATCATACTGCAGCGGCTGGCCGTCCGGCATTTGTAACTGACTGGCCGTCTCCGTCCTGTAATTTCCGCCCAGACGTCTGCCCGAGGTCCTGGTGATCACGTAGTTTACATTTTCCCGATCCGCATAGGCCTGCACCTGCTCCATCCCCCTGGACAGATAGAGACGCATTACCTCCCGGGCCTGCTGCTCCGCCTGATAATCCAGCGCGATCTTCCGATTCTCATCCTGCTGCTGAAAGCGATCCAGACATTGGCAGCAAATCCCTGACAGGAGCCCGAAAACCGCCGCTCCTGTAAAAAAAGCTACCCACAGACAGAGGAGAATCTTTACAACGCCCTTTCTGCTCATGCTTTGATACTCCCTTCGATCTTATATCCCTGTCCCCACACCACCTTCAGATACCTGGGATCCGCGGGGTCGATCTCCAACTTTTCCCGCAGATGCCGTATATGCACCGCCACCGTGCCCTCGCTCCCGATGGGCTGATCCTTCCACACCTTCTGGTAGATCTCCGCCGGGGAAAAAACCTGCCCCGGATGTTCCATCAGCAATTTCAGAATCTCGTATTCCGTGGGGGTCAGGCTGATCCCCTCCCCGTCCAGCGACACTTCCTTGCAGATATCGTCCAACTGGATCCCGCCGATCCGCAGCGTCCCTTTTTTCCGGTCGCCGCTGCCCAACTGCATGTAACGCCGCAGCTGGGATCGGACTCTGGCGCTGACTTCCATGGGATTGAAGGGCTTGGTGATATAATCGTCGGCCCCAGCGTTCAACCCCAGGATCTTATCGATATCCTCCCCCTTGGCCGTCAGCAGTATGATCGGCACATTGGAAAACTGGCGGATCCTGTCCATGGCCTCAAGGCCGTCCATACGGGGCATCATCACATCCATCAGAATCAGCTGCAGCTCCTGTTCCCTGGCGATCCGCAGCGCCTCCTGCCCGTCGTAAGCCCGGTGAAAACAGTAGTCCGGCTGCGTCAGATAGATCTCCAGGGCATTTACAATATCCACCTCATCGTCACAAAGCAATATATGATACATAAGATTCTCCCGGCTTGGATTTTCCGGCCCGCAAGGTCCCATGTCCCGCAAGTCGAAAGTACGATCTGTTTATTCATTATACAGGAAAAATATAAGATATGGAATAGCGAAGGTTTTAAGATTTGTTTAATGTACAAAGTCGTTTCCGGAAAGGGGCGCTATTCGCGCCCCTTAAGTCCTTCCCCCGCATGGCCCCGGGTCAGGGAGTCATAGTTGTACCGGTACGGCCTCACGGTGGGATCTGTCTCCAGCTCCCACTCCAGGGTACTCATCAGCAGCTGGCTGGCCTCCATGTAGCCCTGCATCTGCTGTGCCCAATCCCGGAACACCCCGTCGTTGTACAGCAGCGCATCCTCACCCAGCCTTTCATCATAGTCCCAGTGAAATTCAGAGCCTTCGATCTGCTCGATCTCCCCATTCGCTGTCATGCGGTATACCTCATAACTGTATACGCCATAGGTTCCCCTGTCCTCCAGATAAAAATTCATCAGAAAGTCCTGTCCGTCCCGGTTTCCCACGTACAGGGCGTTATGTCCCATCATGGGTAGATTTGCCACCTCCGTGAGCAGCAGATTTCCCCGGGCGTCCAGCACCCGCGTCACCCCTCCGTACATGCTGGCCAGCTCGGAATCCTCCCGCAGGGCATATACCTCTATAGTCTCGTTCCCGGAACTGTCCGCCACATCCGCCTCCAGGCTCCGGACAAGTTCATATTGCCCCAGCAGATCGCCGCCCCTGTCAGCCCAGGCAGCCACCATATCCTCCCACTCGCTGCTCTTTGCCTTCTGCACCGGGCGGATCCCGTATAACGCGTCGATCCGGTCAAACCAGGTCTGTGGTGGGTTTTCCCCCTCATCCCGCGCCACGGTCTCCGTCTCCAGCGTGCGCAGATCCAGACTCATGACGCAATCGTCCCACCAGTCCAGACTGTCCTCCGTATATTCGGAGTCCGTCACGAAAAACAGCTTATCCAGATTGGGGTGCAGAGTCAGCCGGGGATACAGGGACGACGGCTGGGGAGCGCCGATATAGCGGGGATACAGGCATGTGTAGACATCCCCCTCCGATCCCGCCTCCTCCCTGTAGATCCCATAGCGCGTATTCAGATAATAAATTCCGTTCCCGCCGTAAATCTGCTCATAACATTCCCAAGGCAATTCCCGCACCTGGTCGCCGGGCCGGTGATCCGGCAGCTCCGACTGTGCCTCCACAGAATGTGCCGCCATATCCTCCTCCGACGGCCGGACAGCCAGGTCTTCCGTCTGCCTTTCCACCTGCTGCGCTCCGGCTGTCTCCCGGTGACCATCCCCATCCTCCCCCTTTCTGGCGGTGAACGCCAGCAGCGCCACCAGAGCCAGGATACATATGCCCGCCAAAGTATTCCACCACCTGTTGCGTTTTCCGGTCAGGATATTTTTTACCCTCTGCCTGACGCTCTGTTCTCCAAAGGCGGGAGGCGCTGCCGGGATCCCCACTCTGCCCGCCGCATGGTCCAGCAGGGACTGAGAATAGGCCCGCCGTATGCCATTGCCCAGGTTGCGCACCACGGCCTCATCGCAGCTCATCTCCATATCCTGCTCCAGCATGCAGAAAGCCACCCAGACAAAGGGATTGTACCAGTAGAATGCCGTGAGCAGAAATGCCACAGCCTTGACCAGGTAATCCCTGCGCCGCACATGTACCCTCTCATGGCAGATAATGTAGTCCCGTGTTTTTGGATCCAGCCCGGCGGGCAGATAGATCCTGGGACGCAGTATCCCCATGACGAAGGAAGACTCTATTCCCGCGCAGGAATACAGCTCTTCCTCCAGCCATACCGCCCCTTTCAGCCGTCCGCGCATCCGCAGCAGGGCATAAAAATTATACCCCAGCATAGCCGCCAGTCCCGCAAGCCACACCGTCCCAAAGGCAATGACAGGCCAGGAATACTCCCGGGCCCCGCTGGCGGGAACCGCGTCCAAAGGCTGCCTGGCCATGTACGGAAAACCCTCCTGCTCCCCCAAGACCCCCTCGGGAAGAGGCTGCGGTTCTCCTGCCGGAATGCCGTTCCCGCTCTCCTGTTCGGGAGACAGCCCCATGCCGTCCGAAAATGTCCTGTCCAGCCGCCCGCGCCTTTCCCCGGCGTCCCGGCTCCATATATGTTCAAGCGTTGTCTCTCCGGGCAGGATCCCCAGAGGGCTCTCCACGCTGACCGGAATCAGCAGCCTCAGAAACACTATGATCCACAGCCCATAAGACCATTTCTTTGGCAGGCCGGACATACATTTCCTCAAAAATGAAACCAGCAGTACCGTCAGAGCGACCTGTATATGTAAAACGATCAAAGCGCCCATACTGTCTCCTCTCTATTCCCCATAGGAATCAATCACCCGCTGTATCTCCTCGATCTGCCTGGGGCTCAGTTTTTTCCTGCTCATAAATGCCGCCAGAAAGCGGGGCAGGGAGCCGTCAAAATTGTCCCGTAGAAACTGTTCGCTGCACATGGCCTCATACTCCGCCCGGGTCATCCTGCTGGTCACCATGCCGTTCTCATTTTGCAGGATACCCTTCTGGCACACCCGGCGCAGCACGGTGTAGGTAGTTGACTTCTTCCAGTTCAATTCCCTCTCGCACTGCTGCACCAGCTCCCCCGACGAAAGCGGCTCCCTGTCCCATACCAGTTCCGCAAACCGCAGTTCCGCCTCCGCCAGTCTCATCTCTTCCGATCTGCTCATCTCATCCTCCTCCAGGCGCGTCCCCCCCTCGGTGGACGCTGTCTTTTCTATAATGTATACACAATAAAAATACGCAAATGGGTTTACATGTTGTAAACTCCATTTTTAGTTTACAACATGTAAACCCATTTGTCAACAGATTCGTTCGCACTTTTTTTAAGGTTGTTCATAACTTTTTAAAAAGGTCAGCCCATAATGTTTATATCTTCAGGGTCTCCGCCAGATCATCCACCATGCCCCGGGTGCGATCCTTCCCTTTTACCATAGATCCGAACCATGTTTTTCGCTATCTTGGAAAGCCTGTCCCTTATAAATTCCGGCTCCAGGACTTCCACCTGATCCCCAAAACCCATAAGCCAGGAGATCAGTCTGTCCTCGTTGGTATACTCTTCCTCAAACAGCAATCTCCCGTCTTCCTGCTGCGTAAAGCAGTGCATGCCGAAATTCTCTATCAGCCGCCATTTCACCTCCGGGGAAAACAGAGCCTTGACGAAAATGCCGCCCGGAAATATCCTCTCGTCGGACAGATCCGGCAGAGGAATCCCCCGCTGGGCAAATCCCTGCTGGGACACCTCCACCTCCTCCATGCGGTTTAATTTGAACAGACGAAAATCTTTCCGCTCCAGACACCATCCCCATATATACCAGTCCGACCACCGGAAGAGCAGATAGTAGGGCTCTATACTCCTGTGACTCTCCCCTCTGGGAGCATAATACCGGAAACACAAAAGACGCCGGTTCTCAATGGCGGACTGTATCATCTCGATCTTAGGGGCCAGGGAACCCTTATGCCAGGAGGACAGGTCGATCCAGACATAGTCCTTCCCGTTTATAAGTTCGGAGGCGCCCTCGCACAGTTTTTCCATCAATCGGGCATAATGCCTGCTGCCGCTGATACTGTCCAGCCCCCGGAGTCCCGCAAGGATCTCCCGCATCTCCCCGGTGGAAAGCAGCGTCTTCTCCAGACGGTATCCCTGCATTATGGAGATACCGCCGCCCACCCCCTGTCTGGTGCATATGGGGATCCCGGCCCTGCACAGCGATTCGATATCCCGGTTGATAGTCCGCCTGGACACTTCAAAGCGCTCCGCCAGCTCGGGAGCCGTCACGCTGTCTCTCTGCAGCAGCGCCGCCAGAATCCCCACCAATCTGTCTACCTTCATATAGCCTCCCTCTTCCGTGCGCGCAGCCCTATGCGCCCGACCGCTGCGGCCCCTGCCACACCCCGGTACGTTTCTGTTCCGCATGCGCGCCGCCATACACGCCCAGCTGACGCTGACCATACCACACCCCGGTGCTTTCTATTCCGCATGCGCACCGCCATACACGCCCAGCTGCCGCTGGCCATACCACGCCCCGATGCTTTCTCTTCCGCATATGGTGGGCATATTCTCAATTTGCCAGACTTTCGTCATATGCTGCCCGGCTGCCGCCCACATATCTGGGTCTGGTGCGGGCGCAGACCACATGGGCCTGTCCGATGGTCTGTCGGCTGGTGCGCACCGGCACCGCCACCGCCGCCAGATGCATGCCGATCAGCGTATCCCCGATGTCTATGCCCGCTTGGGCTCTAATCTCTTCCACCGCCACCGGCTCCCGCATTTGGCGGTAGGCCGCTGTGGCAAAAGCGCCTCCCGCCTTGAGCTGGGGCACCGCATTGACCCTGGTAAGCCTGTGTTCCCGCATACAGGCCCTGTCCACGATCAGGCTGCGGTTCAGATGCTCGCAGCACTGGCAGGCCAGATAGATCCCCCTCTCTTCGCAGAATGCGTAGGCCACGCTGAAAAGGCGCTGTCCAATCTCCTCGCTGGAATAGGTGCCGATCGCGCTACCCGCCACCTCGCTGCTGGAGCAGCCGACGACCAGGATATCCCCCTGTTCCAGGCGCGCCGCAGCGAACAGCTCCCGCAATATTTCCTCCAACTGTCCGGAGAGTTCCTCCATATGTTCATACCGCTTTTGAGATATACCATCCACGCTCATATTATTTTCCTTCCTTTTCTGCCGCTTTGTAACGCTCCAACTCCTGCTTTGCCGCCGCCAGCTCCGCCTTGGCTCGCTCCAACTCCTCGCGGGCCTCCCGTGTCTTGCGTCTCTCCTCCTGGATGTCCATATGTTCCATATTCTCAAATAAATAGCCCATATTGCGATCCTCCTTTAACTGCGACAACATTTCACGGGTTTCGTCTCCCGGCATATTGACTTTACGGCAGAGCAGATACAGCACATCCCTGAGCACATCCAGCACATGCTCCGGCGAGTTTCGCACAATGCGGTTAATCTCCCGAGCCGGGACATCCAGCATCCCGTGTAGATCCTCTGCCGTCTGAATCTTGTTTAGCAGCATGATCAGAGACATCTCATCCGCTTTTTCCAGCAGTTCCTCATTGTTATAATCCCGGATTCCCACCAGGTGATAGGCAAAATCCGGAATATATTCCTCCAGCCCCTCTACAGTCAACACCCGATCCCGCAGCCGCGATCCCGCAGTCCATCTATCGCTCCCCTCGTAGTACACGATAGGCAGGATGGGAGGATAGCGGAATCCCTTGGCCTTATTGGCGTCCACCCAGTCTCCTCTCTCTGTCTGGTATCGCCTGTTTCTGGCGTAGTCTCTCCAAATATTGCTGATATAATGCAGAAGCTGCATGGCTACGTCATAATCCACATCGTTCTTGTGTTCTATCAACGACACCGCATAAATCTCTTTTTCCTCCCCGCTCGGGTCTTTGAGGCGTATCCGCTTGACGGTATCCCCCTCCACCTTTGTGCCCATGATACTGGTAAAGCGCTCCGAGATATCCTCGATATCCTCCGGCTGCACATTGGCCAGCGCCTTGCAGTTGCTGTAATCTCTCAGGAACTGGGCACACAGCACATGGTTCTTGAATATCTCCTGGTTGCTCACGTCCCTGTAGTCCTGCGGCAGGGAGCTCTCCCCGCCCCGGCCCGCTGTTTCCTCTGCCGACTTTGATTCCTGTCTTTGCGTCATCCGCACATCCTCCTTGTCCGTATTGCAGGAGAAAGAGTCCGCGCAAAAATCATATGTTCCGCTCCTGCTTATAAATAATCAGTTGGGTATTAAAAGCAGGATTTCTCAAGAGAACATAGAAGTTCATTAGATGCGCAACTTGCGCCAAATGGGCGTCAGCCCCTGAAATCTTGTGCTTTCACCTGTATACTAACACGATTCTCCGCGGATGACAATACCTGAATTTTAAAAATGGCGCGGGGCACGTTTGCGCCCTGCGCCATACAACTGCAATATGGATCAGCCCTTCTCCAGCTGGCTTAACTCAAACAGCCTCCTCGCCATCTGGTCCACGCCGGAAAAAGTCTGGCTCGTCATATCCGTGATCTTCGCCTGGTTGCTGGCCTCTTCTACAATGGAATCCGCGCGGTCCAGCGAATTCTGCACCAGGTCGGCCATCTGGTCCGCCATCTCATGCACCTGCCTGCTGTGCTCCTGCGTCAGGCTGCTGCTCTGCGCGATCTGCTCTGTCTTGCCCCGGGAGTCGGCCTGCAGCTGTCCCAGCTCCTGCGCCTCGCCCCTCGCGTCGGATATCCGCGTGATGCCCGCGTTCACCGAGACAATATTGCGCTCATTCGACGCTTTGACCTGTTCCAGCATGGCCAGCACATTATCCACCACCGATTTGATAGAGGCGCTGGCCCGTTTGGAATTCTCCGCCAGCACCCGGATCTGCTCCGCCACCACCGAAAAGCCCTTTCCATGCTCCCCGGCACGGGCCGCCTCGATGGACGCGTTCAGCGCAAGCATATTGGTTTTGGCCGTGATATCAGTGATCTCACTGGTGAAATCCGAGATCTCCCCGATGACTTTTTCCAGATGCTGCACGGACTCCCCTGTAAGACCCGCCGTCTCCTCAATATCCCGCATGCTCTCCACCGCGTCGTCCATGACCTTCACATAATGCTGCATACGCTGCCAGATATCGTCGGAAATCTCCAGCATCTCCCTGGTCCGGTCATCTATCGCGCCGATGGATCTCACCATCTCCGCCACGGAACTCTGCATATCGTTTACATGCTGCAGGCTCCTGTTGCAGTCCGCAGTGGTATCCTGAGCCGAACTGACGATGGACTGATTGACCCTTCTCGACTCGTTCATATTTTCCGCAAGCTGCTCGGTCATCTCCACCAGTTCGGAAGACACCTTGCCGCAGGTCTCCACTACCACAGCCACCTGTTCGGCGCTGTGCAGGTTGTCCAGGAGCGCCCTGGAGGCCCCGGCGATATTGACAAATACCACCGACATGACCACCTGCTCTATCGTAAATCCCATGGCCCGTGTCAGAAACCATTCCATATTTGTGGGATACTCGATCTGCTGCACATTCTGCGAACGCAAAAACAGGGAAACCAACAGGAAAAAATAACTCACAACAGAAATCCGGAGCGTAAACTTTTTATCAAAAAACATACAACTGAACAGCATAGCCAGTCCGTATGTCATGTAGATTCCGATGGCGGAGTTGCCCCCTAAGAGCATGACGATAAAACCCACAGCCAGCACGCTGACATATTTCATTGCCCCCGTTGGGATACCTGCCTTTTGCAGTATCGTAGGGCTCACCGTGCAGATACAGCCGATCACGGACAGCACCGCCAGATCCGGGTACTGTATCTGGAAAGCTCCCGCGGCGGTAGCCAAAAACAGGATTGGAAACACCAGGGTCATCCATAACAGTACTTTAGCCAGCCGCTTACATACTTTGCGGTCGTTTTCCTCAAAAAAGTCTCTCTGCTGCTCCATCTTTTGCATCCCTTCCTCCAGGTTTATGAATATGTCTCTGTGAACTTCTTCGCTTATGCTGTCTGTAGAATCTGTTCTATAAGATCAAACGCAAAATATTCTTATTTATTATATCATACTTTTCCCGCTTTTTTCTCTGTCAATTTTGATTCAAAACCGGTTAATTTTGTATTTTAGGCAATCATTCGGAATCTCGGGGCAGGATCGGATCAGAGAAAAATTCTCTCTGATGAGCGTCCGAAAGCTCTCCAAATCCTCTCCGTTGTGTTTCCAGTCCTCCTCAGATAAGCGAAGAAGTTGCAGCAATAGATCCCCTGCAAAATAGCGTACCTCCACAAGGGGATCCTCCCTCAGGATGGACAGCGCGACAGGGATTAGGTAGCGCAAACCAATCTTCTGGCCTATGAGCAGGCGTACCTCTTCTTTCGACAATTGCGAGAGCGGCTTTTTTCTTGCGCGCTGGCTTGTCTGTACAACATAAGAACCGAAATCTGAGTCCTCCCGGAAATCATTTTCCAGTTCTTCTATGGACTTATCCTGTATATTCATACGGTTTTTCTCCCGCAGGACGCCGCCTTGCGAATCCCTTCGACATATTTCCGCAAGCGTTCCCTCTGAGAGCCAATGGACAGGTTATTGTCATAAAAGTCTAAAAATTCCTCCAGCGACAGCCATTTATAACCGATCGTCTCCCCCGCCTGCAATACGATCTTCTCCTTGGGCCAGTCTGTCACCAGCAGATATCCCTGATAGATCGCGTGATGTCTGTGGTGGATCATATGATACAGTTCCCGGAGTCCCTCCGCCGCCTCGATGCCTGTCTCCTCCAGCAGTTCCCTGCGGGCTCCGGTCAGGGCGTTCTCCCCTTTTAACGCGCTGCCTCCCGCGCCGATCTCCCAACTGCCGGGGGACACCTCCTTTTCCCAGGAGCGCTGCATCAGCAGAAAGTCCCCGTCTGTTGTCCGCACCACCACCTCACAGACCAGATGATACGCTCCGTCGGGAATCTGCTGTCCCCTCACCAGGTCAAAACCCAACAACTCTCCTGCCTCATTATATGCATCCCACAATTCCATACCGTTCTCCTTGTATGAGTTCCCCTTGATCCTTCTTTCCGGCCTTATCGCCGTCACAGCGCCGCGATATCCACCAGCGACAGCTCCCGGCCCGCGTTTTCCAGGCTGGTCACCAGCGCCCTGGCCGTGTCCAGCGCCGTGATGCAGTACACGCCGGTCTCAATGGCGGTGCGGCGGATCAAAAAGCCGTCCCTGTGCTTGTCCCTGCCCTGGGTAGGGGTGTCGATGACCAGGTCGATCCTGTGCCCCAGGATCAGATCCATCACTGTGGGAGACTCCTGGGAAATCTTGTTGACCTTGCGGGCCTTGACCCCGGCCTCGTTTAAGGCCGCCGCCGTACTTCTGGTGGCATAGATCGTATAGCCCAGCCGCTCAAACCGCCTGCCGATCTCGATGGCCTCGCCCTTGTCCGCATCCTTTACCGTGATGATCATGTTCCTGTGCCGGGGCAGGTCGATACCGGCCCCCAGGAACGCCTTGTACAGCGCCTCATGGAACTCCCGGGCCACTCCCAGGCATTCCCCGGTGGACTTCATCTCCGGCCCCAGGCTGATCTCCGCGCCCCGTATTTTTTCATTGGAAAAAACGGGCATCTTGATGGCGTAGTAGTCCGCCTCCGGCTGCAGCCCCGGTTTGTACCCCAGCTCCCGGATGGTCTTGCCCAGGATCACCTCCGTGGCCAGATCCACGATGGGGATTCCCGTCACTTTGCTGATATAGGGCACGGTGCGGGAGGAGCGGGGGTTCACCTCGATCACATACACGTCCTCCCCTATGGCGATAAACTGAATGTTGATCAGCCCTTTCACATGCAGGGCCATGGCCAGTCTGCGAGTGTACTCCGCAATCTTGTCCCGAACCAGCCTGCCGATGGTGTGGGCCGGGTACACGGAGATGCTGTCCCCGGAGTGTACGCCGGTTCTCTCGATATGCTCCATGATGCCCGGAATCAAAATGTCCGTGCCGTCGCACACCGCATCCACCTCCACCTCCTTGCCCTGGAGGTATTTGTCCACCAATATGGGATGATCCTGGGCGATGCGGTTGATGATCTCCATAAACTCCTCGATCTCCTGATCGGAGATGGCGATCTGCATTCCCTGGCCTCCCAGCACATAGGAGGGGCGCACCAGCACCGGGTAGCCCAGGCGGTTGGCCACCTCCTTGGCCTCCTGGGCGGTGTACACTGTGCCTCCCGCCGCCCGGGGGATCCCGGTCTGCTCCAGGATCTTGTCAAACAGTTCCCGATCCTCCGCCGCGTCAACATCCTGCGCCTGGGTTCCCAGGATGGGCACGCCCATTTTCATCAGGCTCTCCGTGAGCTTGATGGCGGTCTGCCCGCCAAACTGCACCACGGCCCCGTCGGGTCGCTCCAGCCGCACGATGGATTCCACGTCCTCCGGGGTCAGCGGCTCAAAATACAACTTGTCCGCAATGTCGAAATCCGTGCTGACCGTCTCCGGGTTATTGTTGACGATGATGGTCTCATACCCTGCCCGGGAAAAAGCCCAGGTGGCGTGAACGGAGCAGTAGTCAAACTCGATGCCCTGCCCGATGCGGATGGGGCCGGAGCCCAGCACCAGCACTTTTTTGCGGTCTTTGTCACCCACGGCCTCGTTCTCGCCGCCAAACACGGAGTAATAGTAGGGCGTGGCCGCCGCAAACTCCGCCGCGCAGGTGTCCACCATCTTATATACCGCCTCTATGCCGTTGTCATATCGCATCTGCCTGATCTGGGCCTCGCTCCTGCCTGTGAGCCGGGCGATCACCTGGTCGGGGAACTCCAGCCGCTTGGCCTCCCGCAGCAATTCCACCGTCAGCTCCCGCTGCGGATGCGGCTGTGCCTGCCGGGGCTCCTGCTCCGGCATCGCCCCCTGCGACTGTGTCTGCTCCGCCGTCCGTGTCCCCTCCAGGGCCTGCTCCATCTCCACCAGCACGGCAATCTTATCTATAAACCATATGTCTATCTGCGTGATCTCATGGATCGTCTGATAGTCAATCCCTTCCCGCAGCGCCTGGGCGATCACAAAGATCCGCTGGTCGTCCACCACGGCCAGGCGCTCCAACAGTTCTTCTCTGGACAGCGCCGTGAAATCATAGCTCCGCAGACAGTCCACATGCTGCTCCAGGGAGCGGATAGCCTTCATCAGCGCCCCCTCAAAATTGTTGCAGATGCTCATGACCTCGCCGGTGGCTTTCATCTGCGTGGTCAGCGTGCGCTTCGCCGTGATAAACTTATCAAAAGGAAGCCTCGGAATCTTCACCACACAGTAATCCAGCGCTGGCTCAAAGCTGGCGTAGGTCTTGCCTGTGATGGCATTTTTGATCTCGTCCAGGGTATAGCCCAGCGCGATCTTGGCCGCCACCTTGGCGATGGGATACCCCGTGGCCTTGGAGGCCAGCGCGGAGGAGCGGCTCACCCTGGGATTGACCTCGATGACACAGTACTCAAAGCTGGTGGGATGCAGCGCGAACTGCACGTTGCAGCCGCCGGTGATCTGTAACTCGTCAATGATGTGCAGCGCCGAGCTGCGCAGCATCTGGTATTCCTTGTCGCTGAGGGTCTGGGAGGGGGCCACCACGATGCTGTCCCCGGTATGTACGCCCACCGGGTCGATATTCTCCATGTTACAGACGGTGATACAGTTGCCCGCGCCGTCCCGCATAACCTCGTACTCGATCTCCTTCCAGCCCGCGATGCAGCGCTCCACCAGCACCTGCCCCACCCGGGACAGCCGCAGGCCGTTCTCCAGTATTTCCTCCAGCTCCACCTGGTTGTGGGCGATGCCGCCGCCGGAACCGCCCAGCGTATAGGCGGGGCGCAGCACCACCGGATAGCCGATGGTATTGGTAAAATCAATGCCGTCCTGTACCGTCTCCACCACCAGGGAGGCGGCGCAGGGCTCCCCGATGCGCTCCATCAGATCCTTGAACTCCTGCCGCCCCTCCGCGTTACGGATCGTGGCGGCGGTGGTGCCCAGCAGCTTTACCCCCTGGGCTGCCAGAAAACCGGATTCCTCCAGCTCCATGCCCAGGTTCAGGCCGGCCTGTCCCCCCAGAGTGGGCAGGATGCTGTCGGGCTTTTCCTTTTGGATGATCTGCTCCAGCATCTTTACGGTCAGCGGCTCGATATAGACCTTGTCGGCGATGTCCCTGTCCGTCATGATCGTGGCGGGATTGGAATTGACCAGTATGACCTCCACCCCCTCCTCCTTCAGGGAACGGCAGGCCTGGGTGCCCGCATAGTCAAACTCCGCCGCCTGACCGATGACGATAGGGCCGGAACCGATCACCATAACGCGTTTTACATTGGGATTCTTAGGCATACTCTTATCCTCCTGTGGGAGATCCTCTGATCTCCGGTTTTCATTTTTTCCTTATTGGGAAATGTTCCTGCTGTAAACTGGAAGTTGTCTATTTCTTTTTAGCGATAAAATTTCAATTTGCTGGCTATGACTATTTTTTTATCATTTTCTTTTTCATCACATTATGTTCAAACTCAACCCATGCTATCTCAGCAAATAGCACTATCATCATAATAACAACCTGAAACACAACGCCATCCAACTTTTCAATAAAATATTCAAAAACTGCTAGTGTAATAAAAAGCGCACAACCAAAAATAATGAAATTTCTACCATGTCTATGGTTCCATTCAGTAACACTCGTCAGCTCATCTTCACGAGGCGGTTTCTCTCCCGTGTTTATTGTTACTGGTTTTTCAGCCCTATACTGCCTTATTCCAAGTATGATAAAAATAAGTGAAACCAATAATGAAATTACCAAATAAATAATTGTAGCAGCCATACCTATTATCCTCCTGACTCAAAAAATAGTAATTTACCAAATCAACAAATCCCGATTTTATACTCTGTTCAAGTCGTCAGTAAGCTGACAGTTTTATCAATCTATACGCGTTCTCCTGGATGCCAATCTTGCTGGGCCTATACAAAAAAGTTGCCATTTTGTATCCACTTCGCCCTGTAAAATCAAGCTATTTCTGGCTCTTTACACTCCTTGTGGGTCTATGCAGAAAAACTTACCGCCTGTACCCCTCTTTTGTTGCAAAACAGGGGGGCAAAAGGAAAGATTTTTGTGTATAGGCCCATCCAAGCCCCGAAACAGGAGGTTTATCCCCTCTAAATGGGTATAAATATAATATTTTTTTCTATATGCCCACCCAAGTTCCCAAACAGAATGTCTCTCTTCTGAAAGTAGCATATCTTGTGGAGAATTTACACTTTTTGTCCGTGTCAATGCTTTGAGTACAACAGGTAAAACCTTGTTTAGAGTATGTTAGGAATCTCCCCGCTTGGAATAAGCCGATTAAATTCCGATTTCCAGTCGCAATAACCCGTTATTTTTGCAAGATCTCCAGGCGTCTTTTGCCCAAATTATGCCGTTCCATTCTGATCCATCTGCTGCCCCCGACTTTTTGGCTTTTATCCATGCACACAGCCAAAATTGTATTTGCATGGGATATTTCCCATAATCGCTCCAGCATAGCGCTCAATCCTGTCTCTTCTGTCCAATCCGTCAGATTTCCATATGGCACATCCGTTATAATGATATCCGGCCCGATATTCGACAGCGCTTTGGCGCAATCCGCCCGAAACACCTCTACTGTTATTTCCCTTTTTATGTTATCGTATAGGTTATCGCAACTCCGCAATGCATCCAAATGGGACTGCTTGCCATACATTTCATATAGGCGCTTGATCTCCTGCCTACGTTTCGTCAACCCGCTGTGCGATAACAGCCCCAGATTGCGTTTCGCATATTCAACCATACTGCCATCCACATCACTTGCATAGATTCTGTCAATATTTACATTGTCAAACATACCCAGCACGGTAAGCGCATATCCTCCTCCACAGCAAGGGTCATATAGGATAAGATTTTCTTTTTTCTCCAAATAGCTTTTTGCCCGTCCGTATATCTCATTCAACAGCCTGACGGGAAAATTGGGAATCCCTTTCCCGCCGTAGAGAACCCGGCCGCTGGAATAATCTTCAAAATTATCATTGGGACAATACAAATATTCCATATGCTTTTCCTCTGGATACAGCCATCCTAATAACCATGGTCAACATGCTCCCAGTCTCCGCCTTTATTTCGGATCAGCATCCATTGCCAGTCTGTATAGGTAGAATCAGGGTTAAATGACCCGTCCCCTCCGGAATGGTCCACGTCGAAGGATGAGTAGAGAATGATCGCCTCGTCCGCGTGATGTTGCGCCGCATATTCCTGAAACCTGTCCGCATAGGTATCGCCCGGATAATAAAGCTCTGTGAGCGTACAGCCGACAAATTCTTTTGAAAAATACTCCTTTACCGTCCCGAAAGCCGATTCGATATCGGCGTCCGTGTAAATCGCAGAGGGTTTCCAGTCCGGTATATAAACATGATCCACATTCCCGCCGCCGCACGCAGTAAACAGTATCGTCACCGATATCAACAGCAAAAAATATTTTTTCACAGGCATACCTCCTTCCGCATCATCCCGATAAAGCGGTCAAACAGATAGCCGGAATCCTGGGGGCCGCAGCAGGCCTCCGGGTGGAACTGTACCGTGAAGATATTTTTGCCTGTGTAGGCCAGTCCCTCGTTGGTGCCGTCGTTGACGTTCACAAAGGCGGGCACGGCTACCGCCGGATCCAGATGTTCGGCGTCCACCACATAGCCGTGGTTCTGGGAAGATATATATACCCTTCCGGTGGACAGATCCTTCACCGGATGGTTGCCGCCCCGGTGGCCGTACTTCATCTTGTAGGTGTCCGCTCCGGTGGCCAGGGCCATGAGCTGGTGCCCCAGGCAAATGGCAAAGATAGGCATATCCGAGGCGTACAGCTTTCGCAGCTCCCGAATGATCGAGGTACATTCCTTGGGGTCGCCGGGGCCGTTGCTGAGCATGACGCCGTCGGCGCCGGAGCTTAAGATCTCCTCCGCCCCGGTCAGCGCCGGATAGACCGTGACCTCGCAGCCCCGGGCCGCCAGGGAGCGGGCAATATTGTCCTTGGCCCCAAAGTCCATTAACGCCACCTTCAGTCCCAGGCCGTTTAACTCCCGCACCAGGGAGGGGCGTTTTTCCCGTTCTCCTTTGGCATAGGCCACCCTGTCAAAGCTGGCGCTGCCGGAGAGCGGACCGTTGTCCGCCAGCGTATGGCTGGCGGGCAACGCATAGGGGGCGGCGCAGGTCACTTTCTCCACCACTTTTCCGGTGGTGTAGGCGTGGAGCCGGGGCAGGAGTTCCCGGAGCTGTTCGCCCCTGTATTCCACGGTGGTGAGCATGCCGTTCATCGTGCCCTTTTCCCGCAGAATCCTGGTCAATGCCCGGGTGTCGATCCCCGCGATGCCGGGGATATCTTGCTCCGCCAGAAAATCCTGTATCGTCAGGTCGCAACGGAAATTGCTGGGGATCCGGGACAGCTCCCGGACGATCAAGCCGTCGGGCCAGGCTCTTTTTGACTCCATATCTTCACGGCAGATGCCGTAATTGCCGATCAGCGGGTAGGTCATGCACACCGCCTGTCCGGCGTAGGAGGGATCGGTCAGCACCTCCAGATACCCGGCCATGGAGGTGTTGAACACGATCTCGCTGACCACCTCCCGCACTGCTCCGATATGGGTTCCTTCAAATATGGTTCCGTCTTCCAGAATCAAATATGCTTTCATGCTGATTCCTCCTCATGTTCAAGTACTGTTATAAGTTTCCCTTGGTGTTCCGTTTTGTCTTCCGGGCGTAATCGCCATACCGCTCCAGGCACTCCTGCGGCATCTTCTCCCCAATGTGGTAGGCCATATGATGAGAACTGCCATCACTCCAGAGATTCAGGGATTTTGCCTTATACAAAGTCTCCTCCTGCGATGGCTCTGGTAAAAATCCCGCTCCCCCATCACCTGTCAAAATAGTTCTGTAACTTCTCCACAAACTGTCCTATATGCAATCCATCCACAAAGGAATGATGCGCCTGTACAGATATCGGGATCCGTGTTGTCCCGTCCTTCTCATAATATTTTCCCCAGTCAAAAAGGGGCGTAGCATTGTCCTTTTTTCCCGAATTTGTATGGGAGATATGAGTGTATGTGACCCAGGGCATGGGAGAGCATTGAAATACATCGTTTCCCAACGGCCCCGAAAAATACTCCTGCTGCCCATCCGCCGTTTTCACTGCCAGCTCGCAGTATTCCTTCAAATCGTCTATGAAAGGGACATTCACCACCTTGAACAACTGCGTGTCCCTGTTCAGATATGTGAAAGCCGTATCTATCCTGTCAAATAATACTATATTTCCGTCTAAAAAGCGATAGCGAAACGCCTCGGTCTCATTTGCGCATTTACAGACCGCATAAACCATGGCCATCGTAAATGAAAGTCCCTGCTCTTTCACCGTCTGCCTGTACTTTGTGATATCGGCCTCAAAAGTCACACAGAACGCGGGTTCCACGCTGTTTCTGAAGATCATGCAGTGCATGGCCCTGTCCCAGTTTTTCTCGTCTATCACCGTATAATGATTCGCCATATTTTCTATCCTCCATTACCATCGTCTAACTGTCCATGCTAAGATCGCTTAGATTTTCAAAATCCCCGGTAAAAAACTCATTTTTATACCACTTTGCGTGTTTCAGAACGCACACCAATCAATATTTAAAAGCTAACTTTCAAGCTTTATGCGCAACGTTTATGCTCTCATTGACCTGAAACCCTATTGAAAACAACCGTCTGCTCCTTCATGGATATCTTTCCCACCTGATATCCGTATGCCTCCAGCTCCTTTTTATATTTCAGAAATAGGCGTTTGCGAAACGCCAGAACCCGCATAAATACGGGATTCTCTTTGTTACA
>CAJUAH010000044.1 GCA_910584375.1 uncultured Acetatifactor sp.
CGTTCTCGATGTCGGTGAGGAGTTCAGAGAGGTCTTCGGTGGTCATGTCCCAGCCCGCTTTGAGTTCCTGTAGTCTCTGGCTGAATTGTGGGTAGTTTAGGTCTATGTCTCCTGTGTCCAGGAGGCTACGGAGTTCGCCGAGTCTTCCTTTCACGGAGTGCAGGGTCTCTTCTATGGCGTCCATGCTTTGGGCCAGGGCGGTGTCGTAGGAGGGGATGTCGCTCATGAGTTTGTTCAGGATGGCGTCCATGTGGGTGATGGTATCTTGATAGATGTCCCTCCGCAGTTTTCCGGACAGGGCGTCGAGGTCGGAGCCCAGCGCGCCTACCTTGTATTCCGCATCTATGTTGCTATAGATAGCAGAGATGGCGGCGATGGAGGTTTCCATCTTCTGGCTGATACTGATGGCCTGGGTCAGGATGGCTTTTCCCTGGGTGAGGAGTTCGTTTAGAGCGTTAATGTCGAAGGCTCGGTCCCGGTCTAAAGATACATTGTTATGGTTTTTCATGTTGTGTTTCCCCTTTTTATGGCTGGTTTCTCAAATAACATTGCTTTCGTAATTTTGTATCTCGTTTATATCTTGCATGATTCTTATAAAATAGATTAAATTTAATCAGTTGATACGTAAAGGGACAGAACTGTCAAATTCTATTCCCCATATTGCATAACACAGTATTTATCTGAACGCTCTCCACCGGCCAGGCACCGTCCGGTCCGCCGCCGCATAATATATTCTAACAGAGTACACGACATAGGGAGCCACTCATGAAACATATCGTACATATCAAATTGAGAACCGTTTTGGGCATTGCCTGCCTGATGATCTGCATTCTGCCCACTACCAAAAATATAGGAAAAACAGAGGCTGCCGAGGAGACGCCCCCGGCCTATCCTTTCACCTCAGACTGGACCGCTCTCCCTCTGTCGGACGTGGCGCTGGTCAACAGCTACCTGGCCCATATCGAGGAGGCGGCAACAGATTATTATGCCCGGAGAGGCGGGGAGATTCCCACCGTCTCCTGGTATTATGTCACACTCAAGGAATTAAATGCCGATACCCAGGCGGAAAACCCCACCGTACATATTTCCTTTACGCTCATGCCCTATGTGGGAGCCCACGATCCGGTGGGGATAGACGAGGTGACTTTCGCCGCCTCCTACACCGGACAGATCAGCCTGCTGGAATACAGAAGGGTGGAAGATATACTCAGTGGGCATAGCGCCCGGTGAACTCCATCACCAGGCCGGTCAGGCAGGTGTCCTCGTATAAACTGCCCGGATACACCTCTTGTATCTCAAAGCGTACCTCCAGCATCCCGCCGTTTAACACCTTGATATCTCCCTCCGGCAGCATGAAATACTGTGGCAGGATCGTGTCCTCCAGCTCCAGAAAGGCGTAGGGGCGATCCTCCACATACATGAGCAGCTTTTTGACGCGGCCGTTCTCCTCCCATGTGTTTTGATTCCTGGCGTAGCCGTTTACAATGCATATCTCGCTGTAGCGCATGAAACCGTCCAGCTCCGGATCCCGGATCCCATAGGTCATGGCCTGCCATTTGTTATCAATGCCATAGGTACAGCTCTGCCGGTAAGTAAGACTCTCCCCGATGCCAGGGCCTTCCGCCCCCTCCGCCCAGGCCGCATGCCGATCCTGGATCAGCACATTGGACGGAGCATATCTTCCGCTTACGGAGGCCAGTTCTGAGGATGCCTCCACCTCCTGCTCAAAATCAAAACATCCGCACCAACTGGAGCAGCCGGGCCACTGCCAGTCGCTGTATCCAAAATTGGGGGCCTGCTCATCCTCCTCCCAGGAGCACCACTGATCCTCCGCAAGATTGGGATCGTCCCCATAGAAATAATTTCTCACTTCAGGCCGCAGCGTCAACGGCTCCGGGGCATAGTTGACCACAGGTTCTTTGGACAGCACGATCTCCATGGAGTCGATGCCCCGTTCCCTGGCATATGCGGCCACCAGATTGTCCTGCTGCCCGTGGCCGTCGCCATAGCAGAGCAGAAAACCGTCGCGGCAGTCCGCAAATACCCCTTCCTCCAATACTGTGTCGATGTTGGGAATCAGCACCGTCCACAGCTCCCCATTGCCCGCAAAGGCCCTCTCCCCTATAGCCAGCGGACGGTCGGGAAACGCCAGGGTCTCCAGGGCACAGTTTTCAAAGGCTCCCGCTCCGATCCGTTCGATATCCTCCGGCAGTTCCAGTCGGTTGATCTGCGTGTCCCGAAAGGCTCCCTCCCCCACTTCGGTCAGCGTAGACGGGAGGTACAGATCCTGTATATCCATACCGGCAAAAGCCTCCTGTCCCACCGCCCTTACCGGCGCGCCGTTTATATCCAGCGGCAGCAGCAGATATTTATGCTGGCTATCCCTGCCGGTTATGGCCGACATGGTTTCCCAAAAGCTGTCCCGGTACGGTTCGGCTATTCCTGTGATGGTCAGATAGGGGCGGCCGAAATGCCGCTCTATCTCATAGGAAAAAAGTTGCTCCAGAAGGGGAGGTGTTGTGTCAGCAATGAGATTCTCTCCAGTGGCAGCGTCTCCTCCAGCAGCGGCACTCCCCCTGGCAGACTCATTCGCCTGCATCCCCCGTCCCACGGGAAAAACCACCCACGCCCCTTTCGCAGAATCTGTGTCCTCTGTGTCTTCCCCCTGTCCTTCTGCGTCTGCCAAATCCCCTGCCGTCTGCTCCTCCGAAAAAGACGTTTCATTCGTTGAATATGCCCTGTTTTCTGCCGTATCCCCAGACTGTGCGCCGGGAACAGTCCCCGCGCCGCACCCGGCGCACAGTAAACTGTCCACCAGAATGATTATGAAAGCATATGTAAAATTACCATTATGTCTGCCCAACTCCCTATCCCTCCTGCCACGCATGTCAAACGATTACTTTGCGCCCGTGCGGCACCGATATGAACTCACGGTGGCTCTGACGAATCACCCCAGGCCATGGAAAACCTCGCGCTTGCGGTTACGGTATGAACTCACGGTGGCTCCGACAAATCACGCCTCCCCGCCGGGCAGCACGATCCTGTCTGTGTAGTAGTCCAGCACAGCCTGCTGCGCTGCGGCGGACAGGTAGACCACCTGATACTGCGTGCCGTGCTGGCTGACCCTTGTATCCAGGAAAAATCCCGCCCGGTCGCCGCTCTCCGTCACGGTCTGGCCCCAGCGTCCCTCCCGGTAGACCTCCCGCACCCAGTCCTGGGCTGCGGCGTAACGCATGATCTCCGCCCCGGAGAGCTTTTGCACGGTCTGCAAGTCCGCCAGCCGGTTGAGCTCCACGGCCAGCTCCGTGGCCAGGCACATGTCCGTGGGGCGGAACTGCGCCGCGCGCATGGACGTCACCGTGAAGGGCTGTTTCTGCACCTTTATCTTCTTTTTACGAGCCGGAACTTCACCGGAAGTCTCCCCCTCCGGCGCTGGGGCCTGCGTCCAGAGCGTCATCTGCTCTTCCGCACTGTCCTTTTTTCTCCGGCCCGGAGTCCTCTCGGCAGGCCTGGCTCCGGTCAGCTCCCTCACCGCCTGGGCGGTTCCCTGCTCGCCGAAATAGGTCTTCTCCTTTCTGCCGCCGGTAAATTCCCGCACCGCAGCCACAAAAGTCTCCCCGTAGCGTTCGTATTTCCGCTCTCCCACCCCGGATACCTGCAGCATTTCCGCTCTGTCAAAGGGCAGGCGGATACACATTTCGATCAAGGTCTTGTCGCTGAATACCACATAGGGCGGTAGGTTCTCCGCCCGGGCCAACTCCATGCGCAGCTTTTTCAGCGCCTCGAAAAGCTCCAGTCCCCTGTGATTGAGGACGTCGGACTTGCGGGCTTTTCTGGTCTTCGCCGCGGCGCTGTCGCTCTCCCTGGCCCAGCGCAGGAGCAGGGTATCGTTTCCCTCCAGCAGCCCCTGGGCCTTATCGCATACCTTGAGGATGGCGTACTTGTCCGGGGTGGCCTCCAGGTATTCCCGTTGTTCCAGCTCCCGGACGATCTGTTTGATCCGATCCTCGGAGTAATTTTGTAAGGCTCCGTAGGAGGCGCAGCGATCCGCGCCCAGTTCCAGCAGCTTAGAGCGTTTGTCCCCATGCAGCGTCCCGGCGACCACATTGACGCCGTAGCGCTGCCGCAGCTCCAGGATGCAGGCGACGATCTGCCGGGCCGCCTCCGTGCAGTCCTGCTCCTCGTACTCCGCCTTGCAGGCGGAACAGTTCTCACAGCGCTGCATGCCGTATTCCCCGAAATATTCCAGTATGTATTTTCGCAGACAGCCCGTGGAGTAGGCGTAGTTGACCATGCTCCGCAGCCGCTGGACGTCCCGCTCCCTGACCAGCTCGTTCTCCTCCGGCTCAAGCTCCTCGTTGGGCGGCTTATTGTCCAGCAGATACTGATTCACCGCCACGTCCTGCCCGGAAAAGAGCATGATGCATTCCGACTCCGCGCCGTCCCGCCCGGCGCGCCCCGCCTCCTGGTAGTAGTTTTCCATGCTCTGGGGCATATTGAAATGCAACACATAGCGCACATTGGACTTGTCGATCCCCATGCCGAAAGCGTTGGTGGCCACGATCACAGGCTTTCTGTCATAGATAAAGTCCTCCTGGTTCTCGCTGCGCTCCTGGGCGGACAGCCCCGCATGGTATCTGGCCGCGGCGATGCCCCGGACGACCAGCGCCTCCTGCACTTTTTCCACGTTCTTGCGGGTGGCGCAGTAGACGATGCCGCTGTCCCCGGGATGGCTCTCGATGTACTGTATCACAAACTGCAATTTATTTTTGGGAGTTTCCACGCCAAAATAGAGGTTCCGGCGGTCAAAGCCGCTGATCAGCAGCTGGGGATCCCGCAGGCCCAGCACGGCGATGATATCGTCTTTCACCTGGCCCGTGGCCGTGGCCGTGAACGCAGCGATGACAGGTCTGGCGTTTAATTTCTTAATAAAAGAAACGATCTTGAGATAGCTGGGGCGGAAATCCTGCCCCCACTGGGAGATGCAATGGGCCTCGTCCACGGCCACCATGCCGATCTGCGCCCTCTGGGCAAAACAGAGGAAATCCCATGTCTCCAGGCGCTCCGGCGCCACATAGATGATCTTGTATCTGCCGCCCATGGCGTACTCCATGGCTTTCTGAATCTGCCCCTCCGTCAGGGAGCTGTTGATATAGGCGGCGTGTACCCCCGCCTGGTTCAGAGCCTGCACCTGGTCCTTCATCAGAGAGATCAACGGCGAGACCACCACCGTGATCCCCTGCAGCATCAGGGCCGGTACCTGGTAGCAGATGGATTTGCCCGCTCCGGTGGGCATGATGCCCAGCACGTCCCGGCCGGACAGGATGCTGTCAATCAGCAGCTCCTGGCCGGGGCGAAAATCGGTATAACCGAAGTATGTCTTTAATATTTCCTGTTTTTGCAATCTGTATGTTCCTCCATATAAACTTGTGTCGTCCGATCCCCGCTCCCGAATATCCCACGCCGTCAGCGCATCCTCGAGAAGTAGTCCAGCAAAATATTTTTGATGTAATTGTACCGCCTGGCATAGGAGTTCTCCACCCGGATCAGCTGCAGGTTGTGCGCCTCGCAGATGCGGTTCTTCTTCTCGTCCCTGCAGCGCACCGCCTCATCCTCGTAATGCTCCTTGCCGTCCAGCTCTACGGCCAGCATGGGCAGTTCCTGCTCCCCCTGTTTCTCATAGATCACAAAATCAAAGCGGCCGCTGTAAAACAGGTCGTCATATGTGTCGTTGCTCTGAAACACCTGGGAGATGGCAACTTCCTTGCGAATGGCATACCGGCTCTGGCTGAGCCAGATGTTTTCCAGGGCATGGCCCAGATTCTGTAGAAAAGCCTCCTCTGTGGCGGTGCTGAACGGTTTGACACCCAAGGCGCGGGAGTTGGCTTTCTTGGGTGTCACGGCGGACTGGCCGTTGCTGCGCACATACTGCACCAGCTCATACAGGTCGTCCTGCTCGCCCTGTTGGTGCAGGCGGCTGAGATTCTTCTGGCTCCCCAGCACCACCAGCCTGTCCCTGGCCCGGGAGGTGGCCACATTGATCAGCTCCTTATTGTTTTTGAGCCACTCATAGGTGCGCGCCTGGGTCTGATCCGTGATGGCCGTGGAAAACAGGATCACATCCTTTTCGTCCCCCTGAAAAGCGTGAACCGTTCCACAGGCCACGTCGGTGACGCCCTCCTCTCTAAGCGCCTGCTCGATCAACTGTTTCTGGTTCACAAAGGGCGTTATGATGCCGATGGATCGGTCCCGGTGGTCGGCGGCGTACCGGGCGATGGCCCGGGCCTCGGCGGGAGCCGTATTTTTCATGTCGGAGCGGGCATCCTGCATGTCCAGGTACGCAAGGGGCGACGGCTCCTGGCTCACCGTGCGGATATGCAGCCGGGAATTGTAATATTTTCTGTTGTTAAATTCTATGATTCGGGGGTGGCAGCGGTAATGGTTGTGCAGCAGGATCTCGTCGCTGACCGCGTCGCAGGACAGATAGACCTTGTATATGGAATTTTTGCGGTAATCGTATTCCTCGGACACGCAGTACCTTTTCCGCAGTCTCTCGCCGGTCAGCTCGTCCAACAGGATCACCGGACTGAGCTGCTGCGGGTCTCCCACCAGCATCAGGCTGTTGCCCCGCAGGATGGGAACCAGAGACACCGCCGTGTTGCACTGGCTGGCCTCGTCCATGATCACCATGTCGAACATGGGCTCCGGGCTGCCCAGGCGGTGGGCGGAGATACAGGTGGTGGCGATGATGGGGAACACCTTTTGCAGCCGCTGCAGGTTCTTTTTATCCGCCAGGTATTTGGCAAAGTTTTCCGTGGCCTTGTCCAGATCCTGCTCGTCCAAAATTTCCCGCAGCTTGTCAAACTCCTTGTGATCCAGGCGTTTCATGTAGCTGGCTCCGGTATAATAGAGATACTTTTTCAGTTCTTCCACGTCGTCGTCCACCAGGGCCACGGCCTGTTCCTCGGACACGGCGCCCGCATTTTCCAGATGTTTTTTGATCTGATTGAGCTGTCTGCCGCCCAGATCCGCCTGGAAAGGGAGCATCTGCGCGGACACTCCATGGCTGCTCTGGTATTCCAGCATGCGCTCGATGGTGGCCCTGCGCTCCTGATAATCCAGTATGTCGTCATATTTTTTCAGCAGCTCCGAGAGATCTCTGGCCCGCTGTTTCCGCTCGTCCTTATTGCGGCCCAGCGTGCCCTCGAACACCGATACGGACTGGGTGCGTCTGTACAGTTCCCGGATGTACAGGATGGCCTGCCGCACCATATCCCGGTTTCCCAGGCGCAGAATGGGAAAGGAGATGGGCTTGTCGTGATACCGCAGACCGGTCAGCCTGTCACATACGCCGTCTATGGGGTGATTGTTGTTGGATGCGAAGAGTACGGTTCTGTCGTTGAAAAAAGCGGTCACGATGGTATTGAGAATGGTATTGGTCTTGCCTGTGCCCGGCGGGCCCTGGATATAGGCCACCGGATATTTCATGGCTCTGTCGATGGCCAGCAGCTGATCCATATTGACGCGCTGGCTCAGCAGGGTGATGGGGCTGGCCTGCCTGGCTCTGGGGCGATCCAGCAGATCCCCGAAAAAGGCCCGGATGGGCACGGGGACCCTGTCTTCCCGGTACATTTTCAGGATGGCTTTGTATTCCCTGTGCAGATCCAGGGCAATGTCCATGCCCAGGCCGATGATATAGGGCATGTCATCCACCAGGCCGTAACGCCTCCCGGTGTGCCGGTTCACGCAGTCTTTGATCTTCTCCTGATTGCCCGCGAAATCCGCCAGCAGCTCATAGTCCTCCGCGTCCAGATATCTTCGGATGCTCTGTTTCGTGCCGTCCACGGTGAACTCCGTGCAGACCGTGATCTCCTCCTCCGGGCGCAGCGCCTTTTTCCTGATATCCAGATTCAGGCCGCGGTAGGCCAGCACATGCAGCCCCTCCTTCACATGGACGCTGAGTATATTCATGGCCAGCCGCTGCAGACGGAGAGACCCGTCCTGTCGGGACGGCTGACTGGTTCTGTACTGAAAGCTTTTTACGATCTTCTGAAACTGTTCGTCGCTGAGCTCATAGGTCTCCCCGACGAGTTTTTCCCGATCCAGATATTTAATCAGCTCAAAATCCGAGATATAGGGTCTGGTATCCAGGCGATTGCACATCTCCAGATAGTTCAGGATCTTGAGATTGGCCACGTTGTCGAACAATGCCTTATATTTGTGGGGATTTATAGAAATATCCCGCACAAGTTTTTCGTTCACCGGGCAATAGGAGCCGTCCACCACCTGGGAAGAGCGGATGGAATCAATGCGAATGTTGAGGTCGGCCACCGTATACTGTCCCAGATGCAGTCCGTCCACGGACATGACTCTTCTGCGCACGTCTATGTCCCGAATGCCGATCCAGTATTTTGTGATTTTTTCCTCCTGGTTCAGATATTCGATGCTGAGCCATTTACCCTCATGGATGGCCTGAAAGATATCCCTGTATACCGCGTTCATTTGTCCCCTGTTCCTCTTCCCCTCCGAGATTTCACCGAGATATCCCTGCTCAGTCCACTACCTCTATGCTCTCGATCACAGGCTGGTACTCCGCCGGAACTGTGCCGTTACCGTCCGTCACCACCGCATTTTCACAGATGTCGTCCACGATCTCCATACCGCTGGTCACATAGCCAAAACAGGCGTACTTGCCGTCCAGATACGTACCGTCCTGGTGCATGATAAAGAACTGGGAACAGGCCGAGTCCGGTATGTCGGTGCGGGCCATGGAGATGGCTCCACGGGTATGGGACAAGGTGTTATCCACACCGTTTTCGCTAAATTCTCCCCTGATCTCCTGCTCCGAACCGCCGCTGCCGTCGCCGTTGGGATCTCCGCCCTGCATCATAAAGCCGTTTATGATCCGATGGAAGGTCAGGCCGTCATAAAAGCCGTCCTTGGCCAGATTTACAAAGTTGGTCACGGTGATGGGGGCCTGGTCTGCGTCCAGCTCCACTTCAATGGTTCCCTTGTCTTTCATATTGATCTTGATATGATGTTTGCCGGATAACAGCTCGTCCTGTTCGGACTCCTGTGTGGCGAGCTGGCCGGACTCCTGCTGCCCGGTTTCGTTCTCTCCAGGTTGAGACTGGCCGCCGGGCACGGGGGCCGAACCCTGCCCCTGCTTGCCGCAGCCTGCAAGGATTGCTGTCGTTGCCAGAGTTATCGCCAGGATGGCGCAGATTTTCTTTTTCATGAGTTTTCCTTCTTCCCTGAATTTGATAATGTCTTTATGGTATGCCAGTGCTGTCAGATCCCGTTCTTTGGGCTTTAGCGCATAGGGCGTAACACTTTATTTATTGTATCATATTGAAAAGAAATGGCAATAGAGTTCCCACTTTTTTAATAAATTCCTCTCTTTTTCAGACTCCTGGTGTATTTACATCCCGTCGCTCTATAGTTACAACACCCCAGGAAATCCCCGTATGGTCCCGTCTTTTTCAATAACTTTCCCCCGCAAAGCGGACAGCTATATTGCTCCTGTCTGAACATCTCCCCATATCGCGCCCTCAGTTCTTTCACAAAAGAAGATTCGTGCCCTTCTACTGTAAGAATATACGCTTTCTTTTTTGCCCTTGTCAGCGCCACATAAAACAAGCGTCTTTCCTCGGCATTCGGATATTGGTCGCCTTTTTCCAACAGTAACTGTACAATGGGAGCGTCTTGTATCTTGCTAGGAAATCCCATTCTGGCATCTTTGTTATTGAGGATAAAAATATAGTCTGCCTGTAGGCCTTTAGATCTGTGGGCTGTAACAAAATGCATTTGCAGATCGGGACGTGGAGGATATCTCACTTCCATCTGCCCGGAAACATTATCGTACCTACAAACAAGCGATTCATTATCTTTTAACATCCTCACGTCAAATGAATATCTCCCGACAAAAAACACGTTGCTCTTTTGAGGCAGATCATCCAACTTTTCCAACATAAACTGTATGGCATGCTTATCCGTAAAGGCGTGAATCTCACCCATGGCAAAACCGGGGATATCCGCCGTTCCCCTGATGGATTTTCTCATCTGCGCAGGATTGCGCATGATAAAGTCACCGCTGATCTCAGCCAGTTTCTGCGTAAAGCGATAGGTAGTCTCTATCCTGCTGGTTTCCGAGCGCCCCCAATATTGCTGAAAATTAAGTATAAAATTAATATCGCTGCCCGCAAATCGATAGATGCTCTGCCAGTCATCTCCCACGCAGAATAAAACATAATCGGCAGACTTCCGCATCCTGTCCAGCAGATTGAAACGGGATCGGGAAATATCCTGATATTCATCCACAATCACATATTTATAAGGATTCACATACTTTCCCTCTTCCACATATCGCGTGGCAAGACGTATCATATCGTTGAAATCAATTTCTCCATGCTCCTTCAGACAAGAATCATATGCATCCATAATCGGTTCTGCCAATGACAGAACCAGCGCATTGCGCCGGGCATGGAGACCACCGTTCTTTCGGCGTACCCCGGAAACAGTGTAACCGTTGCTTTTGATCAAATTCATCACCGTCTCAAGCAACGTCACCACTCCGTCAAGCACAGTGTCTCCTCCGTCTGCCACCTGTTCCCACAGTTCCTGAGCACTCTTCGGCGACAAGATCACCCTGTGATCTGTCAGTTTCCGTGCGAGGTTCTCCAGCAGTGTCCCCTCCAATCTTTCATAGGCATAACATTCCACCATGACAGTGCCGTTATCCCGGTGTGTACGACGTTTCCAGTCCATAGCTGCCTGATAGGCCTGCGAGGCCGTCATCCCATGAGCACCCTGAAAGTATGAGGGGACTTCGCCGTTCTTGTCAACGCCAAAATATTCAATATAAACATCATAATCCGGCAGATAAAAATCTGGCTTATACTGTCCATATTCAGCAGTACGGGTGTCGATCCGGTAAGGATGCTCATAAATGTACTCCACATTATTCTGCGCCAGAAAATTTGCGATTTCCATCTCCCCATAGCTCTTGACAGTCTCGTTGCCGATCGTGGTAGGTGGATTCATCTGTAAGTATTCCGTGTATTCCTTCATATTGCGAAAATCAAACTCTGATCTGTCGATTATACGGTGATTCAACAAATAGGAACTCAACAGGCGCAGATACTGCTCCGACTGCATTTGAAATCTCAACTGTTCCAAAATGAATTTCCTCATATCTATGTGGAATATCTTCGGCACGATTCCTTCAACCTTCGTAATTATATTGATTCCCAGTTTATGAAAAGTAACGGCGTTAATATGACAGCCCGTTTCCCGATCTATCCTTTGGCTCATCTCCGCCGCAGAAACATTGGTAAAAGATAACACCAAAATATCTTGGGGATTGCACTGCCCTGACTTGATTAGATACTTTATCTTTCCTACAATAGTTGTTGTTTTACCTGTTCCCGCACCGGCCAGTACCAGATGACTGTGAGCCTCCTTGACAATACATGCCATTTGCTGTCGATCCAGTTCCCGTCCCTCCACTTTGCCGATCAGCGCATAGGCGCCCTGTATGCGCATCTGAAGAACCCGCTCATTATGAACTATGATCCTTTGCTTTAACTCCCCGACTGCCTGGCGCAGCTGTGTCTGTTTCGCCGCCAACTCGCCATAACGCGCCGCGCCTCTGATCCTCTGCACATCAGGATTTATAAGCAGGTCATTATGACAAGTCGCCCACTGAGTCTCTCCTTCTGGCGTTACAGGAGCGAGCGAATTGGTAAACAGGCCGTTCATCTCCTGCATAGCACGGTCGATCCGCATGATATATTGTTCGCAGGCAGTATTTTTTTCCACTGTCTGCTGTCTGTAACGTTCTACTATATTCTGTATGAATCCCATAACTGTATTCCTATCGCTATGTCAACTAACTATTGTGTCCTTGTTCCGTGTCTCGGCCAAGGGACACAGGACAACAGTATTAAAGTTTTATTATCTTTATTGTAACAAGTTTTTGGAAAAAAGTCACCAAAAAAGTGAGACAGCACATAGCATATGCTGCTCACTTTTACAATTGGCTGGAAAAATAATATTAGTTAATAGTTGCCCCTCAACATATTCAATGTCCCGATTGTCCGTAAATATCACACCACGCACTGCATGTAAACGAGTATTGGCAGGTAAGTGTAGCCGTAGAGTAAAGTGTATCGCTGAAAAAGTTATCTGACAAACTCTCACTCCACGTCCTGTTGTTAGACGTATGACTGAATCCGGTACGGTGAACGGAACTGCCATCCGAATATCTGTATGTAAACATAACATACATTTGATCTCCAAAAGCGTCTGTAGTCCAATAGTCCTCTATAACAATATCACCGCTCGCGCTTTTTGCGATATCGCTATTATTCTCCGCCGCACTTGCCACGGACATGTTGCCGCATAAAATGACGGCAGACAACAACCCCACTATAAGTTTTCTCTTTCCCATACTCATTTCCCCTTTCATTTATTCATCCAGCATCAATTGTACCCTATTCTGAATAATACATGCCGCCTCCCTGGCGCTTTTATCCCCGGCAAAGCAAGTAGCGGCCTCTTCCTGAATAATGTTTAAAATATCTTTATCCAAGGCTCCGCTTTGAAATACTCCGTTTTCCAGAATCCGGTCAAACAACTCCTTATCTTCCGTTACCACATGATACTCGTCTCCCTGTATTCTGAAAGTCTCATCCCCGGCATTCTCCCACATAATATCATAAGCGTCTCTACAGATTGGAAATCCCAGCCCTTCCGCTCCCTGATAAGCCGGATCCAGTAATGTACTCATAAATAGCCATGCACCCTCCCTGTTATTACTTTGTGCACTCAGGGCGCATGCGTCCATGGATGGATTGACTATATATTCCTGCCCTCCCACAGTGGGGTAGCCATAGACCTCAATCCCCTGTCCATAGCTTGCCTTTGTAAGCAGGTATTCTATATGGGAGGAAAATGTCATGTCCAGAAAAAGCGTCCTCTGGGCCATGTCCCCCATAGACGTCGTGCCGCCCTGACCGGATTCTCTGCCGTACAGTCTGCAATACTCCAATAACTGTATAAATTCTTCCCCGTCAAAATTACAGGTTTTTGCGGCGCGATCTATAAAATCTCTCTGCATCCCCCTGACCGCCAACGACAACACTTGTTCCGCCGCCGAATTTGTAAAGATATTTTTCTGCCCCGCATTTTTTTCTATCAGCGCAAACATCTCATCCACATTCCAATTCTCCATCCCCTCTGTGTCCTCTGAAGAAATCATCAGGCCGGATAACGTAAAATGCGGCATCAGTATATACGCTTTCCCGTCTACATAATACGGCTCCATGATCTTCCACATGATCTCCCCATATCTGTCGTCTCCATTTTTCACAGCCGACTGCAAATATGGCGTCAAATTCTCAAAATAACCGTCCTGCGCGTACTGCTCACAGTTGTCCATAAAAAACGTATTAACGATATCCGGCCCGTTTCCGCTGCTAAGCGCCGCCTGCATCTGCATCCTGCCGCTCTCAAAATCTCCGTTTCCATAGACCCGCATGGTGACATAATAATCCCTGTTTCGCTTATTGAACTCCACAATCTGATTCATGATCGCGCCATTGACAGCCAGCGTGCCGTAAACGATCTCCTGCCTCGCAGATACCTCTTCCCCCGACAGTTCACCCAATTGATAGGCCACCAGACGATCTCCCACGCTTTTGCCATATAGAAAAAGTTTCTCATCTTCCGCATCCCCGTCCGCAAAAGCCCCGCAAAAAATATCCATGGTCGATATCCCGCATTTGAGCAGATCCGTTTCGGACAATATCTCACCGGAATCCGTATTGACACAGAGCAAAGAATCATCCGCTATCAGCCAGACTTCTGAATCGGAATTGTCTATCATGAGCAAATTATAGGTGCAGGGGTATGCAAGACTCCATTCCTTTATCGGCTCCGCACCGCTTATATCCAGCATACTCAGGCTTTCCTGATTACTTGTGAGGCATCTGACTTTTCCCGACTCCTCCCAAAATACAGTCCGTTCCTGTCCGCTTAAAGCTATTCTCTTCTGTTGATTTTCCCTGTCCGCTATAAGTATTTCGTCCCCTGCGCCAAAGTAAAAATTCTCCCGCTCATCCACCCAGAATGAACTTATACCTTCCACATCCTCGTTTGAAAATGCTGCTATATTTTCCCATGCTCTCCCTTCATGACCTCTGCGAACCTGTACGCTGCTCCCATTACTGACAACAAGATATAAGTTTTCCTCTCTTGCCGCCATAGCTGTGATATATTCACCGCCGTTCATATTCCAATCCACTGGAAACGTGGAAAGCGTTTCTCTGTTGTAAAAATATACCGGCGTGCCCTTAACCGCCGCCAGAATCCAAGCCCCATTGGCGCCGCATACCGCCTGACAAGGCAAATCTATCGCCGCCTCCTGCTGATACTCTATCGAAAAAAATCTTTCCGTTTTTTCCTTTTCCTCTTTTCCGCAGGCGGTCAATGACATCACAAAAAGTATTATGGCTACAATAAATAATATTTTCTTCAATAAAGTCCCTCCCCTTTTGTATGAAGGCAACAATATGTTCGGTGTTTATTAACACATTGGTTTTATTGACTTTATTATAAATATTTTTTGCAATATTGTAAGAGTCAGATTCGTCAAATACATTTTCTGCTCCCATGTACCTTTCGTTTATTCATCCAATATCAACCGTACCCGGCTCTGAATAATGCGGCCCGTCTCCGGCAGCCATATCCGCATGATGACGGTCCGTGTTGTTGTCATAGTTTTTAATCGTGACAAAATACACTTTATTTTCCTGATTGAAAGCAGTGATAGCAGTCCAGATGCTGGATGACGCATCCGCATTGACTCCTCCTACCATCCCATATACAAGTTCCGTCCGCTGCTCCCTGGAAATGTCCCTTTCACTCAGCATATGATAGCACATCCGCTGCCTTGCCCGCATATTACCTGTTTCGTCAAAAGGATATCAAACTCCTCAGTATAATTGGCTCCAAATACTTTTTCCGGGACTGCGTCGTCCGTTTTTTCTCCGCAAGCTGCCAGCAAAAGTTTCTCTTCCTCTTTTCCGCAGGCGGCCAATGACATTGTATCCCCCTATAATTCATTAAGATACAGCGTCACCCTGCTCTGGATCTTCTTGACCGTCTCCTCCAGCGTGGCGTCCCCCGCAAAGTACATTCCCGTTTCCTCCTCCAGGATAACCCTTACGGGATTGTCGTTCATATAAAATCCGGAGGGGCGATACACGGCGCGGTCCAACATCCCCCATACCAGATCAAAATCCTCCCGCGCGGGACGCCGGGCATTCTCCAAACCGTAAGCAAACTCTGCGGATTTGTCCTCATCGCTCACATAAGAATAGGATAAATACTTTTCAAAGCTGTCCCGTCTCACCGGAAATCCCCAGTCTATGCTGTCCTGCAATTCCGCAGAAAGCAGATATTCCAGAAAATCCCACGCGCCCTCCTTATTTTTTGACGCGCTGTTCATAACAAAGCCGTCCTGTATTTTAAGCCGGGTTTCCGCCCCGCTCCATCCGGGATATCCCAGCCAGAATGCCCCTTCCTCCTTCTGCTGTAATACATTCTCCATATTGGATATGCCCGCCGTCTTAAGCAGCCACTCCGGCTCCTTGAAATACTGTGCCTGCGCCTCCGCGTCCTCTATGCTGTGTATCACCACTATGGGCGTTTCGTTCTCCCAGTTGTCGCACCCCTCCAACACCCGGCAAAACTCCTCCGTGTCAAAATAGCATTCCCTCTTCTCATAGTCCACAAAATGTCCCCCAAGATTCACACCCATGCAGTACCAGAACGCCTCCCTTTGACTCGCCGCCGGATATATGAGATCCCCGTCCTTCTGCACCTTTTCCAGGAAACACAGGGGCGTCCAGCCGTCGGCGTCCACCTTCTCCTTGGAAAGCATGGTATCCAGTTCAAACGCCGGGATCACCACCGTATCCCGCCCCAGCACCCTGCCGGCCTCCCTGACGGCCTCCAGCATTTCCCCTTCCCTGAATACTTCGCTGGTCTCATAGAAGGGAGTCAGGTCTTCAACAGCGCCCTTTGCCGCCAGATTGTCCACATTCAGCGCCTGCACTTCGATCAGATCCGGCCCTTCGCCCCGCATAAGCTGCGTCTCCAATTCCCCGAAAAACTCATCCCGGGCATTCCCGGAGGTCATACTCTCGTCCGGCAGGAGGATCACCACCCTGTATTTCCTGCTCTGCCTGTTGTAGCGCCGCACCAGCTCCTCCATGCGGTGGCTGCTGTATTCCTCATAATTCTGATAATAGGAACGGCTTATGGTGATCTCCTGTTTTTCCGGGTACTCCCGGCGGTTCCCAAAGCCCACAGAGACAAAGGTCAGCGTCCCTCCCTTCCAGGGCAGACCCTGCAGGTTCTTGGTCTCGGTTCTCCGGCATGCCAGATGAACGCTTTCTTCTCCCCTGCAAATATGGCTGATCTCGCTGCTCTCTATCTGCACATATTCGTCGTCCCACAGCCATAGACGCTCCGTTTCCCCGGTCTCCGGGCTGTACTTCCACAGGCCCTCGGCGGTACACAGATAGATGCCGTCCTCACATCCCCCATATGCCGAGGAGGGCATCATAGGACAGACGAACCTCTCCCCCTTATCCGCAAGGTTTACAAAGACCGGCTCTTCCCCGGTAAGACAGTATCCGTATACCCGGCCCTCTTTCCCCTCCGCAATACCTTCCAGACTGTCCAGCGAGGGCGTGGAGATTCCCTGGAAACTGCCGTCCGCCCCAAACACATAGGCGCTGCCTCCCTCGCCGCAGTCATAGAGCGCCACCCTGCCGTCCGACGCGACGATCCCCTGCGAGAGACGCTCCCCTTTTTCCTGGATCTGCGGCGCCGCGCAGTCCGTATGCCACAGCAGCTTTCCGTCCGCATCATACTTTTCCAGAGAGAAACTCCTGCCTTTATCCTGCATGAACAGATAACAGTTATCTTCCCTGTCCGCCAGCAAGGCCAGGAGGTTATATCCCTCTCTCTCGATATATTCCTCCGGCTGAAATTCATCCGTCACCCTGCCCCTGTAAATGTACCAGCAGCTCTGCTGTTTTTCCCTGTCATACTTGGGGCTGGCTGCGTAAAACCAATCTTCGTTGAATGTATATTGCCTGAATCGATCCAGCGGAACAGGCATGCGCATATCCTGAAACCGCGCCACCGGCACCGTTTCGTCCCCCTCAAGACCCAGGTCAGATTCCCCCGTCCCATGTAATCCGCAAGAGTACAGGGTCAATGACAAAAGCAACAGCAACAGACAATATTTTCTTTGCTTTTTCTTGCACTCCATAGTTCTCGTACCTCTCGCCCTACATGTTTTCTCCAGTTGCAGTGTCTATCTTACTACCCTGTTTTTTGTTTGTCAAATCGAACACGGCCAGAATTGGGCTTGGAATCGTGCTGCAGATGGGGTTGAAGTTAGATTGGTTTCGTTATATATGTTTTTCTGGTGGATATTTGAGGGTAAAAAAGTTTTTAGATGTGTGTATGATTTTATATACTATATATTGTGGTTGATGATTTAATAAACGCATATATATGTGTTGCCAGATATTGGTAAAAATGATATATTATCTTTACGGAAAAGTCATAGAGCCAAGGCGGCTTTACCCTCTGTTTTTACACGGAGGGATAAAACCCTCCGGACGAAAGAAAGGAGGGCGATACGATGAACGTTACATATCAGGATTTAATTCAGATAGGTATATTCTTTGTCTCTCTGATTGGATTGTGCTATGCGATCTTTAAAGAGAGAAAAAAATAGCCGCCACTACTCACAATAGTGACGGCTGGCCCTTTACGGAGGGCTAAGCAAAAACATTATTGAGGGTAAAGTCGCCTCTATGGCTTTTCCCTTTTCTATGCTTAATATAGCATACTCTGGTATGAAATGCAATGATTTTCTATAAATCAGTACTCTTCCAAAAAGGAACTGACGTCGCCGCCCAGCCGATGTTTTTTCCCTGCCCTTCTTTTCCAACACAGGTGACTTTGCCTTTCCCAGCCGTAATTGCCCATGCGCACTCCGGGCCGCACACCACCTGTTCCGGATATGGGATCGCCTGCGACTGCAAAAAATCAATGCCAAACGCCTTTTTCGCAGCGCAAGGGACACTGCCGCCAAATCCTCGTCAATAACATGCCATTTAAAATCATTATACAAAGTTTTGAATAATCCTCAAAAAAGAATTGTCATAAAAGGCGATACAAACTATAATTGATATAAAAATATCACCGAATCGAGGAAACCATGAACGACACACAACAGACAATACACTTTCTGTTTACCCAAGACGGGTTTTGCATAGACGACCGGGCCGAGGAGTTGTCCGGGGCCGCCCTCGCATGGAAACAGCAATTCGAGCAGGATCCTTTTGCCGCCCTCTACCAGTTAGGCTTTGTGGAAAAACCCGCGGAGCTGGACGCCGCGGGCGACTTCCTGTATCGGCTCTCCGACGCCTTTTTCCATGTGCTGACAGCGCAGCCGGATCTGGAGCTCACCCGTGAGAACGCGGCGGTGCGGCCGGACGAAATTCTCACCGAGCGGCTGCTGGGCGGCGTCCCCTTCACACTGGGCTCGGAATATGTCACATCCCACTGGCTCGCACATATCTTTGAAAAACTGAACGCGGTCTACGCCAGGGAAATCCAGGCGTTTGACGGCACGGTGGCCATGTACCTGGCGGAAAAAAGCCAGCACCTGAAGGTCCCGGAGCGCATTTTTTTCCATCTGGTGGAAAGCAAAGACGCCGATTACCCCTTCGCCTTCCTGGCCACCTACGCCACCAGGGACGCCGAGGACAGAGTGCGCCACGTCCCCCTGCAATACGCCCTCACCGAGTACAAAAAAGACCGAAACAAACTGCTGGAGCTGCTCTCCTGCTTAAACCAGGTGGCCGAAGTCTCGGAGATCATCGGTGAATTTGTGGAAAAAGGCGAGATGTTCCATCCCCTGCGGCTCACCTCCCAGGAGGCATATCGCATCCTGCTAGACATCCCCGCCATCGAAAACGCCGGGATCGTATGCCGCATCCCCAACTGGTGGAGAAAAAATGCGTACAGCGTAAATGTGTCCATCAATCTGGGAGAAGAAAAGCCCACCTTCGTAGGCGCGGACTCCCTGCTGTCCATGTGTCCCCGGTTGACGGTGGACGGCGTGGCGCTGACGCAAAAGGAGATCCGGGATCTCCTGGCCCAGACCGAGGGACTGGCCCTGCTCAAAGGCAAATGGATCGAAGTCAACCACCAGAAACTGAACCGTCTGCTGGACGAGATGCAGCAATACGAGGGGGAAGTGACCCTGCTGGAAGCCCTGCGCATGGGCCTGGGCAATGCAAAAGAGGGGCGCGACGCCGACGTGGGCAAGCTCCTCACCAACGGAAAATGGCTCTCCGGACTGCTGCAGGATCTGCGCTCTCCCGGCAAGATCCGTCCGGCGGCGGTGCCCAGAAGTTTCAAAGCCCAGCTGCGCCCCTATCAGCAGACCGGATTCACCTGGCTAAGCTACATGGACAAGCTGGGGTTCGGAGCCTGCCTGGCGGACGATATGGGGCTGGGCAAGACCGTCCAGGTGCTGGCTTTTCTGGAAAAACTGCGCCTGTCCCGCAAGGAGGCCCGCACCCTGCTCATCGTCCCCGCCTCCCTGCTGGGGAACTGGCAGAAGGAGGCGGCGAAATTTGCGCCCAGGATGTCCGTCCATATCCTGCACGGACGGGGCGCCAAAGCCCTGGGGGAGGAAGTGGAAGGCTGCCCTGCTTTTCTGACCGTCACCACCTACGGCATGGCCGCCCGGATCAAAGAGCTGGAAAAGGTGACCTGGGACTGCCTGATCCTGGACGAGGCCCAGGCCATCAAGAATCCCCTGACCGACCAGACCCGGCAGATCAAAAAGCTGAAGGGCCGCATGAAGATCGCCATGACCGGCACGCCCATCGAAAACGAACTGACCAACCTGTGGTCCCTGTTTGACTTTCTGGACAAGGGCCTGCTGGGAAGTTCCACGGAATTTAAGAGATTCTGCAAGGATCTGCCCCAGCATCCGGAGGGCTATGCCAAACTGAAAAATATGATCTCCCCCTTTATGCTGCGCCGGGTAAAGACGGACAAGAGCATCATCCGCGACCTGCCGGACAAGCTGGAGCAGATCGACTATGTCTCCGTCTCCAAAAGACAGACCGTACTCTACCGCCAGCAGGTGGAACAGCTGGCGCAGAAACTGGCGGATGCGCAGCCCGGCATAGAGCGCCGGGGGCTGGTGCTGGCGGCGCTGACCAAGCTCAAGCAGATCTGCAACCATCCCGACCAATACCTGGGACAACAGACCTACAGCCCCAAGGACAGCGGCAAGTTCGAGCTGCTGCGCGGCCTATGCGAAACCATCTACGAAAAGAGGGAGCGGGTGCTGGTCTTCACCCAGTTCAAGGAGATCACCCCCTACCTGGACGACTATCTGGCGGAGATCTTCCACACCAGAGGCCATGTGCTCCATGGCGGCACGCCGGTGAAAAAACGCAGCCAGATCGTGGAATCTTTTCAGGGCGAAAAATACGTCCCCTACATCATCCTGTCCGTGCGGGCCGGGGGAACGGGCCTGAACCTGACCAATGCCAGCCATGTGATCCATTTTGACCGCTGGTGGAACCCGGCTGTGGAAAATCAGGCCACCGACAGAGCCTACCGCATCGGCCAGACCAACAATGTGATGGTTCACAAGCTGGTGTGCAAGGGCACCATAGAGGAAAAAATCGACGAGATGATCGCCTCCAAGACGGAGCTGGCCCAAAATGTGATCGGCTCCGGCGGCGAGAACTGGATCACGGAGATGAGCAACGAGCAGCTATTGTCCATCATGCGTCTGGAGTAGGCGCAAAGCCAGCGGTATACGGGAGCGAGGGAAAAAATGAGCAATTACTGGAACGATATGTCAAGTTACAGCCAGCCGACTACGAGCAAGCTGCAGAAAAACGCCCGAGATACGGCGGCCCGGGAAAAAGCCAGAGGCAAATCCATGGAGCCGGTACACATACAGGGCCGAAAGATCGTCAACAGCTGGTGGGGCCAGGCCTGGTGCGACAATCTGGAGCGGTACGCCGACTTTGAGAGCCGCCTGGATCGGGGAAAGCGCTATGTGCGAACCGGAGCCGTGGTGGATCTGAAGATCGAGAAGGGCAAAGTCCTGGCAAGGGTACAGGGACGCCGGAAAACGCCCTACAAGATAGAAGTGCGCATCAGTCCTCTGTCAGAGGAGAGATGCCAGCACGCCATCAGCCGATGCGAGCGAAAGATCGAGAATCTGGAACTGCTGCTGCAGGGTAAGTTCCCCGAAGAACTGAAGGAGCTGTTCACCGGCAAAGAAGGGCTGTTCCCCTCTCCCAAAGAGATCAGTTTTAACTGCAGCTGCCCGGACTGGGCCCTGCTGTGCAAGCATGTGGCGGCGGTACTCTACGGCATCGGCGCGAGATTTGACGAAAATCCCCTGCTCTTTTTTGAGCTGCGGGGGATCGATGTGGATCGATTCATCGACGTGGCGCTGGAAAACCGGGTGGAAAGTATGCTGAAAAACGCCGACCGGACCAGCGAACGGATCATCCCCTCGGAGGATCTGGGGGAGCTGTTTGGGATCTCGTTTCCCACGGTATTAAGCCGTCCCCGCTCTGCGTCTCGAGAATCCTGATCGGAGCCGCATCTTTATTTTGAATCGGTTTCTCGTAAGCGCCAAATATTCCTGCGGATTTTCTAATCTCATGAATTCCTCTATGAT
>CAJUAH010000045.1 GCA_910584375.1 uncultured Acetatifactor sp.
AAAAAGCAGCATAATCTTTCAACTTTTTTTGTCCAAAGTATTGACATAGATCCAGCTGGGAAAGATAAAGTGGATTTGATCGAAAATGAGGAATATGGATACTGTTCTCTCATCAAAGCGACAAATAACGTCTTGGAAAAGATGAAAATTGAAAATGTTACCAAAACGAAGGTGACCAGCACAAAGCGTATAGAAAAGAATTTGGTGGAAACAGTTCCGATGCGGGAGGCATTAATCAATGCTATAGTTCATAATGATTTTTCACGGGAAATCCCTCCGGTATTTGAGATTTTCAGTGACCGAATGGAGTTTACTTCCTATGGAGGCTTGATTCCTGGACAAAGCGAAAGAGATTTTTTTAGTTGTAGCAGTATGCCAAGAAATCGGGAACTGATGCGTGTATTTAAAGATCTGGGTTTGGTGGAGCAGCTTGGGTCAGGAATGAGCCGTATCTTGAGAGTCTATGATAAAGATATATTTGAAATATCTGAACATTTTATAAAAGTTATTTTCCCGTTTTCATTCATGGAAGAGAATAATATGGATATTGGCGATGAAAATGGCGATGAAAATGGCGATGAAAATGGCGATGAAAAGCAAATTTTACTGATCTTAAGGGAGGAACCACGTATTACAGCCAGAAGAATAGGGGAAAAGACTGGATTCAGTACCAGAAAAGTCAGCCGAATCATTAAGAAACTGCGGGAATCGGGGAAAATTGTCCGCATAGGCTCCGATAGGAAAGGGTACTGGAAAATATGCCGATAGAAGAAGATATGTTCATGCAGGAGAGTATTATTCGGAAAAAGTGGATAGTGAGAAATATTTCGTCAAGGCCTTGAGCAGTTACTTGCGGGATAAAATGGCGACTGCGGTGTATCATCTGACGGCAAGGCATTCAGAGACGGTTCGGCGATGCGATTACGGGGATATGGCAAAGGAGTGTGTCGCTGCCTATGTGGAGGAAACTTTTACGAAATTGAAATGGCAGCATGATGTGTTTGATGCGGAGTACATAACAAAGAAAACCAAAGCCGATAGGGAATATGAGGAGGTGGTCAGGACGCTGAGCCGCATCTTGAAAGCATATGATGAAAGCGCAGAACGAAGGAGAAAAAGGGTATCACAAAAAAAGAACTCCTGTTCGTGCAACAAAGTATTGACAATGACATGCACAAAAAGTAGAATGGATACCAGGAGGTGCGGTAATGAGAAAATCAATATCAATCAGTATAAGAGTAAGCGAAGAGGAACTGGACAAATTCAGGCAGGCCGCCCGGCTGGAGTCGTATGCATCTTACAGTGAATTTATCAGAAGAACTGCCTTGATCGAAGCTTCAAGAATAATTGATCAGAACACGGACAGGAGACATATATCATAAGAAGATCCGTGGCAGATAAGGGGGATGCCGATGGCCGGAACAAATGAAAGGTACGCTGAAGAACTCGTCAGAAGAGAAATGAAAATAGAGCTTGGAAACAACGGGTTTGGGCATGTATACGTACAGGGAGAGAAGTGTGCGGTGTCCGCAATTAATGATGCTTTAAGGCAAGCGGGAGGAAAACCTAAAGTATGTCCTTTATCCGACTACACACCCCGAACAGTTTCCACAAAAAGCGCAATGCCAGAATTTGTAATTACATTTAATTCGGATCTAAATACGGTTCTCGTTGTTGAATGTAAGAAAAGTATTTCTCAGCATGAAAGCGATGATAAAGATCAACCATCCAAATACGCGGTGGATGGCGTATTGTATTACGCAAAATATCTAAAAGAAGAGTTCAACGTAATCGCTGTCGCTGAAAGCGGAATCGACATTGATAAAATGTTAGTATCCACATTTTATTGGCCTAAAAATCAAAAGGACTATGTAGAATATGTAAAAATCCGCAATATTATATTAGAACCGGAAAACTATTTAAAGATGATCAGAGGAGAGAAGATCCAGAAAGCTTACAGCCTTGATACGATACAGGCAACCGCGGCCAATATGCATGATTCACTGCGGATTAATAAAATGACAGAAAAGTTAAAGCCGCTATTTGTCGCAGGCATACTGTTGGCTTTGCAGGACGAATCGTTTTGCAACGATTACGATAAGCTGACAAGTTTCTCTTCCCTTTTAAACAACTGTTGTTCCGCTATAGAAAATGTATTGGATGATGGAGAGATAGAAAACAAAAAGATACAGGAAATAAAAAATAAATTCAGAGAAATTGACTCCGTTATAAAGCTGAAAGCCACGCCCCTGCAAGAAGATAATTCACTGCGTTGGTATATACAACAGCTCGAAATAAAAGTGAAACCAATGATGGATTATGTGGGAAATACCGTTGACGCTTTGGGCGTGTTTTACCATGAATTTATCAGCTATTCCTCAGGGGACGGAAATTCGTTGGGGATAGTTTTAACGCCGCAGCATCTGACCGAATTTATGGCGGAATTAATAAATATAGATAAGAATTCCAAGGTGGTGGACATTTGCTGCGGAAGCGGGGCCTTTTTGGTGACAGCCATGGGGAGAATGTTTAAGCAGGCTGTGTCAGACGAAGAAATCGAGTATATACGAAAAAACAGTTTATATGGTATAGAACAGGATTCGGATATTCATACGCTTGCCCTGGCAAATATGATTATAAGAAAGGACGGGAAGTCACATATTTTACATGGAGATTGCTTTGATAAAGCAACTTTAGGTAAATTGAAAAATATGAAGGATACAGATGGCAAAACCATTGTTCTAAATAAGGGTTTGCTCAATCCCCCGTATTCTCAAAAAGACCACGTGGAACTGGAATTTGTAGAGCAGGAGCTTGATATTATAAGCCAGGGAGGGCAATTGGCGGTTGTCTGTCCTATGAGCTGTGCTATTGGAACGAAATACAAGGCTGAGCGCGCCCGCTTGATGAGCAAGCACACATTAAAAGCCGTTTTTTCAATGCCGGATGACATATTTTATGGAAATAACGCTTCGACAAACGTATGCGTAATGGTGTGGGAAGCCGGGACGCCGCATGATTCATCCGTATCTACTTTTTTTGGATATTGTAAGGACGATGGGTTCGTCAAGAGGAAAAAACTTGGAAGAATAGATGCGTTTAATAAGTGGGAAAAGATAAAAAACGAATGGCTTATGCTATATCGTGAAAAGGAAGAAAGGGAGGGATTGTCAACAAAAGCCAAGGTGAAATGCACAGATGAGTGGTTATGCGAAGCATATATGAAGACGGATTTTTCAAAATTGACGGATGATGATTTTGATAAATCCATATTGGACTATCTGTCCTATGAGATAAAGAACAATCCGGAACGAGTATTTTCCAATACCAATATGCATTCTAAAGCTGTCAAACTGAAGAAAAAAATTAAGTATGAAGAATTTAAGGTACAAGACATTTTCAGAATACAAAATGGCAGGGGTGTCACCAAAGATGAAATCGCCGAGTTCCCCGGTAATATTGAAGCAATACAGAGCGGCGCGGATAACAATGCTGTTTTAGGCAAATTGGATGAGGAATATTGTAAACAGTCCCATTACCAAATCATAAAGGAACCGTGCTTAAGTGTGGCACGGTCCGGGACGGCGGGCTTTGTCGCGTACCATGAAACGCCGTGCGTTATAGGAGATTCCGCAAAGGCTTTGATTTTGAAAGATAAATCAAAAAAATCCATATATGTTTACATGTATCTTCGCACGGTTTTGATGGCGAATAAGTACAAATATGCATACGGGAGGAAGGTTACGGAGGAAAAATATTATAAAGATACGATTGTCTTACCGGTAGTTAAAAAAGGCGCACCCGACTGGAAATATATGGAGGACTATATTAAGCAATTACCGTATGGGGATAAATTATAGTCTACATTCAGATATACCCCAGGCTCCGCAGTACAAACAGAAACACCGTCAACGTCACGGAGCTCAGGAAGGTGGTGGCCACCACTACGCTGGAGGTCAGCGTCCCCTCATGTCCCATATTTTTAGCCATGATATAGCAGCTCACCGTGGTGGGCGCGCCCAGCATGACCAGCAGAGCCACCAGCATTTCTTCCCGGAAACCCAGCCGGATGGCAAGGGGCAGGAAGAGGGCGGGCTGAACCACCAGCTTTAACAAGGTGGCCACGGCGGTGGGCTTTAGCTGGGCCAGCGCTTTTCGGCCCTCGAAACCTGCTCCCAGGCCGATCAGAGCCAGCGGGGTGGCCAGCACGGAGATATTGTTTACGGTCTTGGTCACGATCACCGGGAAGGAGATCTGGCAGGCACTGACGACCATGCCCAGCAGGATCCCCAGGATAATGGGATTCCTGGCGATATCCAGCAGAGATTTTTTCAGGGCTTTCCGGGAAAAACCGTGGGAAGACGGGCCGGTAAAGGACAGGATCAGTACCGCCGCGATATTATACAGGGGAACGGTGCCGATAATCATCAGCGGCGCCATACCCGAAGTGCCGTATATATTCTGAATAAACGCGATGCCCAGCACCGCCGCGCTGCTGCGGTAGGAGGCCTGGACAAACTCTCCCAGCCGTGTTCTGTCACGGTATAGCAGTCCCGCCGTCAGCCATATGACGACGATACAGGTCAGCGTTCCCAGAAAGCAGAAACACACATATTTGGTGTCCCAAACGCTGTAAAAGTCGGATTCTGCGATATCCCTGAACAGCAGCACAGGGAGAGTGATTTTATAATTGAAGGAGTTCAGTGTCCTGATAAACGGCTCGTCCACCACATGCAGCAGGCGTAGCACATAGCCGATGACCATGACCAGGAAGATGGGAACCGTGGCATTCAGACTGAAAATCAATTGTTCCATATGTATCAGACCTTTCTTTAATCTCCTTACACAACGGGGCAATGAGCCGGGCGGATATAACATGTCTTCAGGCGTCAGCCCTGAGACCCTGCGCGGTTCGTGCCGCAGATTTACCGCGCCATCAGCGTGTGAAACGAAATATGGCCGTGGACACGGCGGGAGCGTTCGCTAACGCCACGGATAATCATAGGACAATTCCTGGAGAAAATCAAGTCATTGCTTTTTTCTTTTAATATGAGTAAAATATACATATATTTTGACAAAAACTGTATATATTTCAGGCAGATACAGGAGTGAGATGGCGGAAATGGGAATATATGTGGGTATAGGACTGCCGGCGCTGACGGCATTGATATTGGGGATCATATGGTTGCGGCGGTTATTCCTTCGCAGACGTCCCGGCGATATGGACTTGATGGAAGGGCATGAGTTTGAGCATTACTGCGCGGACCTGCTGCGCCGGGCAGGCTTTCTGGAGGTGGAAGTCACCCGGGGCAGCGGGGATTACGGAGTGGATATTCTGGCGGAGCTGGGCGGCGTGACCTATGCCGTCCAGTGCAAACGCTATGACGGGCCTGTGGGGGTGAAAGCCGTACAGGAAGTCTATGCGGGGCGGGACTACTATGACTGTATGGTGGGCGCAGTGATGACCAACCAGTATTTCACCCGCCCCGCAGTGGAGGTGGCCCGTAAACTGAAGATCCTGCTGTGGGATCGGGGATATCTGGAAAGCATGCTGGAAGACATTGATCAGGAGTAGCGCATTAAGTGTCCAGCGCCTGCTCCAGACCGGAAAAATCCGACGGTCCCATATTCAGGAAAAAAGTGTGAAAACGTAAGTCGCTGTAGTCCGCTCCCCACAGGGCGCGGGCTTTTTGCTGCAACGCCAGTACTTCCAGATATCCCACATAATATTGGGGATAATTGGCGGGCTCTTCCGCGATGTAAATGTATATGGACTGAGCGGCTTTGGGATCGCTGATTCCGAAGTTGCTCAGTATGGCGGCGACCTGTTCCGGAGACGCCCCGTCATAGTGGATCATCAGATCCAGCAGGGAATAGAGACAGAGCAGCAGACTGCGATTGGCTTTTTCAGCCTGAATATACCAGACTGCCTCCGGCTGTCCGTTTTCCCGCATCAGATCACAGGCATAGTCGTAGGCGATAAACTCCGTATACAGCGCCCAGCCCTCCTGATATCCCCCATAGGAGAGAAGCTGGCGCACCGGATGAGTGTCCTGTGCGGTCATATAGCGTCGGCTGTATACAGACTGATACAGATGGCCAGGATATCCTTCGTGGGCAAGGGTGGCGTACAGTTCCAGAACATCCGGCATCTCCTGTTCGTTGACGTAGATCACATTGGAGGAGGTATCGTCCAGCGGGGGCGTCAAATAAAAAGCAGGGGCGCAGTAATCCGCCAGGGAATCGGAAACGGCTTTGACCGCCACGGCAGGGGTGTCCAGGCCGTCTATTGTCAGACCGGGAAAATCCGCAGCCATCCGGTGTTGCAGATCCGCCAGCATCTGCTCCGGTTCCTCATAGGGAAAGGCAGAAAGACATTGTTCCCTGGCGGAGGGAAGGGCGCAGGCGGGATGCTGCGCTACCAATTGGCGCAGGGTGTTCAGCTGGAGCAGCAGTTGTTCTTTCAGCATATCGTACAGCTCTTCGGGAGGGCGATAACTTCCGGTTCTGGCAATCAACAACTGCCGATAGTATTCCTGTCCTTCGGGATAGGTCGCCAGACCTCTGGGCTGCTCCTGCCCGGCGCTGTCCTGGGCGGCGAGCTGTTCCAGCCCCCGATCCAATCGTTCATAGGCGGGGAGCAGTACGTTTGCGAGCAGCTCTTCGTTGCGGCGGATCGCGTTTAGGGCTGTTTCCCGGTCGATACCCTGGCGGATATACAGTTCGTTGATTCGTTCCTGAAAGGTGGTCTGGAGAAAATGACTGTTTTGCGTCAGGCTTTCCGCCGTCAGGATCCGCCTGCACTGACGGCGCACTTTTTCCAGAGAGATACGGCTCATGGACAGTCCCGCCGCTTTTTTTTCCTGCTCATAGACCAACAGGCTGTCATAATAATCTCCGGTTTGTGCAAGCAGATTGAGATAGTCTTCCACATCCTGGGTGGTGCGGAAAGTGTATTCGGCCAGCAGAATGGGCAGTTGACTCTGCATGCCGGAGGCAGGGGAGAGAGGCTCGTCATAGTAGGCGTGGGACTGCATGGCCAGAGAGTTGTCGAGAGAGAGGGCCAGCAGGCGGCGAGTGTAGGCATCTTCCGGGCGCAGCCCTCTGTCGGACAGTCCTGCCCAGAGAGACGCCTGTCCCTGCAATTCATCCAGTTGAGACTCCCTGTTTCCGGGCGTATAGCCGGGCAGCAGCGGGGTATAGTCGTCTATACCGTAATTCTCCGGATAGGCAATGGTGTAATGCATGTTCAGAGTGTTATGTATCATTTCCTGCAGGAACAATTCTTCCGCGGCGTGTTGATATTTTTCCTTATTGCGGCTCGGGCCCGACAGAAACAGTGTCAGGGCGGCAAAGGACAACAGTAGTCCGGCTCCCGCCAGCAGCTGCCGCCAGGTGAGCATTTGATGTTTTTTCAAGGCAGACTCCCGATAACAGATATTGGTGTATTATATGCGGGATGAATTGTCCATCATGCAGGGAGAGTCGGCGGTGCTTTTAACAGTCAATGCTAAAATGATTAAAATTTTAGTAAAGCATATTGACCGCAACGGGCAAAAGGTTCTATACTGAAAATGTGAATCACCCGTGCGATTGCAGGGGACAGGCGTAACAAAAGTTCTGATGAACTTAATTATAATTATAGGAGGGAAAAAATGAGTAAAGAAACGATTCAGGCAGGAAAAGCGGTGCTGGGTATTGAGTTTGGTTCCACCCGCATCAAGGCGGTGCTGGTGGATGAGACGCACCAGCCGGTGGCGATGGGCACTTATGACTGGGAGAACCGTCTGGAGAACAACATCTGGACCTACAGCCTGGAAGACATCTGGAAGGGTCTGCAGGGCTGCTATCGGAGCCTCAAGGAAGATGTGCGGGGCAGATACGGCGTGTCCCTGACCAGGCTGGGCGCATTGGGATTTTCCGGTATGATGCACGGCTATATGCCTTTTGACAGCCAGGGGGAGCTGCTGGTGCCCTTCCGCACCTGGAGAAATACCATGACGGCGGAGGCCTGCGGCAAGCTGACGCCGGTGTTCAATTTTAACATTCCCCAGAGATGGAGCATCGCTCATCTGTACCAGGCGATCTTAAGCGGCGAGGAGCATGTGAAAAATATTGCTTTCTTTACCACACTGGCAGGCTATATCCACTGGAAACTGTCCGGGGAAAAAGTGCTGGGCGTGGGCGAGGCCTCCGGTATGTTTCCCATTGATTCCGCAATCTGTGATTTTGACAAAAAGATGCTGGCACAGTTCGACGGTCTGGTGGCGGAACGTGGCTTTGGATGGAAACTGGCGGATATCCTGCCCAAAGTGCTGCCTGCCGGGGCGGATGCGGGTACATTGACGGCGGAGGGCGCCAGATTGCTGGATCCCGACGGGGATCTGGAGGCGGGCGTGTCCATGTGTCCTCCCGAGGGCGATGCCGGAACAGGCATGGTAGCCACCAACAGCGTCAAGGTGCGCACCGGCAATATCTCCGCCGGAACCTCTATTTTCTCCATGGTGGTGACGGAGCACGCGCTGAAAAAGGTGCATGAGGAGATCGACATGGTGACAACGCCGGACGGCTATCCGGTGGCTATGGTACACTGCAACAACTGCACTTCCGACCTGAACGCATGGGTCAACCTGTTTGAGGAGTTTGCGGGTAAGTTTGGCATGAAACCGGACAAAAACGAGCTGTACGGCACGCTGTACCGGGAGGCTTTGACCGCGGATCCCGACTGTGGCGGCCTGATGGCTTACAACTATTTTTCCGGCGAGCCGGTGACAGGATTAAATGCGGGAAGACCGATGTTCGTCCGCACGCCTGACGCGCGTTTCAGCCTGGCGAATTTTATGAGGAGCCATCTGTACAGCTCTATGGCGGCGTTGAAGATCGGCAATGATATTTTGTTAAAAGAGGAGCAGGTGAAAGTGGATTCCCTGATGGGCCACGGCGGCCTGTTTAAGACTCCGGTGGTAGGACAGCAGCTGATGGCGGCGGCAATGAACGCGCCTGTGACCGTGATGGATACCGCCAGCGAAGGCGGCGCCTGGGGTATGGCGGTGTTGGCGTGCTATATGGCGGAGAAAGCGCCGGAGGAGACGTTGCCGGATTACCTGTCCGACAGAATCTTCGCGGACCAGAGCGGCACGACCATCGCTCCCAAGGCCGAGGACGTGGCCGGATTCGACGCGTTTATCGAGAAATACAAGGCGACTCTGCCTGCGGAGAAAGCGGCCGTAGAGGGGCTGAACTGAGAAGACGCGGCCGCAAGTCCGCGACGGGATGGCTGTGGGGTTACAGCCGGGGAAAATAAGAAGAGCGTTCGCCCGCACATTTATATCCGGGCTGCGTACCGGCAGGGCGGACGCGGAACAGGAGAGCAAGATGTTAGAAGAACTGAAACAGAAAGTATATGAGGCCAATATGGATCTGCCCCGCTACGGCCTGGTGACTTTTACCTGGGGCAATGTGAGCGCCATCGACCGGGAGAGCGGTCTGTTCGTCATCAAGCCCAGCGGTGTGGAATACGATAAATTAAAGCCGGAGGACATGGTGGTCATGGACTTAAACGGCAACAAGGTGGAGGGCAGATACAATCCCTCTTCCGACACCGCCACCCATCTGGAGCTGTACAAGGCATTCCCGGAGATCGGCGGCGTGGTACATACCCATTCATCCTACGCTACCAGCTGGGCCCAGGCCGGCAGGGATATCCCCTGTTACGGCACCACCCACGCCGACTATATCTACGGCGCGGTGCCCTGCGTCAGATGCCTGACCAAGGAGGAGATCGAGGACGCCTACGAGGAGAACACGGGGCATCTGATTGTGGAGGAATTCAGGCGTCTGAACAAGGATCCCATGGCAGTGCCCGCCGTGCTGTGCAAGAACCACGGTCCTTTCGCCTGGGGCAAGGACGCTAAAGACGCGGTCCACAACGCGGTGGTGCTGGAGGAAGTGGCCAAGATGGCCTACCGTGCGGAGACTATCAATCCCCGCATCCAACCCGCCCCCCAGGAGCTGCAGGATAAGCATTACTACCGCAAGCACGGGGCCAACGCCTATTATGGGCAGAAGGAAGAGTAGGAGACATCTACACAATTCCGGTTATTAAGAAAACGCGGAAAGAGTCTGATTCTTATAAAAGGGAATCAGACTTTTTCTGTACTGAAATATTTAATCACAGATATTATCCAAATTACTTTTTTACCGCAATTATATTTATAATAATTATCATAAAAATGCATATTGATATTGACAGATACAATGTTTAGAGATAAAATAAAAACATACGATAGAACTGCACCGATGTCGGTTGCCTGATGTTTGATTCGAGTATACTATTGTGGAAAAGGAGATGCAAAGTTATGAAGGGGAAAATTAAAACGGTACTGTTGGCGATGTTTCTGTGTTTGGGCATAAGCTTACAGAGCATGGAGATTGTGCATGCGGCGGTGAATTATGAGGCATGTCCGTTTTGTGGAACTATGGTCAGCAGAGGCACATTTACCAGAATACTGACTATGGATTATATGGGTAAATGTGACATAGAAGAAAATTGTGATCTGTATTGGGTGGTTTACGGGGACTACACATTTGTTACATGCCAAACATCAGGTTGCCCTAATTACGATAGAGAGGATCAGACAGATGTCTGGGGACAGGTAGAACACAAAAAAATTCGATAAAATTTTATTTGTTATATATGCAAAGCTATTGCCAATTATATTAAATGCGTATGGATGCATAACAATATATTCATGTGGACTTTGGGGAGAACCTGAAGTCCATTTGGATTTACGGGACAGTTCGTTCTACAGTATGTGTAAAGGGGAAAATATGAATTGTAAGGTAAAGTGGGGAATATTCATTCTGTTTTTATCTCTTATTATATGTTCCTGCGGACAGGGAACGCCTACGGAATCTGAATCGGAGATTGCGCAAGATGCGCTGGTACCCGTAGCGGTATTTCATGATTTGAAATTACCCATGTCGTTGGAGAGGTTCCGGGCTTATGCGTTCAGTGAAAAAAGGTTTTATGCGGCCAGCCCCCAATATGATAGGGAGAGTCAGACAAGCTGCTGGCACGTTTATCGGATACCTGTGGCCGATGAGTTTATGGCGGAGGAGTATGTGACGCAAGAGGGTGATAACCTTCTGGCCCTGCTGGCGGACAGGGAAGAAAATTGTTACCTGTATATGCAGGGGAAAAGTGGGAATTTTTTTCTGGAAAAGTATAATGCGGGCGGGGAACTGCTGTGGCATACGGATTGCGGGGCATCGCAGCTGATTGGCAAGGGAGAACGTCTGACAGACGGAATTGTAACAGCCGATGGCAGGGTGATATTGTATGACTATGGCGTGGGCGGCAGCGTTTTTGTGTTTGGAGTGGAGGGCAGCCTTCAGGAAATTGTCACACCGGAGCTGGACAGTCTGGAAGGAATAGCGGAAGGGCAGGAGGGTCGGATATACGGGTACTGCATCGCGAACGGGGAACCGCTCTTTGTAAATATAGAGGATTCGGCTGTGAAGTTTGTCTGTCCGATGCGGCCTTTGCAGGTATATGGAGGTTGCGAGGACGGAATCTATCTGTGCAACGGCGACGGTCTCTGTAAATATGATCCGGAGGCTGGGGCGACAGAGCGTTTGTGGCTATGGGACAATGAATATGTGCAGATAGAGGGCAGCCAGGTGTGCTATATTTCCCGGGGGGAGGAAAACATAAACCTGATATGCCAAAGGCTGGCCAGAAAGGGGATGAGCTGGAAGGGCGATATACTCAGCTTTATTTCTGTCGGTTTCAAGAGCTGTCAGGAGTATCCAGAGAAACAGACGGTCACTGTAAGCCGTTCTTATTATCAGGCCTATGAGGAATACAGTTCCCATCATATGGAGGAAATGGTGAGGCAGTATAACCGACAAAGCAGAAAATACAAGGTGGTAATACTCTTGCCGGATGAAGATATGATTTCTGGCAATGCCCGGGAGGAGCTCTTCGGGGATTTGGAGATGCAGCTTATGCGGGGCGAGGGACCGGATCTGATCGAAGTGCAGGGGCTGAATGTGGATAATCTGGCGGCGAAGGGCGCTCTTGAGGATCTGACACATTATTATGAATCGAGTGATGTGATCGATCCGGGGGACATTCTGGAGCCTGTCAGGGAGGCGGGCATGGTGATGGGGCGGGATATGGTGGTGATTCCGGCTTTTTATCTGCGGTCATTGCGTTCCAGGGAAAAAGTGGATGCCGATGACTGGACGCCTATGCGTTTTCTGGAGACAGTACAGGGGGATGGAGAACTTATATATCCTGTGGCAAGTCAGCGAGACGCGCTCTGGTATTGTATGGGCGTGAGCCTTGAGGGGCATTTCATAGATTATGAGAAAAGGGAATGCTATTTTGACAGCAGGGACTTCCGCATTATCCTGGAGGAATGCGGCAATTGGAAAAAAGAACAGTATTCCGTCCAAGTATCGGTTATCCCGGAAACACAGGTGGGGGATATAATCTGGGAATCGCGGAGACCAGAGGAAAAATGGAGGCTGAATCAGGTAAGTATTGCGAACATGTTTGATATGATATGTTATAATAAGGGAAATATATATTGGCCTGGGTATCCCGGCTGGAACGGGGCGGAAACAGTACTTAATATTATGGATGGATTTGTCATGAACAGCGCGTCAGAGAATAAAGAGGGCGCATGGGATTTTATGGAATTTTTGCTGTCCGAACAACTACAGGAGAATATTGACTGGGGATTCCCGGCAAGGCGTGACAGCTTTGAGGACTACCTGACCTGCTCTTACATGATGAAGGAGGATGAATTTCAGGAGTTAGGCTATTTTATGGAAAATGCGCAACAACCTTCGCAGGAGGATTATGATATCATAAGGGAGATGTTGGATCGTGCCGTATATCGGCCCGCCGGATTCTTTTTTAATGACAATCCCATTCGGATCATACTGGAAGAGGAAACAGGGATGTACTTTGCGGGGGACGCCACTTTGGAAGAGACTGTGGAAAAGCTGCAGAATCGGGTAACGCTGTACCTGAATGAAATGTGACGCCGCTCTGCCCCGGAGAGTGTCTTTGACAGTATAAATACCCTGTGCCCGAACACATTCAAGAAATTTTGCCGCTTTGTATAGACGGGAACTTCAATTTATGCTAGTATAAAAGACAGAACAAGAATGTGCCGCCAGGGGAGCGGCAGAAGGAGGAAAGAATGAACAATTTAGAGCTGAAAAAGCATGCTAATGACGTTCGCAAGGGTATTGTCACCGCGGTACACAGCGCGAAAGCAGGACATCCCGGCGGATCGTTGTCAGCGGCAGACATGTTTACATTCCTGTATTTTGAGGAGATGAATATCGATCCGAAGAACCCCAGGAAAGAGGACAGAGACCGCTTTGTGCTGTCCAAGGGTCACACGGCTCCCGGCCTGTATTCCGCGCTGGCCAACAGGGGCTATTTCCCGGTGGAGGATCTGACTACTCTGCGCAAGCTGGGCTCCTATCTGCAGGGCCATCCCTGCGTACATATTCCCGGTGTGGATATGTCCTCCGGTTCCCTGGGACAGGGCATCTCCGCGGCGGTAGGCATGGCGTTGGGCGGCAAGATGGACAACAAGGATTTCCGCGTGTACGCCGTGCTGGGCGACGGCGAGCTGGAGGAGGGCCAGGTGTGGGAGGCCTCCATGTTTGCGGGACACCGCAAGCTGGACAATCTGTGCGTGATCGTGGACAACAACAATCTGCAGATCGACGGCCCCATCGACCAGGTCTGCTCCCCTTATCCTATCGATAAGAAATTTGAGGCTTTCAATTTCCATGTGATCAATATCGACGCCCATGATTTTGACCAGATCCGGGCTGCGTTTAAGGAGGCGCGGGAAACCAAGGGCATGCCTACCTGTATCGTCATGCACAGCTTGAAGGGCAAGGGCGTTTCCTTTATGGAGAACAGCGTTGACTGGCACGGCAAGGCTCCCAATGACGAGGAGTACGCGGTAGCAATGGCCGATCTGGACAAGATCGCGGCAGAATTAGAGAAGGAGGGTCAGGCGTAATGGCAGACACAATCAAGAAGATCGCAACTCGTGAAAGCTACGGCAATGCCCTTAAAGAACTGGCGGAGGAGTTTCCCCAGCTGGTAGTGCTGGACGCCGATCTGGCAGCCGCCACCAAGACAGGCATTTTTAAGAAAGCTTATCCCGACAGACATATCGACTGCGGTATCGCAGAGTGCAATATGGTAGGTATCGCGGCAGGACTGGCGTCCGTGGGCAAGATCCCCTTTGTCAGCTCCTTCGCCATGTTCGCGGCGGGACGCGCCTACGAGCAGGTGCGCAACTCCGTGGGATATCCCCACCTGAATGTAAAGATCGGCGCTACCCACGCGGGCATCACCGTGGGTGAGGACGGCGCTACCCACCAGTGCAATGAGGATCTGGCGCTGATGAGATCCATCCCCGGTATGGTGGTGATGTGCCCCTCCGACGACGTGGAGGCCAAGGCTGCGGTACGGGCGGCATTGGAGTATGAAGGTCCTGTGTATATCCGATTTGGCCGCGCGGCAGTGCCCGTGATCAACGACAGGCCGGATTACAAGTTTGAGATCGGCAAGGGCACGGTGGTGAGGGAAGGCAAGGACGTGACCATCGTGGCCACCGGCATCTGTGTGGATTCCGCTCTGGGCGCCGCGGAAAAGCTGGCGGCGGAAGGGATCAGCGCCGAGGTGGTAAACATCTGTACCATTAAGCCTCTGGACGAGGAGATCATAATTAACAGCGCCAAAAAGACAGGCAAGGTCGTGACGGTGGAAGAGCATACCGTGATCGGCGGTCTGGGCAGCGCAGTCTGCGACTGCCTGTGCGCGAAACTGCCCACACCTGTCAAAAAGCTGGGTATGCAGGACGTGTTCGGCGAGTCCGGCTCCGCCGCGGCCCTGGTAGCCAAGTACGGTCTGGACGCGGAGGGCGTATACAAGTCCGTTAAAGAATTTCTGTAAAGTGAGAGCGTAGAATAGGGGCGGCCGCAGATGCAGGAAATCCTGTGTTTGCGGCCGTTTCATAAATTCTTAAGAAAATTTAAGAAATATTAGAGGATTATGATGCATTTTCCTGCTATACTCATTTTCAGAAACGACAGAGAAAGAGGGTAGGGAACCAGGTATGGGGGCAGTGTACGACGAGGATGAGGATTTGGATTTTTCATTCCTGAGACAAAGCGTGCGGCAGCAGACGAGAGGAGCGGCGGCAAGGCGGCGGACGGCGGACGACAGGGGCAGGGACAGGATGGCCGATATGATATCCGGGAATCGCCAGGAGCGGGCAACAACACCGTATGGACGGCAGGGCCAGGTTTCCGGGACATATGGCGGACAGGGCAGGCATTCCGGTACATATGGAAAACGAAATCCGGTATCCGGCGGACAGAGCCGGGCATCAGGAGTTCCAGGACAACGGAGTCAGGCATCCGGCAGAAAGCGGGCGCAGGCAGCACCGCAGGGCAGTAACCGACAGTATCCGTCGGCGCAGACAGAGGGCAGACGTCCCCTGACCATGCAGGAAAAGCAGAGACAGGCGGCGCTCCTGAAAAAGAAGAAACAGCGCCTGCGCCGTCAGAGACAGTTCCTGGCAGTATTGCTGTGCATATTGATCGGCGGATCGGTGTTCGCTGTCTGGCAATTGGGGAAGATGGGGACGGAGACCGGAACGGAGACAGAGACAGGCGGCGAGACGGCGCCCGAGATGCTGGCGGAGGGAGGAGGCGGCAATGTGGTGGAGGGAATCGTACAGGGGATTCCTGAAAGCCAGTTCAACCGTCATCCGTCATGGACAGAGGATTTTTTAACAATTAGCGAGTACTCCCGTCCCGGAGAACCGTTGCCGGAGGTAAACAATATCTTTGTACACTATACAGCCAACGTCAACACCAGCGCCGCCAATAATCGCAATTATTTTGAGAATTTAAAGGACAATCATGACGTGCCGGGGGCCAGCGCCCATTTCATCATCGGAATCGAGGGCGAGATATTGCAGATCATCCCGGTGGACGAGATGGCCTACGCCGTCCAGAGCCGCAATGAGGATTCTATTTCCATAGAGTGTTGTTATAAATACGACAATGGGCAGTTTACCCAGGAGACCTATGACAGCCTGATTAAGTTGCTGGCATGGCTGACGGAGACCTACGAATTAGAGCCGGATGATATTCTGCGGCATTACGACTGTGGGGGGAAAAAATGTCCGCTGTACTATGTGGATCATGAGGACGCATGGAGGATATTAAAGCAGGACGTGGCGAAAGAGATGGCGTCTGCGCAATGAGACCCTGTGGGATGAAGTTTTCCGATGCACAGGCATAAATATTGCAGTACGCGGTTTTGCTTGACGGAAACGAGCAGAGATGTTATAGTAAAAGAGCAAGGATGAGGAGGTTGATGTTATAGTAAAAGGGTTAGATCATAGGAGACTCATAACGTCAACAACAAGGAAACCCCGGGAATCGCATTCCCGGGGTTTTCCTGTGCAGCCGCACTGACTGTTGCCTGCCTGTCTTCATCCAGACGCCCAGAAAACAGTTGCGGGCACGGAGGGAATTTGGTAAAATATTTAAGTAACCGATACTTATCTATAAAAGATATTGAGGAAAAGCCAATGAATATTTTATCTCCCTCCATTCTGGCTGCGGATTGCTGGCAGCTGGGACAACAGATCGAACAGGTACAGCGCGCGGGCGCCAGGTATCTGCATATAGATGTGATGGACGGCCTTTTTGTGCCCTCCCTCTCTTTTGGGATGCCGGTGATCACTTCCCTGCGGAAGAAGACTGACATCTTTTTTGATGTACATATTATGATACAGGAGCCGGAGCGTTATGCCGCCCGGTTTGTGGAATGCGGCGCGGATCTGGTGACCTTCCACCTGGAGGCCACGGAGTATGTGCAGGAGACCATAGACATGATCCGGCAGGCCGGGGCAAAAGTGGGTATCAGCATCAAACCCGGCACCCCGGCGGCGGCGGTTCTGCCCTGGCTGGAACAGGTGGACATGGTGTTGGTGATGACGGTGGAGCCCGGTTTTGGAGGGCAGAAATACATGGACACATGTACGGAAAAGATTCGGCAGGTGCGGGCGGCCATCACTGAAAAAGGACTGTCGGTGGATGTGGAGATCGACGGAGGCGTCACGGCGGAAAACATCTCCGTTCCTCTGGAGGCCGGGGCCAATGTGATCGTGGCGGGCTCGGCGGTGTTCCGCGGGGATATTGAAGAGAATGTAAGGGCGCTGATGCGGCAGATGTGATTCTACGCCTGATGGAATACCGTATGAAGGTAAGTTCCCAGCGTAGCTTTACAGGCGTACATGAGTCAGAGCATGGGGCTGACAGGAAAATGCATGTGGCAATACAATATAATACATGGCGTTTTCTTCGGACTGTGCTATTCTGTAATTATAAACGGGATCATTATATATGCAAATATGTATCGGCGCTATAAAATAGGTGTTGGGCGTATTATGCGGGAAAGGGAAGATATGAATCGGAGAGAGCTCTTTAACACAGGATGGCGTTTTGCCAGAACCGCATTGGGGGTATCCTATGAAGAAAAGGAGATCTGGCTGCCAAATATGCAGCCCGTGGCATTGCCCCACGACTGGCTGATTTGGCAAACCGATAAGCTGTATGAGGACGGCATAGGCTGGTATGCCAGGGACTGGAAGGTGGAAAAGAAAGCGGGCGAGCGGATACATCTGCGTTTTGACGGAGTGTACATGGATTCCGCCCTTTATGTCAACGATCGCCTGGTGGGAGAGTGGAAGTACGGCTACTCTACCTTTGAATATGATGTGACCGACGCCCTGCGGGAAGGAGACAACCTGCTGGTCATGCGGGTGGTACATCAGTCGCCCAACAGCCGCTGGTACAGCGGCGCGGGTATCTACCGGAACGTGTGGCTGGTGACGGTGCCCGAGGTACATATAGCCAGCGACGGTATCTATGTGTCCGTGAGAAAGACGGAGCAGGGATACGAGCTGCGCGTCGAGTCGGAGCTGTCAGACGGACAGGGGGGCGCGCCGGAGCTGCCGGAGGGAAAATATCAGCTGCGGTATACGCTGTCGGATGATATGCGCAAAAGTATGGAAAGCCTATCTGGAGCGGGAGGAGACTCTGAGGAAGATTGTGCTGCCATGGAAAACAGGCATTGGAAAGAAAGCGCCGGGGATGCGGTATGGCAGCAGGTTCAGGATTGTTTTAGAGAAAATGCCCTTGTGGACGACAGAGTGGTGCTGACCCCCGACGGGCGCAGACTGGAGCATGGCGCTCGGTTTGACAGCAGCTGCATCGTGAACGATCCCCACCTGTGGGATGTGGAGGATCCCTATCTCTATACCCTGCGGGCGGAGCTGATGGAGGACGGACAGGTCATCCAGCGGGAAAGCCTGAAGGTGGGATTTTGCAGCAAGGAATTTACGCCCGAGGAAGGGCTTTTGTTAAACGGAAGAAAGCTGCGCTTAAACGGCGTATGTGAGCATCACGATCTGGGAGCGCTGGGAGCCGCTTTTTCCAGGGAGGCCATGCGCAGAAAATTTCTGAGACTGCGCAGTATGGGTGTAAACGCCCTGCGCACCTCCCACAATATGCCTGCGCCGGAGGTCATGGAACTGGCGGACGAGCTGGGTTTCCTGGTGGTGGCCGAGGCTTTTGACATGTGGGAGATGCCCAAGACCCAGTATGACTATGCCCGGTTTTTTGTGGACTGGGCGGGGACGGATGTGCGCAGCTGGGTGCGCCGGGACCGCAGCCATGTGAGCCTGTTGATGTGGAGTCTGGGAAACGAGATTTATGACACCCATGCCAGCGAGCATGGACAGGAGATCACCCGCAGACTGATGGGCTATGTGCGGGAGCATGATCCCAGGGAGAACGCCCCCTGCACCATCGGCAGCAACTTCATGCCCTGGGAAGGGGCGCAGAAGTGCGCGGATATCGTGGGGATGGCGGGATACAACTACGCTGAGAATTATTATGAGGCCCATCGCCGGGAGCATCCTCAGTGGGTGATCTACGGAAGTGAGACAGCCTCCGTGGTAAAGAGCCGCGGAATCTATCATTTCCCGTTGGCACATTCCATACTGACGGATGAGGACGAGCAGTGTTCCTCCCTGGGCAACAGCGCCACCAGCTGGGGCGCAAAGTGCGAGGAATACTGCATCACCATGGATCGGGATACCCCGTTCTCCTGCGGACAGTTTTTGTGGACCGGTTTTGACTATATCGGGGAGCCTACGCCCTACCAGACCAAGAACAGCTATTTCGGGCAGATCGACACGGCGGGCATTCCCAAGGATGCCTATTATATCTATAAGGGGGAGTGGACGGATGGGGAAAAAGAGCCCTTTGTCCATATCTTCCCCTACTGGGATTTTAACGAAGGACAGAGCATAGATGTGCGGATCGCCAGCAACCAGCCCAAGGTGGAGCTGTTTGTGGACGGCATATCCCAGGGGACCAGGGAAATACGGCATGAGGCCGGTTCAGGTATGGATTTGCTGGGACATTGGATATTGCCCTATGAGCCGGGTACGGTCTGCGCGGTGGCCTACGACCGGGAGGGCCGGGAGACGGCCCGGGAGTGCCGCGGCACCAGCGGCGATTCGGCGGCGCTGGTACTGAGAGCGGAGAAAATGCAGGGCGACCGCATATTGACCTGGGAAGGCAGTTCCGCCGGAGGCGTGCAGGCTGTTCCCACGGATCGCATGACTTTGACGGCCAACGGGGAGGATCTGCTGTTTGTGGAGATATCCACAGTGGATAAAGAAGGCCGTCCCGTGGAAAATGCCGCCGACTATGTGGAAGTGGAAGTGACCGGGCCGGGACGCCTGGTGGGCCTGGACAACGGGGACAGCACGGACTATGATCCCTATAAAGGCACGATACGAAAGCTTTTCAGCGGAAAGCTGCTGGCGATCATTGCGACACAGGAGCAGCCGGGAGAGATCCGGGTGACAGTGCGGGACGCCAGGGAGAGCGTTCATCTGGGAGAATTACCCGCCTACACGGAGGAGGACAAGAGCGGTTATGCGCGGCGGATCCGACAGGCCGGGGCGAAGGATATCCTGAAGGAGGCCGGTCTGTCCATAACCGTGACGCCCGGCGAGATGCGGGAAGGGCTGGCTTTGATGCCCCAAAACCGTTTCATGCCCCTGGCGCAGGTGCCTGTCGGTTTTGTACCTGTGCGTAAGCTGGAACTTGTACGGTTCCAGAGTGATCGGCAGTCGGACAACGTAGAGCTATCGGCATCGGCCTCCGTGGAATCGCCGGAATATGCACAGCACGGCTGGACATACCTGGGGCCGCAGAACAGACAGGTCACTTTACAGGCCATTTGTCATCCCGCCAACGCTACAGATCAGGAGTTGATCTGGAAAGCGGTCAACGCCTCCGGGATCGAGACCAACGTAGCCTCTGTGGAGGCCCAGGGCGACAGGGCGGTGGTCACGGCGTTGGGCGACGGGAAGTTCAACGTGCGCTGCATGGTGAAAAACGGTACGGACAAAGTGAAACTGATCTCCCAGATGGAGTTTGTCATAAAAGATATGGGCCCGGCAACCATGGATCCCTACTCCTTTGTGGTGGGCGGCCTGTTTAACTGTCAGCAGGGTACGGTACTCAGCGGAATCGCCAATGCGGCCTCCACCGCCCGGGAGGGATTGACGGCGGTGGGTTACTCGGGCCTGGACTTTGGCGATTACGGCTCGGATGAGGTCACAGTGTCCATTTTTGCCAACAGCAACGATCCCCAGTTCATTCAGTTCTGGGAGGGCCTGCCGGGCGAGGAGGGCAGCGAACTGTTGTATGACGGCGTGTACCACAAGCAGAGCCAGTGGCAGGTATTCCAGCCGGAGACTTACAAGTTGAAAAAGCGGCTGCGGGGACAGACTACGCTCTGCATCTGCACAAAGTCCTCCATGGAGTTGGGCGGCTTTACCTTCACCAGGATAAACAAGGCGTTCCAGCAGTTGCATGTGGTGGAAAACAGGCAGATATACGGCGACAGTTTCACGGTGACGCAGGATGCCATAGAGGGCATCGGCAACAATGTGTCGCTGGAATACGCGGATATGGACTTTGGCGAGCAGGGCGTCAGCCGGATCACGATCTGCGGCCGCACACCCCTTGCCAACAATACCATCCATGTGCGTTTCGTGGGGCAGGAAAGCGTGAACCAGATCGTGGAATTCCCCCATGAGGAGGAGTATACGGCCCACAGCTTTGCGCTGCAGCCGGTAAAGGGTGTGCAGAAAGTGGTGTTTGTGTTCCTGCCGGGATGTGATTTTGACTTTAAATGGTTTAAGTTTGAAACGGCGGATTAATGGTTGAACGCCGGAAGTACAGAATCAAACGCATGATGTGATTGGCAGACATAGGATCCCAAAAGTCGGATTATAAGTACTCAAAACTATAAAAATCCATACGCAGGTATCA
>CAJUAH010000046.1 GCA_910584375.1 uncultured Acetatifactor sp.
CCGGCATTCCTGTCCAGGTACTCGCTGTAGCCTTTGATGACCGTAATCGGCGTCCTCAGATCATGTGCGATACTTGCATTGATCTTTTTCCTTTCCTCTACCAGCCCCCACATATAACGGTCATTTTTTACCAGCTCGCCCCGCATGGTCTCAAATGCCCTGCATAGTTGCCCCAGCTCGTCCTGTTTCCCATAGCCGATTGAAAAATCAAGGTCATTGTCCGCTATATGGCTTATCCCCTGTTTCAATGCCGTGAGCGGCTCCTTTAAGTTTGACATGATAAAAACAGGTTCCGGCGCATACTACACCAAGGGCAGAAAACAACACGGGGAGGAATACAATCAGTATCTCCGTAATCCTGCATATCCACAGTTCCCTGCCTGTAAATTCCATGAGGCTGTCCTCTGCCTCTGTGTCGCCTGTCTCCACTTCCACGGTACAGTACCCGCCGCCTTTATAATCAAAAACTGCCGCATCCATCCTGAAAGCATGGGACAACGTGATCCGGTCATGTATCCGGGAACAGGTTCTCACGGATACCGCAGACAGGCACAGCGCAATAACTGCCGCGACTGATACGATCAGATAGAATGCCTTTTTGAGCGTCATATCCTTTAATTTACCCATTTATATCCGCACCCCCAGACCGTCTCTATATATTCCCTGCTTGTCACCTGCGCCAGCTTTGTGCGTATCCTGCGAATATGCTCTTTCAGGATGTCACTGCTGCCTTCGGCATCATACCCCCAAATCCTCTCATAAATCCTCTCCCTGTCAAAGACCTGCCCCGCGTGGAGGGAAAGTAATTCTATAATGTCAAACTCCTTTTTGGAAAAGGGAACAGCTTTATCTTTGCAGTACACGCAGCGTCCGGCATAATCAATGAACAGTTCACCCGACATCTTCATGCTTTTATGCCGCGCCCTGCCTTCCCGCCTCAAATGAGCCTCCACACGGGCAGTCAGTTCGGCAAGACTGAACGGTTTTGTGATATAGTCATCCCCTCCCGCCTGCAGGCCGGTTATTTTGTCCTGTTCCGTAACGCGGGAGGTCAGAAAAAGGATCGGGCAGTCAATATGGTTCCGCAGCCTTCGGCAAAACTCCAGCCCGTCCGCTTCCGGCATATTGATGTCCAGTAAAATCAGATTCGGGTCATGAGAAAGGGCCTGGACTGCTTCCTCCGTATCCAGCGCAGTATATACAAGGTATCCTTCGGTCTGAAAGTGCATCCTGACCAGGTTGCATATAGATTCTTCATCATCAATCACTAAAATTTTAGGGGCCATTTTCATATTCCTTTCGGCTTTATAAATTTAATATGACACATTTGGTTCAGGCTTGTATTATGCTACCAGAAAAATGTCTACAAACGGTCACATATAATTTTCTGATTACTTTTCTATTACTTCGGCAGAATATTGTTCCCGCTAAAGCAAAAAAAGAGCCATAAACACAGCCCTTTTTGTTGTCTGCCCACATAATCCCAGCTCAAGGAAAAACTGACTGAGGTTGCTGACTAAAGCCTCCTCCAGATCATCTTCACCATATACAGGTAACTGCGGCAATCCTGTAAACTCAAATACATATGGCTCCCCTAGGATATCCTCCGGATTTTCAATAATGCTATCTTCTAAAAATTTTACTCATATATTTTCCCTACATAAAACAATGTGGCAATAAACTGCCAGTCAATATCCGCAGGCTTTTCCTGCCCTATGTTTAGATAAAATCCTTCCATGCTTTCCACCCATGAGGAGATACTTTCCAAATACGAGCAAATTTCTTTGTTTTCCCACTCCTTTTCATTGTATTTGTTATCCTTTATCAGATTGTCCATAAATTGCAGAAAGTCTCCCCGCGTGGCAATATTGTTTAGCTCTTCATACATAAAGCATTCCCTTTCCAATTCATTAGATCCGGATACTCCTCGCCCAAGCCCTGATTTTCTCCGGGTTACCAACAGCAGCCCTCAATATGTAACTGGTCTTAATTTATAGAAACGAAAACGCCTCATTCAAACTGTCCGAATAACATATATACTCCCAATTACCGTTTACATCCTTTCGGCCCCTATACCAGATGTTCTTCTCTTCTATCGTATTCATCAGGTAAAAGTCGCAAAATTTAATGATTCTATCGGGCGTTACCTTCTCATATTTTTGGTGCACAAACATTTTTTTATCGCTTGGGCTAAAACACTCATTATATCCATATTTTCCTTCTACACTATTTAAAATATAGCTTTCGCCCTCTATTTGCGACAATATCTCATACTGATATAACCCATCTTTACGCTGACATTCACCGTTTCTTAAAACCCTTCCTTCTTTAATAAAAAAGAACTACGGCAATTTACCGTAATCCTTCTTTCGCATATATATGCTTTGCATTACTTCCAAATTTAATCTGAATCAATCACATCTACCTCGGTTATTCTAAAAGTAGCAAGCATATGTACCCCCCATATCCTGAACTAAAGAGTATTTTTTCTTCGGGTAAACCGTTCCTGACACCTCATTAGCCCATCCACCAAGATTTATTACAATTTCTGTTGGCTCATCCACTGTAAAATTTGCATTCTCTCCATGTTGCCCTTTCCACAACACTTTTCCGTTCTTATCTGTAACAGTTGCATTACGAGAGGAAAACAATCCAACCCAACCCTCAACAATATTATTGGGCATTTTTATTCTAACCACTCCACTTGTAACCATCTCCGACAAAGGACACCCACAATTGGGACAAGCCGCCGCCTTATCGGAAATTTCTTTTCCGCACTCAGGGCATTTAATCAAAGCCATAACCTATTCCTCCTATAAATCGCATTTTCTATATTATACCTCACAAATGCTCTAAATTCCACATTTTTTCTACATGAAATGAAAATCTTGTGCCATCTGTATGATAGACATTTACCAAATTGTTCTGGTCATCAATTGGGAGAAAAAAGGATTAGTAAAAATTCGCTATTCAATCTGTCAAAATGTATGTTCGGGAGTAAGCAATCAAAATATTGGTATCAGGAGTTTCCGCGTCCGTTTCAGACTGCACTGCAGGTTCTTCCGAATACGCCTCTTCCCCGTCTTACTCCGCGCACGCAGTCAGGGGTGCAATAAGCGCCACACAGCGGAAAATGTGATATGCTTTTTTCGTTTTTCTTTGATTGTCCGCCCTCCTTTCGTCCGGTTCCTGCCTTTCTGACCCGCTTTGCAATGTAATGCGCCATGAAAGTGTACAGCCCCATCAACGCACCTGTGATGCATGCTTTTTTACAATCATGTTCAAAGTCATCCCCCAGTGCAGGCCGAGATGCAGGCTCATCAACACATATACCCCATACGAACCTAAGATGTGCAGCCGCCTTGCAAGCGCCATCCCGCCCCGTATGGGCAGAAACACAAACACATGCCTTGACATGGTAATCCCGCTGTACATGATCACCAGCATTGCCGTAAGCATCAGAATGTTAATCATACGCTGCAAGATACGAATGGGTGTATATCTTCCCCGGAACAGATTTTTATACCGGTTCAGGTTGCAGGCCTGATGGGCGATAAACAGCACAAACATCCCTGCCCCAATCCACTCATGGTCCGCTTCGCCCCAGAACTGATAGCCCATCAGGAAAAACAGCGCTATGGTCATCAGGACATCCGGCGTTCACTTTTTTTTGCCTTCGTTTTCATACTGCCTCCACTTACCGAATCTTTATAATTCCGCCGCCCTGTTGACACAGGCTACTGCGTTCAGGCTGCGGGGATAACCGATATAGGGCAGGCACTGTGACACCACCCTGATCAGGAAATCTTTGTCATTTCCAAGGTTTATATTCCCTTTCACATGGGCGGTAAGCTGCGGTTCACAGCCGCCCTGTGCCGCCAGAAAGCAGAATGTGATCAGCTCGCGCTGTTTTAAGTCCAGACTGTTCCTTGTGTAATAGTCGCCAAAACAGTTTGCCGCCAGCCACCGGTTGATGTGCCCTGCTTTCCACGCTTCCTTCATATGCTCCCCGAAAATCTCCGCCTGTGTTTCTACTCCCTTTTCCAGCCTGTTTTCCATAGTTGTCGTCACCTGTGCGGGCAGCGGCAGTTTGACGCCCCGCACGGATAAAATATCATTGGTAACGGACAGGAACGGCATGACCCTGCCAAGCCCAAGATAATCCACCGCCTGATAGACCATCTCCTTTACCATGATGGGTGTAAGTCCCTCGTCCAGCGCTTTCGGCAACATATCTTTATAAACGTCAAGCCCCTGACAGCCCAATAATGTGGCAAGGATCGCCAGATAACGTGTATCCTCCGGAAGTTCCTGACCGGACTCTTTCACCACTTCCTCTAATGCAAAATGCTCTATAATCTTCATAAATTCCGGATCTGTTTCGTGATAGTTCATCATTTTGGTTACCTCCATTTCTTTGTCACACATGCTTTTCCTTCGCCGCAGCCTCCGTATTCTGCGCCATGACGCCCACCAGAGCGTGGGGAACATAGGGCTCCTCCAGATATGACAGCTCCGCAGTGCTTAACGCCAGATCAACCGCCTTTGCAGCTCCTTCCACATGGTGCAGTTTCGTCGCTCCCACCACCGGGGAAGTCACCTTTGTGAGCAGCCATGCCAGGGAAATCTCCGTCATGCTCACCTCTTTTTGTCCAGCAAGTTCCACCACCCGCGAAATGATTACGCCATCCTGCTTAGCCGTAGCGTCATATTTGAATTTCGCATAACTGTCCTCAAGAAGTCGCTTAGAGGTTTCACCAGACAGCTTTGACAGTCTTCCCCCTGCCAGCGCGCTGTAGGGTGTCATGGCGATATTATCCTGCGCGCACAGCCCTGCCATCTCCCGTTCCTCCTCCCGGAAGATCAGGTTATAGTGCCCCTGCACCGATACGAATTTGGCAAAACCTTCCTTCTCTGCCAGTGCATTTGCCTTTGCAAGCTGCCACGCAAAGCAGTTCGATATACCGATGTAGCGGGCTTTTCCTGCCCTTACTACATTATTCAGTCCCTCCATAATGTCATAAAGAGGCGTCTGATAATCCCACATATGATAAATGTAAAGATCCACATAATTCATGCCCAAATTTTCAAGGCTTTTGTTAATCATCCTCTCAATATGCTGCTGCCCCGTGATTCCTTTTTCAATGTCCTCCTGTGTCCGCGGCAGGAACTTCGTTGCCACGATCGTCTCGTCCCGTTTTGCATAGTCCCGCAGCGCCCTTCCAAGATACTGCTCACTGGTTCCGCTCTGGTAACCGATTGCCGTATCAAAAAAATTGATGCCGAGCAAAAGCCCCTGCTTTATGATCTCACGGGAATGTTCCTCATCAACTGTCCATGAGTGCTGTCCGTTTTTTGCATCGCCAAATCCCATGCATCCCATACAGATACGGGAAACATTTAAATCCGAATTGCCTAATTTTGTATACTGCATATTTAAGACCTCTTTCTTATTCCGTATAACAGTCTTCCAAGTTCATACGCCCGCCTTGGGAACTCCGTTGCTCTCGTTATGGAAACCGTACCGCATCCTGTTCCCAAAATTTATTCCTGATCCCGAAAATCTAGATACCTGCACAAAGTCTTATAATGGGATTCCATATCTTTCATTGTCCAATCCTTGCTATCCCATGCAAGGGCAATATAATAACTTATGCGCCTCCTGTACATGGCGCAGTTTTCGGGTAATCTCCAAAATTTTCCACCTGTTCCTATACCATCTGCGGGAGCGGTGCATAATGTCTTAAATGTTGCAATTGGATAGTTACTAATAGAGATAGATCTATTTAAAGTTGTTTCTGGAATTGCATTAATAAGTCTATCCGCTAAATATTCATCAACAGACATATTCTTCGACCTTGCATTATAAATATGTATTTTCACAAGTGAAACAGCCTGTCGCTCTGGCAAAAAAACTCAGTCAAATACCTGCTGCGCAAAATTATAGAATCCAAGGTACCATATGTTGAAATCATGGCCGCCGCTGAGTTCCTGCCACATATAATTTTCCCCGTCCTGGAACCTGTCGCTTAACTGCGGAAGTCCTTTGGCAGCCGTAGAGGCGCTCTGATAGGCGATCGTATCCCCGGTTCCGCATATATTATAAAAGAACTTTATCTCCTCGTCCGGAAACTGCTCGTCTATGGTTTTGACAATGTCCGCCCCTTTGTATGAGGTGGGCGCGGCGGAAAAGGCTCCAAAATAGCTTATGATATCCAGGCATTCGCACATGCCTATATTGATGGTCTGCATGCCGCCCATGGACAGGCCCGCCATCGCCCTGTGTTCCCGGTCCGCCTTCATATCGTAGTTCTCTTCATCAGATCGCCCGTAGGTCGCATAGTGACTCTCAATATAAGGGATCAGGTCGTTGCGCAGTTCCTTCCCAAACTCATAAAAAGAGTTGTAATCTGAATTTTTATTCGCAAAATCCGCACCTGAACGTCCGTTGGGAGTCACCACAATGAACGGTTCCACGTCCCCATTATAGATGAGGTTATCCATCATGATTTTGACTTTGGAAGTACTCCCGGTCATCCCCCACTCGTTTTCGTCCCCGCCAATGCCATGCATCAGATATAAGACATTATACTGTTTCTCTTCATCATAGCCATAGGGAAGATAGACGTTAGCCTGCTTTTCTATTTCTGATCCGTCTCCAAAATAGTCATAGGTCGTATAAGTGATATTTTCTATGGTTCCGCATTCCACCACCCTCAGGGACAGATATTTTACAGGGATTTTTTCACCGATCTCCGCAGTGGGCTCTCTGTCGGTGGATTCCCCATCCTGAGAAGTTTCTGTCTCCAGTTCCACTGACGCAGTCTCCTGCCTGATTGCCTCCGCGATCATATCCTTCTGCTCATCCTGCATGTCTTCACCCTCCGTTACATTATCGTTTTCAGTATCCGCAGTGCCTGTGGATGCCGAGATGGTTTCGCCGTCACGCGCGCCGCCGTCCGCAGGCTCTGATGCCGCCTGACAACCTGTGGCCGTTACCAGAAACGCCACAGTCAATAAAATAGATTTCAACAACTTTTTTTTACCCATATGTTCATACCTCCTGTCCTTGGAAATCTGACCCTTAAAATCCCTTCTCCCGCAGATCGTTGACAACACCTATGTAAAAATCCGTAATATCGCTGATCCCCTCCCCCTGCCTTTTCGTGAGTTTTTTCCTTCGCATATCCACTTCATCACAATGGGATATCCCCCTGTTTGAATTGCCGGTAATGATCCCCCGGAAGTTTGTCCACATGACGGCCCGCGGCGCAAGCAGGCCGTCATTCGGCCCTTCAAAGAGCTTTACCACCGCACCGGGAACAAGCATAAAGAAATCGCTCCAGACATGTTTCATAACAAATGCGTAGCTTTGATAATACACTCCGGGTTCATCAGGATTATCACGGTTAAAATCCTGGGCAGCAGCCGTTGTAAAGGTTTTAAACACCTCATATGTATTGGGATTTTGGTCTCCACAGATCTTCAGCCAGATATCCCCGCATGCCGCGACAAACTTTATTATGAACCTGGGCAGCCGCAGCAATTTATCCACTGTCAGGGAACCGTGATGGGGCGTACTGATCGTTGTGAGGGAGGCCGTATATCTGGACATCTTCAAGGAGGAGATAGCGTATCTCATGTCGAGCCCCCCTTTGGAATGCGCTATCACATTGAGTTTTTCCGCCCCGGTCTCCCTGATGATCTCTTTTATCTTTTCAGCCAGAAACGCACCGTTTGACGCAACTGTCCCGTTGCTGTCCTGGTTTCCGTAATAGATCTCGCAGCCGTTTTCTTCCAATCTGGCCGGGATCCTTCCCCAGTAATTTATGTGTTTGCTGTCCCTGAAACCCATACCGTGAACTAACAGCACGGGATATTTTAATTTTTCACCCATTCACATATCACCTGATTTCTCTTTGCCGTCACAGCGCCTTCTTCTTCCACCGGCCCAAACGATAGAACCCGAAAGTGATCAGCGCTCCCAACACCCAGGCGCTCAACAGAGAGATCCACAGGCTCTCGTAACGCCCCTGGGGCAGCTCCGGTGTCCTGGTCAGATACACCAGGCCGTAGGCCAGCGGAACACGTACCGCCACCGTGGTCATCAGGGATATCCACATGGGCGTCACAGTGTCACCAGCCCCCCGCATTACACCTGACAGGCTTTGAGTCACAGCCATGGCAATATAGCCTGCGGCAAGAATCTTCATCATATTTGCGCTGAGCTGGGCCAGCTCCAGGGTGTTGGTAAATATACCCATCAAATACGGACCGAACAGCAGGATCAGGCCCGTGATAGCCGCGGAAGTGCAGACGGCGATCAATGTTCCCTGCCTGGCGCCCTGTTTCACCCGATCATACTGTTTTGCGCCCACATTCTGGCCCGCGTAAGTGGTCATGGCCGTGCCGAAGGAAAAGTTCGGCATCATGGCAAAGCCGTCCACCCTCATGATGATGACGTTGGCGGCTATAATCATCTCTCCAAAACTGTTGGTCAGGGACTGCACCACCACCATCGCCAGGGAAAAGATGGCCTGGGTAAGTCCGGAGGGCAGACCTAGCCGTATTACGGTCAGGATATTTTTGCTGTCCGGCCTGAGATATTGGGCATTCATATCAAAAAGATCCGTCATCTTCCGCAGCTTTATCAGACACAGCACGGCGGACACCAGCTGGGCTATGACCGTGGCCAGGGCCACTCCGGCCACCCCCATGCTCAAACCGGCCACGAACCAGATATCCAGCCCGATATTGAGCACTGTGGCCACCAGCAGATAGACCAGCGCGGACAGGGAATCCCCCAGGCCACGCAGGATACCGCAGAGAATATTGTAATAGGCCAGTCCCACTACGCCCCACAGCAGGATCAGCAAATAAGAGGTACACCAGTCAATGATGCTGTCCGGTGTCTTGAGCAGCACCAGCAGCGGACGGATGGACACAGTGCCTATGATCATCAGTATAACGCAGGCAGCGGCAGTCAGAGTGATGGAACTGCCGATGGTCTTGGACAGATTTTCCCTGTCCCGGGAGCCAAAATACTGGGACACCATGATGCCCGCGCCCATGGAGATACCCACAAACAGCACCAGCAGCAGATTGAATATGGGGCTGGCGCTGCCCACCGCCGCCAATGCGTTGTCCCCCACATATTTGCCCACCACAATGCTGTCCACCGTGTTGTACAGCTGCTGGGCCACGTTGCCGATCAACATGGGAACCGTAAATGCCACGATCTTTTTCCAGGGAGTCCCCTCCGTCATATCCACCTGTCCGAACAGGCGGGTTACTTTTTCCATCATATGCTGTCACCTTTTCCAAAATATAGTATTTCTATTGTAATTGCTTTTGGGCAAAAACACAAGCCTTTTTGCCGTGAAATCAGGATGGACATTTTTTGCCAAAAAAACAGACGGGCCCGCTGTTCCCGCCTGATCTTTACCGCCTGACACCATGCCGCATCCGTACTCTACACCGCATTTTTAAGCAGTTCCCGACAGATCGCATCCTGATCATACGCCGGGGCATAGCGCTCCGCCACCCGGCAGATCCGGGCGATATCCTCCGGCTCCTTCTCCAGTTCCTCCGCGATCTGCGCGACATCCTTTCCCTTGACCAGTTTCCTGCAGACTGCGCGGATCACTTCCAACATCCGCCCCTCCGCATATCCGTCCTGCCTTGCATATTCAATCTCTTCCCATCTCTGCATATACTTCACCCCACATTTCTCCGAGCGCCGCACCCTCTCCACACAATCGCAGATCGTCTGTAGCCGGATGCTGCCGTTTCGGACTGCCACCTCTTCCCTGGTGTCGTTGATATACTCCATAAAATCCAGAAACTCCTGCGAAAAGTCCTCCCTGTTAGTCCCATGCGTATTGATAAATACCCTGTCCGCACCATCCCGTAGCGCAAGGCCCGGCACCTCCTGGCACTGTCCCCGAAAGGTATATCGGTACAGTCCGTATCCAAACAGGTCAAAGGGCGACACCAGAACCAGACAACTGTCATTCAATCGGTTAAAATCGCTACACCCCGGTTCCAGCAGGGACACATCCAACTGAGCCTGATAGTAGCGGCTCCGTTTTATCAGATTCCCCGAGTTCGTCTTCTGCATCTCCGTAAAATAAATCCGCCCTTCCCGGTCTATGCTCACCACATCCAACCTCACGGCACGCAATCCAGGCGAGACCCGCAACTCTTTCTCCGTCTGGGGATACCCTGCCAGCGTGATCTCGTTCTCCAGCAAAATCCCCACCATTGCCTCATAAGCCTCCGGCTCGTCCATCGTCTCCGCAAACAAAATCGGTCCGTCAGACTCAGTTCCTCCAGCGGGGTTCGTACTTCATCGTTCATCCACATTCCTCCTCATGCATTGTGCAGAAAAAGGAAAGGATGCCCATCCCGTTCTCTTCTCCTGCCGTATTGATACTTGTTTATTGGGATATTAAAAGCAGGATTTCTAACTAAGAGAACAAAGATGTTCGTCAGATGCGGTAGAACTGCTTAACGGGGAAACTCCCCTGGAAATCGTTTGCTTTACACAAAGAATAACATAGTTAAAAACCTATGTCAAGAATTTCTACAAAACTGTTGTCACTCCAAATTTTTGCAGTTCCTTCACCGCCTGCTCCCTGCTGCGGAAAACGATTCCCGCCATGCCTTGCCGGACGGCCTCTTCCACATTTTGGGGCGTATCATCCAGAAAAACACATTCCTGTGCCCTTAACCCATAGCGCTCCATCAGCAAACGGTAGATCGCGGGTTCGGGCTTGATGATCTTCTCCTGGTAGGAAAGGATACCGCCGTCCATGAGCGGTAAAAAATCCAGCACATGGGCGCATTCCTCATGAGCCCTGCGTGAAAAATTGGACAGGAAATACAGCCGAAAGCCTTCCGCTTTCAGCCCCTGCAGCCAGGGGATGGCGTAGTCATAGCGCCCCAGCATATCATGAATGTTCTCCCTGACCGTTCGGATCTCCTGCTCCAACTCAGGATCGTTCTCTATAAACTTACCCAGCAGCACTTCCTCGTCCATCGCTCCACGGTCAAACTCACCCCACAGAGGGTTGAGCACCGTAGCCCGCGCCAAACGCTCCGTTATTTCCGGCCCATATCCAAAGCTTTCATAATATTCCCGCCAGTTAAAACCGGCAAGCACATTGCCGATATCGAACACGATGTTCCTTATCATTTATTTCCCCTGTCCTTTCCGGCATTTCCACTTCTTCATTTTTATTCCTGCTCGCCAATGCGATGCCTCTGTTTCAAACTCCCCACTCCTGCGCCTCTGCTCCCGCAGCTCTACTCTGTAGCCTCCACCCCGATGATCTCCAGCAAAGCCCGGGCTGCCGCGGACAGCCGCGCCCTGCTGTCATAGACGATGCTCACATTCCTGCGAGGAATCATCTTGTTGAATCGCAGTTCAAACAGTCTGCCGGACTCGATCTCCTCCTGGGCAAAGTCCCGCACTACACAGCCCACGCCAAGGCTGCGCAGGGCAAACTGTACGATCATATCGCTGGTAGCCAGTTCAAACTCCGGCACGATGCATATGCCGCAGCCCCCCAGATAATCGTCCATAAACCGCCGGGTGCTGGTATTTTTCTCCAAAAAGATCATAGGTAGCTGCCTCAGTTCCTGAAAATCAAGCATTCTGTTTTTGTAGGCGATAAAACGCCTGCCCGCCACAAAGATATCCTCCAGTTCCCGCACTGGCACGGCTCTGACCCGCTCTCCCGGCTCAAAAGGCGTGCTGACAGCGCCAAAGTCAATCTGCCCCAGTTCCAATAGCCCCAGCGTATCCGGAGTGGGCGCATTGGTGACAATGACCTTGATCTTGGGATATGCCTCGTGAAACTGTTCCAGATAGGGCAGCAGATAGTATTGCAGCGTCATATCGCTGGCGCCGATGCGGATCTCCCCCGCCTCCAAATCCCGCATCTGGCGCAGCCGCTGTTCACCGATTTCCAGCTGTTCGTAGCCCCTGGCCACATACTCATACAGCATTTCCCCCTCTTTGGTCAGGCGAACTCCCTTCGCCACCCGGTAAAACAGGGAGACTCCCAGCTGCTGCTCCAACTGCCTGACGGACTGGCTCACCGCCGGTTGGGAAATGGACAGCGCCTGTGCTGCCATTGTCAGGCTGCCCAGACGCGCCACATGATAAAAGACTTTATAATATTCCAGATTACTGACCACTTACATACTCCTCGATAAACAGAGTTTCCCGTCTGCCCTGCCGCTTTATCAGCCGCGCAGCGGACTCCTGCGATAAATGATATCCGATCTGCCGGGGCCATTACTCACCATCGTGATGGGATATCCAATCTGCTCCTCAATAAATTCCACATATCTGCGACAGTTTTCGGGCAATTCCTCATAGCTGCGGATGCCACGGATATCACATTTCCAGCCGGGCAGTGTCCTCAGCACAGGCTTAGCCTTTTCCAGCCTGGAGGTCACAGGGAAGTCTGTCGTCACCTCGCCGTCGATCTCATAGCCCACACACACCGGAATCTCGTCCAGATATCCCAGCACGTCCAGCACGGTAAAAGCCACGTCCGTGGTTCCCTGCAGACGGCACCCGTATTTGGAGGCCACACAGTCAAACCACCCCATTCTCCTGGGCCGTCCCGTGGTAGCGCCGAACTCTCCCCCATCGCCGCCCCTGGTGCGCAGCTCATTGGCCTCGTCTCCAAATATCTCCGACACAAAGGCTCCTGCGCCCACTGCGGAAGAATAGGCTTTGCATACCGTGACAATCTCCTTGATCTCATAAGGGGGCAGTCCCGCGCCGATGGCGCCGTAAGCCGCCAACGTGGAAGAGGACGTCACCATGGGATAAATGCCGTGATCCGGATCCTTCAGCGTTCCCAGCTGTCCCTCCAGCAGTACCGTCTTGCCCTCCCTGAGCGCTTTATCCAAAAATGCCGACACATCACACACATATGGAGCCACCGTCTCCCTGTAACCGTGCAGCGTCTCCAAAAGCTGCGCCGGATCGATGGCGGGCTTGTGATACAGGTGCTCAAACAACACATTCTTCAATTCACATACTTTCTGCACTTTCTCCCGCAGCACATCCTCGTCAAAAAGCTCGCTGACCTGAAAACCGATCTTGGCAAATTTATCGGAGTAAAACGGAGCAATCCCCGATTTGGTGGAGCCAAAGGATTTACCGCCCAGACGCTCCTCCTCGTATTGATCCAACAGGATATGATAGGGCATCACGATCTGTGCCCTGTCCGAAACCAAGATCTTGGGCATGGGCACATTCCTGTCCAGAATGGACTTGATCTCATTAAAAAGCACCGGGATGTTCAGCGCCACGCCGTTTCCGATTATATTGGTGGTATGCCCGTAAAATACGCCGGAGGGAAGCGTATGCAGCGCAAATTTCCCGTAATTATTCACGATGGTGTGGCCTGCGTTGGCCCCTCCCTGGAAACGGACGATGATATCCGCTTTCTCCGCCATCATATCCGTGATCTTGCCCTTGCCCTCGTCGCCCCAGTTGGCGCCCACAACTGCTTTTACCATATTCAAGAACCTCCGTTTCACATATTAATGGGGAGCGCCAAAGCACTCCCCTGTCTTCTCTCTTTGACATAGTAAGTATACCATAATCCATGCCATAAGTAAAATCAATAATTCTTATATTAAATATAATGTGCGCTTATTTTTAAAAGCCTGTACCTACTCCTGCCCGTCCCAGCAGTAGGTACACAGCCTCTCCTTGGGTATCCCCACCGACTCGATCATATCGTCCAGCCTGTGATACCGCAGGGTCGTGAAATTCAGCTGCTTTCCGATACGCTCCAGCATCTCCTGATAGCCGGGACTCTCCGGGTCAATATAATCCTTTAAATCGATCCGCCTGCCCTCCTGCTCCATCTCCTTTAAAATGCGCCGGGTGATCAGATCCATCTCCGACGTGGATCGGGAGAAATTCAGATATTTACAGCCAAAGAGCAGGGGCGGGCAGGCCGGACGGATATGTACCTCCTTAGCGCCGCTCTGGTACAGAAATTCCGTGGTCTCCCTAAGCTGCGTGCCCCGCACGATGGAATCGTCGATGAGCAGCAGACTCTTGTCCTGGATCAGGTCATGCACCGGGATCAGTTTCATCTTGGCAATCAAATTGCGCTGGGTCTGGATCGTGGGCATAAATGACCGGGGCCAGGTGGGCGTATATTTGATGAACGGTCGGGAAAAAGGAATGCCGCTCCTGTTGGAATAACCTATGGCGTGGGCCGTACCGGAATCCGGCACCCCGGCCACGATATCCGGCTGCACATTGTCACGCTCCGCCAGTTTCGCGCCGCAGTTGTACCGCATCTGCTCCACGCTGATCCCCTCATAGGAGGAAGATGGATAGCCATAATATATCCACAGGAAAGTACATATCTTCATGTCTTTGCCCGGTGCCGACAGGGTTTTGACCCCCTCGGGAGTCACGATGACGATCTCCCCCGGCCCAAGCTCCCGCTCCTCGCGGTAGCCCAGATTCAGATATGCAAAACTCTCAAAAGATACACAGTACGCCCCCTCTTTGTGCCCGATGGCCACAGGCGTCCTGCCCATCCTGTCCCTGGCCGCATAGATCCCCTTGGGCGTGAGCAGCAGCGTGGTCATGGACCCCTCCACCAGCTCCTGGACATACTGCAGTCCCTCGATCAGATTGTCCCTCTGGTTAATCACCGCCGCCACCAGCTCCGTGGCGTTGATATCGCCGCCGCTCATCTCCAGAAAATGAGAATGCCCCTCGGAGAACAGCTTTTTCACGATATCGTCCATATTGTTAATCTTGCCCACCGTGGCGATGGCATAGGTTCCGTGGTGGGAGCGCACCAGCAGGGGCTGCGGCTCATAGTCGGAGATACAGCCGATGCCCAGGCTGCCCTGCATCTCGTTCACATCCTTGTCAAACTTGGTTCTAAACGGCGCGTTTTCAATGTTATGGATCGCCCGGTCAAAACCTTTCTGCCTGTCATAGACCGCCATACCGGCGCGCCTGGTTCCCAGATGGGAATGATAATCCGTTCCGAAAAACAAGTCAAATGTACAATCCTCTTTGGATGCCACTCCAAAAAAACCACCCATAGATTCCTCGTCCTTTCTACAACATCGTTTTACATATCCTTACGGGCACACCGCCCGCGCTTTCCGAAATATGCTGTCTCCCTCTATACGTTGATAACCGCCTTGACGCCCAGCAATTCTTTATTTTTCTCCAATATCGGCCGAATCACATTTTTCAAAAACGCATCCACCTGTTCCACGGAACGGCCCACATATTTCGCGGGATCCATGGTCTTTTGCAGATCTTCCAGCGTCATATTAAAAGCGGGATCGGCTGCGATCAGCTCCAACAGATTGTTTTCCTTTCCCTCCGCCTTCACATTCCGGCCCGCCTCCATGGACAGCTCCCGGATGCGCTCATGCAGCTCCTGGCGGTTGCCGCCGGCCTTCACCGCGTCCATCATGATATTCTCGGTGGCCATAAAGGGCAGCTCGCTGCGCAGTCTCTTCTCGATCACCTTGGGGTACACCACCAGCCCGTCCACCACATTCAGGCACAGATCCAGTATGCCGTCCACGGCCAAAAATCCCTCGGGAATGGACAGTCTCTTGTTGGCGGAGTCGTCCAGCGTCCGCTCAAACCACTGGGTAGCGGAAGTGATGGCCGGATTCAGCGCGTCGATCATCACATATCTGGACAGGGAGGCAATGCGTTCGCTGCGCATGGGATTGCGCTTGTATGCCATGGCGGAGGAACCGATCTGACTCTTTTCAAAGGGCTCCTCCACTTCTTTTAAGTGCTGGAGCAGCCGAATATCGTTGCTCATCTTGTGGGCGCTGGCCGCTATGCCCGCCAGCACATTGGCCACGCGGGTATCCACCTTGCGGGAGTAGGTCTGACCCGACACCGGATAACACTCCGCAAATCCCATCTTGGCGGCGATCATGGGATCTATCTTGTCGATCGTCTCCTGATCCCCGTCAAAAAGTTCCAGAAACGACGCCTGGGTGCCCGTGGTTCCCTTGGAGCCCAGCAGTTTCATCGTGGACAGCACATGCTCCAGATCCTCCAGATCCAGACTAAACTCCTGGAGCCACAGCGTAGCCCGCTTTCCCACAGTGGTGGGCTGGGCAGGCTGGAAATGGGTAAAGGCCAGCGTAGGCTGGGCCTTGTACTGCTCCGCAAAATCCGCCAGCTCCTGCATCACGTTCACAAGCTTTTTCTTCACCAGTTTCAGTGCCTCGGTCATCACGATGATATCCGTATTATCCCCCACATAGCAGGAGGTCGCCCCCAGATGGATGATACCCGCCGCCTTGGGACACTGCTGCCCGTAAGCGTACACATGACTCATCACGTCATGCCGAACCTCTTTCTCTCTGGCTCTGGCCACCTCATAGTTAATATCCTCCGCATGGGCTTTCAACTCGTCGATCTGCTCCTGGGTGATGACCGGCTTGCCGTTCTGGGACAGCCCCAGCTCTTTCTCCGTCTCCGCCAGAGCGATCCACAGCTTTCTCCATGTGCGGAATTTCATATCCTGGGAGAAAATATACTGCATCTCTTTGCTGGCATAGCGCTCCGATAACGGGCTCTGATAAACGTCTGTACTCATATTTTCCTCTTTCCCGCAGATTGCGTTGATCCGTATTGTTCTGAAATTTTACAGGCTCATTCCTGACATAAGACAGTATAGCTTAGCGGTGGCCGAAAGTCAACATTTCTCATTTGCCGCACTTTTCGCTCTCCGCCCAATGCACTTTCGGGCTATGCAGGCTTTTTTTCATTTTAGACGAAAAAGTTAACGAAAAAGCGGTTGTTCTGATGTGAAATCTTTTCCAAAAACTCCCAGCATCCTTGCTGCATTACAGCCCTTTATCTTCTCATCTTCCGGGGTTTTGTTGCCGTATGTCAAATGCTCAAAAGCATATAGCGCCACATAGAATTTAAAGATGGGCCAAAATAGGTCCGGCGGCGCGCCAAAATACCCGTCGATCTGCCCGTTTACGAAACTGTCGCTGTATTCCGTCGCCCATAAAAGTCCCCCAAAATCATACCATGGGTCGCCCGTTTCCTTCCCTGAAAAGTCAATAATACCCACATTACCCTTTTCATCTACGACACAGTTATTCCAGTGAAAATCCCCGTGCATAACAGTTTGCGGCCTGTCTGCCATGAGATGCATATTCTCCAGGATATATTGTTCGGCATGACTCCCGCCTGGAATCTCCGTCCTGCGATTATGGTAGTTCTCCAGAAACGCAAACGCTTTTTTCTCTATAATATCCCGCCAGTCCTTCCCCGCATCTGTCTGTCCGGCCAGATGCAATTTGTGCAGTTCCCTGCCTGCTTTCCTGCCAAGCCGGTAATAGTCTTTTGAGACGTCTTTCTTGATCACGTCCATCACAGGCGTTCCGTCAACCCAGGACACAACAGAATAGAACTGATTCTCCGTTGTTCCGAACAGGATGGGCCTGTGGGTGTTGATATCCGTATTCTCATACGTCCGGAGCCGATCATATTCCTTTTTCCGTTCAGCCGCTTTGGCCAGATCCCCCACCCGCAGCAAGTAATACTTTCCGTTCTTTTCAAGCCTGTATTTTTCATCTCCGGAACAGCCTTCTGTTATCCGCTCCGCTACCGTATAGGAATTCAGTTCTGTAAAACTTTCCAAGCTGCTCATTATACTCCTTCATCCGGCATAAGCTCCAGGATATTTATGCTGCCCCGAAATTGCCGCCCTGCATGGCCTCAAAATCTGACTCGCTGCCCTATAACGGAATCCAATATCGCTGCGTAATATGCCCGTTCTCTTCCACTTCGTTTTCCAGTACCCCGCCGTTATGCAGGATCGCTCTCACCGGGCCGAATCCCGTCGCCTATATGACCGCCTGATTTCAATAATTCATCATTCAGACAGTGGCGGATATTAACCGCTCCCACAAAAATATTTCTGTCTTTGTCAAGGCAAAACAAAGTGGTATCGGGAACCCAGCCATTAACGGCTTCCTTTGTATTAAGATTGTCCAGATAATACTAAAATCATGAAAATCGTTTGCCCATATCTTCCATGGGGACATGTCCGTATGGTTTTCCATGATGTCTTTCTTCCATTCTGTCAACATCTCAAATAGCTGTTCCCTGTACTTATCCGTTAATTTCACAAGCTCAATATTTATTTTTATACCCCCTGTGCGCTTTAGCGCACACTCCATGCCGTTCTTCCTTATTTTTTGTCTCTGATCCTGCTTAAAATTCGGCGTTCAGTCTCCGTTCCACCTCGTCGCGCAGCCCTGCATGTAGCAGCGCCTCTATCTCCATCTTGCATTCTGTTCCCCTCTGGTTATTATGCCGGATCAGAACATCAAAATCGTACTCCACCCCATTGATATAGATCAGGTACGGATTATTTGTAAGAGTGATCTTTTGAATCTCCGGCCCTTTATATGTTTTTCGGATCAGATACAGATAGTCTCTGACAATGACATCAATATCCTCTACGGTCCCACCTGTATTGACTTTTTCTATGGCCCACAAAATCCTGTCACTTTGTTTCTCCATAATATACTGAAGTAACTTCATTAATATCCCCATTGCTTGCACCCTTTTTGTCCATATAACCCCTGACACATGTTCATCGCTTATGCTTTCATACGGACATTCCAGTTCAGGACAAAGTTTCCCCACTTCGCACAATCGTAAACTTCACTTTGTCGTGTCATCGTTCCAGCCAATCAATAAACAACATGCTCCTTATGATACTGAATAAACTCCTCTTTTGTCAGATCCGGCAAATCCCCATATTCCTCCAGTATCAACCTGACCAACGCGGCTGTTCTCGCCTGGGTATTGATACTTTTTTCCGGGTTGAACTCAATATCGGTAAAATAATTGTACCTGACGATTTCGTTTATTTCATCCGCTGTAAGCGATTCTTTTACAGCGGCATAATAGATATAGTCGTAAAACACCGTCAGAGGAATCAGGGGAAACTCATCCTTTTGATAATAAAACACCCTTAACTGTCCGGAATTATGTAAGCGCGGATCGCGTTTTGCCTCTCTCGGCGGCACTTCCAGCAGATCCGTATAGGGGCCGCCGTTCTCAAATACCTTTGCGCTTTGAAAGATATTTTCGAGGGTATGGCCGTTCAGTCGAAGATTGAACGCGCTCAGCTTTACGCCCACAGCCTCCGCGCCCTTGGTACTGATCTCCAACGGTCTGGCGCTCACATCTGTCTCCCGGATCGCGTTGTGCAGGCTTTCAATGGACTTCCGCTTTTGGGATACCGCAAAACCGGGAAACCATTCAAACGAGCATATTTTGCTGACTACTTTTTCATTGTGAATACAGAATACAGGTCTCTTTGCCATCGCGTGCCTCCCCGTCCTCCGCCGATATAACCCAACTTATTTTTCCAATTCAATAAAGCGATCACACGTGTTTGTGTCAAGTACTCGTTGGCATTTTTCCTGTTTTTCTTTATGGTTACCTTGA
>CAJUAH010000047.1 GCA_910584375.1 uncultured Acetatifactor sp.
TCGCAAAGGGCTGGGGCGATTTTATATCGGACCGCATCATTATTTGGCGGTTACTTTCATTCCATTTTGAATTAATTGATAAAAATTTTATATTTTGAAACTCCTCTATTAGTTTACGCAAAGACACTACACTGCTTTCTGGTATACTGTTTTTATCAATACTATAGTCGTATAATGTCTGTCCATATTTAGCAACGTATAGATGATTTAGAATCAATCTATTAAGCGTTGTGGGATAATCTCTCTTATCAAAATCAATACAACCAAACCCCATACGATTCCAAACTCTTTCTTTCCTATACAATAAAGTAAGAAGAAAAACAATTGTTGATACCTTTTCCCATCCTTTGGTTTCAGATGAATTATCAAAGTCATATAAAAAAAGTGATGCATATTTATCATTTTCAGAAAATATAGATAATACGTTCGAGAGAGCCCGATAATTATAGTTAAAAAAAGCATCTAAATTTATCGAGTTGGCTATTTGTTCATCATTATCGCCGTTCACTTCATTTTGGCACAAATTTATAAGAGAAACCCTATCTATGCGCTCAAGTTTTTTTAAAACAACATCATTGTTTATATGCTTTTTCCAGTATGCAATTCTATTCTTTAAGATATCTTTAGATAAATATAATTCGGAAATATCACATACGTTTATATAGTATGGATTATAATCGATCTGCATTTCTAAATCAGGTAAATGAGAGGTAATATGAGAAAATAACACTTTTCTTACAGTTATATAAAATCCTATATTTGGTAAGTATTCCTGCTCTTGAATAAAATATATATTCTTAAAATAATTAAAACGATGTATTACCCCCCAAAGAGAAACTACATTTTCAGCCGGAATAGCTGGATCAGTGATAACATCTAAATTGTCAAATACAAGTTTAATATCTTTTTGTGTCACTCCCATTTTCATATCTGTTAGGCTCTTTGCGCAGCATAACAATATTATTATGGACGTTAGAGTTTCTATTTGTCCACAATTGTGTAACAATTTTTTATTTGAAGGGTTGTTGCTTTTGCCTTTTAATGTCACATTCAAATGTCTGCGCAAATTATATGGTAGTTTATTCCAATTTGAATTTTTTTTAATTTCGGCAAACTCTGCTATTATATCATATACTTGAATATCCAGTTCTTTAAGATATTGTTTACTCCCTAACTCTATAAAATATTCCCAAGCTGTTCTTCTTGAGCTTTTCTCTTTAGTAATATTTTGCATTAATGCTTCAAATGTCTGCAATAGCTCGCTAAAAAACATATAGGGCTCATTTTGGTATGACCAATCCTTACCAATATCTATATAAAAATTTTCTTTATCAATTTTTCTTTCTGTAATCATCTTATTTACAAATGTTGTCTTGCCGCATCCCGCATATCCTTGTATAACGTATAGCTTTGATTCTTTTGATTGCAACAGGTTATTTTGTATCCATATATCGCAATCATCATTATACATCGTCTGTGAATTTTGAGTATGTGAAAGACCTTCAGTCACTTGGATTTTTCTATTATCAATAAAATGATAATCTAAATATAAACCTTTATTTGATTTTGTTCCCCAAAACATTTCTTCGGTTACAAGACTGCTTATCTCTCCAGACTCATCAACTATTTCAAATTTTTGTGAACAAGAATCAGCTCTCAAATAAGCTTTCAATGGAATTTCTCCATTTTTTATATTATGTATAGACATTTTATTCCTCCCATTTATATGTTCGTCGTTACGCTATAAGCGTCACTATCTTTTATAAGTATTCCGTGTTTTTCCAATAGCTGAAATATTTGCTCCGTTTTGTCAATATCCACTTTATAATATGATCTAATGCTCGATAATATCTTTTCTTTTTTATACCAGTTGCACGGTTTAATTCTATTATTTTTACGCATTTTTCTTATTAACGCCAAAGACAAGAACTTATCTTTTTGTTGCTCAAGCAGGCATTGTAATACTACACCAGCGCAAAACGCTGCATATGCTTGTAGTTTATCTTTTAACATGACCGGAAGTTCTACATTATACTTTTTGAGATCACTATTAATATCTTTCAGTTCTCCCCAATCGCATATTGCTTTTACAACTACACAAGGAATGTTCCCATAAAAAATGCATTCCTTGGCTATGCCGTATGCTTCCATTTCGCCCCCTAATTCTTTTTCAATATGGTTTGCTTTGCTAATTAGCAACTTCGCTTTGCTTGATGAAATTACTGCTTCGCCAGTGCTTATATTTCCCCAAAAAACTTTCACGTCAAAACTTGCCTTTTTCTTACCCCTTCTGTTTAAATCTTTTAAAAAAACTTGTTCTCTTATAGTCTTCCCCTCCTCACCATTGCAAAAGTCATTAAGGATAGAATATATCCCACTAAAAGAAAAATCTTTCTCTAGCCACATGCTAAAGTTGTCATGCTTTATGCTCATTTTTCCCTCGCAAATTTTTTGTCCTATAGACCATGGATATATTTTTCTAGGCATTAATACATCCCCAATATTCTGACTAAGCGGGTTACGTCCATAGCACACTCCAAATGAAATAATGCATGTTGGATTAAGAAATTTGTTGTTCAGCACAAATCGAGTAAGATCACTACTTCCTCCTGGTGTATTAGAACCAGTATCGTATGCATTTAAGTGTAAAATATAGGAAAAATTCATTTTTATTATATACGCATCTGGGGCTCCTAAATGACTGTTTCCTAATATTGGTATTGCATGCATTCTTTTATTTAACTCATGTTCTTTTTGTGCAGAGAAAATGTAGTTAAATGAATCGCATTCTATTTTATTAGCAGTTAAAACTACTAGTGACACTAACGGAAATAGTGCATCAAATTTTTCATTACTTATAACTTTAATAGATTCTTTAAAGCATCGCTCGTTATTTGAATTCCTAATCGAACAAAAACATCTTTCCATCAATGATTTCTTCTCGGAGCATAGAAATCTTTCAATATTTTTCACTACTTCTTCCTGACAACTATTAGCATTCATATTTACACCTTTCCCTTTTGTTTTACCACTTTATATTTCTTAGGCTTTAGTCCAAAAGTGGCTTGGTAGTTATAATAGGAGAGATCAACATGGCTTGTAACTTTTGAAGATGTCCACTTTCCCTTTTTGTCCGATTCCACCCAAAATGCCCCATTGCTTTTCGGCAAAGTTCACCAAGTTTCTGATCTGTGCGTATAAAAACCATCGCAAACTGAGATTCTAGACGCCTAAAACACTATTTCTACCAATGCCGCTCTTCTTCCACAAAATTATCTACTATGTGCAGAAACTAAATAGTCATTTCTATATGTTATATAGCAACATCAAGAAAACAAATTCAATTGGTAATTTTACAGAAAATGTATTTAAATCCCATGTGAACTACCTTCTTAAGCATTACCAGCTTGTCTGGATATTTATGTTCCAATACTTGAATTCCAATCGTCTCATCTACAGATATAGTGTGACCATCTACCACATGTGTTACCTTCCAACTACAGCTATAAACATTATTATTAATGTGATATTCTGCGGTTTTGATTAATAGCTTTGGCAAACCACAGTAATTTTTCCACACGCACGGCATTTAAAAATATATGCAACTGTATCATATCCTATATCATCCCACAATGCTTTTATATCATCTACCTTCTCCTTTGTATCCTTATCAAGTATTTTTTTTAACATATTAATTCCATCTCCATCCACAGAATTATTAATAAAGTCTCTCTGTTGCCATTCGCCCATGTATTGCATATAATCGTCGCAGCATACCTGCCAATCGTTATATTGAACCCAAGGAACTGGCGGAGTATACTTTAGAATATCGCTTTTGGGAATTTGATCTTTAATAATACGCTCGCGCACATATACAGGAACGTCTACACCCGCTTTTTTATTATCTAAGCATGATAGACAAATAGATTCAGTACTATTATCTCCAAAATAAACCCCTTCGAGGCAATTTTCTTTACCGCCACAAAATTCACATTGTTTTTTAGTAAATGCGGCGTCTCTTTTCACGTTAAAAAAATATTTATATTCTCTCATTTTCAGTTCCACCTCCCACTATCCCATTCATGTTCCCAATATTCTTTTTTCCATGCATTAAACTGCGCCCTATCAATTTGAGATCTGTTGTTATAATTTGGATGATTTTTCCTGTAATTTCCTCCATATCTATGATCAGATGGATGCATTTCTATAAATGGGCCTAAAGGCCGCTGGTCATTATGATGAATTTCTATTGGTTTTCCATCTTTTATACTTATAGGCGCATTTCCCCTTACTTTTGGGGGAATAACTTCATTATCGGGTACTCTACTCTGCATATTATCAATTACCGGATTACTTGGCCTATTATCAGAAGTATCCAATACAGGCCCTGGCAAAGCGAGTGTAAGTCCTGGCCCCGGTAAGGCTGGTATCTCGTTCTCCGGACTATTATTACCTTGCTCCCGTTGTTGCCGTTTCTGTTCCTTTACTATATTGCTGGCATCTGCCATCAGCCGAAGCCTTAGGTCAGGATCACTGTCCATCTGCTCCTGCGTGACACCATCCCGCTCCATCACCTTTTGAAGTGCATCTCTCATGCACTTGCTCATGTGTCCACTCGGATCCGCATAGTACACCGGATTATTCCGGCAATACGCGTACAGATTCAGGCCATCTCCCCGGTAGGTATCCTCCTGGGTGAAACGCCCGATCACAGGGTTGTAATACCGGGCACGCAGGTAATACTGCTGGCTGATGGGGTCGTACTGCTGACCGTTGAACTTAAAGCGGTTCTCGACGGTTTCCTCACAAAACGTCAGGTTCCCCCATGCGTCATATTCGTAGCGGTTAAGAATATCCTCTCCCGCTGCCACATGGGTTATACTCCCCAGTTCGTCAGAGGCATAATGGTAGTACGTCCGGGCGCTGTCCGCGTCGGAGGCGATCAGGTCGTAGCCCCGGATGTAGCGGATCATGCATCCTCCTGGCTGACCAGATTCCCGTTCAGGTCATAGGACATGGTAAGCAGGGTACGGCCGCTGGCAGACTTACGGGTCAGACGGCCCATGGCATTGTACCTTAATAATCAAGAAGATTTTCTTTTAATCCATATAATACCGTTTGATCCGCTTTAAACTTAAATTTCAACATATTATTCTCATGGCTTCCCCCTATTTGTCCTAACACATAAAAATTCCTAGTATTTTCAAAGACAAATTTAATGTATGCATCACTTTCACCGTCTTCTATTTCCAATTCCCCACTTAGAGTTTCTATCATAGACTCAATTGTTTGTATATAACCTTTGAGTTTACCTTCTCCAATGCAAAAATTACATCTTCCAGAAAATCCACTTGTTGAACTTGAGACCTCATATGTGATATATCCCCCAATAAAGTATAATGATTTTATTGAAATCTCACTGCATTCATTATCAAAAATCACTTTTCTATCTCCGCCTCCTTTTTTCCTACTTAAACTTAAAGTCATCAAATGCACCTGTTTCTTTATTATATACAAAGTGTATTTCTATTCCATTAACATTATTGCTCATTTTTATCCACCCTTCCGATGCTGGCCATCTCGGATCAGTCATTATGACTGGTTTTCGAGCCTGACTCATATCCATAGCACCATCTAAAGGATTGGATTGCACTTGGTGCATTGCCATCTGCTCATCTAATGAATTAGGAACAGTTCTACCCGTGTTTCCCCTTCCTTCAACCTCTACAGGATTTCCTACTCCGCATATTTCGGAACTCCTTTCATTACTTCGCCTATTATTATCCACCGTTTCTGCGCTCGGACCATCTACTCTATTATCAGATGTATCCAATACAGACCCTGGTGAAACCATTCCTGACTCCGGTGTAGGCGCTGTAGGTGCCTCTTCCCCCTGTAACCTCCTTTGCCTTTCCTCCAGCCTGTATCTTTCTTGCGGAGACAGATTTTCAGCATCTGCCAGTTTAATTTCCGCATGTTCCGCATATGCCCTTCTATATGCCTCTTCTGCGGACATTCCCTGCTCCATATATTTCTGAGCAGCGTCTTTCACACAATTCGGCTGGTGCCCACTCGGATCCGCATAATACACCGGATTGTTCCGGCAGTATGCATACAGGTTCAGGCCGTCTCCCCGGTAGGTGTCCTCCTGGGTAAAGCGCCCGATCACAGGGTTGTAATACCGGGCACGCAGGTAATACTGCTGGCTGATGGGGTCATGCTGCTGGCCGTTGAACTTAAAGCGGTTCTCGACAGTTTCCTCGCAGAGCGTCAAGTTCCCCCATGCGTCATATTCATAGCGGTTAAGGATATCCTCCCCCGCTGTCACATGGGTTATACTCCCCAGTTCGTCGGAGGCATAGTGGTAGTACGTCCGGGCGCTGTCTGCGTCTGAGGCAATCAGGTCGTAGCCCCGGATGTAACGGATCATGCCCTTGTCCTCTTCCAGCTCCGTCACCACTTCCTGTCCACGGAAGATGAACTGTACTAATCTTCCGTCTTCCTCGATCCCGCTGCGCAGGCCTTCCGCATCGTAGTGGTTGACCTGAATGTGGCCGTCAAAGGTCTCCACCCTCTCCGTCCGGTTGAACAGGTCGTAGGTGTAGCGGGCCCTGTTGTCCGCCGTCAGGTTCCCGGCTTTGTCATAGGTAAATGTGGTCGTCTCCCCTCCTTTCGTGTACTCGGTCAGGTGGTTGGCAGGGTCGTAGCGGTATTCCTCCTGCATGTCCCCCGTTATCCTGCGGCTGCGGTTCCCGGCCCTGTCGTAATAAAGCTGCTCCGTGTAAGTGGGGTACTCTATCCTTGTCAGCTGGTTCACGCTGTCGTAGGTGTAGCGGGTGGCGCCGCCGGGCTGCCGCCTTTCCGTGCGGTTGCCGTTATGGTCGTAGCTGTAGCGGTTGTCCGCCAGCACTTCCCCGCCCAGCATGGTCTTTAGGCTGGTGAGGTTTCTGTCCGCGTCGTAGGCGTACTCTGTGTACAGGCTGCCGCTTTTCAGGCTCTTGACCGTGCCGTCCGAGTAGTAGGTGTACTCTGCCAATCTATTGTTATTATCATTCACGTATTGGAGAATGTCAAGGGTATTATAGTGGCACTGTAACACTTTCCCTGAAATATCCTCCTGGTTGACCAGGTTACCGTTCAGGTCATAGGACATGACCAGCAGGGTGCGGCCGCTGGCGGACTTGCGGGTCAGGCGGCCCATGACGTCGTACTCATAGCTGTAGCGCATGCCTAAGGTGCGTGCATTGGAAACGCCGGGTACACTGCCGTGGGAGATGGCCGACTTTAACAATCCTTCCGGGGTGTATTCATAAGTCTCGGAAAGTATCGTGCCCGGGTGACCCGAGCTCAGGAGTTCCGCTTTGCGCAGGGCTCCAGACGTCTCGCCGGGATCCCCCAGAACCTGGGGGTCGCCGGGTTTTCCCAGTGCCCTGGCTCTGCGCCCGGTGGGGCTGCCATAGAGGTTGTAGGTGTAGGTGGTCTCCACGCCGTTGCGGTCCGTCATGCGGCACAGGCGGCCCCCGGCGTCGTAGTGGTATTCCTCGCTGTGGCCCAGAGGGTCCGTCATGCGCAGCATGTGCCCGTCCGCGCCGTACTCGTACCGGGTGGTGTGGCCTTCCCCGTCCACGGAGGCGGTGATGTTGCCCGCGTAGTCGTAGCGGTAGTATTCGCTGGCCCCGTCGGGGCGGGCGACCTCCGTGACCCTGCCCCACTCGTCCAGCTCGTACCGTGTCCGGTTGCCTTCGCCGTCGGTCACGCCGGTGATGTTGCCGAAGGGATCGTATTCATACTGCTGGGTGGAGCCTGCCGCCGTAATGGCGCAGGTGCGCCTCCCTCCCAGGTCGTAGGCAAAGCGGATGCCGTTGCCGCAGGCGTCGGTGGTGGACAGCAGGTATCCCCCGGCGTCGTAGGTATGCCGGGCCTGCAGGGCCCCGTCGGGGCGGGTGATCTCCGCGACCCTGCCCAGCAGGTCATAGGCGTATTGCTGCCCGTGGGCCTGTTCCCCCAGCCTTTGGTACTCATTGGGGAGCACCAGGCGGGCCAGGCGGCCGTTTCGGTCGTAGGTCCGGCGGGTGACGCCGCCGTCCTTCTCGGTCCTGCGGGTCTCCTGGTCCAGCAGGTCGTATTCGATCCGCAGGGTGTTCCCACGGTTGTCCGTCACTTCCGTCAGGTTGCCGCCCTTGTCATAGGAGAAACGGGTGGTGTTCTGGATGCCGGTGGATTTTTCCACATGGGTCTCCGCCGTCAGGCGGTCGGCCTCGTCGTACTGTCTGCGGATCTCCGCGCCGTAGGGCAGGCGGATCCTTACCAGGTTGCCGTTTAGGTCGTACTCGTAGGAGGTGGCGGCCGTCCTGTGGCCGCAGCCCTCCTCGTCCGCGCTCTGGCGTACCTGGGTCAGGCGGCCCGCGGCGTCGTAGGCGTAGGCGCGGGTCTGCTCGGTGGCGTCGTTTAAGCGGACTTTTTCACTGGTCCGGCGGTTATTGCCGTCGTACCCGTATTCCAGGCAGGCCCCGGTGCTGTCGCTGACCCGCACGCGGCGGTTGTCCCGGTCGTAGGCGTAGCGGATCGTGTGGATGGCCCCGCTCTCCCCCTCCAGGGTCTGGGCGTCCCGGTAGCGGATCTCCTGGGTCATGTTGCCCGCCAGGTCGTAGCGGTAGCGGGTGAGCTGGTAATATACTGTACCGTCCTCTCCCCTGTTTACGGGCTTTCTCACTTCCGTGAGCCACCCCATGCGGTTGTAGCGGTACAGCTCGCCGGGGCGCTCCTCGTCCGTCTCCCCCAGGAGGTACCCGTCGGCGTTTATGATCTTCACGATATTCCCCTGCAGGTCGTAGACGTAGCGTTTGCGCACAGCCCCCTCAGGGTCGGTGACCTGGGTGAGCTGCCCCACTTCGTCGTAGGCGTAGCGCCAGCCCTTGCCGCTGTCCGTCCGGCTGTCGTACTCCAGGGGGGCGATCTTCTCGGTGATGTGGCCCATGGCGTCGTAGCGGATCCTCTCCACGCCGCCGTCCGGGTAATGGATCCTGATGCGGCGGCCCTCCGGGTCGTACTCGTAGGCGATGCCTTCGCCGTCCCCTGTGGCGGGGTCGTAGGCGTTGGGGTGTATCTCCTTCAGCACATGCCCCTCCACGTCCCGGGGCGTGGCCCGCACATTGCCCAGGGGATCCACGGTCATGACCAGGGCGTCCATGGCGTCGTAACAGTACCGGGTGCCCGCCTGGCTGCCCCCTTCCCGGGCCTGGTTAGGGCGCACTACTTTGGTCAGGTTGCAGAGGGCGTCATAATAGTACCGGGTCACTTCTCCCAGCGGATTCGTCACCATGGTGACGCAGTCCATATGGTTGTAGGCATAGGCGGTGGTTCCCTGGGCGTCCTGCACTTCCATGCAGCGTCCGGCCCTGTCGTAGGCATAGCGGACCGTGTTTCCCTCCGGGGTGGTGATGGCGCTGGGCTGGGGGCAGTTCCCCTCATAGGCATAGACGGTGGTGTTGCCCCCGGCGTCCGTCACTTCCGTGACGCGGCCCAGGCCGTCGTAGGCCAGGAGGACACGCTGCTCTGCGCCCTCCTGGATCCGGCTGCGGATCTCCACCGGGTTGCCGTGGCGGTCGTAGGCAAACTGCTGTTTCCTGCCTCCGTTGTCCCATTTTTCGGTGATCCGGCCTTCCCCGTCATAGGCAAAGCTGGTGACCAGGCCGTTGGGCAGGGTCTCCTCCAATAGCTGGCTGTCCTTGCCGAATCTCCGGAGCAGCTCATTGCCCAGCCTGTCCTTTTCCCACTCCCGGTTTTCCCGCGTGTCGTACCGGGCCTCCCGGTGTTCCCTGCAAATAATTAAAAACTAACATGGTAACTTATGCTCAATTAAGCAGGAATATCTTTGTTAAATATCAGCAAGGAGTAAATTATCTGTTTATACTATTAAATTGTTTGGGGCTTGTCCCCATTCAGCATTTCTTTTATAGGCTCAATACTATGCCTATAAATCTTATTGGTGCCTTTCAATGAATTTATAAAATCCTCTATTTTGCTTTGTTCATCTTCATACATCTCATTTTTCCCTACATTAATACAGTTACCTTCTAAAGACTGGAATTGAAATCTATTACCCACAACAATATCTAAATCATATTTTTGAGCCAAATGCTTATATTCTTCTGTATCCTCATTAGTTACATTGTCCAAGAAAGGTTTAATATAAATATAAAATTTAATTTTTTTTAAAAATTTTATATGTTTAAAAGTCTCAATCCGATTTTCTATACTATCTGCTCCCGGTTCCCAATATGAGGATTGATTAATGGTCGGCAAACTTACAAATACATTCAATTGGTTTTCAAACTTTAAAATATCATTCAAATTTTGAATCCACTTATACGGGATTCCTTTTTTAGTAGCTATTTGAATAAAGAAGTTCTTTTCTGCAAAATATTTTATAAGACTTACCATATTTATAAGATTGTCTTCCGTCATACATTCTGCATAGCATCCTATCGAAATAATGTCCTTTTCAGGAGAAACATCATGGATTCGTTCAAATTCAGCAATTACTTCATCAGCAGTATGTTTCTCCCTTTTTAATAAACCGATATTGTTTAAATAACAATATTTACATGATAAGTTGCATCCAAGAATATTGTTTATAAAAACTCTGCTATTTTTCTTATCTTTGACAGCTAAAGGCCATTCATAAATTTCCTCATAGGCTTGCTTATTTTTTGCAATACATTTTCCATACTTAGAACATAAACATCTTTTTACAGATAAAATTTCACAAGGAAAATCACCATTCAGGAAAACTACTTTATCCATTATGCTTTTTCTGATTATTTCTAATTCATCATCCAAACCATACTGTATTTCAATTTTCCTCCATAAGACTGTATATATACGAATAATTTCAATGTCTTTCATATATTTTTTTATCATGTTAGCAATTGTATCAAATGAGGAAATTACGCCAGTAAATAATACGACTTTTTTGTAGTCTCCTATTTTGAAAGTATTTTCCATATCTGTAGCAACGGTTCCAGGTTTTGTAGGAATTAAGTATGAAAATGGAAAATTTAATTGAAAAGCTGTTCTGGAGGCCAAAATATTTCCATTCATACTTATTCCAATCATTAAAATATCTCGATCCTTCTGTTCTGCTAATACCTTTTCCACATCACGAACTACTGCCTGAACAATTTTTGTGCTTATATCATTATCTGAAAGTATAGAACGAACATCTACCCAGTCTACTCCGCAAAACCTTCTGTTAAGGCGATAATGCCCAGATGATATTAAATCATTATCGTACACATATTTCGATATGTCTTCCCCCAATTCCGTATCTAAATATGTCGGTTGTCCAAATATGTACTTATCAAATTTTTCTAGTTGATCCCCTTTATTTTTAACTACTCCATTTGTATTTTGACCTAGCAAACCGTTCATCCGCTCTAATTCGTTATGTTTGTATGATAAGTCGTTGATCATATGCAATTCTTCTTTTGTTAATAAACCATTCAAATCACAGATTTTTACACATTTGATTTTGATTTTGTTGTAATATTCTTCGCAATTATCAAACGCATAATCATTTACCATGTTCAAACAGTTTTCAATTTTTCCATAAATATTCTTTATATTCTCTACAATATTTTCTCTATCGTCAATAATTTTAGAAGATAGATACTGTTCATTTAAAAATATATTTATTGTTGATCTATCTTTTGCAACTTCCTTAAAATAATTAAGATATTCCCAGTAATAATATGACTCTTTTTCATCCTCATTATCCAAATTGAGGCCTTCATATCGATTATCCCCATTACCAATACGCGAGTTTGTAACATCTAATTCGTCCGCCAATCTTAAAACACCCGCTAACCATCTTACTTGTATTTCCTCTCCCAGTTCCCCCTTCTCTTTATCTGGTGTAGTTTTCAAAGTATATGTGCTTATTATTTCCTTACCATCTGCATCTATCTTTTTAATGTCAGAATGCGCGGTAATTATTTTTTTAACTATTGAAACATCTTGAATAGGTACTTCTTTCCAAACTACCCCGCTACTTTCTTTTTGCACATAGTCTGCCGACTGTTTTGAATGGCACAATCGGTCAAAATGCTCTAATGTCATGGATATATCATGTAGCAAGACTGCAACTGCAAGAACAAAGTATTCCTCTGGTCTTATCTCAACATTTTTTAATAATACGTTGTCTATGATTGCATATATATCCTTACAATGGTGAGAAAAATCATGTTTTGTATATGCCGTCCTTCTAATCAATGAACCTTCGTTCAGTTTAGGCGCATAGTGCTCCGCAAGCTGTATCCACGCCTCCATATATCTGTTTCCCATACCCTTTATACAATTAAGTTTTGTCAAAGGCTCAATCTCTTTTACCCTATAAGATTTCATCTTCTATTCCTCGCTATTCGGATTTTTTAAAAATATTTTATATTCATTTTTTAACTCTTTCTGTCCCAGTAGACATTTAACATGGTTAATGGACGAATACCTGTTTTTTTGAGCAATTACGTCCAAATCTAGTAGGCATATACATCCTACTGAACTAATCACCTCTCCCCCCTGTGAATTTACAAGAGCATTAAGTACCTTTGTTTCACTTCCCAAACAAATCATATCATAAACATGAACATATTTTTTCCCACTTTTTACCGCCGGACTGCAATTATATGTCTCTTCAAATCTTTGCCCTATGTTAAAATATAAGACATCGCATTCTAAAACTTCTCCCAAAATCGAAGCAAATGAAACACCATTTTTGCTCGTTGCTATGATAGCGTCAAATTTCTCTTTATATATTTGGTTCCAAAGCAAATATATTACATAAGGAAAATTTATTGTATCATAAAATAAATTTTTTAAGTTAATTTGCATATTACTGTATACACCCGATGATACAAGATATTGATACTTTGTCTCTATGCAGTCCTTCTCTATGGTTTCATTTAAATACTTTATTTGTATATCTCTAATTGTGTGAACTGTGAAAGTGCGTTCTCCGATATCACCCAATACATAATATCCCTTCGATGCTGAATTTAAAATTTTTTTCCCCCTATTTTGTACGATATCAACACACATTATTTTGTCAAGCGCACTATTAGACTCTATGTTTGCCATGATAATTGTTTTTCCTCTATTTGTAAGTTTCTTAAAGTATTCAGAAAAAACTCTATCACGTGCTTTATTTAAATTTTGAAAATCCCATATATAAACAAGATTTTCAGTGCAATAATTTGTTAATGTTTTCAAAAACTCTTCCTCGAAAAGTTCTATTTTATGTTTGCTACGTTTTCCTTCCCAAGCCATATTATATTGCATTGGTATGTATATATATTCTTTGTCTTTTATTGTAAACATGCTTTTCCTTCCTTTATCTATATTCTTATTTGTTTTAAAGCTTTAATGGCACTTCTATCTCTACATGTGTTCCCGCGTAGTAAGTAGTGTACTGAATGTTTTCTGATTTTTTTAAAAAATTATAAAGCATATTTGCCATTTTTAACTTAGTTTCACTCTCTACAAATATTTGAGGATCTATATTCGACAGTGCCATCCTTATTTCACCACTGTGAAAGTATATTACACCCCCCATATTCATTACTTCTCGCAACACATTCCATAATCCATAGATTGGATCACCAAACCGAAATATTACTCCCTCTATTATCGACAGCAAATCTAATCTTGAGTTTCTTAATTTCTGCCTTAATTCTTTCTCCTTGGGTACTATTATGGGCTTATATCCTCGAGAGATGCTTTCTTGGATACCACATGTCATACCTTTCCCACAATCTGATATAGCGATAAAAATCTTTTTCAATTCTCGATTTGTTTGCATAGTGATAAAACAGGGGCTTTTCCCATGATCTAATGAATTATAACATACTTGTTTACAAAAAAACTCAAGAAGATTTATAACATATCGCCTATTCGTAATAGCATCAAAAATGTAATAGGAGAAATCATCTAAATATTTCTGAAATAATTCTGAATATTTTTTTTGCAATTCAAAAACTACTTGCTCTTCTGACAAATCTTCATTTAATAATACTGTTGTGCAAAAGTCAGGAAAATTATATGAGTTTTTCCTTATACTCTCATTAGCTTGTATGTCAAATATTTTAATGTCCTTATTTATATCTAAAAAATTAATGCTTTTTAAATAACTCATTACACCTGACCCATTACTACCCGGAATATATATTTGAGGAGAAATATGAGTAATATTCTTAATAATCATCCCCGAAATGAAAAAGTTTGGAATCACATTTCCGTCAATAGACTTACAATTTGAAAGGTCTATAAATAACATCGTGCTTTTATGTCTTTTCCATACATTAATATAATCCTGTATCTTTCTTAAATAATAGTAATAAAAAACTTGTGAGGTGAAATCTTTTTTTATTTGTATAGTATAAATAAATTTTTCATACCCTTTTTCCATAGTTTGTCCCCTTTTTTAGCCTTTATACTTGTATGGTTATTTATCAACTGTCTTTTTTATTTGTGCTATAATGAGTCTTTCTTTTCATATTTCCGTTTTACAATTTGTCCGTATAAACAATAATTTTATATTGTCTTTTGGCAATTCATTACTTTTGTTTTTGTATATTTTGGGATTAAAATAAATATTGCTGCAATATTACACCCTCAATCAATAACATTTTATTAGCTATCTTTTTTTCCCAACCTATTTCCCTATTCCCATATACTTCCAATATGGTTTTTGCGTTTACTATATCCTGAACATATTTACCTTTCGTATCTATAGTAGTCAACTTTTTTCCTATTTCTGAAATTGCGCTTTCCAAATAATGTTTCCCTTTTTCATAATGTTTATTCCAGAAATTATTATACCCTATAACAAGATTTCTACAGACTACATCCTCATATTCTATTTTCCAGTTCTGTTCATTCTCATTTTCACAAATAAACGCATAAGCATCAAAATTCATTTTCTCAAACATGTCTATAATTTCATTCTGCATCTGAGGTAATATAACTGTGTTCCATACATCAAAAAACTCTTCTTTTTTGTAAAATATCGTTGAAGATATCTTCTGCTTATATGCAATATCTGTATAAACATTGCTTCTTAGATTAGCACGATTACTCCATTTTAAACGCATGATTTTACTATATCGAGAACTATCACAATAAATCCATGTCGGGGCAAGCATCAGTTTCAATTTTATTTCTTCAACTCCCATTCGGTATATCATCTGAATGTGGTGTTCTTTTAGCCTAAGCAGACATTCTTTTTTACTATCCACTTCAAATCCTTCTCGTAGCAACAACTTTTCCAATTGTCCATTCATATATTCATTTACCTGCCTAATGGTGATCCACTCAATTTGTTTTTCCATTTTCTACACCCTCTTACTTTCACAATTTTCTATGGCCTACTTTTTACCGTTTCTTTTTTTTCATTTAAAGCTATATGGATATTTTTATCCATTGCTTTTTTTTCTAACATAAATAGTTTATTTCTGATAATCCACTCCATATCTGCCCCCCGGTGTTCTAAAATATTTAATACTTCCTCCCCATTTGTTAAATCCAGATTAAACATTAAGTACTCAGTTGTTTCTAAATCTGTCGCACTGTTAGATGATTCCCTACGCGCTTTAAGCCCTTGCATCTCTTTAATTGCTTTTCGTATATAAACCTCACCTTTTTCATACTGCTGCGTCCATAAACAGTTATATCCTATCGCCAAAAGCCTGACTCCATCGCACGAAGAGCCGTAACGCAAAATCCCATCACCTTTGTTTTCACATATACTTACATATGCACAAAAGTCCATTTTGTCAAAGTATTCCACAAGTTCTTTTTGCAGTTGCGGGAGAATAACTTCACCCCACATTTTTACGAGTTCAGGCATATTATAATATGTTTTCGATGATGTACTTTGCCGGTAAGCCGCCTCTGAATAAAGGTTCAATCCAGAGTCCAGAGTGGTGTTTGTTCGTCGCAAAGATATCCTGTTAACAAAAAACCATCCATTTTGATAAGTCCACGCCGGAATTACAATTATAGCAAGACTTGTTGCGCCGTATGCAATTTCCTGATATACCATTTGAAGGTAGTGTTCTCGTAATCTCACCATACACTTGGGTTTACCTGGACATGCAATAAAATTCCTTAATACTAAGAGTTGTTTTACCTGTTGCCAAATATACTTATTGGCCTCAACAGATGTGACTAGATTAATGTCTTCTTCCATATTTACATTTACCTCCATCAAACCAGCATATTAATAGTTGTTTCTCTCTCTGTTTGTATATTGCGCTCGGCATTCGCAATATTGCAAAGTCACGCTTATCCTACCAGATGGCATATATTTTTGCCGTTTTAATCCCAATATATTATATCTAAAAAACATTTTGTTGAGGAGTAGTTCGTCCAGGATTAAATTGCCAATGTGTTACTCCAGGAATATTTGTCCTTCCAGTAGAATACCCTAAAACATTTCTTTGGTTTCTTTCCATTTGGGATTGTCCATATGTACTTCCAGTTACGGTACTCCCAGTTTTTATATCTCCCATATAATAGTAGGCAGGGTTTGCCATATTATTACTTGAATTATTTTCATGAATAAGTAAATCCAGTCTTGAAGATCCCCCTCCTCCTTCATGCACATTTCCATTTCTATAATAAATCTCTACATCAACATCTATTGTGTTAAATCCCTGGGTATTGACCCACTGTTCCATTTGCTTGGCCACATCATTATGCACTAATGTACCATGCTCTCTAGCTGTTGTCCCTCCAGTATTAGGATCTATTTGATTCAATAGCATCTGATATTTTTGCATTGTTTTGTGGATTTCCAAATCTACCTCTGCACGTGCAGCAGCATTTGTTGGCGAAAGTCCCTTATTTTCATTTTCTTTACGAAAACGCTCATAGTTTAATGCATCTAACGCTTCTTGAGGTGTCTTTCCTTCTTCACGATATTGCCTATATGCTTCCTTTTCGCAATTCGTAAAATGCCCACTCGGATCAGCATAATACACCGGATTGTTTCGGCAGTACGCATACAGGTTCAGGCCATCTCCCCGGTAAGTGTCTTCTTGGGTGAAACGCCCGATCACGGGGTTGTAATACCTTGCACGCAGGTAATACTGCTGGCTGATGGGGTCGTATTGCTGACCGTTGAACTTAAAGCGGTTCTCGACGGTTTCCTCGCAAAACGTCAGGTTCCCCCATACGTCATATTCGTAGCGGTTAAGGATATCCTCTCCCGCTACCACATGGGTTATACTCCCCAGTTCGTCAGAGGCATAATGGTAGTACGTCCGGGCGCTGTCGGCATCGGAGGCGATCAGGTCGTAGCCCCGGATGTAGCGGGTCATGCCCTTTTCGTTCTCCAGCTCTGTTACCACTTCCTGTCCACGGAAGATGAACTGTACCAGTCTTCCGTCCTCCTCGATCCCACTGCGCAGGCCCTCCGCATCATAATGGTTGATCTGGACGTGGCCGTCGAAGGTTTCCACCATCTCCGTTCGGTTGAACAGGTCATAGGTGTAGCGGGCCCTGTTGTCCGCCGTCAGGTTCCCGGCTTTGTCATAGGTAAATGTGGTCGTCTCCCCTCCTTTCGTGTACTCGGTCAGGTGGTTGGCAGGGTCGTAGCGGTATTCCTCCTGCATGTCCCCCGTTATCCTGCGGCTGCGGTTCCCGGCCCTGTCGTAATAAAGCTGCTCCGTGTAAGTGGGGTACTCTATCCTTGTCAGCTGGTTCACGCTGTCGTAGGTGTAGCGGGTGGCGCCGCCGGGCTGCCGCCTTTCCGTGCGGTTGCCGTTATGGTCGTAGCTGTAGCGGTTGTCCGCCAGCACTTCCCCGCCCAGCATGGTCTTTAGGCTGGTGAGGTTCCTGTCCGCGTCGTAGGCGTACTCGGTGTACAGGCTACCGCTTTTCAGGCTCTTGACCGTGCCGTCCGGGTAGTAGGCGTACTCTGCCAGCCTATTGTTATTATCATTCACATATTGTAGAATGTCAAGGGTATTATAGTGGTACTGTGACACTTTCCCTGAAATATCCTCCTGGCTGACCAGGTTCCCGTTCAGGTCATAGGACAGGGCCAACAGGGTGCGGCCGCTGGCGGACTTGCGGGTCAGGCGACCCATGGCGTCGTACTCATAGTTGTAACGCATACCTAAGGTGCGTGCATTGGAAACGCCGGGGACGCCGCCGTGGGAGATGGCCGACTTTAACAATCCCTCCGGGGTGTATTCATAGGCCTCGGAGAGTATTGTGCCCAGGTGACCCGAGTTCAGGAGTTCCGCTTTGCGCAGGGCTCCAGACGTAGCGCCGGGCTCCCCAAGGGTCTGGGGTTCGTCAGGTTTTCCCAGCGCCCTGGCTCTGCGCCCGGTGGGGCTGCCGTAGAGGTTGTAGGTGTAGGTGGTCTCCACGCCGTTGCGGTCTATCATCCGGCACAGGCGGCCCCCGGCGTCGTAGTGGTATTCCTCGCTGTGGCCCAGAGGGTCCGTCATGCGCAGCATGTGCCCGTCCGCGCCGTACTCGTACCGGGTGGTGTGGCCTTCCCCGTCCACGGAGGCGGTGATGTTGCCCGCGTAGTCGTAGCGGTAGTATTCGCTGGCCCCGTCGGGGCGGGCGACCTCCGTGACCCTGCCCCACTCGTCCAGCTCGTAGCGCGTCCGGTTGCCTTCGCCGTCGGTCACGCCGGTGATGTTGCCGAAGGGGTCATATTCATACTGCTGGGCGGAACCTGCCGCCGTGGTGGCGCAGATACGCCTCCCTCCCAGGTCGTAGGCAAAACGGATGCCGTTGCCGCAGGCGTCGGTGGTGGACAGCAGGTACCCCCCGGCGTCGTAGGTGTGCCGGGCCTGCAGGGCCCCGTCCGGGCGGGTGATCTCCGCGACCCTGCCCAGCAGGTCGTAGGCGTACT
>CAJUAH010000048.1 GCA_910584375.1 uncultured Acetatifactor sp.
ATTCTTGAATTCTCACAGAATCCCCACAGAGATTCAAAAATCCTAAAACCTGTGTTGATTATTCCTTCTAATATTGATATAATGATTTTCAATAGCCATGAGGAGCAGGAGAAAAATATGGAAAAGTATAAAGTGGGATATCTGGCCGGTGTATTTGATTTATTTCATATAGGACATTTAAATCTGATAAAACGCGCAAAAGAGCGATGCGATTATTTGATTGTGGGGGCGCTCACAGATGAACTTGTTATAAAATTCAAAAATAATGCCCCATATATTCCCTTTGACGAACGCAGGCAGATTTTGGAATCGATACGATATGTAGATCAAGTTGTGGCTGTCACAGAGGAAAACCATGAAAAAATGAAAGCCTGGAACATGTATCATTTTGACTGCCTTTTTTCCGGCGACGATTATTCTGGCAATCCCTACTGGATCCAGGACCAACAGTCCTTACAGGCAGTAGGCTCCAACATAGAATATTTTCCTTACACCAAGAGCACCAGTTCCACCATGATCAAGGCCGCAATTATGGGTGCATTAAAAAAAGAGGACAATAAAGTATGAAGAAAAAAAGCAAAACAGGATTTTTCCTTGCCAGAATTCTGATTATTTTATCTGGCGTAATAGGAACTATACTAATCGCCATATATCCGTTTGACAACAGAAACATTAAAATAACATTTGTCACTCCGGAAGAGCGGCAAACCGTATCTTTATCTAATGATGTCATAGCCGCCGGGCAGTTCGGCACGTTCACATTTAATGATATGGAAGAATTTACGCTGAAAAAGATTCTTGTATATGGCAAATGGGAAAGTATATTACTGAAAGAATTTAACTTTGGGGAGATTGCTCCCTATGTTTCCTCTGTAGACGGCGGAACCATGAATTTGGCGGAAGATGCCATAGTTTTTTCCGGGGATGGCAGAATAAGCTTTACGATGACCCCTTCCTTTATCGAAGTGATAAAGGATTTGTCCGCAACTATTATTCAAGAACGTTTGATCCTGATAGGAATTGCGATGGCCATGACCGCGATGGCCATTATATTCTGCAATGCATTACAGGAAAAGTACATTGCAGAAAACCGGGATAATCACGGTCCGATTTATGAAATAAAGCGCTTTTGTATCGATATGCGCAAATATTGGCAATACATCATTTTTTCCGCGCGCGCAGATCTGAAAGCCGAGGTAGCCGATTCATATCTAAATCGATTATGGTGGCTGCTGGAACCTTTCTTCAATATGCTTGTATATGTGATAGTCTTTGGACAGGTTATGGGACGTTCCGTGGAGAATTATGCCACCTTTGTATTTTCCGCCCTTTTGATGTGGAATTTCTTCAACAAAACCATCGCGTATAGCGTTAAGCTCATACGCAGCAATAAAGATATTGTCACAAAAGTCTATATTCCAAAATTTGTGATACTGTTCTCTAATATGATATTAAACCTATTAAAACTGCTGTTTTCCATGGTTGTCCTGATCGTGATGCTGGCAGTGTTCCGCATTCACATTGGGGTCAACCTTTTCTGGTTTTTCCCTGCATATTTAGTAATGATCATGCTTGCATTCGGGGCAGGTATGATTTTTCTGCATTTTGGAGTATATGTAGACGATTTGTCATATGCCATTGGGATATTACTCAATATGTTGATGTTCCTTTCCGGAATATTTTATGATGTAATGACAACTTTGCCCGAGCCATTAAACGGACTTATGCTCTGCCTCAATCCTGTAGCGGGATTGATTGATACCATGAGGCAGGCGCTGCTATATAATACGGCTGCGAATCTCCCCATTTTAGGTATGTGGTTTCTGATCTCCAGCATTCTCTGTTATATAGGTATACATATTGTATACAAAAATGAAAACAGCTATGTGAAGGTGGTGTAAAAATGGGAGATATTGCGTTGGAAGTCAATCACGTAAGCATTGATTATAGAAACTTAATGCATATGTCCCTACATCAGGGATTGCTGAAGGGAGAAGCCAAACGGGCAGATATCGTCCGGGCGGTAAACGACATTTCTTTCACCGTAGAAAAGGGAAAAATACTTGGAATTGTGGGTCGTAACGGTTCCGGAAAGACTACCCTTCTCCGTTCTATTGCGGGAATATTTCAGCCTGACGAGGGGTATATAGATACCAAAGGCAATCGCGTATCATTGATGGCCATAGGTATTGGGTTTAACGCAAGCAATACCGGACGTGAAAATATATTAAAGTCCGGAATGCTGCTGGGCTGCAAGTTAAACTATGTAAAAGAGCACATGGATGAGATCATAGAGTTTTCGGAATTGGGAGATTTCATTGATCGTCCGGTGCGTACTTATTCCAGCGGTATGTATTCTAAACTGTCTTTTGCGGTAACCGCTATCCTGGAAACGGATATCATGCTGGTGGACGAAGTACTCAGCGTAGGGGACGAGCATTTTCGGAAAAAGAGCTATGCCAAAATGGAAGAACTGATGTTGAGTAACCGAACCGTGTTAATCGTGTCCCATGCAACGGATACATTAAAAAAGTTTTGCGACAATATCCTCTGGATTAACGACGGTAAATTCATCAGATTAGGTGAAACGGAAGAAGTGCTGCAGGAATATGAAGATTTTATGAGTCTATAATACATGGACTCGAGCCTTAATAATTTAATCAGGAGTCAGGAAATGCAATGTTTATACGACGAAAAGGGATATGAGATAAAACTGGAATTGTCCAAAACGTACAACCCCAGTCAGGCTGGCATAAGCGATGATAAGCGTGACTTAGGCATTTTAGTCAGTTATATGGGAGCATCGGCGCCGGAGCATGCGTCTGTCAGTTGGGATAATGACCGCCATGTCCTGAGCAGGCTGGAATTTCCGTATACAGACGAATGGAATTATTATGCGCTCAGAGAATTCTGGGGGCCAGAGGAAAACGGCACCTGGACAAGTCCCTGCAGCATTGCTTATCTGAAAGATCCCGGAATATATAAAAGCGGTTTGAAAATTGTATATTATGTTCCTCAATTTTTAACCAGCTTGAATTCTACTTTACGAATAACCGTTAATGGAGAGCTGTTGAAAGAATTGACGTTGGATGCAGAAGGAATGTATACCGAACTCCTGGATGTTCGTAAAATAGGCCTCGATGAACAGCAGTACCTGCAAAACGCGCATCGGATTCTGAAAATATTATTACAGGATTTTGACCGGGTATGTCGCAAGTATGATTTGCATTACTATCTGATCTGCGGTTCCCTGTTGGGATCGGTCAGACACCAGGGAATGATTCCCTGGGATGACGACGTGGACGTAGCCATGCCAAGAAGGGATTTTGATATACTGCTGCAGCATGCCCAGGAAGAATGGGGAACTGATAGCGATATCCTGTTCCTGAACTATGACCATCTGGGCAATCATACCTTTCTCGATTATATGACTCGTATTGTATACATGAAAGAAGAGATTCCCGTCAATGTTTTTCGGAAAATCAAAGGAAAAGGGCGTTCCGATATTGAGAATCATCTGCCGATGGATATTTATGTCCTGGATAATGCCGCGAATAATATGTTGATTCATACTATACAGACCCAAATGATCCGGGGATTATACGGACTGGCCATGGGACACAGGGCGTATATTGATCCGGGCGATTATTCCAATCGAGACAGTAAAACGCAAAAGATCGTGAAATTTTTGTCCGGTGTCGGCAGACATATTCCCCTGTCCTGGATCTTTAGATGTTACGAGTGGGTAAGAAAGTGGAACAGGGGAAAAGTATGCGAAAACTATTTTGAATCTAACGGATTTATATATTGTATCCCCTGGAGATTTAAGCAGGAGTGGTTTGGCGAGGGCGTTCGGTTGCCCTTAGGAGATCTTACAATCAGTGCCCCTCAGAACTATGAGGCTTTCCTGGCCATGCATTATGAAGACTATCGGCAGTATCCGCCAATGCATATGAGAAAGCCGACCCATAGCATAGAGGCCAGCGGGATATTCTGAAACTGCTGGAATCAAAGAAAATCCGCTTTTGTGCTCTCAGGAATTGACCGGATTCCAGAGAGCACAAAAGCATTCTTATTAAACGCATACGTTAATATTGTACAAATCCCAGGTTTGCAATATTTACATTTATTCCTTCTTCCAAAACCTGCAAATACACTTTATCCCTGGAGTCCACATCTGATATATTAAAATATTGACTCAAATCATACAATTGTCCTGCTCGGAGAGATAATTTCTGCTCTATGTTTCCGCCGTCAGCCCATTCCGTTTTTACTATTAAGGTGCAGTTGGAAGCCGATGCGCTGTCCAGATATGCAATGCCTCTCAAGCTAACATCATGGGTTCCCTGAAATATAGATGTGTCAATATCGACATGATTCACCAGATGATACTCGTTTTCTTCATCAGCCAGTTCATAGCGTATTAACACAGGGCTTCTATCCCAAGTATAATAGCTCTCAATATATTCGCATTCCGTGATCTGCAGTCCCCATGCATTTGCCAGATTAACAGCATACTGTATATGCTCTGGTCGTAACAGGTCATATACCCCCTTGCCTTCCATCAGGGCCTTCACAATTTTCTCTCTATAATATGTCGGGTAATCAATTCCCTTTACTTCATATACCTGTGCCAGATAACTCTGAACATAAGAGCCATTAATTATGGGTATATTCTCGTCAAACATTTTCATATACTGACTGCTGGTATAACTTTCTAAAAATATATCTACCTTCTCCCGCTGCTCATCCGTTCCTATATTACCCCGATCCCTTAACAGCCATTTCATATTGGCGGCCAGTTTTCCATTTGTTATGTTATCGGCAATCGTCCCTCGCCAACTCCAGTCATAACGATTATTAAGTCCTTCTATATAATTTAACTGCATTTGCAGGACCAGGGCAAGCATTATGGTAATTGCCAAAATGCGTTGGGCCTTTTTGTCAGCCGTCAAGAGTTCGCAGACAGCATACACGCATATAATTACTGCCATAGTTTCACAGATTATAGCATATCTTGCATACCCTGTGCTGTATAACCACAGGATATAAAAAATCCAAAATAACAGGATAAATACAGACATTCCCTTATCCCATATTCTTTTTACGCATGCCTTGATTGTCAGGTATATGGAAGACACTGTGCCCAGCAAAATATATATCTGCGGCAGTCTCGCCAGTTCTGTTATGCGGCTGTCATAATCAATCACCATCTTTAATGGCCAAAATATATAGTCTCTTATGCTTTCTGGCCCCCAGCGCATATCCTTAAAATCAACATCTATATGGTATGGAGATTTAAAAATAGAGTTATACGTCCAAAAAACAGGATTTCCCGTGCTTAAATAAGCATATAAGAGGTATGAGATACTGGGAAAAATCCCTATTAGCACGCATACTGTAAAATTGCCAAAATGTATATATCTTCTGTTTTTTACAATATATATTATTATAATAGGGACAAGAAAAATAATATTTGTCATCTTAAGCCCAAAGCAAATCCCTGCCACATATGCCGTAAAGATTATTTCACCGGAGAATGTATCACATTCCCTGGCAACTACTTTCCTGATCAAGAGCAACAGTAACGGCAAAGCCGTCAGATCTACCATATATGTCCCCAGCTCTGCTATGATATAAAATAGCAGGCAGGAAACAGCGGCAAGAAAACTCTTTCCAAATATAATGCCGACGACCGCCTGTGTTTCTTTGCTATATCCTGCCATGCTTTTCTCTAAAACAGATAGTTTATCCCCCAGAAGGGTTTCTACCAGATTTCTTGCCTCCAGAAAGAAAAGGGCGAGCAACAGGGCGTTCATCATAGTACCCAGCCGATAACCCAGAATGACACGCGGATAATAGAAAACACGATCCGGCAGCGGGAAAAAGAATGTCCATGCGGCAGGAAAGGTGTTATAGTCTATATTATCCTGAAACCCCGGAAATTGCCAAAATACCCTGGCATTCATCACGTCATATGAGGTATCGGGCAGTATTCCTCTGAAAAATGCTAATATGAAAATAAGGGCTAGAAAAATGTATGCCACGAGATCCATACGCTGTTTCTCTATATGAATATATTCCCTGAACCTGTAGACCAGAAATATAAGTACAATTCCTAAAAGAAGTAACGCGGGAATCGGAATTCGCCCCCCGCACAACATATATGCGCCAAAGTTTACCGCATCGCATAGAACCAGAAAACTGAGATATACCATATATATAAGAATCGGCAAGCTTATTGTAACAGTATGTTCCTTTTCGCTGTTTTTCATAGCTATTTTTCTCTCCCTCCTACTACTGTAGAACCACCCAATCCAGCGTCCCGTCTCCGTAGTATCCATTATTGCATTGTATCTCAATAGTGCGTATATACGTGGAAAATGCTGTCTGCGGAATAGTATGGTAACAATGAGCGTCCGCATGACTGTCAATAAAGACCGTATCTTCGCGCATAACTTGCCCTTCTTCATCATAGTAAATGATCAAAAGGCCGGCCCCATCAGACTGTACCTCCATTTCATCTCCACCGTCCGCGGAACTGAAATAGAGGCGATATGTAAACGTGAAGGGCGTATACTCCTCAATATCGTCAAGAATGAGACTAGTACCGGGAAGCATGAGTACATAGTCTGCTCCGCTATCCTCTATCACCCCAACCGTAATATTCCATGGATTTGCATCGGTCTGAGCGGCTCCTTTAGTTTTGAACCGTTTGAAATCAGTGACAACGCTAAATCCTTCTCCTATTTTGATACCATCACTTGCCGCTGCCACAATAGCTACCGCCAATATGATTCCACATATAACCCATCCAATATATTTTTTCATAACTGAACCCGCGATACTGTTATCGTCCTTCCCAACTAATATTTTTTATATATCTGTTTAATATAGCGTCTCCAGCAATTTATCTAAGCGAAAATAGGCGCTTTCAATTGACTCGACCACCACAAGTTTCACATCTGACGGGATGTTTTCCAGGAGTCCTTCTGCATCGTTCCAGTGACAAAAATACGTCTTTTCAAACAAATCCGCAATTCCTGAGGATGTATTATTATACGACATTAATGCTGCCGGCGTATAAGAATCCCCAACAAACAGTACTCCTCCCTCAAACACAGCTCCGTTGGGATTTTCCCATATTCCCTGGAATCTCCCATCGTTACCATATGACATACACTTGGGCGCCTCTGGCATATTCACCGTATGTTCCGCCGGGATATCATAATGCAGGACGCTCAGAGATGACAGCTGTGCAAAATTTTTATCCGGTGTGAAAATCGAGCTTTCCAATTCGTCAACACTGTACGGCGTGTCCACTCCCAGGTCATTGGCATAGCTCCGTATCACTTCGCCAAACGCGCAGGCCGCCCCCCAGTCATTCCAATGGAAATCCGAATAATAGTATGTCGGTATCTGCTCATTCCTGCGGATCAGCTCGTCAATAATGTTTACATAATTGTCCGCCAGATCAGATTCCATGATTTTTTCCTGCATCACATAATACATGTTCTTCTCATCCCGCGTCACCGGTATATCCTGTATACTTGGAGAAAGCACCTCGTTTTTCTGCGGCGCTATGATAAACTTGAATGTAATGCCTGACGCCTCGAGCTGCTCCTTTATTTGCCGAAGATTATACAAAATATTCTCCTGAGTCTCCTGTGGCATCATCTCGTTATAGTACTGCTCCCCTGTGACGACGCTCCTGTAAAAGAGATACTTTTGCTCCCGATCAGAAGTAAAAAACAATTCCTTACTATAGCGGAACAAAGAATAATCGATCTGATGCTGCAGGCGTATCAGGAAATCGCGCAGCCCAAAGTTGTCATTGTACCACTCATTGACGGCCATAAACCCACTGTCATCTAATGTTTCCCTGTCCGGGAATGTCAGCCTGTTCCTGTTTTCATTGATGGCAAACGAACTTCCCCAACCAAACAGCTTTGCCAGCGTAGGAGCGGCCAGCGCAGCCAGCATTATTCCCAAAATCATCTTTTTCGCTATATTCTTCATGGTTCGCTTCACCTCTCCAATGCCTCACTCCCTGTCAGAACTGAAAATAGATAAACGGCGTAAACGACGCGTCAGACATATATGCCATACTGATCAGTAAAACGATCACCGCGGCAATCCCTTTCGCACAGTCATTGATCCGAAATTTCCCAGGGAGACGGAAGACCGCCAGACCGGTTGCCAACAGGGCTATGACCCATACTTTTACGGGCACATAATAACCAAACTGATAAAACTGCAGCCCCGCAAGTTTCTCGCCGCCAAACATAACTCCTAAATATCCAAAGGCCCGTGTAACGGATTCTGCGCGAAAGAATACCCATCCAAGGCAAACGACAAACAGAGTAAAAACCCTGCCCACTATACCGGAACAGCAAAAATGGAATTTATCCTTCAGAAAATATTCCAACATTCTGAACAGGCCATGGTATATTCCCCATACCACAAAGTTCCATGCCGCGCCATGCCATAATCCGCATATCGTAAACACAACGAGTAGATTGATATAAGTCCGCACAGCTCCCTTTCTGTTACCACCCAGCGGTATATAGAGATAATCTCTCAAGAAGGTGGACAGGGAAACATGCCATCTCCGCCAGAAGTCCGTGAGGTTCTCCGCTGTGTACGGCTTGACAAAGTTTTCCGGAAAATGAAATCCTATGATCCGTCCTATGCCTATCGCCATATCCGAATACCCGGAAAAATCAAAATAAATCTGTAAGGTATACAAAACTGCCCCGGCCCACGCCAGAGGAGTGGACAGATTACTGTCCGGCAGAGCCCATACGGAATCGACCGCCTGGCCCAAAATATCCGCGATAATGACTTTTTTGCCCAGCCCGAAGATAAACCGGCAGATGCCATGGTAAACGTCTTCAAAAGTACAGACACGCGCACTGATCTCTTTATCTACAGAAGAGTAGCGAACAATAGGACCTGCTACCAGCTGCGGAAACATGGAGATATACAGGGCAAAAGAAAATAAGTTCTTCTGCGCCCGGACATCTTTCCGGTAGACATCCACCACATAAGACAGTGCCTGGAAAATATAAAAGGATATCCCCACCGGTAAAATAATATTAAGCGTCACAGTCTGAAACGATTGTGAGAAAAGTCGCAGCAGACCCAGTACATTTTCATATATGAATATCGCATATTTAAAATATAAAAACAGCAGAATATCCCCTCCCACTGTTACAATCAGCAGGAGCTTTTTCCTATATTTCTCAATAGCTAATGCCAATATATAGTTCCAAATTATTACTGCGAGTAATAACAGAACAAAAAACCCGCCTGTAAACAGATAAAAGGTCAAACTAAATAATAAAATAATGGCATTAGCCGCTTTTGTAGACTTCGGAAATGTCTTAACCGCCGTAAAATAAAACAGTAAAAACAGCGGGAAGAATACATAAATGAAAAAATTGGAGCTGAAAACCATATCTTTTCACTCTCGCTTTCTTAAAAGTATATCTGGCTGTTTAAGTGTCCCCCTGTTGTCTTTTATGCCGGAAAATCACAAATTTGCTTGCCACATAATTCAGGATAATGACCAGTATATTTGAGCCTGTTTTAATTACAACATCATTCATCAGGCATATATCCACAAATATGTACATGCACGCCCAATCCACGAGACCTGTTGCAAGCCTGCAGGCAAAGAAAGACGCTATCTCCCCGGCAATCTCCCGTGTATTGGCCGCCTCGCTGCGAAATACCCACTTACGGTTTGTGAGGTATGCAAACAGCACTGCTCCCGCCCATGCAATGATTGTACTCGGCATCACTCCCAGGCCAATGGGATGAGCCACGACCCAATATACCGCAATGTTCACAAGCGTAGTCAGTACGCCGAACACCCCATAGGGGATAACATCTTTATATTTTGCAACAAATCTTTTGATGTCCATAGTATCCTCTTGTCGTCATTAATCAGTCACTGATATGTTTCCTGAGCATTCCAAAATCACCCAGAGCCTTCCAGCCTATCTTGATGATTTTTTTGATATTTATAGAGTTTGTTCCGCCCTGTCTGGGCTTAAAAGTAATATCAATAAACTTCACCTTCTCCTTGAAATAGGCAAAATACGTTGTCAGCATAACGTTAGGCAGATTAAAATCTTTCGGCATTTTTCCCAGATATTTTGCAACCAGTTCTGACTTCATCAGTCTAAATGGCGCATTTGAATCGGGTACCCTGACTCCAAAGGTCATTCGGAGGAGCAGCAGCAATACGCCTTCCACAAATTTTCTTGACCGGCCGTCCTGTCTTTGGGGACGGCTGCCTATGACTGCATCGTATTCATCCCTGCATTCCCAAAACTGCTCAAACTCTGCCGGGTCCGTCTGCCCGTCTGAATCTGTCTGAAATATATAGTCGGCGTTGTTATCGATAGCATAGTTATATCCAAAAAGCAAAGTCGGGCCATGACCACCATTAGGTTTTGTGAGGGGTAACAGCAGGGGCCTGGTTTGAGCACATGCGCAGATAACTTCATATGTATTGTCCTTACTGCCATCGTTGATAATAATCAGGCGCGACTTTCCGTCTCCATCGTGTTTCTCAAGGACTGGATACCAATCGTCAATCAGTTTTACTATATTTTCCGATTCGTTATATGCAGGAATTATGATGTATAATGTTTCCTTATTATTTGCCATTTCATTCTCCTTTTTTGCGTTTAGTCTGCCGCAGATATGCTTTTCGCCTTATCCCGGATTTCATACAGAATATATCTGTCTTTATCCTCACAGGAGGGAGAGTGGAATACTTCTGTCAACTCATAGTATTGCCCCAGCCATTCTGCACAACTTCCTTCCCATTCGTTTGGAAGGGCCAGCGAACCCCCAATCAAAAAATAATTGGGAACCTCTTCCAGATTTTCCCCGTTATGTATTTTGGGGTTTATGTCCTTAAAATTATATTCCACCAAAAGACCGACTTCAGGCGCCTGCCACCATCCATATACATAAATCTGAGCATCCGAAGGTAAATTCATTATTTCATCTCTCATTTCCTGTATGGGTCTGTTTGCCGCGGACACATCGCTGTTTTTTGTAGTATAAAGCCACCAGTGATATCGCAATGAATCCTTTTCCGAAACCAGGCACAGGAAAAGCAATATGATTCCCAGCCATGCAATTACGTTTTTAAATCCGCTCAAAAAGACTTTTTCCACGCTGATCATAAAGAAAATTATCAACATTATCTTTAGAAATTCACCATAAACTGCCATTCTCCGAGCATACTTTAATCCTTCAGATCCAAATAGAACAAAATAGATCAATAGTGATTCCGCGCCCAACGCCATTGCCAGCAAACCGCTCATTCTTGGATCTCTACCAGTACGTTTCCGGAAAAAATAGTAATATACGAAACAAATCAGAGGTATAGCTATAGCAAGGACGATCAGCCAATAATTCACACCTAAAACTTCCTTTAGATATAAGGCTCTATCCAGTATACCCGCCCATGTAAAGTTGCCGAATAAACTGGTAGTTCCAGTTTGAGAAAACAGGTTATTCTTTTCAGAGACCCACCAATGCAGCCATTTTGAAACATCGCCGCCATATTGCACCAACTTGAATATTTCCCATACCAAAATTCCTGCTGTTAATCCCATAAGGAAATATAACAACTTTTTCAGCGGCCCTTTCTTAATCAATTCATTCCATACAATCATTGCGCAAAACACAATGACATAGCATATCTGACTGCTTTTTGTCACAAGGCTAAATGCCAGAAAAAATCCAGACAATGTCAAATATTTAATAGAGGACTTGCGATAATACAATAGAAGAAACAATGTGGAGAGCAGGGCATAAAACATAGCGCCTATTTCCCCTATAAGACATACAGATATAAGTTCAAACCATCCCGGAACCCCCAAATACAATAAAACGGCCACGATTGACAAAATATATTTACACTTTGTCTGTAGAACCTGAGCAAACAAAATATATAGTAATATCAGCGTTCCCGCTCCATATATAATTGGGATAAAATTTGTTGTAAAGTTAGATATGCCCCATACCTTATAAAGAAATGCCGTTCCTAACAGCATTGTTGGGCCCGTGGTGATAGAATTATAAAAAACAATTTCATCCGGATATGTCACAGCATATTTGCCTGTCTCGGCAAAATGTTTTGCTACCTGGGCATTATATGCCTCATCAAATCCAATAACACTTGTGATACCGGTATTAATATTGTCCCACGTAATTAAGACTAAAATAATAGCAAAAATAATAGTTGGAACAGCAGTATATAATATGTGCTTTCTCATTTCGAGCCCCTATCTAAAAATTGATATGTATACACCTATAACAATAACTACTACTCCAATCCATCTATTGACCGGTATCTCTTCTTTAAATATAAGTCCGGATACGATCAAAACTATTGGAAATGCCAGTGCCTGAATAGGGTATGCAAAACTAATCTTTACCTTGCTTAATATGTATAACCATAAAAGAGTTGTACAACCATATAATGCCAATGCCAGTAATATAATTGGTGAAAACAGCAGCGCTATAATGTCCGAAAAACTGGAAATTGATTTCCCATTGCTTCCCAATTTAAACAGCACTTGACCGCAGACCATCATCAAAGTATTGATTAGACATAAGAATATATTCTTCATTGTATATCTTTCTTTTCCTCCAATTCACGAATCTTTTTTTCTAAAATCCCAATACTCTGAATTAAACGCTTGATTTTGGTATTTATGCGCGAGATAACAGACGTAAGCAAAAGGAGCATTAGCATAAATAAGAAAATACATATTGCGAACAGACCATTAGCAGGAGTAATCAGGCCTAATTTACCCATAAGACTGCTAAAACCCTCCGGAAATAATATTATCAAAAATACCACTATTCCGCTGAACAACCACATAAGGCTATATTTTAAAGAAAGATATTTCTTTTTAATCAAATAAAATATGCTGACAAAGAAAAAGATGATCGCGATGCATAAAAATATTTTCAACCTAAGAGTTACCATTTATCTTCCCCCTGTGATACTCGTAATAGAATAATTGATAAAGAAACCTTAATCATATAATAGACAGTTTTCAAGCCAGATATTGAACTGACTCCCCCGACGCGTTCATTCATGATTACAGGGATTTCGGTTATTTTTGCCCCTTTGCGGGCCGCTACAACAATACTTTCCGGTTCAGGATAATCATCAGCATATTCTCTTGCAAACAATGCAATCATCTTTTTGTCGACTGCGCGAAAGCCGCTCGTAACGTCAAGTATCTTTGCTCCTGTGCATATCCTGATCAGTCCACTCAAAAATTTAATTCCCAGCCTCCGCATAAAAGAAGATTGAAAGCCTTCCTTATTAATATATCTTGAGCCAATTACCATGTTTGCCGTGCCATCAACAATTGGATGAATCAGCGCGTTCAAATACTCTGCATTATGTTGTCCGTCGCCGTCCATCTGTATCGCAATATCGTAATTGTTTTTATATGCATATAAATAACCCGTTTGTACGCCGCCGCCGATACCGACATTGACCGGCAGGTCTATGTAGCTGCAATGAGCCGTCTCCAAAATATCCAAAGTGTTATCCTTTGAGCAGTCATTAACCACCAGATAATCCATGTCCGGAGCGTACTTTTTCAAATCTGTCAGAACTTTTTCGATATTATCCTGCTCATTGTAGGCAGGTATTATTACTAAGCTCTTCAACTTGTCCACCTATTTTCCCCAAATGCAATGTTACAATATTTTCTACGCCGAATCCCATATTATTTACTATTTAAGAATGTTCCCGAACGCAATAGATAATCACATATTATCTACCCAAAATCACAAATGAAGGATAATCCCAGATTATCCTTTGTCAAGTGTCTACCATCAGGAATATCATATCTGCATATCCCGAAACAATTAATATTTCTAGGTAAGTCACATTATTGAGGATAACATACTTTCCGCAATAATGCAAATATTTTTTGTAAGGCATTATTGCGGAAAGCTTTATATCAGAGGTTATAACTGCCTTTGAACAAGGTGAATAAACCCGATCTGCTAGCGAATAGGATAATGGATTCGGATATGGTTTTGCACACAACGTCGTTATCGTACGGCTATGCTCATGTACAATCGCTGCAAAAAGGATAATATGTGATTATCTAACGCCTATTTATTCAAGCCTTGATTAACTTACATATTTCTACTAACAAATCTTCAGCTAATATACATACGCAAAAAGGAATTTACAGAAACACATAGAATCAACAGGTTATAGACAGGAGATGTATGGATAAAATAGCCGTTTTAATACCTTGTTATAATGAAAGTAAGACTATATCAAAAGTAGTATCTGACTATAAAAATTTTTTGCCCTCTGCTGCTGTATATGTATATGACAACAACTCATCCGATGGCAGCGCGCAACTGGCGCAGGCTGCCGGCGCAATTGTTCGCTATGAAAAGCAACAGGGAAAAGGAAACGTCATTCGTAGAATGTTCCGGGAAATTGACGCCGAGTGTTATGTTATGGTAGATGGAGATGATACCTATCCCGTAGAATGTGTCATGGATCTGGTTAATGAAGTGCTGGTCAACCAGGCCGACATGGTGGTCGGCGATCGCCTGTCTTCCACATATTTTACTGAAAACAAGCGGCCTTTCCACAATTTAGGAAACTCGTTAGTGCGCAAAAGCATTAATGTGTTATTTAAAAGCAACATAAAGGACATGATGACTGGATATCGTGCTTTTAGCTATGAGTTTGTAAAGACTTTCCCGATTCTGTCTAAGGGGTTTGAAATAGAGACTGAGATGAGCATTCATGCCATCGACAAAAGAATGCAGATCGCAAATGTCGTTATCGAGTATAGAGACAGACCAGAGGGGAGCGAATCTAAACTAAATACATTTACTGATGGATACAAAGTACTAAGTACCATTTCCAGACTTTTTCGGACATATAAGCCCTTGCGCTATTTTAGTACACTATCCATATTTTTAATGCTTATAGCCGGCATCTTTTTTACGCCAGTCCTTGTTGAATATTTGCAGACCGGACTCGTAAACAGGTTTCCGACTTTGATAGTATGTGGTTTCATCACAATCGCTGCCATACAGGCTATGTTTTCGGGCCTTTTGCTGGAAAATCTTCTTCATGCTGAAAAACATAATTTTGAAAATAGATTACACGATGTTTATGCCCGCAAGAAAGAACTATTGTCCGCAAGGGAGCACAGGGGAGAGGAAGAGAGTCAAATATGAAAAATATATTGGCAAGACTAAAAACATATGATTCTCTGTTTCTGGCAAATCTTATTTTACTCGGGCTTTGGCAGATACTACGTTGCCCTGATTCACCCGGATTATATCTCGATGCAGTTAATCCTGATTATCTTGCTGTGCAAATCCTGTTTCCTCAGGTAAATAATCCGCACTGGGGAATACCTTATTCGGGCATCCCGCTTTTGGGGCAATTATATCACGGAACACTTACGATCTGGTTACAGCTACTTGTGATCGGTTTATGTGGAAAAGCAACTCTGTTTACTTTAAGGTTAGCTAACATAATTTATGTTATTGGCATATGCTGGGTAATGCATTTGATATTAAAACGCCTCAAAGTAAATAGAATTATCTCCTTTTTTATGATTGACGCACTCATATTATCTCCCAATGTCTTTTCGTTCATTCGAACACAATATTATATTAAGCTTCCCGGTACATTGCTGCTCATGCTCGCACTGTATTTTGCATTACTGTCAGAACAGAAGAATAGACATGCCTTATATTTAACTCTGTCCGGGATTTTATTAGGAGCAGCGTTTTATTCCTATTTTATTTTCCTTTTTTTTGCTCCTGCTTTGCTGATTATGTGTCTAACCAGGACAAGAAAGTTACGCTTAAACTGTTTTAAAGATGCCTTTATATGGTGCATGGGTTTTGGATGCGGCAGCGTTTTGTATGTGATAGGATACGGCGATTTTATTATCACATCTTCCAATCTGGGGCCTTATGCAAAAAAAGTTCTTGTGATGGCTGGCGGTGTTCTATTGCTGCTTGCAATGACCCTGCTTATTTACATCCTGGTCAGGAAATATCAAAATGATAAAATATTTCATCGATGCTGCTATACCGTTTTTTCCCTTTTTCTTATTTTGGGCGCCGTAATTATTTTCAACTGGGACTACCTGAAAAGTTCTTTTGCGCCAATGTTTAGTTCACTTGAAATAGCCGGATCTGCCATGGGATTTACGCAACGTTTCAGACAGATATTTTATTTTTGGTCAGGAGTTATGAGCAATCGCTTTTTAGAATGGTTGATGCTTGACACTACTTCCAGTTTTTTACCTTTTATGCTTATCTTCCTCTTTTTAGCCGCGTTAAGTATCGTATTGATTCTTACGGTCACAAAAAAATCAGAAAAAAGTGTTTGGAAGGACATACTTACTTTCGGAAGTATGTTACTGTGTTATGGCATTTTTTGTATTCCCTTTGCCTCCAGGATGGGCGGCCAACACTTCACTCCTGTGTTTTTTGTCACTTGGCTGCTCGCCATTCTTTTATTTGACCGCATTGCATCCAGCACAATCAGCAAAAACATTAAGAAAGCATGTGTGTCGTTATTAGTTGGCTCAACTTTTCTCTGGTGCGTTATAAACAGCAGTTTACTGGGGCAAAATCTGGAATTTACCGGTGGAAAACACATGTATTCCGATGCGATTAACACTTTGGCTGAGAATGCCCTTTCGGAAAAAAGTACAGGACAAAATCATGTATATGTCTTTCCCGAATGGGGATTTATGTGCGGATTCGACTATCTTACCTCAAATCAGGTCCCATATATGTTAAGTGTTGACACAAGCATGTTAGAAGATTATTTAAATAGAGACTATGGCTTTAAAATATGTTCTTGGGAACGTGAAAATGTTGAGCAGTATGTGAACCTTCTCAACTCGGCCGGCATCAGCAATTTGTCTATTGAGCAAATGTCAACTCGTGAAGGCCAGACGGCATTTTATGTTCTGACAGGAAGTGTAGACTAAATTTATTATGGAGAAAAATATGTTTAAAAAGTATTGGTTTATTGCTGCCTTTTTCCTCACTTTGATATTCCGTAAACGGTAGATAGTGCGTACCTCGACTGTGAGGAAAACATATGTGACAATAGA
>CAJUAH010000049.1 GCA_910584375.1 uncultured Acetatifactor sp.
TAATTCTTATCAAAAAAGATTTTTACCCATAGACACAGAATTTTTTACAGCCTCTAATTCATATTTATAAAACTTTATTCGCACTTATCTGCTGCATAGTTTTAATATTTATAGTACAGAAACTGTTTCGTAAACCTGTAATCAATGCGGCTCATAGAACGCGTCCTTTTATCAGAACTTTGAAAAGCAAGCTCAAATAAGATATATTACTGTGAGCTCTACTTTTTAAGAACTAACTAAATTATTCCATAAAATATTGTGCATTATTGTTAATCCAAATTTTTTCACATGCTTTTGTTACAAAATTATTAAAGAAAGAGAAAAAAACTTATTGGTTTTGCCGATTTTATTGCAATTCGCATTATGATAACCTTTTTTCAGGGCGAATGGATAAGCGGTCAGTCTTTTTTTTACTCAAAAAACCTTCCCATAATAAAAAAATTATCTTGATAAAGGAGGACTGCGCTTATGTTATCCATAAATGAACTTATATCCATAATTTGTCTATGTGCAACTTTTTTTAGCATTGGGTACGCAATAGGAAAGAAAAATTCTGGTAGTAGTTGAAATCAAAATAACTGCCCCGGTCTGGTAAACTGAGCAGTTATCTTGAATGAGTATTGGGGTTGACCGTAGCCAGCCGCCTCGCAGGGGATGCTTATAGGGGTAAGCACCCCCTGTTTTCATCTGATTATTTTTTATTGACCGTTTTCCACAAGGTCGAGTACTGACTTTTTAAAAAGCACATGTAGCATTGTATAATAATTTTCATTGTATTGCAAGTAAATTTTAAAATTTTTTTATACAATTTTTTCGCTTGTTTTTTGAAAAAAATGACCAAACTGCATAAAAACATATGCGGGAACATCATATGTGCTTGTGGACAAACTCCGAGAAGGAAGGGCCTGCAAACGGCTCCCGATACACGATGTGGACGTGCTTGGTGAGCAAAAGGGACGGATCCTCCTCGTGCTTTTGGTGGAAGTGGGTGAACACGAACCCCTCGGTATCCTGCTCCCTACAGTAGGCGTCGAACAGCGTCAAAATCTCTCGGAAGTCGTTGTCTGCGGTTTCTTGCTCTCCGGGATTCATGCCAAAGTCGAAGTCGCACCGGAAGATCCGGTAGGCCCTTTCGTCGTCCTTTATGTGCCGCATGATGAGCTTACAGAGCGTCTTTCGCTCGTCTTCACGTCCGTAGTCTATGGTGAACCGGACCATCCCCCACTTGCCCGAGTGGTAGCACTGCATCTCCCCGAAGTTATCGTGGTCATCCCTATACCTGAAACACCCCAGGCAGTAGTTTATGAAGTGCTTGTCCTTGTAGTAGGTGTACTCCTCGTTCAAATTAAGCATGCGTGTGCCCTCCCAACACCAACCCGATATTTTTTCTCTATGTCAAATCGGTTTCTGTTCTTGTGCTTTATTATACTGACGAGCACTTAGATTTTCCGAAAATCTAACCGCTCATGAGTATAACACATATGAAAAATTTGCTTTTTCAGTTTTGTAAGGGTAATATTTTTGTATTAGCAAAAGGTTTACTAATAGGCATAAAAGTTGCAATTTTTTTTTCATATACATTCAGTAAAACCATGTAAAGGAGAAAAAACGATGTGTGACAGTAACAAAAACAGTTTGGTTATTCGGAGTGCCCTGTGTTTGATTCTTTGTTTTTTTTGCCTTGTTCTTATAGTGGCAATTTATAAACAAAGCCAGGAGCAACGCTTACATGAAAACAAAGGTTATTCTGAAACATCTCAGAGATATGAAGGATCTATGCGTTAGTAACAGGGACACTAAGGCCATCGAAGAGGCAGCCGTAAAAATCGAGAAACTTAAGACTGGTAGATGAGCTGAAAAAACGAAAGGGATAAGCTGGAGGAGATGAAAATGGAAGGATATGTTGTTACTGAGGAGTCGTATATCCGCGGAGAACTTGCGAGACGTGGGATTCAGGATGTCATGAAGGCATACGACAAGTTCCTGCGGGAATTCTCGTGCAAACCGGACAGGCGTCAGTTTCCACTGTACAAGCCTGGAGATGTCATCGACGAGGACAAGAGCGTGAAGTGGAACCGGGAACAGGCCGAGCGTGCAAAAGTTGCCTTCGACGACGAGGTGAAACGGCTCAACAGGCAAAAGTCCGCTGTGGCGTCCGTTTACAGGGAGGTTGTCGTGAAACTTGCGAGCAAAGACGCCGGAGTGAGTACGAAAGAGGGGGCGGTGCTTTGGAGATATGCGGAGATGCACGGTGACAGTGTGTATGAAGTAAAGAGCTACTTCGATGATTACGCGGAAATGTACCTGAGAACCTTGGAGGTAAGGCCAGAAAAACACAAGAGCGACCCCAAAGAGAAGGGACACAAAGAGAAGGGACAAAAACCGGAACAAATCAACGAAACCGAGGCTGAATGCGAATGCGAGGTGGAAAGGTGAGATGAAGTACGGCGGCGCATTGCTTGACGAGTTTTTCATAGGTCGGATCGCTCTGTCCAACGGGCAGACGGTCAGGGAGTTTGTTCTTGCGGAGGGCAGCTACATCCGTACGGTGAGGACGCTGAACGACATCCTTGCCTCCAGGGGAATAGAGCGGCTGTCGGACGAAGAGCTTGAGGCGGCAAGGAAGATCCGCACCGACCACGGCATGTTCAACGGGAGCGAAAAAGTCCCCCATGAACTGATGTGACGGTTTTTTATGCCAGACAGGGAATTTTACGGGGTTTTGTCATATTCTTTCAAAGATAAAGGAGGAAGATCTTCCATGAACTACCACAACATCGTTCGCGACGACATGAACAACGGGGACGGCATCCGGGTGACGCTGTTTGTCTCCGGCTGCACCCACCAGTGCCCCGGGTGCCACAACCCGCAGACTTGGGACAAGGACTCCGGCATCCCGTTCGACGAGGCTGCGAAGGAGGAGCTGTTTGCAGAGCTCTCCAAGCCGTACGTATCTGGCGTGACATTCTCTGGGGGAGACCCGATGGCGGTGTTTAACCGGGGTGAGGTGCTTGGCCTGTTAAAGGTCATAAAGGAGCACTTTCCGGACAAGACCGTGTGGATGTACACCGGCTACACGATAGAGGCGCTGAAGGAGCAGGGGGCGTGGGAGAAGTTCTCCCCGTATGTGGACGTGCTTGTGGACGGCCCCTTTGTAAAGGGCAAGGCATCCGTGTCGTACGAGTGGGCTGGCAGCGTGAACCAGCGAGTGCTTAGGAACGAGTCGGGGTTTACCGTGAACACTTCTGACAAGACGCAGTACAGCGAGTGGCTCTCGCAAGGGAGGGAGAAGGGCTGCTGCAACAACGACATCGGATACGAGGATGAATACGGAAGATAAGCCATTCGGTTTCTGAATTGGTACTACAATACCAATTTGAGAACTGCATGGAGGGTAGAGAGAACAGAGAAGAGAATGGTATTCGCCCAGAGGGAAAATCCTCCTCTGGGCGAGCTTACCTTTAGGCGGCATGGACTTCCAAGTCCGGGTCTTTGGCCAGCAGACACTCTACCTCTCCCTCGACAACGTCCACCAGCACCTCCCCGCAAAAGCCGGTTCCCGGGAGCTCGTACATCAGATCCAGCATGGCGCTCTCCAGCTCGGTCTTCAGCCCTCGTGCACCCGTCTTGTTTTCCTTGGCTCTCCGCGCAATCTCTTTTACGGCTGCATCCGTAAAGCGGAGAGTCGCACCGTCCATGGAAAGAAGGTCGGCGTACTGCTTTGCCAGGCAGTTTTCCGTCTTCGTCAGAACGGCAACGAGGTCTTCCTCAGACAGTTCCGAAAGCACCGTGATAATGGGGAATCTCCCGACGAGTTCGGGAATGAGTCCCTGCTTTTCCAGCGCTTTTCCGTCTACCTTTGGCCTCGGCCTTACCTCTGTTTCCCGGTTGAATCCGCAGTGTTTCTCCACTCCGGCATCCTTCATGGTAAGCTCCTCGAACGCTCCTCCGCATATGAAGAGGATGTTCTCTGTGTTTATTGTCACCCGGTTCTTGTCCGTAGGGTTTTTTCTGCCTCCAGAGAGGGGGACTTCCACATCGGCTCCCTCCACGATTTTCAGGAGGGCCTGCTGCACTCCTTCGCCGGAAACGTCCCTCGTGATGGAGGCGTTCTCGCTTTTTCTGGCAATTTTGTCTATCTCGTCAATGTATACCACTCCTGCCTCCGCCGCTGAGAGATCCATGTCTGCTGCCCGTAGCAACCGGAGCAGGAGGTTCTCTACGTCGTCACCTACGTACCCTGCCTCCGTCACGGTGGTCGCGTCGCAGATGCAAAACGGCACGCCGATGATTCTTGCTACGCTCCTCGCAATCTCGGTCTTCCCGCAACCCGTGGGGCCGAGCATTATCACGTTGGACTTCTTGATGTCTGTACGCCCGGACAGGATACGCTTGTAGTGGTTGTAGATTGCGACGGATATGGTCTTTTTCGCTTCTTCCTGTCCAACGATGCCCCTGTCCAGTTCCGCCTTTATCTCCTTGGGAGTGGGAATCTCCGTAATCGCACTAGTGGACGGGCATTCCTCTGCGCCATCTCCTACGCTTAGCATCTGCTCCAGTGCAATATCTTCCTTGTTTTTGCTTTTCATATCAATTCCTTTCTTCCTTTTCCGGTCTTGTTCCTTACTTTATATGAGAAATACTTTTCTTCTTTTACGCACAGAGGAGAGACATGGAAAAAATAGGCAATGGCTATCCGACTACCTTTCCAGGTAGTCTTCCACGTCGTATGGCTCATATTCCGGCCTGCTGTACGGTGGAATGGTGAAGTGGGGTTCTTCTACATCAGTGCTTGGTCTGACCCACGCCCTCCTGTCTGTTTCCACGTCGTAGAGGTTGTTCAGCATGCAAAAAGCCTTGATGCTTTTTATAAAAGACAAAAAGGTGCATCCGTCCGCCTCGTTCCCGCTCCGCTCGTACTTGGCGAACTGGTTCTTTTTCTCCAGGGTCTTCACGAGGGAGAGGCTGTTCTTCTTCCAGTCGTCGTACGCGTCCACCATCCTGAAACTGTAGGCGGCCACGATACGAGCATTTTCCCCCTGTTCTGGGGAGGAAAGCAGCACCATCTTGTCAGAGTGTCCATTACGGTACCCGTTGTTTACGATGTCAAGCATGCCCTTGTCTATGTTGCAGCCGTGGAGGTACATCAGTTTCTGCATCTCGCTCTTGTATATCTTCGCAAGGATGTTCCGGTGCTGCTGGCTTATCATTGCTCTCTCCGAATTTGTTAAAAACGCTCCAAGTCTCTGGCTCTCTTTCCCGGTCATTTTCTTCCCTACCTCTCCGCTATATTCTCTTCTTGGGGCAGTAGTGCAAGTTCCACCTCTGCCGGGTCTATTATTTCGATGGAGAGCTCCTTCTGCTCCGCGTACCTCATGCACTCCGCCGTGCCGCTCTTCATCGTGGTGCGGAAGTCGCTGCTTTTCGGCCACAGCGCCACGCACACGGAAGATGCGTCCACCATCGCGTGGTTGCGATCCATAAGATCCCTGGCGCTCTCGAACGGCCTGTAGTGGACGTAGACTATGTCTGTCGCAAGCTTAAGCATCTGCTTGTAGTCTGCCTTACTAAAGTACCCTGTCTCCGCCCACTTTCTGTCCTGCTCCAGGCAGGGGACGTAAAGCACGTTTTCCACGGGTATCTGTGGGTGCTCCATCTTGAACTCGTGAACCGCAAGGAACGCAACCTGGTCAAACCCCTGGGCTCCCCCGGTTACAAACCGCCTGTACCCTCGCTCTACGAGAGACGCCACTTTGTTCTTGACGATGCGCTTTAGGATGCCGTACTCGTTTCTTTCCGGCTTGTAACCCCAAAGGTCCTTCGGGCGTCTTCCGGTAAAACACGCAGTGCTTTCCCGTATATCGGTAGACTTTTCCCATTCTTCCGCCACGGCTTTGTCAAATGCGTTTGACTGGGACGTCCACTTTTCGGCATATTCCCGGTATGTTTTAGAAATGAGACGCTCCGCCTCTTTCTCAGCATCCGTGACAGAAAGGGATTCATTCCCAAGCGGATGAAAACTGCCGTCGAACGTGTCCATCACCCAGCCGTTGTTTACGGGGTACTTCCATATTCTTGCGAGCACATCTGACCCCCAAAAGAGGTAGTAGCTGCCACCGCTTTCTTCCCAAAAAATCTCCGCACCGACGAGTTCCATATCCGTTTTCCTCCTATTTTTTCATCTGCAATCCATGTTATATGAAAAATATTTGGTGAAATTTGTTTTTACATATGTTTTTGCATATATCAATGTAGATTATGACGCAGGTTTGCAGGAGGAAGTGATTGAAGATGGAAATATCGAAGAGGGAAGACGTCCTTAGCGGATGGAGAAAAAGAAAGACCAGGCCGCTTTCTGCTAACGGGCCGCTGACACTGCCTGATGGAAATATTCTGTCAAGTGAGCAGCGCCGTTTCGTTGCCGCTGTAAAGAGAGGGGAGAATATTTTAGTGGACGCCTGCATCGGCAGCGGTAAGACCACCTCCATACAGGAGGCGTGCAGGCAGGCAGAGGGCAAGAAAATTCTGTACCTCACGTTCAACAGGCGGCTCATGGAGGAGGCCAGGGCAAGGATAAACGCGGATTCAAATTTCCGCTTTGCAGAAGTTTGCAATGTGGAGGTCGAGACTTTCCACTCTTTTGCCGGGAGATGCCTGTCTTCTGCCAGGATGAGGAGCAGGGACGTTGGGCACTGCATCCAGGATCTTTGCGAGCAGAGACCACCCATCCCGCACTACGACGTGCTCGTGGTTGACGAGTACCAGGATCTCGGAGAAGACATGGCGGAGATGCTCAGGTATATCGAAGAGAAAAATCCCGGCATCCAAAAGGTCTTCGTCGGGGACATGGCCCAGCGGATATACGAGAGGCTCTTCGATGTGGAGAGTTTCGTGGAGGATTTTCTCGGAGAAAAAAGGGTGGTGAAGTTTACGAGGTGCTTTCGACTTTCCGAGGAGCACGCGGCGTTTCTTGGAAAGTGCTGGAACAAGTCCATTACCGGTGTAAACAATGATTGTCGGATAGAGTTTTCCTCCGACGTAAAGGCTGTTGCATGGATAGTTGCGTCCTACGACCCGTCCGACGTGCTTGTGCTCGGCCCAAATGGCTCAGGGGACAGGGCGGAACTTCAGAACATCCTCGAGAAGAGGCATAGAGATAAGTATAACAAGGACACCCTGTACTCCTCCATCAGGGAAGAGTCCAGATTTGATGGTTCGGGAAAGTCAACAAACGACTCAGCAATATTCACGACCTTCGACTCGTCCAAGGGTCTTGAGCGCGACCTTTGCGTGGTGGTTGGATTCCAGAAGAAATACTGGAACACACGGAGTTCGTTCAAGCCGGACTTCGACACTCTTCGAAACATCTTTCTCGTTGCGGCATCGAGGGGCAAAAAGCGGATTATCTTTCTGGACAGCGAAAAAAACGCACTCCTTACCCCAGCGGACTTTGCAAAAAGCTGGAAAAATCAGCCCGACCTTACGAAAGCAAGCATGTCCCAGATGTTCCAGCACACGGAGCAGTCGGATATAGACAGATGCCTTGAATGCCTCGAGACCAGGACGGTCAGGCCTAAGGGTGAAAAGATAAAGGTGGAGAAGAGAGCGGGCCACATCGACCTGTCGCCGCTTTTCGGTGTGTACGCGGAGTCTGAGTTCTTCGGGCGCTACGACCTCGATTATGCACTCTCGAATTACTCATCCAGAAACTCGGGTTTTACGTGGAATCCTGAATGGTCGTCCCAGGAGAAAATCCGTCACCTCGTTGCCGCTGAGACAAAGCAAAACAGGTACAAGACCCAGGTGGGCGACGGGTTTATCACGGACGAGATACGGGGCAAGCTGATGGAGCGTCTTTCCACCGTCTTCAACGGCAACGAAGAAGTGCAGCACCCGTGCGAGATCTGGCTTTCCTGCCGTGGGACGAAGGAGCTTGCCGGAGAGAGGTTTGAGAAAGCGGTGGCCGGAATCTGCGACGTAATAAAGGACGGGGATGTCTGGGAGCTAAAGTTCACGTCCTCGCTCACCCCCGACCACTACCTGCAACTCGCAAGCTACCTCGTCGCCATGAGAAAAGAGCGGGGGTACCTTTGGAACATCCAGACGGACGAGCTCGTGGAGGTAAGAGTCTCGGACAAGAACCTCTTCATGGAGAGGGCCACTTCCTGCATTTCCCACCACAAGCTAAGGCTCCGGTCGTACCTCTCCAGGCCGGAAACTGGCATGGAGAAAAGCAGGAGGGTGGGGGCGGTGCGCCCCGGAAATGGCCCGAAACACAAGGGGAACAAAAGGCGCAGGGGAGGCTTGGACTTTGAAGAGGAGATGTCGAGGTAGGCGGTGAACATATTTTGTTGTACCCTGACAAAAATAGAGAGGTAGAAATATGAACAAACTGGAAAAATTTAAGGACGTTATAACTAAACAGAAAAATAGGGTAAATATGAAACTATGTTCTAATGATTTTGGCAAAGGCTATTGCATGGGGATATTAAGCGCGTTTACGCCTGACGATATGAGCGAAGACGAATATAACGAACTTGCAAAATTCATAGACGATATTTTTGACGAGGAGATGCAGGATACTATTTCAGATCCAGAGCTGTTTTGATAAAAGGAAGGAGGCTATCAGATGTATAAAAATTTTATTGCAGATTTTTTTGATGAAGGTTTGACGCTTGAAGACATTGATGACTATGTTGAATTTTGGCATAACAATGAGATGAGTCAGTCTTTAAAAGATTTTTTGGGCCTGAATGACTACGAGTATGAGATGTGGTTGCAAAAAGGGAATGATGTGATACGAGACGTTATATACTGTAAAAGGCATAATTTGGATTTCAAAGACTATCCGGCTTTGGATGCAAATATAGATGATACGGAAAGTCGAAGTAGATACCCTTGACCGTTTCAGATAAAAAGTATAACGGAAAAGGCACTGGTGTCTTCGGGGGAAGAACCAGCGTCTTTTTGCCCAAATTTTTAGAAACTCATGAGTCCCACCCCTCTGTTTTCCTTGGAGACTGGCTTGAGCCAGCCTGGTCGACTCCGTTCTGGCGGGCAGAACACAAATGAAGAGGTGTTTCCGCGGAGCGCATTTCCTCACCCTCGTGCGCGATCCGTGTTGAACATCATACTCCTTTTCGATAAGAATTTCCACATCTTGATTCTTACCAAAAAGGAATTTTTACCAAAGACACAAACTATTTTACACTACCCGGTTCCGCACTGGAACCTACAGCCTTTCGAGGCCGACGTTCTCCACGGGTACTTCATCTACCGCTGCTCCTAATTTGTCTTGCAGTTCTCCCATGCCCAAACTGTCGCTGGCGTGCTTGCTGAGGATGTCAAACACGTCCTCTTCCCCGCCAGGCAGGACTAGATCCTTGCCTGGCTCCGCACTTATCACCGCAATCTCCGCAACATTCTGCCGACTCTGCTTTGGGTTTATATCTAGACCGAGATCTCTTGCGGCTTTTACAAAGTACCTGTACTGCCTTTCGGTTATAAAATCCTCTCTCCTGATGGGCTCCGTAAAATGAAAGTCTGTCCTGGCTGACGCTACCTCTGCTGCGTGCCTCAAGGTCATCGAGGGAATTACCAGGTAGGGCACGTCAGGGTTTGCCATAAGGCCAGAATCGAAAGCGTTGTTGTGGTCGTAGAGCGGATGGCATCCCAATATTTCCATGGTCTCGCAGTTGTACAGAAATCCCCAGTTCATCCCATGGCGGTCTCTGTTGGCGGTGAGATAGTCAACAATGCACATTTTGTAAAGAGCGTCCGGGTCTATTCTGCGCACTTCATTCAGAAAGTTGAGGCCGTTTCTGTTGCAGTACGATTCAAAGTCCATGGCTGAAAGCATGACGATATCCCCGCTGGTCATGCATTTGCATCTTGAGACAAAGTTATCCTCCGACTTTCCTGCCGTATATTCCAGGGAGTCCGCATTCGTCTTTTTCAGAAGATTTGAAACCATAACTTCTATTCTTGCCTCGGAAGAGCCATTGCTGCCTTTTTTATAAAGATAAAGCTCCCCTCCTTCTCTGTGCCATGCTTTTGCGTACGCTCCCAAAGATGTAAGTTCAGGTGTGACTGGTGTTCCAGTAAGCGTAAGGGATGTTCCGTGCAAAGCCACCTGGGCGACTATCTCGTTCAGATGGTTTTGGTGGATGTCCACATCTTTCCACGACACAGGGTCATTTTCAAGCTTTATCCAGTAGTTGTCCTGGAGCGATACCGCACGGCAAACCAGGGCTATCCTTGCCTTGGAATAGTCGTCCTGTGCCTGTTCAAAGCCAAACAGAGCGTATATCTTTTTGGCGTTGTCCCTGGTAATAGGAAGGACGCGCTGGGCTAAGAAACGGGTCACGGCCTCGCTGTTTTTAGCCCCAGCAACAACAGCGGCCTTTATCTCGCTGCCAGACATCCCATCTTTTACCTCGCATGCTCTGATGCACCCCTTTAACTGGTAGGGGAGATGAAAGTCGTCCAGCACATCGTACACTACATCGTCAAAATTGATTCGCATTACCGTAGTGTTCTTCATCATCAACAGCATATTCTGGCTCATAAAATACCTCGTTTCTATGCAAATCACAGCTCAATGGTAATCGAGTCGTGGGTCCTTTGCAAGTAGGCGATGTGCTTGAACGCGAAGTCGCGCCCGCTTTTGTACGCTTCCTCGCCCTCTAGGTCATAATAGAGATTGTATTCGCCCCTCTTCGTGCAGCGGTTTGTGCTGAGCATCTTCTCGTGCAGCCGCCTGAGGTTTTCGATCCCCAGCTCCCGGATGCTCTCCACGCTCCCAGCCCTCGCCTGCTCCACCCTCTGCCTTAAAAGTTCCCGCCAGGACGGCAGGAACTTTCCGTCCCTGATGAAGGGCGTGATGTCGATGGTCCGATGACTGTCGTCTCCGAATATCTTCCACTCCGCCTTGCGGGTGGGTGTGACGCACCAGAAACGCTCCCCGGTCTTGATGTTTGTGAAGGTGCTCTCTATGCCGCAGCCGTCAAGCTCGCACTCCCTCCTGTGGAAATCCATGAACTGCCCCATGAGCGCCCCGGGGTCCCCGATGGGCGCCTTCCCCGAGGCGTAGGGGCCGAGGTACTTTTCGATCTTCTTCCAGTACTGCTTGTACAGTTTCGTCATGCCGGGTTCAAAATCGACTTTGCAGTACGCCTCCTTGAGCTCCCCCATGTAGCGCCTCACGGCCTCGGGAGAGGCGAAGTCCGCCGGGTCGTACACGTGGGCGATATTCCCCCTCATCATCCCGATGCTGTTCTCCGGCCCGAGGAAGAACGTGACGGTTTCCGCCTCATCATAGTCGCTATCTTTTCCGACGCAGTGAAGTCTCTTATTGTACCTGAACCTGTCCTTTCTGGGTATGTCGGCGCTGTCTTTGAGAGGCTCCGCGTAAACAGTGATGTAGGGGGTGAGGTACCACTTGTCGCCGATGTGGTAGGTGTGCTCGGTGTAGCTCACGAGGCAGGGGTACATGGCAGCCCGGAGCCGGTGGACGAGGGTGGGGTCGAGAACGAGGGCCCGCATGAGGATCGGGCTGCACCAGTCCTTCCGGGCGTTATACAGGATACTGTACTCAAGAAACTTGTGCTGGAGTATGGAGCTTGCGGCGATCCGCGCGTCGGTCTCGGCCACGGCCTGGCGGTAGAGCTCCTGCTCGGGCAGGGAGCCCTGCAGGAAGGACGAGCCACCGCCGGTTCCCCCGACCACGGGCATCCCCGCGGTTGAGGAAACCCGCGGCGCATTCCTCGCTACCTCGGCGTAGTCTACGCTGGGCGCTACTTTCGGCCTGATGGTCTCGCCCAGAGATTGCTCGAGCTCGGTAAGGAGAGTCTTGTCGTGGCAGTCAACCACCCCTGCCTCCAGGCAGCTTGCAATAAAATTTACCGGGAGCTGCTTGTTTCCCAGAGCGGACTGGACAGCTTTGCTCCTGAGCGCCCGCAGGTACTTGTCTGTAAAAGGTGCTTTGTCGTTTTCCATTTCAATCTCTCCTTGATTCCTTGTAGTTTCGCTATGAAACTACGGCAGTTCTCAAGTTGGTGCTGCAGAACCAACTTGGGCGAACTGCAAGTTTCCCTGCAGTTCAGATACACAGCAGGAAGTTTCCCGAGCCCTTGCGTTCTCCTTACGCCTCGCTGTACTCCTCCCCAAGAGCATCCTCGAAGTCGGAGCCGGGATATGCGTCGCCGCTTTCCGGATGCCCGTCGTTCCCGAAGAGAGGGGCGTGCCTGTACGCGGACAGGATAGCGTCCACGTCGTTTTCGTTCGTTTCCTGGGGCTCCTTACACTGACCGGCGTGTTCACGGCAATACTGTAAATAAGGCTCCATGATAACCTGCTGATAGCGCTCATTGAGCATCGTCTTGTAGAATTGCCTCCGAATGCCCGATATGCCGGGAGTATCGTCCACAATCCCGCATATCTTATCCATGTCTATCCTTGGGGCGATTCGAAGCAGCGCTTCCGTACAGTCCGAATTTAAAAAAGACGAAATGTACTGCTTGTACGAGGCTTTCTTTCCATCCTCCAGTTCAAGAGCAGCTGTCGGGAACTTGTCAATCCTCATCTGGATTTCCTCGCGAGACATCAATATCCTGGGAATAGCCTCATCCGAGATTTGAGGATAGAGGCAAGAGCCGCAATCATACACAGGAGCAAGACGTATCTCCCCTGTCTCCTTGCTTACCAGGTATCCCCAGTTGTTTGCGTGCCTGTCAAAATTGCCCAGTAAGGCATCTGCAATAAAGGTGTCCCAATACCGTTTAAGCGACTCCCTTCCAAATTCTTCCGAGAAATACTCGTTTTTACTCTTAAAAACTTGGTAGATATCTTCAATTCTCGGAATCTTGGGCGGTTTGATATCGAGAACAACACCCTCTATGAATTTGAATTCTACAAGCTCGTAGCCTTCCGGCACAAAATTTCTGCACGCTACTGCAGGGTACGTTTTTTCGCCCAGGGCAGCATGAGCAGAATTTCTTCTGGGCATTGTAAGCGTTCCAAGCAGAGTTTCCTGCACATCAAATCCCATTGACTTCAAGATACGGCAGCTAACATATTCCGAAAATGCGCTATTCGAATAAGAACTGTTTAGCTCAGTCCTTTTTTCGTCAGGAATTACATCGGACAATTTTAGCATATATCTGCTGCCTTCGTACAGGATGCCCCTTTTCTTGTCGGAGCCGCCGTAATTTGCCGAAGTATCTATTTTACAGTTTGTAAAATCTATGTTTTGTTTTTGCTCTGCGGAAAGTTTGTTCACCTGCATAACTTACCATCTCCTCCTGCAGTAGTAGTCGATGATGGCCTCGGCCTGCTCCTCCGTCAGCCCATCCTCGCCGCCCGTGCACCCGTGGGCGGAGCCCCTTATCTCGTCCTGCCAGCAGTCCACGCACAGCTCGCCGTTCGTAACGGCGGCCCTGAGCCCGTCTATGTCGTGCTGGAGCATCGGCGGGATCTTGAAGTCGGTCTTAAGCTCCTTGAATTCTGCCATGATGCATTTCCCACCTTTCCTTGCAGTTCGTCTTCGACGAACTGCGCAAATTTCTGCTCCGCAGAAAGTTTGCATTGCAATTCGTCTTCGACGAACTGCCATAGTTTCGCTTTGCGAAACTTCTTTGCGCCGCTATCTGTCGTGTCCTTGCAGTTAAGCAAAGCTGAACTGCAAGCCCGGCTCCGCAGAGGGAGCTGCGATGAAAGCAGTATACCACAATCTAGGGGCGTATGCAAGTTTCCCTGTTTCTGCGCAGCAGAAAGTTTGTCCGGGTTTTTGCCATTGCAGTTCGAGTCCTTCGAACTGCAATGCAAACTTTCTGCAGAGCGGAAATTTGGGCAGTTCGTCTTCGACGAACTGCAATGTTCTACTACACCTCGCCGAACTCCCTCCAGAGCCCCTCGTCGAGGTCGCCGTCGGGCACTGTGCCGGTACCAGCAGCAGGCAGGTCGTCCCCGAGGGAAGGGTCGTGCCTGTACGCAGACAGGATGGCGTCCACGTCGTTTTCGTCCGCGCAGTTTTCGCTCTCCTCCCTTACCTCTTCCCCGAGGATGTCCATGACGTCCACATCCCCGGGCTCCAGGACAGGCTCGACGCCACTGCGGGAGCTTTTTCGGTTGCTGCCGCCGTCCATGGAGGTCTCCCTGGGGGTGTCCTGCTGCGCCTCCCTGCAGTTCGCTTTGCGAACTGCCATAGTTTCGCTATGCGAAACTACATTGGCTCTGCAAAAGTCTGCGTAGGCGTCCTGCACGTTCTCCACCATGAGACTTTCAAGCCCAAGAGCCTCGACTTTCTCGGCGTTCTCCGCAATGAGCGAGTCTATCTCGGCGGGGTCAAAGCCCCCGATGTCCTCGTACATCCTCCTGATGTTCTGCTCCGTTCCAAGGAGGACGGATCCCATCTGCAGGTTGCCGCCGCTGTCCTTGAACATCCCCTGCACGCACAAAACATCGAAATCGGCAAAGTAGGTGTGCGTCTTTTCCATGCCCTCGAAGGAGGGAAGGCCCGGGCTGCCGAAGTCCATAGGTATCTTTTGCGTTTCCCAGCAGTTCAGTCCTGCTGAACTGCTGCCCTCGATAAGTTCCCCGTGGGCTACCACTGCGGGCGGCCCTGCAACCTCATTTCCGCTTTGCGGAAAGTTTGTATTGTCTGCCTCAGGGAATCTGTCTCCCTCTGCGGCTTTTCCTTCCTTTTCTTTCTCTTTTTCGTTCGCCGTATCGTCGATGGCCTTCTGCAGGGCAGCCACATCGTCCATGTTCAGCTTGTTGAGCGCGTAGAGGTAGAGGATGCCCTGCGCGGCCTTATTCCCGGCCTGGGAGAGTTTGCCGAGCAGGAACAGTGCGGCATGGAGGCTCATAGCGACGCTGCCCTTGAACATGTGCTCTGCGTCCCCCTGGAGGAACTCCTTGGCGGAGTGCCCGAGGTTCCTGCGCTGCTCGTTCGCCCGCTGCCCTTTGAGGCTCGCAGCCCTCTGCTCGTGCTGGCGCACCATCCTGTTGAGCTCGCCCACTTTGTTGCGCCCGTAGGTGGTGGTCAGGAGCTTGCCATGGTCCTCCTCCTTGTGGTAGATCTTGATTTCGCGTCCTGCGGCCCCCCTGTCGCTGTTCCTAAGCTGTCGCACCTTCAGCATCCGCCTGGCCGCGCTGCTGTACTCCGGGGCCTCGTCGCACAGGCGCTGGAGCTCCGCGTCGCGGTTCTCCACCAGCTTATCACGGGTCTTTTTAATCTCATCGTATTCGGGTGTGCCTTCCTTGCCATCTTTTTCTGCTTCCACCAGTCTTGCGTCCAGTTGCTCTATGGGTTTTGCGTACTTGTTGCGGACAGCGTCCACGTCGCTGCTTTCGACGTAGCGTCCGGCCTTCAGTTTTTCCTGGACGTAGGCTTCCTCTGGCGTGAGCTCGTCTCCGTTTGTGCCCCCGGCTTCCACGGTGACCTCGGTGTCCACCTCGAGCTCCTCCTCGAATTTCCTCACCGCCTCGTCCGCATTTTCTAACCAGTCGAAGGCCGCCTGCGCGTCCATCTCCACCCTGCGCCGGGCCTCCTCGGCCTCCCACGCCTGCTGCGCGTAGTCGTTCTCGTTCGTGTAATCCGGCATACTGTTGCCCTCCTTTTTTTTCTGCTTTTCTTGTTTGCTGGTTTACTATATATCCTTTATATGAAAAAAAGCAAAAAAATGCAGGGTTTGTTCCGGCGTGCTTAAGTAAAAAAAAGGGAAAAAACGCATGATTCTCTGCGGACGGCTGCGAAGGCAAGAAAGCAAATTCATTCGGGGCGGAGACTTCGGGCGTCCTGATGACCGTGAAAAGATTTTAGGTGAAATACGGTGAGGATGTGGTATAATTAGGGTGTGTGACGGAAGGCGGGCATTCGGAGAGGTGTGCATGGTTTACATAGCGAGAGGTACCTTTCAAGGTCAGCAACAGACAGAAGAGGTGGGGTTATGATTATGATTGAACATCCAAAGCGACTAAGGAAAATTTATATGGTTTCATCTGCTGTGTTTAGTGCAGCATCAGGAGTTTACGGTTGGCTGGCGCCTTTTGGTGCGGCGTTGGGGCTTGCGGTAAACTTAACTGAGGACAGTAAAGAGTCCAATATTGAAGAATTTGAACATGCAGTAGAGGATGCTTTAGCGCGTACAAGAGAAAGTATATCATCAAGTGCTAAACAGAGAATATTAGAAGAACTTTGTAAAATAGAAGTTGAGCCGGATAGTTTGAGTGAATTAATAAAAGAGACGGAGGCCTATCAAAGTCATTACTGCACTGAATCTGATGTTAAAGAAATCATTAATGTGTTTGAGACGTTTTTCAGGGATGAAATATCTAAAAGACCTAACCTTAGTAATTTGTATGTTTTGTCAACAGGATTTGTAACGTTGGAAAAATTAAAGCTGATGAACGATATTCTTATTCAGGATGATAAGAAGTTGGATGATATCCAAAAAAAGGTTTCTGGTATAAACAAAAAAATTGAAAAAGTACAGAAGATTTGTGTTAGATGTTTAAATAGTATTGCTTTTATTTTGATTGCAATGGCCGTGTTTTTAGGAACAGGTATATTTTTATTACATACATATGACAGAATGATGATAACGATTGCGCCCATCTGTTATGGTGTGTCGGAGTTCCTTGTATTCTTTCTTGGCAGGGAGGGATATATTTTTGTATCAGTACGTGAAGGGATAGCAAAAAAGCATTTTTTAAAAATCGGCGAAAAAGCATGGAAAATAGTCGTAACATTTATTGCCCCTATTATTTTGACGGTATCCTGTTTTTGGATAATATATTGTGCGATTGATATGAGAGAAGAAAATGTACTTATTTCGACAATCGGTTTAGCAGGAGGAAATATTGTAAGTATCCTATTAAAAGAAGCAAGATTTGAGAGGAAACAAGATTCGAGCGAAGAGAGCAGTATGGCATAGCATGAGTTGAAAAATAATTGTCCCATACCTGACATAAGCTGTTGGTAACGGTAGAAGTTTTAGGGTATTAGCAAATTGGATGTTTATAAAAGGACTACCGCTAAATCTCATAATACGAGATCTCTCGGTTGATTTTTTGCTTTGGAGATGAGATCCGTCAGGAGTGGAAAGGTTGTAAACGGTAGATAGTGCGTACCTATACAAAACCGGAGCAAACCTGTAGAATAGA
>CAJUAH010000050.1 GCA_910584375.1 uncultured Acetatifactor sp.
GATTTTTATTATATCTCATTAGCCACTCCCGTTACAACTTTATTATAGCACTTCAACGATCGCGGACTGAAACAGGAACTGGGCGGCTACATTGGGATGCAATGTCTCCAGACCGTACAGCCCCATGACCCCCGTTATCCGCCGGATCGTTTCTTCGCATCTGGTCATATCTTTTTCGTATAGAACCAGCTCCAACACTGCGTCACCGATCAGATCCAGCAGATCCTGATACTGTTTGATCTGGACATAGCTCCTGGCCTTCTCCGTGTCTCCGGCCAACTGGTATGCCTGCAGCAGCAGGATTTTGTTCTGTCCCGCAAGACGGATGGGACCGACATATGGTTCCAACGTGTCGATGGCTTCCGCCGCCTGCCCCAACCGAAGATATAATCCAGCTCTCAAAACCACCGCATCGCTGCAGATACCTGCATCACTGCAATTTTTCTCTATCCGGTCACACCATCCCACCGCCTCCTCAAGAAGAGATTTCCGCTCTTCTTCCGTTTCCGCCAGCATATAATGGTTCCAGTACAGGATACCAAGTTGGAGCAGCAAAGGATAGCAGGCATAGTATTTATGGGCAAGCGATCTGGCTTTCTCAAGCGCCTCCTCAAAGGGAAGCGTTGCAAAATCCTGGCACAACTGTCCATACTGACGACGGATCTGCTCACCGGAAAGCTGGGCCTCATATCCGATCAGTTCGTCCACTGTGACGTCAAAAAAAGCGGCCAGTCTGGGGAGCAGCATAATGTCCGGTGTGTTAATCCCTTTTTCCCACTTGGATACGGAAGCCTTGGTCACACCCATAAAGTCCGCCAGCTCTTCCTGTGTCAGTTTTTTATCATGCCGAAGACGGATTATGTTGTCTGATAAATTCAGTTTGTTCATTTTTGTACCCCCTGTGTATCAACACGCATATCTGCCTGTGATATTGCACGGATCGGTGTTCTTCCAACGCTCTGTAAATATATTTACAATACCTATTATAGCAGGAAAAAACCACGCGATTCAATTGACCGTCACGATATTCTGATATATAAAATCAACTGTTGGGAAACCTGGCAAGATCGCGCAAAATAAAAAGACAGAATGCGACGATCGCCACAATCCCGTCTTTCCCACACTGATAAACGGCTTACCGGATTTTTCACCTCTTACAGATTCCCCCTTTTCAATTCACAGTAGCAGACTATCTCCCGGCGTTCCGGGTCATATGCAATATCAAAAACCGTAAGTATCCATTCTACCGCCTCCTACCGGTATACCTCGCGTTTTTTCTCCAAGTCAAATACCCTGAGTATACCTCCCAGCGAGGCTATTGCCAGAAAACGGCTATCCGGCAAAAAAGCGGCCACAACCTCTCATGTGGCCGTCTGCTCCCGATCCCCGGCGGTAAGCTGCAGGAACTCCTCTCCCGGCAACGGTCTGGAAAAATAGTACCCCTGTATGTACTCTATCCCCAGCGCCTCTATGGCCCGGGCCTGCTCCTGGGTCTCAACGCCTTCCGACACGATCTCCAGTTTCATGTCATGGATCATATGCATGGCGGCCTCCATGACAAATCTCGCCTTCTGATTGGCAAAATATGCCTGGCTCATATCCCGGTCAAACTTTACGATGGACACCGGCATATCCACTATGTAATTCAGGTTGCTCTCCCCGTTGCCAAAATCGTCCAGCGCAAATTTTACCCCATAATCCATCAGCACCTGCATATTTTCCAGAAGGGTCTCCTTGATCCGTATGGCGGCGGACTCCGTGATCTCCAGGCAGATACAGGAGGGTTCTACCTGATATTTCTCCATAATGCCGATATAGGTCTCCGCCAGCCAGGGATCCTCGCACTGCCGCACGGAGAGGTTGACCTCCACATACTCGATGCCATACCGCTCCCGCAGTTGATTTTCCTTGATAAACGCGCAGGTCTTCTCAAACACGCTCTCCCCGATCCGGGAGATCAGCCCGTTTTTCTCAGCCACAGGGATAAATCTGCCCGGCGGCAGGATGCTGCCGTCCTCATTGCGTATGCGGGCCAGCGCCTCGGCGGACACGAACCTGTGCTGCTTTGTGGAGTAAATGGGCTGATAGAATACTTCGATCCTGTCCTTTTCTATGGCGGAACGGATCAGCATATCCATCTTTTCCCGCTCTTTGTACTGCCCGATCTTCTCCTCGTCCAGAACAATATAATTCTCTGTGGGATTCTTCCTCTTGCCCACTCTGAAATGCCGCAGCATCAGAAAAAGCTCCTCCACATTGCCCAGCGCCAGAGAATCCGGCAGTATCACATAATAGGGAGAAATCTGAAAACCGTCTATATACGCTCTGGTATCCTGGTATATCTCCCACATGCGGCTCGCGTCATCCATAATAAGAACCAGCTCACGCTCCAGCGTCTTGAAGACCTTGACGTCTTTGATCCGGTCCACATGACGGGCAATATTTTTGAGCAGCCGATCGGCCTGTTCGGAACTGCCGTCATTGTCCATGAGAACTCTGTCTCCCAGCGCCACCAGGATCGCGCTGAAACCCTGCTGTTTTTCGTACAGCTGTTTTGTATATTCTCCCAGCGCGTGCGCGTTGTACGCGCCGGTCTCCCTGTCCAGATTGGCCTCCGGATTTTCCAGCTCAAAAAACAGGATGATCATACCCATCACGGAGGCAAAGCCCACCAGCAGCAAATTGGCATTCAAAAACTGTGTCACCGCCGCAATGATCCAGATGCACATCCACATGAGAATGGCCCTTCTCCGCTTGGGGTTCATATCCTTGCCCTTGATACCCACCCCAAATACCGTCACCACGATAAAAAGGAGCGCAAAAAAGTAAGTCGCCGTGCAGCTCGGCCCATATGTATAGACCACATTGCCCTCCAGATAATACTGTATCGGCAGTACATAAATGATTACTGTACCCAACAGCAGGATGGCCGTATATATGCCGTTTCCCCTGGTCTGCCGCGCCCCCATGCCTCTGAAATCGGAACGCGAATAGATCAGTCCGAAATATCCCGACCAAATCAGGGAGACAATATAAGTCTTACAGATCAGCGCCAGCAAAAATCCCGGTATGCGCTCCATATTATTGATCGCGATGACAGAGGTGACGTCCATGACCAGGCAGAAAGTGTTTACGCCCATGGTGAACAGAAACAGTCTTTCCGACGCCAGTCCCAGCGTCTTCTGTCTCAGGGAAAAATACCATATCAACGCTAACACCGCGATACCGCAGCACTGTACTTGAATATTCATGATCCCGCCTTGTTTATCTGTATTTTTTGTATCATGGTATATATTGTAGCACAGATTTGGTCATATGAATATACCTGTCAGAAAATTATTTAAGATAATTCATAATACGCCGATTCCCGGCCATCTTCCGTAAAGCGCTCCCGGCAGACAAATCCGTTCTTTTCCAGTACCCGCAGAGAACCTGTATTATTTGCATAGGTAAACGCTCCGATGGAACAAAGGGAAAGATGTTCCCGTATGTATTTTACAAACAGTGCAACCGCTGCGGTGGCAATTCCGTGGCCCCACAGCTTTTTTTCAAATATACAGTAACTCAGCATGGCGCTGGGCGTCTCCTCTCTGTTAATACCGTAACACCACACATCGCCCACATACTGTCCCTGCCAGTATACGCTTTTGCCCAAACTTGCGGCTCCGGGAAGGCACGCCTCGTCATAGGCGGCCAGCGCCTGCCCCAGTGTGGCGTTGGCGGACGGCAGCATCCTGCCGATCTCCTCATCCTGGGTCTTATAAAAGTATATTTCCACGTTTTCCCTGGTTCTGTCTAAGAGTTCGATTTCCAATGTGTCCATTTTCTGTCCTTTCCTGACCCGCAGCCCGCTCCGGTTCCACCATAATTTTATATTTATTGTGTATGTTTTTTACGGCAATGTCAAGAAGACCATACGCCATGTCCGCCACAATATCCCTAAATGACTATTGACCATATAAAATAAACATGATTATGTATATGGTAAGAACGTGCCGAAGGGACTTTACCCTTTAGAGCCGCCGCATAGCAATTTTTATGGGAGGAAGTATGAATCATACGGTTTATGACATTGCCATACTCTTTTTTACATATTCCTTTCTGGCCTGGCTGGCGGAGACCATCGTCGCCACGGTAAAGGAAAAAGATTTTAAGAACCGAGGCTTTGCCTCCGGGCCGTTCTGCTTTATCTACGGTTTCACTGGGGTCTTGCTGACCGTGGTTTTGCAGGATCTCCGGGGCAATCCCTTTTTTCTATTCCTGGGTTGTACAGTGGTGTCCACCGCCGTGGAGTGGTTCACCGGCAAGATCCTGGAGAGAATGAAACAGAAAAAGTGGTGGGACTACTCCGCTAAGAAATGGAATCTGGACGGCTATATCTGCCTGCAATATTCCCTGCTCTGGGGCTTGCTGGGCTATGTGGCGGTGCAGTATGCAAACGGTATGTTCCTGAGCCTGTACCACCTGCTGCCGCCTCTGCTTGGGAAAATCCCGGTCTGGATACTGACGGCTGTGGGCCTGTTGGATATAACCGGCAGTTATCTATCCATATACCATATGGAAAAGAAACTGCCCCGGTTGTTTGGCTGGAGCCAAAAGCTGCAAAGGTGGACGCTGCGGTTCGGCGGCAGGATATCCCAGCGCATGGAAAACCGTATCCAACGGGCTTATCCCGCCACCGCCCAGAGCGCCGCCGCCGAAAAGGACACCGATAAGTGCACATTAACCCTGCTGTTCTGGCTCCTGGTGATCGGGGCCCTGCTGGGAGATATCGTAGAGACTATATTCTGCCGCCTCACTATGGGAGTCTGGATGAGCCGGAGCAGTCTGGTGTGGGGGCCTTTCAGCATAGTGTGGGGACTGGCCATCGCACTGATCACGGCATTGCTCTACAGGGACAGGAACAAAAAAGAATCCCATATCTTTTTGGTGGGAGTCTTTTTGGGCGGCGCGTATGAATATATATGCAGCGTATTTACGGAGATCGTATTCGGAAAAGTATTCTGGGATTACAGCGGTATACCCTTCAATCTGGGAGGAAGAATCAATCTGCTGTACTGTTTCTTCTGGGGAATCGCGGCAGTGGTCTGGATCAAGGGCCTGCTCCCCCACATGACACGGCTGATCGGCCTGATCCTGCAAAAAACGGGAAAGGTTCTGACGACGGTACTTTTGGTCTTTATGATAGCGGATATCTTTGTCTCGGTGCTGGCGCTGGTGCGGTATGATAGCCGCTCCCACGGGATCGCCCCGCAGCAGCGCTGGGAGGAGATCATGGACGTCTATTTTGACGACGCCAAAATGGATCGGATCTATCCCAACGCTATTGCGCAGTAAACTATGGAATACAAAACCACTTTGACGAATATACTAATTGCGGGCAATTTTACTTGACTTTTCCTGAAAGTCATAGTAGAATCTGCTTAGTGATCGTACTGGGGAAACTTGTGAAGCCCTCAGTCCGGAAGGCTCCTGCGGGGGCCTTTCGTTATATCCACACTGTAAAAAGGAGTATCGTGTGAGCAAACCATTTAAAACCTATGATGATTTGATTCTTTTTCTTCAAGATGAAAAAGGGCTGATCATTCATGATCCTACACATGCAAAGCATATTTTGTCAAAAACCAGCTACTTCTCATTAATATCCGGATATAAGGATTTCTTTAAGCACCCAACCACTGGAAAATACAAAGATGGAACTACTTTTGAGGATATTTACGCACTTTATAAATTTGATAATGATCTGCGCTGCATTTTTCTGAAATACATGCTTATCGCCGAACATAGCGTAAAATCGTCTTTGGCCTATCATTTCACGGCACTTTACGGAGAAGATCAACAGGAGTATTTGTCTTTTTCCCGATATATGGTCACAAAATCCAACCAGCGAGACGTGCAGAGATTGATCAGTATTCTCTCTTATCACATAACCCATAAAAGCGATTACTCCCATATTACACATTACAAGAAATACCACAAAAATGTTCCCCTTTGGATCATGATCCAGATATTGACGCTTGGGCAATTATCTCATATGTTTGATTTTCTAAAAGCCAGTGCTCCTATACAGGTATGCAGGGATTACCATAATATCAGCCGTAAGGATATGCATTCCTTTTTATCTGTTATGACCAAACACAGAAATGCCTGCGCTCATGGGGATCGGTTTTTTAACTATCTCACCAAGGACTGTATCACGGATACTGCCATTCATGATAAATTACATATTCCCCGGGTCAACGGACGCTTTCAAAACGGAAAATCTGATATTTTCTCTGAAGTGATCATACTAAAATATCTCTTGGATAAAGAAGACTTCCAAGATTTTTATTATGAACTAAATCATTGCATCAAGAAGAAATGCCCCGATCCGAGACTTCTTTCCCTAATGGGATTTCCTCAAAATTGGACTTCTATTATCCGCCTACGCCCGCTGCCGTAGCCCGAACATAGCGAACCGGGACATGGGCTTTTTGTATACCAACAGGCAAAGCCCGTATTGCACCGCATTCCCTGTCAGCGCGAAACACAGTCCCAAAAGTACGGATACAGGCATGGGAAGATTACATATACTCTGTGACAGTGCCGTATCCCTGCTAATCACATCGGTCATATACCGTAAAGGTATCAAGCTGACAGCCAACATTATACAGGGCAGCACAAAATATTTGCACGCCAGCCCCACATACATATTCAGCAGCATCAGTATAATTCCACAAAACAGTATTATGCAGGAAGTGCGGCCCGCCGTCTCCGGCGCCACATAAGCCCGGATTGCCTCGATACATATAATTGTCAGATACACGACCATTCCGCTGCACAGCGTCAGGATTACAGGCAGAGACGTCATCAGGGATTTTCTGTACGGGGAGGACAGCACCAACTCGGAACCGCACACAGTACCGATCAGCTGAGCGGGATATATGGCTATTATCAGCAACAGGAACGCCCCCATACCTTCCGCAACAGAGAACACTTCATACACCAAAGCCATTAAAAACAGAAAGCCCATGCAAATCACATTCATTTTCACATTGTAAGATAATTTCATGCATTTTATGGCAAAGCGCCAGCTATTTATTAGTTTCATATCTATTTCTCCCCATTTTCTGTTTTAAAGTCATTGCGCAGCCGTTTCAATCTGTGAACTATTGTGCGAATCACATATCCGAGTATGTGCGCCGCCATTTTTTCATGGCGATCCGTACCGCCTGCACACTTACAGCCGTAGCGGCTAACGCCAGCAGTATGTCCGCCAGCCATATTCCCCGGGCGGGAATCATATGGATCACATTACACAATATCACTCCGAAAACCAGGCCGCCGTAAGCGATCCATACGCACAGTATTGCGGATTGAGTATATCGGGATATAAAAAGGGTAAGCGTTTCCGCAAAATAAATCGCCAGCAGGACTCCCACGGCGCCTGCAAAGCCGCTTTTCTCTCTCAGGACTCCCATACCGCCACATATACTCACGCAGAGCGACGCCGTGAGTAATTTTCTCACCAGATCGCCCGTTAGTCCCCAGCGCAGCATGTTATAACCTTGGGGGGAGGTTTTTAAATAATCCAGCTTATAGCCCCTTTTAGATTGGATACCTGCAAAAACGGCCTGATCTGTCAAAACCTCAAAAAAGATCAGTTCGATGGCAAGCATATTACCGTATCCCATCACCGCCCATGAACCTCTCCATAACGCCCCCAACGCCAACGCTGCGGCTGGAAGTCCCAGAAACATCCCCAGTTTATATCTCCAGCTTGTAAAAAGTAAATACATCCTTATCTTCTTCATGGTCATTCCTCATTTTTTTGCTAAAAACGCAGTTGGCTGTGCGCCTTCATCACCGCCACGCAGACCTGTGACAAAGTGGGAGTCTCCACCGCAATATCCATGCCCGCCAGCTCATTCAGGCGATCCGCCAGGCAGACGCCCTCAAAGCCGAAACGGTTGCGGGTTTGGGTCACCAGAATGGAACCTGCCTGCTCCGTATACTGCGCATCCCCTTTGACCAGCACGTATTTTTCTTTCAGATCTTCCACAAAACCCTGCTCCACGATCTGTCCCTGTTCCATGATAATGGCATAATCGGTGACATTTTCCATATCGGCTACATTGTGGGTGGAGAAAAATACGCTCCGCTCCCCTTCCCGGCTCGCCAGGTATTCCCGGATCATATCGCAGAGCTTATCCCGCATCAGAGGATCCAGGGGAGAGGCCGGTTCGTCCAGGATCAGCAGTTCCGTGTCCCGGGAGAGCACTGCGGCCAACATCAGTTTCATGCGGTTGCCGTCGGAGAGATTGCGAACCTCCTTGCCTGCGTCCATGGGGATCGCCAGGTTCCGGCACAGGTTCCGATAGTCTTCCGGGCGAAACCGCGCGAAGAACAATTTGTTCGCGTCCTCCACCTGCTTGACCGTCCAGTGGGACAGATGGTAGTTTCCCGGCCCTGTATATCCGATGCGATCCCTGATTCCGTCGTCATCGATCCCGGCTTCTTCGGCAAAATACCGGATCTGGCCCTGATAGTCCAGGCGGATACCGGAGAGGAGATTCAGTAAAGTCGTCTTGCCCGCTCCGTTTTCCCCGATCAGCGCCGTGGCAAAACCCCGGGGAATCTGCAGCTGGGGGATGTCCAGCGTAAAGTCTTTGAATTTCTTTTTTATGTCGTTTCCTGTAAGCACATATTCCATATTCCACGTGTCCTTTCTTATTAAAAGTTCCGCATTTGCCCTGCTGCCTATCTAATACCCCCGTCCAGCAGCACCTGCAACGTCTCCATCAGTTCCCGGTTGTCAAGTCCGGCGATCTTTGCCGCCGTTATGGCCTCCATGAGGGCGTCCTCCACCCGCCGCAGATGCTGCTCCCGCAGCATCTCACTGTCCTGGGCGTTCACATAGAATCCCTTGCCCTGCATGGCCGTGACCAGCCCTTCCTGCGCCAACAGCTCATACGCCTTCATCGTTGTGATCACGCTGATCTTCAGCTCCTTTGCCAATCCCCTGATAGAGGGAAGGTACTCGCCTTCCTTCAGCCTGCCCGCCAGTATATCCTCTTTTAACTGCTCCGCGATCTGCTGGTATATGGCCACTCCCGAATTTTGTAACAATATCATGTTTCCTACCTCTTTCGCGCAAAAGATGTGCCTGTACTGTTTATATGTTATATATACACCATGAACAGATATATGTCAATAATGTGTTTGAAAAAATATAAAATTATTGCGTATTCCCGCCGGATGTGTTATGGTGGAGACAGAAAAGTTCAGAATCATTTTTACACTTCACAGAATCAGATTTCAAGTGTTTATTCGGCGGCTCGCCACAGATTCAACTTTTACATCTTATACGGCGGACTGGCGAAAGTTTTCTCTCTGTTGCCATGTCTGCGGAAACGGAGGACAGACTGCGGATGCAGGGAGAAATGAGAAAACAGAAGGACTTGGCGGAAAAGGATTTTGTAGCTTTTCCCGATGTGGCGGCGGACGTGCTCAATGCGCTCTTATTTGACGGGGAAACCGTCGTCAGCGCTGAGGAGCTTTTACCGGCGCCTACAGAGACGCTCTACTATGGAGACAATGGAAAGAGACTTCGCAACCAATATGAGGATCTGGCAAAATATGAGATGCGGGGAGGGCAGATCCGGACGATGTACCTGTTTGCCAACCAGACCCGGCCTGACGGCCACATGATCCTGCGAAAAGCAGGATACATTGGCGGCGCGTACCGAGAACAGTATGAGGGAAAGACGCCCTGCGTCTGTCCGGTAATAGAACTTGTACTTTACTGGGGAAAGGGGCGTTGGCATGGCTGCCGCAGCATTGACCAGTTATTTTCCGGGCAGGATCTTCCATCCAAACTAAAGAACTATATGGACAACATACGTATCCATGTATGGGAAATGCGCCATCTGCCGCAGGAAGTCAGAGAACGGTTTGACAGCGATATGCGGATCGTATTAGACTATCTGGCGGAGGGAAACAACTACCGTTCAGACAGGCAGGTGATACATAAAAGCGCATTGATTCGGATGCTGAAGGTTCTTTCTGAAGATTATGATATAGAAGACATAGAAATACAGTTGGATGCAATGAATATCAGGGAGGAGGATGAGATAACCGTGTGCGAATTGTTTGACCAATATGAGAGAAAAGGCCGTAGCGAGGGAATCCGGAAAGGAATTCAGGTTCTGATACAAACCTGCCGGGATATGAAACTGAGTTTCGCAGAGACCGCAGAAAAAGTAAAAAAAGGATTCAAGCTTGATGAGACGGAATTACAGGAGAACATGAAACTGTTCTGGCCGGAATAAAACAGTTCCCCCATCAAAAAAATGCTGAAGTCCCATGACCTCAGCATTTTTCTCATGGCATTATTCCGGCATACCGATTTCATCCGGAGCAGAGGTATATACGATCTCATAACCGTCGCATTCGTTCAAAACATACTCCACAAATGCTTTTGTATTTTCTTCACCCACAAAGAACTGTTTTCCTGTGGATAGTATATTGGTCATGATGTATCCGTCTTCACAGACACTGAGGCTGATGTTCTCATAGCCCAAAATCGGAACGTCCACACTGATGTCCAATATTGTTTCCGGCTGCTCAAAATCGAGGTCGCTGTATTCATTTGCAGCAGCCGCGTCAGAGAGCAGCAGATCAAATACTTTCGCTTTGTCTATATTTTCAAATTGGATGCTCGTATATCCGCCGATGGGTTTACGGTATTCATAGAATGCCCTGTTGACGGCCAGCGTATTTTTAAGATCTAAATCCTCCACAAACTGTCCCAGCGTTGCCGGGCGGTAAGAGCTATTGTCAGCCGAGTAACAGACGTCTGTTCCCTCATACTGAACAGCAACGGCACATTGGGCAGACATATTTTTAATTTCGTAAATTGTCGCATTACAATAACGGACTGCGTCCTCTCCCGCAATATTTGCGTATTCATCCCAACCGTATGCAATGATATCGCCCAGCTTTGTACCCAACTGATCTGCCGCAACCTCTCCCCGGCCCGCCCGATACTCGATTCCGTCTAAAACGATCTGAGAGTATTGATCGTAGATCTCCATATCCTCCCAGTAGGGAATCCGTTCTAAATCTAACAAAGTATCGGTTTCGCCCGCTATCTCTTTTATTTTTACAGGATAACGGTTTTCCGCTTTATACAGAAAGCCTCCCCCCAACATGAGACACAAACCGGCCGCCATTGCCGCCCATGTGAACCACATCGGCCTTTTCGCCCATTTTTTTACAGAATAATCTTCGGCTTTTTCTATATATTCAGCGCTGATCCCTGTTAAAGCGTCGGAAATGGTCTTTCCCGCTGTCATATAAATCCCTCCTTTTTCAGATGTGCCTTAAGTTTTTCCCGTATTCGGGAAAGGCGTACAGATACATTGTTCCTGCTCATATGAAAACGCTCTGCAATACTTACAATACTGTCCGCATACCAATAGCGGCGCACAAACATGACCTGACTTTCCTCGTCTAAGGTGGCAAGAAAGCGGTCGATCTGCCGGGACAGTTCCCTGGCGGATACTTCCTGCCAGACCGTGGCAGGCGCGGCAAGGCAGTTTTCCAACTCCTCCAACGCCACGTCGTAATAACTGTTGCGCTTTTGGGAAGTATTGGCGTGGTATTTAGCAATAGCAATATTTCGGACGATTCGGAAAATATATGTGCGCAGCGGATTGGGCCTTTGCGGCGGTATGGTATTCCATGCCGCGAGGTACGCGTCGTTCACGCATTCCTCCGCGTCGAGGTCACTCTTCAGAATGTTTCCTGCGATCCTGTTACAGACGGTTCCATATTTGGCCGATAGCTCGACGATCGCCTGTTCTACGCGCGCAAAGAACAATTCAATGATCTGGCTGTCCTCCAACATGATCTCATTCCTCCTTCCGTCTATGTACTATGGATCTGACGGTAAATCTTACAGCGCAAACGGATTTTTTGATATTATACTACATACGGCTGTCACATCAAAAAAGTATTTGCATTTTTGAATAAACATAACCAAATCAGAACAAAAGATACTGAAACTGTTGTGGGACGAGGGAAGTCTGTCCATCCTACAGATTGCCGAAAAGCTGGCGGATACCACCGGGTGGAGCAAACACGCGGTCATCTCCTTTCTAAAGCGGATGGAGGCCAAGCATCTGGTCACTTACGAGACCAAAAGACGGACAAAGTACTACTCGGCCCTCTCGGAAAAGGATCTCATTGTCAAGGAGGAGAGAAATTCTTTTCTGAAAAATTTTTATAACGGAAAATTGGGGCTGATGGTTTCCGCCATGGCGGCGGACAACTCCCTGTCCCAAGAGGATATCGAGGATCTGCGGAAATTGCTGGACAGTCTACAGCAGGAAGGCGGCGGAGGCACAGAACGCTAGGCGGGAAAGGCGGAGATTATGGGCTTTATAAAAACTATGGAATTCCGACCGCTGGAAGAAGACCGGCCCTATGAGGAAAGACCGCTCATAGAGCCGGAAAACTTAAGACCCGAAGGACTTATGATCCAAAGAACTTATACCGTAAGCCCGATTAACGACGGTTGAGACAATCGTTCCTTTAATTGATCGATCTCCACGGATGCGGAGACATTGCCACATTTTAGCAGAAGTTTCTCTTCCGTCCAATCCGCGAAATCAAACTCGTCATATTGGTCGTAATGGGGATCCAGCCAGTTCTGCATATCCACAAAGGGAAATCCGCAATCCTGCACACGGGAAAAGTTCCCCACCATTACATTGGGAGGGCCCGCCCAATAGCAACCCCCATAGGCGATGAGACCGCTCTCCCGGTCATAGTGGATATCCGTGACAATAAAGGACTCCCCCAGCAGAATCTCGCAATCGTGCTGATAGCCCTCCGGGATATAATTGTATACTTCCAAAGTATCCAGATCCAAATAACTGATTCCGTACAGATCAATATGAAACGGATAGTACCGATGCCCGTTTCTGTGATATATAAATTCGCTGAAAGGTCTTACATGGTGATCGCAGCACAGATAGGTATATACGACCGCACCGTCTCTCTTCAGCGTATGTCTTTGCAGAAAGCCCCTGCGCTGCGTATCCGTATAGGTATCTGTCTCAAGGCAATAATTCTCCGGCAGATCCAGTTGCTTTTTCCCCGTAAAATAAGTTTCCTCCAACAAATATCCCAGGGACCTCCAGAAAGCGTCATACTCCGCCGTCCCATAGACGTTGCGATGGGACATGCCCTTATATTTTTGTCTGCCAAACCTGATATCGTCACAGGTAAATTCCGCAAGATAAAATGCTGCAGGCGGCCAGCCAAAACTCACTGCACAGATTTTGACATGATATCCGCCGCTTTCATGACTCTCCGCGTCTATCTCTATGTCACGAATCTCCGCATCCTCTATCCTGGGAGGCTCTGGCCGGACATGCTTAAAGTCAAAATAAAAATATGCACAGCCGTTTCTCTCCGTCTCGTCCTCCGGAAATTCCCCCCAGAGTCCGTAATTGCAGGAACTCCCGTTTCCAATCCCCCATACCGTACTGTCCGTGACCGTGCCGTCGTGAAAACAGTATTTTTTAAAATCAGACAGATCGAACATATTTCTACAACTCCTTACCCTCATCACATTTTGACTGAAATGTACCTATCCCGAAACATTTACTATTATAAGACCACTTTTGTCAAATGTCTAATACTTCTGGCAGAATCCCGATCACATGATAATTTTTGGTCTGACCGGTGTACATTTTTACGTATTACTGTATAATAAAATATATCCGTTGATAATATCATGGTGATTACATTTATCTGAGAGGAAATACGGAATGAATCACACAGAGACGAAAAAAACACTGCTCCTTATCGACAATGGGCAGACCTGTGAAGAACTCCGACAGGTTCTGGATGACGAATACCATATAGCCGTCGCAGCAGATATGAATGCGGCAAAGGATATCATGGAACATGACGGGGCGGATATCTGCGCGCTCTTAGTAAATGCGGATCAGCAGGACGATATTTGCCAGGCCGTGGAATATATAAAGGACAACAACCGGCTCATCTCCATACCGGTTCTCATCTATGCGGACGAGGGAGCGGATCCAGGCCAATTTGCATGTCTCGGATCCGGTGTTTTTGACTGCATTACCAAACCCTATATCCCTCATATTATTAAAAACCGAATCACGAACGCAATGGCATTTATGGACTCCATGACCTTTTACAGGATCGAGAAAATACTTAAGGAACTCCCTTCCAACATCTTCCTCAAGGACAACGAGTGCCGATATGTCTTCGCCACGAAATACTGGCATCATTTGAAGATGTCGGACGATCCCAACTGGACGATCCGGGGAAAGATCGATCCCGAGATACGCAAAGATACCCAAAACGCCATAGAGGCGCACAGGAAAGATCTGGAGATCATAGAAACCGGCAAGGGAGCCACATACACCATTGAGATCAATGAGGGAATACAGGAGTATTTTCAGGTAATAAAACAACCGATTTTTAACGAACAGGGATTTGTCATCGGCATCATCGGCCTGATCAACAATGTGACGGAATACGAACTGTTGAAACAAAAGCTCAGAAAGCAGGCGATTACGGATGAACTGACAGGTCTGTATAACAGGGCCTTTTTGGACGAATTTATCAAAACGCACCGCGACGACTGCTATCCGCTGGCCATTATCTCCGCCGACTGTGACGGCCTCAAGGCGATAAATGATACATATGGACATACCGCGGGGGATGAATACATCAAGGCAACCGTAGACCTTTTTCAAATGGTTCTGCCTCCAGAGCGTATGCTGTTTCGCATGGGCGGGGACGAATTTCTCATCTTACTGCCGTCCACCTCGGAGGAGACCGCCCTGTCCCTTGTAAAACAGTTGGAGGATAAAGAAAAACTGTTCCGGATACGGGATCGGCAGTTAAGTATATCATTTGGTACATCTGTCATGAACAATAAGGCGGACAGCTTTCACACATGCATCACCGAGTCGGACAGAAATATGTATCAGGAAAAGAGAAAAAAGCGAGGGCAATGAGACCGCCTGCCCTACTTTTCATACTGCGCCCTCGCCGCCTCGAACAGATTGTGAAGGTAAGGATAATCCCATTTATCCGCGCCCACGTTGGGCTCTGTGTCGTCGCCCCAGCCCATGCCCGGCTTGCCGCCGTAATCGGTAAAGCTGGCCGCCATATAACGGACGGTATTCACCAGCACACTGTTCGGCTCCTGCCTGCGCACACCGATTACTTCCGACATATTGGCATTGCCAAACTTAAAGAAATCCACATATTCCAGGATCTCATCCCCCGTGTCATACTCGAAGGAGTAGCCGTACAGGTCGCTGCCGTCCTCCATATGGCTCTTTTCAAAAGTGAGGTTTGACACTCTTCCCGGACACAGTTCTTCGCTGCACCGTATTGCCTCCTCCTGAAACGCCTCCCAATCCTCCGGTTCATGAAACGGATTCTCCCCCACGGGATTCGTTACCGGCAGGCTGTGGATCTGGTTCTCTTCCTCCCAGGGCACATAAGTCACATCGTTGCCCAGAAAGTAATGGACAAATCCATCGGGCTGTTCCATCTGGAAACTCCCCTCAGAGCGCAGGCCGCCCCTGGAATAGGGATCTTTACAAATATATAAAACCTCCTGCGTCCCGTCGTCCGTAAGTTTGATATAATCCTCCAGATCCGCCTGCTCCGGCAACTCGCGCATTAGCGCAAAAAAGTCTCTCCTTTCCCGCTGGGTCTTCTCCTGCTGTTCCTCTTCCGTCAGGCCGTTTGCCACAGCCCGTCTGCTGTTTTCCACCTCTTCTTCCGTCTTGCGCTCAAACTGCTCCGTCTGCGGATCCCAGAGCAGATAAGAGGGCGGCGAATACCTGTACTCCGTCGCTTTTGCGCCGCTCATATGCACCGGCGCGCCGACCCGCATATCCGCATAACCGTCACCGTTCAGATCCGCATAAGTAACTGTATCCGGCAGCTCAATACTCAGGGATACCCTGCGCTCCTGCAGCACCTCGCCGGTCTCCATATCCGTCACTGTCATGTCGTAGGGTTCATCCATACAATAGCCGTTCCAGAGATAGTAACGAAGTTCCGGATCTTCTTTCTCCGCAAGAGAAAAATGCAGGGAAAGCATCCTGCCGCTCTCCGTAAACGGCAGCTCGCAGTCACTCTCCACAAGCAGACCAAAATACTTCATGATCTCTTCGTCTGACTCCCAACTCTCATCTACTCCACGAACCTTCAGAAAACTGCGTTTCGGATTCTCCAACTCAGTGAGCCTCTCCTCATGGTCGATCCAGTACAGACGTTCCTCATCCAGCCCCCAACCGCTCCCCATGACGCCGTGGCGCTGGAAGACATCATCAAACACGTACTCCAGGGTTTCATCGTCACCTTCCGTCGGCGCGTTCAGCAGAGTAAGCCCATAGGCCGTCCGATCCTTCACATAAAGATTGACCCTTGAGCTACGATTCTGCAGACAGAAAAACTCATAGCCGTCCTCCTCTTTCACCGTCTCCTGCA
>CAJUAH010000051.1 GCA_910584375.1 uncultured Acetatifactor sp.
AAGCCGGAAGCTCAAGGGATTTTATCTGGTTTGGGATGTGGGAAGTTTGAGTTATAATCAGTTAAACACAGAGCTATTATCAAATGACAGGGAGAAACTGGGGAGGGCGGCATCCTTTTTATACCGAATTCTCAAATTGTACACAGACATCCAGAATGAGGAAACGCCTGTTGCTGAAATATTCTATGGAGATATAACAAAATATTCCAGATTGGATAGTCAGAAATTAAAATACATAAAGTGGCAATTAAAAGCAATACAAGGAAATACATTGGATGAAATAATAAAAAAGATGTGTGAAGGCTATGATATGGGAAGTGCGGACATTAGGATGATAATAGAGGCCGTATTTGACACAGAAAAGGTTAGTTATCCATATATTGTAGCTTTCTTGGCGCAAGCTTTGGATTCCAACCGTGTACAGGAGGAAAACGAGGAAACGAGTTTGGAGGATTTGGAGTTAGATAGGGTGAAACAATTGCTATCCATCGATATAAAAGAGTTTGAAAAATGGTTTTTCTATGTGGAGAGGAAATGGCAGGGTGATGTTGTGTATCACACCTATCATGGAACAAAGGGACTGGAATTTGAGAATGTGCTGATTGTGGCGGAGGACGGGTTTGGTAGGAGTACAGAGGGGAAAAATTTTATTAAGAAATTTTTAGAAGATTTTGATTTGCTAGATGTAGAGTCGCCGATGGAAGACTATGAGAAAGCTAGGAATCTTCTGTATGTTGCTGTGACTCGGGCAATAAAGAATTTGAAAGTGATTTATGTGGGGGAGTCGGAGAAAGTTCAAAAGACATTAACGGAAATTTTTAATGGATAGTGGAATAATGCAATCTCAAAATCAATAAACCAAGTCAAACTATATTAGGAATGGTTTAGGCTGGAAACGGGGAGATGTACTTATGGCATTAACATATATTGATATATTTGCAGGGGCTGGCGGTTTATCTGAGGGCTTTTTGAAAAATGGGTATACGCCAATTGCCCATGTTGAGATGAAAAAAGAAGCTTGTTTGACCCTCGAGACCAGAGCATGCTATTATTACCTAAAAAGCAAAGAGAGAATTGACGAGTATAACCAATATTTAAAAAAGAAAATAAACCGTGATGAGTTGTACTCTAGGGTTCCTCAAGAATTACTAAATACAGTTATTAATAAAACAATGGATAAAAAGAGTATGCAGGAATTATATACTCAAATAGATAATTTAATGCGTATACAAGATATTCAATCAGTGGATGTACTGGTAGGAGGTCCACCGTGTCAAGCTTATTCATTAGTTGGCAGAGCAAGAAGTAAAAATAATATGGAAGGAGATTTACGCAACTATTTATATGAGCTATATTCTGATATGCTTGAAAAATATAAACCCAGAATGTTTGTTTTTGAAAATGTGCCTGGACTATTAACTGCAAAAAAAGGAGAATATTTTTTTAATATGCGTGAAAGGTTTCGACAGGCTGGATATGAACTTGACTACAAAATATTAAATTCAAAGGATTTTGGGGTATTGCAAAATCGGAGAAGGGTGATATTGATTGGCAAAAAAAGAGGGCAAGAATATCATTATCCTTTATTTAAGAGGATTACTGAAACATATTCCGTAGCAGATTTGTTTAAGGATCTTCCAGCAATATCCCCGGGAGAACAGAATAATATTTATTCATCTGATCCAACAGAATACTTAAAAAAATATAATATTCGCACAAAAGATGATATCTTAACATGGCATGAAGCGCGGCCAAATATTGAAAGGGATAGAAAGATATATCGCTGTGTTATAAAAGCTTGGGATGAAAAAAAAGTTCGTTTAAAATATATAGATCTGCCGGAGGAGCTATGTACTCATAAAAATCGGGAAACATTTTTGGATAGGTATAAGGTAGTGGCATCAAATCTTGAATATGCGCAAACTATGGTTGCACATATTTCTAAAGATGGGCATTACTTTATTCATCCAGATATTAACCAAGCAAGATCGGTTTCTGTTCGTGAAGCTGCAAGAATACAGTCTTTTCCGGATAATTTTTATTTTGAAGGAGGACGCACAGCTGCATTTTTGCAAATTGGAAATGCTGTACCTCCATTAATGGCAGACGTTATTGCGGCAGAAATAAAACAACAGCTTATGACGTAAGTAAACATATAGATATGTATTTAATATGTGCCAGGGGAACCAAATGATAAAGTGGGAAGAATATATCAAACAATTAATAACTGAACCGGATAGCATTGATGGTGTCAGCATTTCATTTGATGAAGGGAAGACTGTGACACCAATTTCACCTATTGTAAAAGTTAGTGTTCTTATGCTAGACAAGATGATTGAAAAGCAGGGGAATAAGCAGATGTTTGTTTTCCCAGAGAGGCAGCAGACAGCGTTGAGTCTTGCATTGGTGAGGGTTATTCGCAATATTTTTATGGGGAAAATTGGAGTGGAATATAACCCAGAGGCATTTTGCCCACAGGATAAGTTAAAGTTGGGGAATGCGGTTGTTGAATTTTTACGTGTTGAAAATAAACGTATATTTCTACATATGGCAGATATTAAAGAGTATTCGGTCCCGATATCTATGTTGCCAATGCTCCAAAAAACAGATACTAAGCGTCCATTAAGCAAAAGCAAAAAATTTTGTGTTGAGCGAAATAAGGTTCAAAATAAGTACAAGGACGGGAGATTAGCAGTAGAACACTTAAGTATATTGTCAGAATACAAAACACATATGGAAAGTTCTGTATGTTATGTGAGTTCGATTGCCTCAATTAAGGCGCAGTTGTCTTTAATACAATTATGTGGTGACAGGGTAAGCGAGTTGTTGTTTATAAGCCAAGCAGATTATGAGGGAAAGGTAAAAAGTATAGGAGCGGGTCAACTGAAAGGTACTCCTGCTATTATCTTGGCATCTGATCTGTACACTGTAAATAATTTAATTGAAAAGGGAAAACCGATACAATCAATAATAGTTAATATGGCAAGTACGGATGCAATAGCATCACAATTGGACGTATTGGACAAATTATTGGGTAAAGGAATACCTATAGTTTTTATTACAGATATTACAAATTCATTTAAGTTAAATATGTTTGTTGATAGGGGATTCAATATATGGAGGTGGCATAAAGAAAACTTGGCATTAGGGTTATACGATGTTGTCCCAACAATTGTTGATAAGAAAATTGGGCATTGTGTAAGGGGAGAGGTACAATATATTAAAGTTGAAGGAAATGAAATCAGTGAGTCAGCAAATATTTTGTTTAAATATAGGAAAGAAATTCAGGGTCAATCTGTTTCTATGATGGAGTTATATGAAAAGCTAAATTATATTTTGTTTGGAATATCAAGAGAGACGGTTCCCATAGAAAAAGTGTGTAATGTCCTAACATATGGTATTTTGGATAAGTGTGAAACTATTTTAACTAATGAAAAGATGTATATCTCAGATCAAATGTTTACTGATTATAAATTTGTTATTCAAAATTATAGGAAAATCTATGCCGAGGGATATACCTTAAATAAATATATTGCTCTTTGCAGGGTGTTAGAAAATTACAAGAACAAAAAAATAGCAATTCTTATTCCAGAAATGACAGATAAAAATAGAATCGAGTCTTTTTGGAAAAACTGGGCTGCAAGGCGCATGCTGCGTATAGATATTAGTGTATATTTCCCTACAGAATACTATAATTCAGAAAATGTAGATTTGGATATAACAATTATTGTAGGATGGCTGAAATATGCTATTATGCGGAAAGTAATTTTTAGCTGCAATACTGAGGGATATGTGGTTTTGCTATATGATCATGAAAACAAGTGGAAAAATCGTGCTGTAAAAAAATGGGATATTGAGCAAAGATGTTCAGATAACAAAAAAATTATTCAGCAAGCGTTGAGTGATCAAGAATCAATGGTTCTTGGAGTTCCATATGAGTCGGAAACTTTATCAGATATAGATGATATCGATAGGGAGGACGAGTTAGAAGAAATAAATCTGATTTTGCGGGAAAATAAATATAAGCAGTTTTCTAATGGTGATTTTAGGAAAAGTGGTGAGGTGGTTGAAGCAATACCAATAAATTTTGTGGGCGGACTTCTCTCATTTTATCAAAAAAGTCATAAGTTGGTTACGGCCTCAAAAATAATAGCAGGTTATGCGGACAAAGTAGAAATAGTTTTGCCAGAGGAACTTCATATTGGTGACTTTATTGTAGTCAGAGAATCAGGCAAAGATGTGGTTAAAGATATAGCGGAATTATTATTGAAAAATGCCAGTATGGGTAATCAGCGCAAACTTGCAACAATGTGGCGCGATGCTATAAAAAAAGAATTGATCTATAACACAGAGGAAGAATTGGCACACAAAATATCTATGGCAGGATGCGATAAAGGAATAGCCACAATTAAAAACTGGATCGATAATGAAGATATGATTGCTCCTAAAGCAAAGAAAGATTTGCAATATATTGCTGACGCTACCGACAATAAAGAATTGAAAGAAATGCTGGATGATGTGTATGAGGCAGTAAATAAAGTACGAGGTGCGCATATCCAAGCGGGTAAAATTTTATCACAGCAGCTAAAGTCAAAATTGGCAAATGCATTAAGAAGGTACGGTAATATAGAATTAAATAATTTTTGGGAGCCTATAGAAATAGAAGTTGAAGACATTGGAATAGTGAAAGTGTTAAAAGTCATTGATAAAGGACATGCAATTTCCGTAGATGCATCTAATACAAACCGATTAATTGAGGAATCGAAAATTTAGTCATATATATGTAGGAGAATACAATGAGTGATGCTAGGAGAGACCAATTAAAGAAATTTGTAGAACGTGAATTTATAGGCCCAGATCCAATTGATTGGGAAGGTCATAAACAAGTAAACGGTGAAGAGATTCTTTGCAGTGATCCGCCAAGGACACGATATATTGCAGGAATTCTTTTCCCGAAGGAGGTTACAGAAGAAGAGTCTTCTGAAGTGCGAGAAGGAGAACTAGAGGAAGTAGATCAGCCAGACCAGTGTGAGGAAAGTGAAGGAGAATTACCTCAGAAAACAGGAGAGAAATCCGAGCTTTTAGAGGAGGCGGAGGAGTTAATTAATCGTTCAAATGCATATAGGCAGTCTGCCATGAGCATAACTGTTGCCGTAAAAAAATATGATAATATACATGTGGAAGTCATGGCGGGAATATATATCACCGTAACGGCAACAGATTCTAAAACAAATAAGAAGATATCACGATATCCTAGAACCCAAATCAAATGGAAAAACAATGATGCGGCATTAAGCCTTCCAAACAGCGTACAGAAAATGACAAAAATAGCTGTGGGAGATACTAAATTGCAGCTAGATATTACATATAGGTATGCAGAAGATGACGATGTAATGTATACTTTTTCTCTTGAAAACACAATAAAAAAGCCGGGAGCCTTTAGGGATGATGATTGCTTTTTTCAGGTGAAGTTTCGGCTTATTTCTGAAAAAGGATTTAGCCCTTTACCAAGCGGACAAAAAATCAACCGCAAAGACGAGGATTATCTTTCAAACCAACTATTATATAGAGATGTGCAAAATTATGCAATCGGTCATGGATGCGCAGCGGAGTGGGACGAGACTGGAACAAGGGTAAACTGGATTGAAACAAGTATTTTTCCATCCTATGAAGTAAAACCTATCATTCCCAATAGAATTCCGGGCGTGTCACTTGAAATGATTAAGCATAGTCCACAGGGAAATTTTGAAGAAAGTATTTATGAATTGAATTTAATGTGTGATCAATACGAAAAATGGATATCCGAACTGGAAAAGGAAGATATTCCGGATATATATAGTGAAACAGCTGAACGCCATATTATGAACTGTAGAAACTGTCTTGCAAGAATGCGCAAGGGAATCTATATTCTGCAAAAAGATGAAAAGGTGAAAATGGCATATCAATATATGAACTTGGCAATGCTTATGCAGCAGCTGCACTATAACTTGCCTCTGCAAAATTGGGTAGATGATGGCAACGATGGAATTATGCTTTCTGACCCAATAAAAATATTGCCTGACCCAGATGACAAAAGCACTTGGTATGACGGTGAACATAAACAATATGGGCGTTGGCGGCCGTTTCAGTTGGCTTTTGTTTTGATGAATTTGGAGTCAATGGCGGACAGGCAAAGTAGTGAAAGAAAAATTGTAGATCTTATTTGGTTTCCAACTGGAGGAGGAAAGACAGAAGCGTATTTAGGTTTATCTGCGTATACAATTTTTATAAGGAGGTTATTGGATAGAAGTAACGCAGGAACAGCTATTTTGATGCGTTACACTTTAAGGCTATTAACAGCACAGCAATATGAGCGTGCCTCATCTATGATTTGTGCATGTGAATGGATAAGAAATAAACGACCAGATTTGTTTGGAGAAACCCGTATTTCTATTGGATTGTGGGTAGGTGATGCCACTACTCCTAATAGGATGAAAGATGCGGTAAAGGCATATGAAGAATTATATAGAGGTGAAAACAATAGGAATCCGTTTGTTATCTTGAAATGCCCGTGGTGTGGAGCTCAGATGGGAGTTGTAAATAAAGGTAATGGAACAAGAGAACTGCCAGGATATCATTGTAAAATTGAAGCTCGCAAAAGTAAAACCTTTTTATTTGTGTGTCGAAATAAGACGGCCTGTTCCTTTTCGTCAGAAACATATCCGTTACCATTGCATGTGATTGATGACTCAATTTATGAAGAAAAACCGACTTTATTGTTGGGGACAGTGGACAAATTTGCTATGTTGCCATTTAATCCGATAGCCCAAGGATTGTTTGGGTATTATGATGGGGTTAAATGTACATCTCCTGACTTGATTATTCAAGATGAATTACATTTAATTTCAGGGCCGTTGGGATCAATGGTTGGGCATTATGAAACAATGATTTATGAATTATGTACGATGAAAGTCAATAATTCTGAGGTTCATCCGAAAATTATTGCATCAACCGCTACAATTAGCAGGGCGAAAGAGCAATGCCATGCATTGTATGGATGTGGCAAGGATGCAGTTTTCCAGTTCCCACCAGCGGGACTTACAGCAGGAGACTCATTTTTTGCGAAAGAGGATAAGGGTCAGAAGGGTAGACAATATATAGGTGTTTTTGCAAATGGCTCATCTTCTGATGCGACCACGGCAATCAGGCTTTATGCAGCTCTTTTGTACGGGGCAAAAGAAATGATTGTGGATACCGAGGAGCAAAGAGATCCATATTGGACAAATATGGGTTATTTTAACAGTATAAGAGAACTGGGGCAAGCGCGAACTTGGATAAAAGCAGATATTGATCAGCATTTGGATGTTATATATAAGCGTTGTATGTATCATAAGAAATATTCTACTGTAGAATACCGGAAAAATCGTAGATATATTTGGCATGATGAGGAATTGACAAGTAGGATTCCTGGTGATAAAGTAACTGCAAGTTTGTCAAAACTCAATCAAAAGTTTACGATGGAAGTGGCTGAAAACCAAAGTGGAATAGAATATCCTATCGATATTTGCTTGGCTACCAATATGATTTCTGTGGGATTGGATGTTCCAAGACTTGGATTGATGACAGTTTCAGGACAACCTAAAACGACATCTGAATATATTCAAGCAACAAGCCGTGTGGGAAGAGATTCTGTGAATGCTCCGGGAATTGTTTTTGTGTTGTATCGTCCAGGGAGGCCACGGGATAAATCTCATTATGAGCATTTTAAAGAATTTCATTCTCGCTTGTATTGTAATGTTGAACCGACAAGTGTAACTCCGTTTTCAGCACCTGTGCGAGAGCGGGCATTGCATGCAATCATGATAGGCATTATGCGATTAGAAAGTAATAGCGCTTATAATGATGCAAGACCCAGACTGCCTCAACAGAGTGTACTCGAATGTGTGGAACAAATAATTAAAAATAGAATTACTACTATAGATCCAGATGAGTTGAAAGCATCTGAAGATAGAATGGAAGAAGTTATTGAACACTGGACAAATCAAAATCCAGATCGTTGGCAACCTCAATATAAGGACAAGTCATATACAGATGATACTCCATTGATGTATTTTGCAGGAAGTCATAGAAATGCAGCATGGGGAGAGTGTGGACTTGAAACACCAACTTCAATGAGAAGTGTAGATGCGTCATGTGAGGCAGAGATTATTAATAGATATTGTGCAAAGGAGGTCTGAATTTATGGCGTATACCGAAAGACCAATGCGTCGAAGTGCGCTTATAGGGCCATGGGGAATTGGAGCAATTGTTCCATTTCCTAATGATGAGTCGTTAATGATTGCAGGATTGGACGCATGGAGATATCAAGACGAGAAAGCGTTTATTATTACGGATGAACGTTTAACACAAAGATTGGGGGTAAAGGAACTCAGATGGCCTCCAGATTTTAGAGAAAGAAATGCGGATAAAAATAATTGTAATTTGAAGATTCCGGCAGTGCGTTTCCCACGTTGGCATTATTGCCCTTTTTGTGGATATATGAAACAAGCTACCTATTATCAAAAGCAACCGGAATGTGATGGACCACCATGGAAAACGGGAAGAGTGTGTTCTTTAAATGGAAAATATCGTAAAAAAATGATTCCAGAAAGATTTATTGTTGTGTGTCCAGAAGGGCATATAGATGACTTTCCTATTGCAGACTGGATTCACTATGATAGCGGGCACGCTTATGATGAAACTAAGTGCAAAATTCGTAGAAGTACAGGTGGAGCATCTGCGAATTTAACAGGAGTATTTTATGAATGTACGTGTGGAGCAAAAAAATCTATGGCAGGGGCAACCACCAAAGGCGCATTAGAAAAAATAGAATATCGCTGTAGAGGAGCAAAACCTTGGTTGGGAATATATTCAGATGATACTTGTCGACAAGATACTAAGGATATTAAGGTATTGTTGCGAGGAGCTACAAATGTATGGTTTGCAGATACAAAAAGTTCTATTTATATTCCAACTGAAAATGAAATGATAAATAGAAAGATTGCCGGAATTCTACGGAAACATTATGACAATTTAATTTCTCGAAGGGAAGAGGGGGAATTTTATGAACAAATAATAGACTATTTGGCAAAATCAGAGGGAGTTGATCCCGAGATTCTGCATCAAGCATTCATTTCAGAAACAGAAAAGAGAAATGGTATAATGGATGTTTCTGAGGATATGTCGGAAGACCAATATCGTCAAGCAGAATATAAGGTTTTGATTAGAACAAGTGGGAGTGATGGACAATATTTTCACTCTATAAACCATCCTATTGCAGAATATGACACAGTAATTCAAAAGTATTTTAAAAGTATTTCATTGGTTCCTAAGTTGAAAGAGACGCGGGCCATGGTTGGATTTTCTCGGCTTGAACCAAATGAAAAATCAATTTCAGAAAAGAAAAGAGAATTACGACTGGGCAATGAAAATTGGCTCCCTGCAATAGAGGTATTTGGAGAAGGCATTTTCTTTGAGTTTAATAAGCAGATAATGGAGCGATGGGGACAAAACAAAGCGGTAAGATCCAGAATAGAAATGCTAAATAGTTCTTACCATAAATCCAATTTTGGTAAACAAGTTCAAGGCAATTTACGACCAGAATTTGTTTTAATTCATACGTTTGCACACTTGATAATTAATCAATTGAGTTTTGAATGCGGATATGGAAGTTCATCTTTACGTGAACGTATTTATTGTGAAAAAACAAGTAATGAACTCGACATGTGGGGAGTATTAATTTATACGGCTTCCGGCGATTCAGAAGGCTCATTGGGGGGACTTGTTAGGCAAGGTGAGGCAGGGCATCTGGAGGATACCATTGTCAGTGCATTACATAATGCGCTGTGGTGTACTTCAGACCCGATATGCATTCAATCATCGGGACAAGGACCAGAATCATTAAACTTGGCTGCTTGTCATAATTGTGCATTGCTGCCAGAAACTTGTTGTGAAAATGGAAACAGGTTTTTGGATAGAGGTGTAGTAATTGGAACTCTAGAAGATTCAGATATAGGTTTCTTCAGTGAGCTGAATTTTACATAGAAAATGTGTTAAGACTGTTTTGCGGAGATATTTTATGATTTATTTGGATATTGCATATGCATATATACAAAAAGCTGATGAATATTTAAAGGGACTAATATATGCCGTAGCTCCTATCTATAAACCTGAGAATGGAGATTATCAAGATGTTACGGTACCTTTATTTACAACGCTTCATTCAACAAGTGAAAGTATTTTAATTCTTCTTTTGCATGGAGGGGTATTTGATGCAGACGTTTTATTAAGAACCTTAATGGAAGGGACTATTAAGTATTGTTTTTTGATGAATGGTAGTGAACAGGATAGGAAAGAGAAGTATGAGGAATACAAGGTAATGCTTTATGAAATGGCAAAACTGGAGGATCACTTTAAATCAACGGAGGCTATAGAAATAATAAAAAAATATTCAAAAAATAGTACCAAACCGTTTGAGCAAGATATTTTGGATGAATTGACTGTTTCAGCGTTAAATAGTAAATATTCTTCAAAGATCAAAAATAAAATAAAATCCAGATGGACATATAAGAATATGTTAAAAGAATTAGCTGAAAATGATTCCAATTATGAAGCGCAGTTAGGAACATTAACAACTTATTCTATGATGAGCCATTTTTGCCATTTTGATTGGAATGGTGTATTTAGTCGGCAGTGTCAAATAGAAGATAGTCAAGAAAAGGATGCAAATATTTGGGATACACTTCATTGCTTACGGGTTCTATCTAATGTTATGAGTATGGAATTGTTTAGAATTGCTGAATATTTAAAAAAATGCAAAGTTCCATTGCCTAATGTGGAGAAAATGGCTTTAGAAATTTTGGACTTTGTTCTTCAAATTGATGAATATAATAATAAGATCATAGAGGAAAATGTAAAATAATAAAAAAGGCGGTATAGCACATTGTTGACTAAATCTACCCTAACTTACTACAACCAAAACGCCCGTCCCTTTGCCACCTCCACCGTCTCCGTGGACTTCACCGCCACCCAGGCTCGTTTCACAGCCCATCTCCCCCAAGGCGGCACCATCTTGGATTTCGGCTGCGGCTCCGGGCGTGACACAAAACACTTCCTAGCCCAAGGATTTCAGGTGACGGCAACGGACGGCTCCGAAGAACTCTGCAAACTTGCCAGTGAGTACACAGGCATTCCCGTAAAGCAGATGCTTTTTCAGGAGCTGGACGAGGTGGAGCAGTATGACGGCATATGGGCCTGTTCCTCCATACTGCATTTACCGCTGGAAGAATTAATCTCCGTGCTGGGGAAAATGTCAACAGCTCTAAAACCCCACGGCATCATCTACACTTCTTTCAAATACGGAGACTTTGCCGGGGAGAGAAACGGGCGGTATTTTACAGATATGACAGAAACCACTTTTGCGGCATTGATGCAAAACATTGCATCACTTGAGACAGAGGAACAATGGATAACATCGGATGTACGTCCCGGACGAGGAGAAGAGAAATGGCTCAACGTAATTCTGCGAAAAAAATAGCGGTTTCAGACAGGCAGATGGATCGCATACAGGTAAACGGCTTGACCATTGAACTTACGGACGTAATGACCGGAGGCAGGGATCAGGGCCGTTATCTGTACTACCAACTTCATATGAGCATGAAAAAAGCGGACAGGGTAGACATCATAGTCTCCTTTTTGATGGAATCGGGAGTCCGTATGCTGTTAAAGGATTTGAGATCCGCTCTGGACAGAGGCGCACAGATACGGATCCTGACAGGCAATTATCTGGGAATCACGCAGCCTTCCGCCTTGTACCTGATCAAAAAAGAACTTGGGAACCGTGTCGATCTGCGGATTTACAATGATAAACAGCGTTCTTTTCACCCAAAGTCTTACATATTTCACAGCGAGGAGGCAAGCGAGATTTATATAGGCTCCTCCAATGTCTCCCGGAGTGCGCTGACCTCGGGGATCGAGTGGAACTATCGCTTTACCAAAGAGGCAGACTCCGGGAACTTTCAACTTTTCTATGAAACCTTTGAAGACCTGTTTTACAACCATTCCATTATCGTAGACGACGAGGAGCTGCGCAGATACTCTAAAAGCTGGCACAGACCTGCGCTATATAAAGACTTGAACCGTTACGACAGTCATGATGAGGAGCAGGACAATAATGTGGAATCGCTGTTCCAGCCCAGAGGGGCGCAGATAGAGGCGTTGTATGCTTTGGAGGAAAGCAGGGCAGAGGGCGCTGTCAAGGGGCTGGTTCATGCTGCCACTGGCATCGGTAAGACATACCTGGCCGCTTTTGACTCCGCAAAATACTCGAAAGTGCTATTTGTTGCCCACAGGGAAGAGATTTTAAAACAGGCGGCGATCTCCTTCCAGAACGTGCGCAATTCCTCAGATTACGGTTTCTTTGACAGAAACCATAAAGATACGGACAAATCTGTTATTTTTGCATCCGTGGCGACTCTGGGCAAGTCGGATTATCTGCGGGAAGATATTTTTCCCAGAGAATGTTTTGACTATGTTGTCATCGATGAGTTTCACCACGCTGTTACCGACAACTACAGAAGGATCGCGGAATACTTCAAGCCACAGTTCCTGTTGGGGCTGACGGCCACGCCTGAGCGCATGGACGGCAAGAACATCTATGAACTCTGCGACTACAATGTCCCCTATGAGATTTCTTTAATGGATGCCATAAACAAGGGGATGCTGGTTCCATATCGTTATTATGGCATCTATGACGAGACCGATTATTCCGGCCTGCGCCTTGTAAAAGGACGCTATGACGAAAAACAGTTGACTGCGGTTTACCGCCAAAATGCGGGAAGAGATGATCTGATCTATAAGCATTATAAAAAATTCCGCTCCCGGCGGGCACTGGGTTTTTGCTGTTCCCGGCAGCATGCGGAGGATATGGCTCGGGAGTTTTGCAGTAGGGGCGTTCCGTCTGTGGCAGTGTACAGTGGTGAGAAAGGGGAATATTGCGAAGAGCGGGACAAGGCTCTCTCCCGCCTGCAAAACCAGGAGATACGGGTTATTTTCTCCGTGGATATGTTCAATGAAGGGCTGGATATTGCGTCTTTGGATATGGTGCTGTTTCTGCGTCCCACGGAATCCCCCACCGTATTTTTACAGCAGTTGGGGCGGGGCCTTCGCACCTGTAAAGGCAAGGAATACCTGAATGTGTTGGATTTTATCGGCAATTACGAAAAAGCGGGCAGGGTGATATGGCTGCTGGGCGGCAAAACGGGGACTGCCGGGAGGGACAACCTTGAAAATGAGGAGATGGAATATCCCGACGATTGTATCGTGGATTTTGATCTGCGACTTATTGACTTGTTCAAGGAATTAAACCAGAAGTCTCTGACAGCAAAAGACCGTATCCGGCAGGAGTATTATCGGGTAAAGGAACTGTTGGAGGGGAGAGTGCCCACCCGGATGGAACTGTTCACCTATATGGAGGACGACATTTACCAATACTGCATAACCCATGCAGGGGAAAACCCTTTCCGCAGATACCTGGAATTCCTGCATGACCTGGGGGAACTGTCCCCGGAGGAAGAGCGGCTTTACGGTGGTCTTGGGCGGGAGTTCATCTCCCTCATGGAGACCACGGACATGCAGAAGGTCTACAAGATGCCCATTCTCTATAGTTTCTACAACCACGGAGATGTCAGGATGGCGGTGACGGATCAGGAGGTGCTTGCCAGTTGGAAAGAGTTCTTCGATATGGGAACCAACTGGAAAGACTTCGCTCCCGGCATAACCTATGAAGAGTACAAAGGCATGACGGATCACCAGCATCTGAGCAAGGCCAAGTCCATGCCCATTCATTTTCTGACCGTCTCCGGCAAAGGCTTTTTTGTGGAGAAAGAAGGCTATGCTCTCGCCCTTCGGGAGGAATTGCGGAACTGCATCGGCAATCCGGCTCTTGCCTGGCATATGAAGGATGTTCTGGAATACAGGACGATGGAGTACTATCGGAGGAGATATGTAGGAAAGTAGAGGACACACACATGCTTTTTAACCGAAAATCCAAAAAACAATCCAACAAAAAATCCCCAGCCCCATCCTACGACCCAGAAACCCAGCGTCCGGTGCTGCGTTGCAGCATCTGCACCGGGGAGCAGGTGGCGGGATTCAAGGATATCAGGACAGGGGCATTTGAGGAGATCACCCTGATCCGCGACGACCGGGAACTGCGGGAATTCATGGAGACATACGGAATCGACAAGATGACAAAAGAGTATTGACCGGGGCAATGTCTCAGGTATAATCATGGCAGACAGGAAAGAGGAAGACATGAACCCAAAACTCCACAGTGAGGCGCAGCAGATCATAGAGTACGCCATCGGCAGATCCCTGCCCGACAGGGCGGTGACGGATGCCTTGAAAAAAATGAATCTCTCGGGCAATATCTACTTAGTTTCCATTGGCAAGGCGGCCTGGCAGATGGCAAACGCGGCGGTTCGTTGTCTGGAACAGCCCCCCGCGGACGGCATAGTTCTCACCAAGTACGGGCATGTGAAAGGCCCTATTCCGGGCGTGCGCTGTTTTGAGGGTGGTCATCCCATCGTGGATGAAAACGGCTTGGCGGGAACCCAGGCCATATTGGATATGACTGCCCACCTGACTGCACGGGACAGGGTGTTGTTCCTGATTTCAGGGGGCGGCAGCGCGCTATTTGAAAAACCGCTGGCGTCCCTCTCCGTATTGCAGGAAGTAAATCGGCAGTTGCTTGCGGCGGGAGCATCGATCACAGAGATAAATACCGTGCGCAAGCGTCTGTCCGCCGTGAAAGGCGGACGTTTTGCAAAATGGTGTGAACCGGCCCAGGTAGATTCCGTTATTCTGTCGGATGTGCTGGGAGACGCCGTGGATATGATTGCCTCCGGGCCTGCCGCGCCGGATCCTTCCACCTGCGGGGATGCGTTGGCTATTGTGGGAAAATACGGACTGAAAGTGACGGAAGAGGTAATTGCCTGTCTGAAACAGGAAACACCCAAACAGTTGGAATACGTGACCAACCATGTGATCGGCAGCGTGGCACAGCTCTGCGCCGCGGCGGCAGAAAAATGCCGGGAATTGGGTTATGAGACGCATATTCTGACGGATCGCATGTGTTGTGAGGCCCGGGAGGCGGGATGTTTCCTGGCCTCTTTGGCTTGGAACAGGCCGTCTTCGGAGAAAGGAGAGTTCCTGCCCCGAAACAATCTACCCACGGAGGGAGAGAAAGTACCGGCCCAGAATGTCCCGGTCTCAGGCAGGCGCGCCTACATAGCGGGCGGCGAGTGCGTAGTGCATCTGCGGGGAACGGGCCTGGGCGGCAGGAACCAGGAGCTGGCTCTGGCAGCGGCGGAAGGGCTGGCGGGACTGCCCAACGTGGCTCTGTTCAGCGTAGGCTCCGACGGAACGGACGGCCCCACGGATGCGGCAGGCGGCTATGTGGACGGGGATACGCTGACGGCGCTGACGGCTCAGGGGATCCGGGTGGGGGATGCCCTGGCCGACAATGACTCTTACCATGCGCTGGATGCCGTCGGCGGCCTGCTGAAGACCGGCCCCACAGGCACCAACGTGAACGATCTCACAGTATTGCTTATAGATGCGGTGAAAAATCCTTTGGCGTGAGCAGGGGAAAAGGATTTTCCTGCTGTCAGCACCCCAGCAGCCGGTTCATCTCCCGTACCTCTTTACGCTGGGAGACGATGATATTATCCAAGATGGGCTGCAGCTTGGGACAGACGCAGAACCGCAGGGCATTTTCCGACATATATATGGCGCCCTGGTGGTGGGGGATCATCTCCCGCATGAAATTGGCGCTGATATTGTTGTCGGAGCAGGCGTTGTTCATCTCCGTGAACATATTGTGGGTAATCTGCTCAAAACGGTGTTGGTACAGACACAGATCCTGGCTGGAATTGATCAGCTTGCTGCAGGACTCCAGCGCGGCGGTCATCTCCCGGATGCCCTGTTCCTGCATGGCGATGATGTCTTCGGCCATGGTGCGCAGGGGGCAGCAGGGATTGTATTTTAATACGTTTTTTGACATTTCGACGGCTGCCATATGGTGGGGGATCATCTGCACGATGAAATTGTGGGAGAGGCTGTCGGTCAACTGCGCCCCTTCCATCTTTTTGATCATTTCCTCCAATATCTCATAGAATCTGCTCAGGTAGTTCTTGGTGTCCTCTTCAAATTTACAGATATGGGTCATGTCGGGCTTTTCCCTTTTTATATGCACATCTACCGCCCGTTTTCCGGGGGTGGCGGCAGGGTGTGGCTTTCTTGCTTTAAGATATGCAGCGTTGTAAGATGTGTGAAAAGCGCCTGCCGGTTCTGCATATACAGAGAAACCGTAACCGCCAAATAATGATGCGGTCCGATATAAAATCGCCCCAGCCCTTTGCGA
>CAJUAH010000052.1 GCA_910584375.1 uncultured Acetatifactor sp.
CTTTAATAGATTACCACATCATGCTCCCGATGTCAACTGCTTTTCGGAAAAATTTGAAAGATTTGAGAGATATTTGAGAGATTTCCCGAAAACAGGGATTTCCCGTGGCATTACAGAGAAACCTAAACAGCAGGTTTCTCCGCAATCAGCACGTCCATGCAATGTTGGTGGGGAATCCCCCCGCTGTTACAGTCAAATACTATCTCATCACATCTGTGAAAAAGCCAGTCGTGATAACAGGTAAACAGCTCGCCGGATCTCCAGGGCGTTTTCTGCTGTCCGTCCTTCTTTCTGATAAAGGGTTTCTCCACAAACGCATTGATTACATTCAGTCCGCCAACAGCGGTATGCTCTTTCAGCATGGCGGTAAATTCCAACTTTACACCGTCCGTGAGATAGTCAAAAAATCCGCTGCTGTATATAATGTCGTATTCTCCTTCGATCTGATAGTCCAGGGCATTGGCTTTAAAAAAGTCCACCCGCGTTCCGTTTTTTTCCGCCAGCAGGCGCGCCTTGTCTATTCCCGCGCCGGATTCGTCAAACGCCGGCACCAGATATCCGCATCGAGCCAGAAATACAGCGTCTTTTCCCTCTCCACAGCCAATTTCCAACACCCTGTACGGTCTGGCAGGCGGTTTCAGTTTCATCAGATCATAACACAGGTGATTGGGATTCAGCCCCCAATAATATCCCTCCTCCTGGTAACGCTCGTCGTACTTGCTCACCGGAGCGCCCTGATAACCCAGCAATCCGTCCACTGTGGTCTCCAGCACCTGAGCCAGCCTGGGCATCAACCCCAGATCCGGCAATGCGACTCCATTTTCCCACTTGGATACTGCCTGGGAAGAAATATTCAGCTTTCCCGCAAGCTCCTGTTGCGTATAACCCAGTAGTTTTCTTCTCCTTTTAATCATTTCTCTGATCGTGTTCATATCGGCCTCCTATAAAGAATCTGTTGCGGATATTGTAACAACTATCCGCAGGGCCCGCAATAACGGTATGTTCACAATAAGCGCGCAAATTCTACCCGGAGTTGATTTTCGGAGACACAGGCCCCTATTCAACCTTCATCAACTGATCCATCGTGGTCTGCAGGACGGAAATGCTGTTCATCACATCTTTCGTCTCGCCGGACACCGTTTCGCTGGCGCCGGTAATCTGCTGCAGGTTTTCGTTGACTGACTGCATCGCCTCATTCAGTTCCTTTTGAGAGCGGTTGATCGTATCCAGGATCCCGTTGATATTTCCGATGGAAACGCTCAGTTCCCTGGTATTCTCATTCAACATGCCGCTGACCTGCGCGTAATAGGTTGCGTCTTCCTTGTAATTATCGGCCAGCGTCTCCAGCTTGTCGTAGTCCTTCATCACCACATCGTCCAAAAAGGTAATGATCTGGTTACTCGCCTCTGCCAGAGTCTTCACACTGCTCATCACCTTATCCGTCAGCGCGTTCACCTTGTCAATCTCATTTTCCGTAGTTTCGCTCAGCTTTTTGATCTCCTCGGCCACTACCGCAAAACCCTTTCCGGCCTCGCCCGCCCTGGCCGCTTCAATAGAGGCGTTCAGGGAGAGCAGGCTGGTCTGTCCGGCGATCTCGCTGATTGCCTGGGATACCTCCACGATCTGACCGATCACTTTCGTCTCCTCAATCGCGTTTTGCAATACTTCCTGGCTTTCCAAAGTCACTTTGATAGCGCTCGCCTTGTCCTCGAGAACCTCCGGGACCATCTGTTCCACACGGTGAATAATCTCGTTGGCCCGGCCATTGATCGTCTGCGCGCTGTTTACCAGCTCATCAATGGAACAGCTCACATCCCTGCAGGTGCTGTCAATATTGCCGATACTTTCCGTCTGCAGCGCCACGCTTGCCCCTGTCTCCTCTAAAAGAGCGCTGATCTCCATGATATTTCCGTTCATGGCTGAGACATGGTCTCCTGTGGCGTACATCATATCCCGGATATGTACCGCCTCCTGCTGGGTTCTGCGGATGGTGGAAATCACTCTGTTTTCCAGTTCTTCTATAAGATAACTGATCTCTTTTACTTCCGATTTTTCCACACGGCAGTTCTGCCTTCCCACCACTTTTTCCCTGATAAAGCGTTTCATTTCACTCATGGGCTTTAACATTGCCGCTATCACGATATTGAGCAGGATCACCGACAGGATCAGCAGCGCCAGATCCACGATCAGAGGCAACACCAGATTGTGAGTGATCTTACCACTGATCACAGAGGTTCTCTGTGTAATCCCAAATTTCCATCCTGTTGCGGCAATCTCCTGTACGACACAGTATTTTCTCTCGCCGTCATAATCCGTAAAAGTAGTTACTTTTCCGCCCTCCAGATCGATGCGCAGCACATCGCTCAGGACCGTGTTGCCGGATTCCCTGGGCAGATACTCCCCGTTGTCATGCGTGATCACACTGTTATCGCCTGCCAGCAGGAATGTCTGTATATTCTCATCCGCACTCACATTCCGTACCATCTCAATCAAGCTGTCGATGGTTATGTCCGCCAGGACCACCGCCTGCTCTCCGCCTATAGTGAGCGGAGAGGCAATCGATACGATCATCTGTCCCGTGGCAAAATCCGTATATGGTTCCGTATAGATCAATCCGCCTTCCGCCAGTGCGTCCGTCCACCAGCTTCTGGTAGTCGGATCGAGGTCAAGGCTGGAATGATTGGCCGGCAGAACACCGCCATTGTAGCCAAAACAGCAGTAATACATCAGGGCGTCTTTATTCTGCGACAGATTGATCTCCAGGAAATCCATGATCCCTTCCCTGTCGTCCCCGTCCATCTCCGCCAGCGCGCTTTTCATTGTCTCCACGATGTCCGCCTGTCGGATCAGCCACTGATCAATGGTGTCGCCGGTACCCTGCGCCTCGGCGATCAGCACATTGTGTTCGCTTGTCTGCAGCGCGCTCTTTAAAACGATACTGCTGAGCGCCGCCGTTACCGCAATAATAACGATCGTGCATAACGCGACGTACAGAATAATCCTTCCCTTGATACTGCCCAAAATATTCATTTCACCGTTTCTTTTCCTGTTCATCGTACCCTGCCTCTCCTTTGTCTGCCGTCCAAAAAATATCTATATTTTCATTATACAAATTATCGGCTTTGTGTCAATATGCCCGCGGATTTTCCTATCCCCGGCGATTGTATCCGTATGACAGCATATATAATCCTTGTACGGTTTTTCCGCATGTGGTACAATGAGTAATAAATCCGTTGAAGGGAGACTGTAAAATGCTGGAACCCCCGGACCTGATCCTCGACAAGGCAAAATTTTCCGACTGGGAGGGCCTGTACCGCAATGTCTGGACCCGCCCGGAGAGCAACAGGCATATGCTCTGGAAACTCACTGCCAGTGAAGAGGATGCCAGGATCAGGATACAAAAAACCATCGAATATCAAAAAGTCCATGAGGGCTATATTGTCTACGAAAAAAGCAGCGGCACGCCCATCGGTTTCGCGGGCATAACGCAGGTCTCCCCCCATGTATATGAGGATACCGGGATCTGCCTGGGTCCCGACTACGTGGGAAAGGGACTGGGAAAACAGGTCGTCCGGGCGCTGCTGCAATATTGCAGGGAGAGTCTGGACGCCGCGGTGAGAACGGAGCAAGAATATGCCTGCGCCTAAGCATACAATATGTACAATGACACTCGCGAAACAACCCAGTGTCATAAAATCCATCTGTTTACAGCAGGCGTTTGCGAAACTCTTTCCGCGAGTGACGTCTCGCAATCGACCGCTATTTACAACTATACAGGGAGAAAACGTAACATGTCGAGAAAGATCGCATTTTTTGATATAGACGGAACGCTGACTTCGGAGGCGGACGGTTCCGTGCCGGAGGACGCTGCGGCGGCCATCGCCCGGGCCAGGGCAAACGGTCATCTGATGTTTATCAACACCGGCAGATGCTTTCAGAATGTGGAGCCCCGCTTTCGCAAGATCGGCTGGGACGGCTATGTATGCGGCTGCGGCACCAATATCTACTGCGACGGAAAGGACGTCCTCTATGTATCCCAGACCCATGACACCATCATGCGGATTCTGCAGGCGGCCCGCAGCGCGGATGTGGACATCCTCTTTGAATCCCGCTCCCAGGTAGCCTTTGACATGACCCGTCCTCTGCGCCACCCCCGGGCTCTGCGCCAGTACCGACTCTTTGTGGAGCAGGGGTATATGATGCCTGAGGAATTGGAAAACCCTAACTTTTTTTCAGACAAATTTGTGATCTGGTACCGGGAGGAGTCTCAGCTGACAGCTTTCCGCCAGACCAGCGATCTCTGGTTTGACTGCATCGACAGGGGCGGCACTTTCCGGGAATTTGTGCCCAGGGGGTACTCCAAGGCCTCCGGCATCCGGTTCGTACTGGACCATTACGGACTGCCTCTGGAGGACGCCTGCGCTCTGGGGGACAGCAACAACGATCTGCCCATGCTCTCCTATGTGCCCCACAGCATCGCCATGGGCAACTCCGCTCCGGACAGCCTGTTCACGCAGGTGGAATATGTGACGGCAAAAGCCAGCCAGGGCGGCGTCCGCCAGGCCCTGGCCCACTATCATTTTATCTGATTATAAATTCTCGCTGTTTATGGTTTCCACGATATTTTTCTTCCGAATCTTGCCCATGGAATACCGCATGATCCCATACAGCAGTATCATTACGGCCGCCGCCGCTATGAGGATGCCGCTCCACGGGAACAGAAACGCGGTTTCGATCCCCTGTTTCATTGCCAGATGAAAGCAGTAGGAGATAACCACTCCCAGGGGAATGCCGACAGCCAATGCCTTGCCGCCGTAAAACAGGCTTTCCAGCCAAATCATCCGGCGAAACTCCCTGCCGGTCATGCCTACGGCCCGCAGCATGGCAAATTCCGGCGTCCGCAGTTCCAGATTGGTGGTGACGGTATTAAAAATATTTGTGACGCCTATGAGCGCCACCACCGTGATAAATCCGTACAGGAAAATGGAGATCAACAGTTGTGTACTCTTTTCCGAACGGTGGGATTCCTCGTAATTGACAATGGAATAATTGACCATTTCCATGTTTCCGCGCACATCCTGCTCCAACTGAAAGGCATCTTTGCACTTTATGACGGTTTCCACTGTTTTCCGATCCCCCACACGCAGCTTATCCCAGTTTTCGTCCATCCAGCTTTCACTGACGATCAACACGATCCCGTTGTAAATCGTTTGGTTCATAAACAGGGGCTTTACATCTGTCTGTGCCGCCACAGTTACCGACAGCCGCGCCTCCCCCTCCCCCGCGATCACATCTCCCGGTTTAAAATGGGCGACGTCCCCGCTTGCCTCATGCCTGATATCCTCCTCGTCATAGGAAATATACTCATACTGCGCCAAAACAATGGCCTGTTCCTCCTCGGGAAACACACCGGCCCGACGGCAATAGCGGGCATAGCCCTCCTCCCCCAGGGAAAATACTCTGATACTCTCCTTTGCTCTCTCCTCGTTGTAATACAGTTCCAGATAGTCCTCCGTCAGCGGCAGGCTTTCCCAGGGCACGGACAGAGATCCCGACCGGACCAGTTCCGCCTCCTCCACGCCCTCCATCCCTGTCACAGCCAGCAGTTTGCCGTAGCCGTCGGAGTCGTAGCAGGTAACCCGCAGCTGATACTGCATATCTTCATAATAAACGTCGGAAATATGCCGCACCGCCTGCATAAAAGTAGTCATGCCGATAAATACCGCCACTCCCACCACGATGGAAACCACGGTGGCACGGTACTTAACGCGGGCGCGGCGCAGGTTTTTGTAGGCCACCTTGCCTCCTATGCCAAAAAGCCCTGCGACCCAGCGGGGACACCGCAGCTCCCGGCGGCGGATCTTCACTGTGGTGTTGGCCCGTATGGCACTGATGGGCGATATTTTGGCAGCCCGCCTTGCCGACTTCCACGCGGAGAAAAAAATGGTGACACAGGCCAACAGCGCCGACAACAGTACCGCCATCCAGGAAATCCCGAATACCAGCGGAATATCCATCGCGTCTTCCATCAGGCCGCTGACACACCGCACCAGGATCACAGACGCCAGAATGCCGCTCAGGATTCCCAGAGGAATCCCCACCGCTCCCAAAAACACCGCCTCGTAATAGACGATCTTTCTCTGCTGCCTGGCGGTAGTACCCACGGATGCCAGCCTGCCGTACAGTTTCATCTTCTCCGTCAGAGAGATCATAAAACTGTTGCGAATGCAGAATACGCCGGTAACGATGATGATAAGCACAGCCACTGCCGCCATGGCATACATCATAGTCATGGTTCTGGAAGAAAAGGTGAGCAGCAGCCATTTCAGCAAATAGTAATTATTCTCCACGGAATCCGCCAGATCCTTGAGTCCCGCCGTCACCTGTTCCGCGTGTTTAAGCCCCCAATCCGTGTAGCTGGCATAAACCTCCAGGGACTCCGCCTCCATGGGATCTTCCAGGTAAGTAAACACGGAATATCCGGGCGCGATCCGATCCTCCACATTGTAATTGGGTCGCTCGATCACGCCCACCACAGTGTAAGTGCGGCTCTCCCCGACTTCCAGTTTCTCCTCCTCATAGAGGTACACATTGTTCTGTCCCAGAGAAAATCCTTCCGATATTCTCGGCCCTGCCGCCAGAGTGATCCTGTCCCCCACCTGCAGATCCACCATGCCGTTGTAAAGGATATGGCGGCTGATCACCAGCTCCGAGCCGTTTTCGGGCATCCTCCCCTCGGTGAGCCGCAGCCCGAAAGCAGATCCGGCGTCCGCCCCCACGGCGCAAAGATATACATAGGGTTTATCCGGATTTTGACTGCCCTCCAGCATCGCATATCCCAGGGGCTGTTTTAACACAATGCGCTCCAGATGACGGTTTTCCTGAAAATACTTCAGATTATCCGGCTCCACCCCCGAAAAACGGTAGTGCCAGTCCCCGTTCTGCTCTCTCTCATAGGCGATCAGACTGGCGCGGAAACTTGTGACCAGACAGGCCACGCCCGTGATCAGCGCCGTAGCCAGAATCACGCCCACCACCGTCACCAGCGTTCGCTTGCGGTTCTCTCTCAGGGAGCGGAAACAACACTTTTGCAATACATTCATTGCGCCGCACCTCCCCTCCGTTCAACGCGCCCGTCCTCAATGACCAGTACCCGCTCCGCCTGCTTGGCCAGCTCCGGGTTATGGGTGATCATAAGGATGGTCTGCCCGTATTTCTGGTTGGCCTCCCGCAGCAGCGCCATGATCTCGTCGCTGGCCCGGCTGTCCAGATTGCCCGTGGGCTCGTCCGCCAGCAGGATAGCGGGCCGGGTGATCAGCGCCCTGCCTATGGCTACCCGCTGCTGCTGGCCGCCGGACAGCTCATTGGGCAGATGCCCCAGGCGCTTTTCCAGCCCCAGCGTGTGTACCAGCTCCCCCACCAGCTCCGGATCGGGTCTGCGCCCGTCCAGCTCACAGGGCAAAGTGATATTCTCCTCCACATTCAATACAGGAATCAGATTGTAAAACTGATAGATTAGCCCGACCTGCCGCCTGCGGAACATGGCCAGCCTGTCGTCGTCCATAGCATAGATATCCGTATCCTCGATCAGTACCCTGCCGGAAGTAGGACGGTCCACCCCGCCCAGCATATGCATCAGAGTGGATTTCCCGCTGCCGGAACTGCCCACCACCGCCACAAACTCTCCTTTTGCCACCGAGATGGATACATCGTCCACCGCCAGAACGCTGCTCTCTCCCTTTCCGTATCTTCTGGTCAAATGCTCTGTCCTCAAAATTTCCATGCCATCACCATACCTTCCATGAATTTCGCCCTCTCGGATCTTGATGCCAGTATAAAAAATGGAAATGACATTTCCGTGACATTTTATAAATTTTTGGCGGATTGCATAATGCGCACCTGACTGTGGGATATCCAACCTCTACTTCATGAATTTCAGGGAAAAGACCGTCCCTTTTCCCTCCTGGGAGTCCACCTGGATATGGCCGCGCTGCTGTTCCACCACCTCTTTAGCCAGCGCCAGACCGATACCGGTACTGTCCCTGTCGGCGCTGTTTCCCCGATAAAACCTCTGAAACAGCTTTTCCCGCTCCTCCGGCGAGATCCCCACACCGTCGTCCGTCACGCGGATCTCGGTATATACCTCATTCTCCCGGGCCGTCACCCGCACATTCCCGCCTGCAGCGCTGTGTTCAACAGCGTTTTTCACAATATTGCACAGAGCCTCCACCGTCCAGTTTTCATCCGCAGTGAGAGTGACGCCCGGTTCCAGTTCCGCCTCCAGACGTACCTCTCTCCACTCCGCGGTAGTCTGCAGCCTGTCAAAGCAGCTCTCCACCAAATCCCGGGCCTGCAGGGGAACCCGCTCCAGCTCCACCACGCCCGCCTCCAGACGGGAAAGCTTGAGCATCGTGGCGATCAGCCAGCTCATACCCGTCAGCTGCCTGCGGATCTCCAGCAGAAAACGCTGCCGGATGAACCGGTCCATATCCGCATTCTCCGCCAGATTGTCAAGAAGAATGGTCATGGAAGTCATGGGGGTTTTCAGCTGATGGGAGATATCGGCTACCGAATCCGACAGCGCCCTGCGCCTGCGCTGCTCCAATGCCGCCGACTCCCGGAGCTGTACGGTGATGCGATAGATCTCGTTGCGCAGGCCGCTGAGCTCGTCATCCAGATTCTCTTCCGGCTCCAGGCAGTAATTCCCTCTGCCGAGCTGCTCCAGATAGCGCTGCAGTTCCTCGATCCGGCTCTGGCGCTTTCGCAGATAAAAAACAGCCCCGGATACGCCCAGAACCAGGACCGACAGCAAAAACAGATTCATTCCGATCTGAAAATACAGCAGCCTTTTCTCCTGTCCCCCAAAAGTACGGCTGCCATCCCCCTCAAAGATACCGTATCTGGCCAACAGTTCCCGTCCCCCGGAAGTGTGCCCGGGCGTTTCCAGCAGCCGGATCAGTTCGTCTTCCGATATCAGGGGATACGACTGTTGTACATTCTCCAGAATGCCCGCCGCCAGCGCGGTATATTCCCGCCGCGTCTGATTGCGGAAGATTCCCACTCCCAGATTTCCCAGGAGCAGAACCGCCGCCAAAAAAAGCCCCATGCCCACGAACAGCTTTTTGATCTCCTCATTCCACCTCAGTCTCATGATTCCCTCCGGCTCTCCATGCGATACCCCATTCCCCGGACAGTCTTGATGATCCGGCCCTCCGTATCGCCCAGTTTCTCCCGCAGCCTCTTCATCGTGACCGACAGGGTGTTATCGTTTACAAAATTTCCGGACAGGTCCCACACATCGGCGAGTATCTCGTCCCTGGTAAAAAGCTTGTCGGGGTAAGACATCATACTGCTGAGGATCCTGTGCTCCAGCCTGGTAAGCGCCACCTCTTCCCCGGCCACCCTGACCCTGCCGCTCTCCACATCCAGCACGATATTCCCGCATTGCAGCACCTCCCGTTCCTGGCTGCCCCGGCGCAGTACATTCTTGATCCGGGATATCAGCTCCCGGTTCCGGAAAGGCTTGATGATATAGTCGTCCGCCCCCAGGTCAAAAGCGCGCACCACATCCTCTTCCTCTTCTCTGGCTGTGAGAAAAATAACGGGAAAATCATATTGCTGCCGGACGCTTTCGCAGAGCTGATAGCCGTCTCCGTCCGGCAGACCGATATCCAGCAGCATCAGATCCGGGCGCTCTCTTTGCAGCATACGCTCCGCCTCCCGCCTGCGCCGGGCGGCCTGAAAGGTATACCCCTCCTGCTCCAAAAGATACTGCAGGCCCATAATAATCGCGTCGCTGTCCTCGACTAATAATATTTTCATAACGCCCCCGATGCGCCCTGCGCCTACTGAATATCCGTCACCTGATATCCCTGATCGGCCACTGCCTGCCGCAGCGCGTCCTCAGAGACATCGCCGCCAAGCGTCAGCACCGCCGTACCGCTCTCATGGCTGACTACAGCCTGCGTCACGCCCTCCAGACCCTCCAGAGCTTTTTTCACATGCGCCTCACAGTGTCCGCACATCATTCCCTCGATCTTCAATGTCTTTTCCATGTTCTTCGTCTCCTTTACTGTGTTTTTTGTTATTACTACATTGCGGTCTGATCCCGCACTGTAATCCGATTCTACATTCTGGCCCGGTCCTGCATTCTGACTCGGTCCCGCATTCTGGCCCGATTCCACATTCTGGCCCGATTCTGCATTCTGACTCGTTCCCGCATTTTGGCCCGATTCCTCATTTTGGCCCGATTCCTCGGTTCGGTCTGCTTTCAGTGATTTACGCATTTTGAAAAAATTCAGGCGCAGCGCGTTAGTGACTACGCAGAAACTGGACAGGCTCATGGCCGCCGCGCCAAACATGGGATTGAGTTTCCACCCCCATATACCGATAAATACTCCCGCCGCCAACGGTATCCCGATGATATTGTATATAAAAGCCCAGAACAGATTTTCATGGATATTGCGCAGTGTGGCACGGCTCAAGCGGATCGCTGCAGGAACATCCGTCAGCCGGCTCTTCATCAGCACCACGTCCGCCGCGTCGATGGCCACATCCGTCCCCGCCCCGATGGCGATACCGATATCGGCGCTGGTCAGCGCAGGCGCGTCGTTGATACCGTCTCCCACCATAACGACCCTGCCCTTCTGTTTTAAATCCCGGATCACACTCTCCTTTTCTCCCGGCAGCACACCGGCTATTACCTCATCCACTCCTGCCTGGGCGCCGATGGCTCTGGCCGTCCGCTCATTGTCCCCGGTCAGCATCACCACCCGGATCCCCATATCCCGCATTTCACGGATTGCCTGGGGACTGTCCTCCTTAATCACATCCGCCACGGCAATGATCCCGCACAGCTCTTCGCCCCGGGCAAAAAACAGCGGCGTCTTCCCCTCCTCTGAGAGCCTTTCCGAATCCGCTTTTGCCCCTTCGGGAACGGCGACCTGCTCTCCTATAAATTTATAACTGCCGCCGTACAGGGGCACATTCTGCAGCGAGGCGGTCAGCCCGTTTCCGGGCAACGCCTGAAAATCCGTAACTTCCTCGGCTCTGACGCCGTCCTGCCGCGCTCTCAGATTGACGGCCCTGGCCAGAGGATGCTCGCTCTTTTTTTCCAGAGAATAAGCCAACTGCAGCAAAGATTCCTCATCATAGCCGTGAAACGGAATGATATCCGTCACTTTCGGCTCGCCCTGGGTAATGGTCCCTGTTTTATCCAGCGCCACGATCTGCGTTTTACCCGTCTCCTCAAGAGAGACCGCCGTTTTGAACAGGATGCCGTTCTTCGCCCCCACCCCATTGCCCACCATGATGGCAACCGGAGTAGCCAGCCCAAGCGCGCAGGGGCAGCTGATGACCAGCACCGATATCCCCCTGGCCAGGGCAAAACCCACCGTCTGCCCCACCGCCAGCCAGACAATGACCGTTACAAACGCAATCAAAATAACCGTCGGCACAAAGATTCCCGACACCTTATCCGCCACTTTCGCGATGGGCGCTTTCGTCGCCGCCGCGTCGCTGACCATCTGAATGATCTGTGACAGGGTGGTATCCTCTCCGACCCTGGTGGCCTCACACCGTATAAAGCCGGACTGATTCAATGTGCCCGCCGAAACCCTGTCCCCGGCGGCTTTGTCCACCGGAATACTCTCTCCCGTCAGCGCCCCCTCGTCCACAGCGCTGTTTCCCTCCAGCACAACCCCGTCCACCGGGATATTTTCTCCGGGGCGAACCGCAAACCGATCCCCCTTTGCCACCTGTTCTACGGGAACCGCAACCTCAACATTATCCCTCAGCACCGTGGCGGTCTTAGGAGTCAATTTCATCAGGCCCTTCAGAGCATCGGTAGTCCTTCCTTTGGAACGGGCCTCCAGCATCTTTCCCAGAGTGATAAGAGCCAGTATCATAGCGGCGGACTCAAAATAAAGTTCATGCAGATAAGACATCACCCCGTCGGCATTCCCCTGAACCTGCGCATCCGTCATGGCAAACAGGGCAAAGGTACTGTAACCAAATGCCGCCGAAGCTCCCAGGGCGACCAGCGCATCCATATTGGGAGCGCGGTGCAGCATACTTTTAAAGCCGCTTATAAAAAATTTCTGATTGATCACCATAACGGCGACTGTAAGTAAAAGCTGTACCAGCCCCTGGGCCAGAAGATTGCGCTCAAAAAAGGGCGGCAGGGGCCATCCCCACATCATATGCCCCATGGAAAAATACATAAGGACGATCAAAAAGCCCAATGAGGCAATCAATCGTCTCTTCAACGCAGGAGTTTCCCTGTCCTTTAAAGCCTCTTCCTCCGCAGAAGACCGTGCGCTCTGCTCTCTGTCTTTTCCTTTTACAGACGCCCCGTATCCGGCATTTTGAACCGCCGCTATAATTTCCCCCGCGTCAGCCGTGCCCTCTACCCCCATGGAATTTGTCAACAGACTTACCGAGCAGGATGTAACGCCCGGCACACCGGACACCGCTTTTTCCACCCGGGCGCCGCATGCGGCACAGCTCATTCCCGTAACTGTATATTGCTCCATAATTGAACTCCTGACACCCCTTTCTCAATATCATTCCTCATTTTCATTTCCCTTTTTCTACTCCAATTTTCCGGTTTCTATTTATTTCTTCTCTATTTCATCAATTTCTGGAGTGTGACTACCAATTCGTCTATCACTTCCTCCTTGCCATCCCGTATATCCCGGACCACGCAGCCCCGGATATGATTCGCTATCAGATCCCTGTTAAACGCATTGACCGCCGCATTGACCGCCGCAGACTGCATCAAAATGTCCGTACAATAAGCATCGTTCTCGACCATTCCCCGAATCCCTCTGATCTGCCCCTCTATCCGGTTCAGGCGATGAATCAACCGTTTGCGCTCCTCTTCCGAACGATCCGTTATCTTTCCGCAGCATTCACACATATCTTTATCCGGCATTCCCTCATCCTCCTTGGCGTATACCCCTAACGGGTATATTTATTTTATACCCCCCACGGGTATATGTCAATATATTTTATAACAAAAAAAAGAGCAGGCTGCGACCTACTCTTTAGATTGAGCAGTTCTACTTTACAGTATGTTTTAATCTTCTTCTTTTTAATCCGTTCTTTTTTGCTTTCGGATACCAAAAGCTATAAGAAGAAGCTATTTTCCAAAGAAATCTTGGCCAATTTGGGGATGTAAATAAATCTTCCCCCTGGCTCAAACATAAAATATTGTGACTCAGCTCTTGAAACGCAATTCCAATGTTCTTGTTAGGGCCAACCCCCAAAGGTATATCTTTAAAAAACGGAAGCATCTCTCCTGCCCCGATCCCCAACGTTTGACCATATGTCAGTCCAACCGCTTTACACCAATTTCTCATAATATCGGCGGCCACATGATTTTGCCGGCCCTCATAAAAACCGTTGTTAATCATACAATATACCGTACTGTTCTTATTGCTGAATCCTCTGTTTTCAAGTTCAACAAGAAAACGCAGGAAACCTGAATTGAGACTGTCAACGTATAGAGGGAATGCAAATATAAGTACTTCACTGCTTTGTATCTGCGAAAACTGCGCCTGAGATAAATCCGTTTTACACACGTTGTATGTTACTACTTCGTTTCCCTTGAGAAATGAAGTTAAATACTCAATAAGCAAGCCGGATGTGCTCTTAGCTGTCTTAGGACTTCCGTTTATTATGCATATTTTCATATGGCAGTTACCTCTCCGCGTAATTCATTTAATGTATTTGAAAATGATATTTCGTAGTTTTTCACATAAAAATTTGTACAATTTGCTTTTACCAGTTTCTTAGCCGTCTCCTTTTCCTCTGCGGTAATATTTTCTCCATAAAAATGTACCGCAAACCGCATTTTGTTTTGATAGCGTCTTTTATGATGTGTTTCATTGTTTAATATTTTGAAGAAAGGGAGCAGCCAGGGGATACTTCGGTCCAAAACATTTTTTACAAATGGACTGTAACAGCCATAAAAACATCGGCTGATAATGGTTACTTTTTCACTCTTGGAGAGCAGTTCTCCCATATTTTCATACCCGTCTTTTAATACGCATGTTCCAGGTGTCTTTATCCAACAGCCAAAGCAGCCGATGCAATGTCGTATTGTCCCGATATCTGAAACAATATAGGCATCCTTATATACATCTGAAAATAAAGAGCAAAAATGTTCCTTACTTAAATCATGTATTAAAATGTTCATCCTTTATCCTCCTGTATTTGATAAGGTATTGAAATCGACCTGATAATGTTTTCTATCCTTGTTTCCCAACCCCCTTCATATTCGACATTTGGCATCGTAGCGATAGCAGCCAACCCATGCACCAGAGCCCACATGGCAATAATCTTATCCTGAATCACATTTTCTGGAAGTCCTGTTTTGCGAAAAACCAACGTAGCTGTTTTTTGCAGAATAGATAACGGCGTATTTTCGCCTGCATCAGCGTCTTCAGGAGGCAATTTTATTATAAGATTTCTACGTGAAAACAAAAAATCATAATAAAAGGGATTTTGATAAAAGAACATTACGTATGTTTTCCCAAGCATGGGAAGTAATGAAGGACTGTCTTTATATTCCACCGCCGTTTTCTCTAATGCAGCAGAAAATAAATCCATAACATACTGCTGCATTGCAGCTATAAATTCATCTTTGGTCTTAAAATGCGCATACGGTGCCGCATTACTGACGCCGCATACTTCAGCTATTTTGCGTAAAGACAGAGATTCCTCGCCCTCCTGTTTAATGAACTCTATGCCCCTTTCAATTAAGGCATGTCGCAAGTCTCCGTGATGATATGGCTTTTCTTTCATACGTCTCCCCTCCAATCTTTACACCGTTAAGATTATAGCACTTAATCTTAGCGCTGTCAAGATTAAAGGGGCTGTTGCAAAAACAGAAAAAAATATCGTAAAATCATCAAACCCGATGATCTTACGATACCCTCACAACTTTTCTCATATATTTATAAAACACTACTCATGCCCTCAAAACCGAACACTGAACTACCTTCCTTATCTCATTCGCTTACTCTCTTTCCATCCGATCTCCCATTCCCTATACGCTCTCTCTTCTTGGT
>CAJUAH010000053.1 GCA_910584375.1 uncultured Acetatifactor sp.
GATAACTGATTATTACCTATCAGATGCCAAAGATAGCGTACGTTACGGCACATCGTGGATATCTTATTAAACAAATTGCAATGCTTTTCGCCGCTGGTTAAAATGGAAACATCGGTCCATGAGTCCGGAGTGGTTGAATCTTCGCTGTTAAATGTGGCGATATTGTTCTGGGTGTTTCCAGTACTTGTCTGTTTGTCGTTCCAGGCTTGTCGCTCGGTTGCCGTTATATGGATTGTGTCATTATCAGCGTGCTCGTCAAGTTCTGTTTGACTGGCTTTGCTATCTATGACTTGGGTAATTTCACTTATCTTATCCAGTGTGGTATCATCACTGCCTGTCAGAGTATTTACACGTGTAGCAAGCGAGGAGAGCAGGACACGGATATCATTATGCGCGTCGGAGGATACATTGTGCGCGGCAATATTGGTATGTAAGGCATCGGTAATCGCTCTGTTTTGTACGGCATTTTCAGATGTCTCGGAGACAGCATCATCAACGATGACTCTTGTTGCGCCGTCTTCGATGCCCTCAAGTTTTTCCTTGTCCATATGAGACATTAAACCGTCGTAGTTTTCGGTTGCCATCTGGATGGAGTTGTCGGCGTCAGAGATGTAGTAGATGGTGCCGTTCATTTTCTGCGGTTCGGACAGGGCGTTATATTCCGCCATGGTCAGTTCCCTGGTGAGTACTCCGGACAGGCAGTCCCATTTTCCATCGACTGTCCAATATACATTGGTTCCGGCGGGGTAAGCGTAGCCTGCGCCGTCCTTGAAACGGGAATCTGATTCAAAAGCGTCGAGGATGTTGTACATATGTCCGGCCACGTTATCGGAGGCGGGCAGTTGGGCGAAGGGGATGGTTCCTTTGGGCAGCAGGGAACCTTTCCAGGAATCGGAGTACGTTTTGGACTGCTCGGAATAGTACCTGGCGTTATCCGTGGTCTCCCCCGATCTGGAATCCGTATCGCCCACGGCCCAGCTCCTTGACAGTACTGCGCTGCCGGCGGATTCTTCCGCTTTTTGGGCTGCGGTATTTTCACTGCTGGCAGCGGAGGCAGCAGATGCTGCGGAGGCGGTTGCCTGGTCTTTGGACTGCTCAAAATAGTATTTGGAGTTGTCGGTCACGTCATTTGGCCTGGTCACATTATCCGTGCCAACGGCATAACTCTTGCTGAGCAAATAGCTGTTCTCGGAGGCCGTTTCTGATGCTTTGGCGGCGGTTTCACTTGCCTTGGCCCTGTTTTCGGAATTCTTGGCGTTAGTTTCCGAGGTCTTTGCGGCCGTTTCGGAGTCCTTGGCATTGGTCTCGCTGGTTTTCGCATGGCTTTCGCTGGCGCTGGCTGCGTTTTCCGAATCTTTGGCAGCGGTTTCACTTGCTTTTGCTTTATTCTCGGAATCTTTGGCGTTGGCCTCCGAGATTTTGGCGGCTGTTTCCGAATCTTTGGCATTGGTTTCGCTGACTTTGGCGTTAGTCTCGCTGGCCTTGGCTGTATTTTCGGAATCCTTGGCGGCGATTTCGGAGTCTTTGGCATGGATCTCGCTGGACTTAGCATTGGTCTCGCTGACTTTTGCCGCGTCTCTTGAGGCGGCGATGTCGTCAAGGCATCCCTGTAAGAACGCGTTGTTCCCAATCACATCGGCAATGGCGGTGAATTCGTCTGTGGATGTGACGACCTTGGGATCGAAGGCTGCTTTATTTACAAGCAGGGTAAAGGGGAAGGAGGTGATCACCTGTTTTTCTTCCGTCAGGTCAGCGGGGGTTGCGTAAAGGGCTATTTCATAAGTGCTCATGCCCGGCTCAGCCAGGAGTTGCTTTGTCAGTTGAACAACGATCCTGTTTTCCGCAGAAACCGAGCATTTGTTAAAAATGGTAGTGCCGTCGGGCTTGGTTCCTCTTAAGACAGGATAAACATTAGTGAAATCATACTCCACCTGGTTATCTAACAGGGTGATATGTACGAATCGGGTGTTTCTGTCGCCCTGTACGGCTTTGACAATGCCGAAATTGTTGGTGGTTGCCAGATCGACAGTGATATTTGTTATGGTAGAATCCATGTTTTTCCCTTTCTGTAGAATTATTATTTTGATACAATATCAGTAATCTACGCATGGGGCGCAGGTTTTGTTAAGCGCTGGAATCACCTGATATTGAAAAACGTGAAACCATCTGCTCTTGTATGCGAGTAAGCTCTCAGTTTTTGCTATACTCCTAACAGCTTATAAGTGCTACCGTTTATATTAACAGTTTTTAGCGATAGACGTATGTATCCCATCTCGCCTGCATACAATTCAAATCCACTTCCCCTTATTGTTTGTGCGGTAAAATTAACGCATTGAAGCGTATATGAGCTCATTCCGCTTACTATTCCCTCAATATTGAGTCTGTCAACACTTAGCGTCCCAGCTGTAATATTACTGGCATTCAGCTTATAAAAATTTGCTTTGACAGCATCAAGGTCTTTTGTGCTCACATGATCGCCTTTCAGCGTTATGACATCTGCGGATACTACGTTCAATGCCTCTATATCCGCCTTTTTGGCAATCATTTGGTCAAAGTTTGCATCATTTGCAAATAAGTTTTGGATCTGGCCGCTCATGGCATCAAGGTAATTCGTTTTAATATAGTTTGTAGCCAGATACTCTATGTGTGGGATGGTAGTACCGCTGAAAGGATTGATTACAGAACTGCCAAAGGTTGAGTTATCACTAATTATTACATTTTTAAAAACAGCGGTACCGTTACTGTTGACAGACCAATTCCCATTGTCTGACCGTATGGCATTATTCGTTATATTTGCGCCTCCTATAAATCCGGAAGTAGCCGTCAGAACGCCGCCATTAGTTACCTTAAACACGCTGTTTGCACCCAGCGCAATACCGTCCGTTCCCAGGTAGATCCCCGCATTACTGTCACTGATACTTGATTTACCGGAATATATTTTTCCGGCCTGGATCGTAAAGCCGTTAGTTCCGCCGATATATCCCTCGTTGGCTGTGATCCTGCCAGTGATATCGGCGGAGGCGGCGGTGAGATTGCCAAGGCTATCTACCTTGAAGGTGCTGTTTATCCCCAGGGCGATCCCGTCCGTGCCGAGGTATACGCCGTTTTTCCCGGAGGATATGCTTTCTTTGCCGCTGTAGAGTTTGTCAGCATCAATTATGAAACCGCCGTTTCCATCTTTATCACAACCGATTCGCCCTTTTGTAGCTGATAAAATACCGTTTTCATCTACTGAGAAAGTTCCGTTGCCGTTATTGATACTGCTGCTGATGATTTCATTGCTTTCGATGGTGCTGCCAGATATAAATCCGGCGATTACAAATTGGGCCAACACACCGAAGCCTGTATAAGTAGTATGATTTTTAGTGTAGGTCAAATGTCCGATGGCAGTTTTTATGGTTTTTAATGCATCATCTGAAAACATTATCTTTCCGTCACCGATAAAGATCTTATCGTCCGTATAGGCAGATTCCGGCGTGTTGCTGATAATGATTCCTCGATCGTCTATCTCCACATCCGACCGGGCGGTCTTCAGGGTCTCCCCGGCGGCAAGGAGTCCCTCGGACAGCATTTTGTTGATGTCGTTCACTTCCTTATTTGCCTTATTCCAGTGGCTTGCGTTGAAAGAGACGGTGGTGGAGACAGAGGCAGCGGTGTTGATTGCCTGAGTTATATCTGAGAAAATGTTGGAGCCGTTCAGTTTGGATAAGGTTCCGAACGTCACGTTTAAGTCATTTACGTCCAGGAAATTGACATTGAGCTGCAGGATTCTGGCTTTGACGGTATAGTCGTCGCGCAGAATGATATGGATATAGTTTCCCACATCAAACAACTCCGCATGCCTGTCAAATTCGGGAATGGCGCACAGATTCAGCATGTTTGCGCTGAATTGGTATTGGGGCTGCGAGACCCTGCGAAGTTCTCTCTGCCCGTATTCCAACATTTCGCCCAGCATGTCCATCCGCTCAGAGTCGGTCATGGCGTCTGTGACCACATAGTTGTCAGAGGACAATTCATCCTCCCGAATGAACAGGGTCAGTTCCTTGAGTTGATCGGCTGTGAAGTTATTCGTCATATCGATATCTGATATAATGGCGTCCATTTGCGCACCGATCGCATCCTGTTCCTTTTTGAGTCGCTGAACGCTTATCTCCGCTATGTCGATCTGGGCTTTTATGGATTGAAGGGTGTTGTAGCAGGGTAAGTACAAGGTGTTATAATCTTTGTGATCTATATCTCCCTGCCCGGCTTTAATCATGACAGCCAGTCTCGCCTCGTATGTTTTTTGCTTTTCCCGCAAAGGGACTAATCCATATTCGCTCCATACTGTGCTGGCGGGATCGGAGGGCATCTTTACATTGGTCTCGTGGTTTATGTTTTCGTAGTATCTCTGGTATTGGGAGAGGAGAGCGGTATATGCGGGCAGATGGGCATTCCACTTTGCTTTCCAGGCCTTGTACGCATTGTACAGGTCATAGCTCATATATTCCGTGGTGGCGAAATAATCCAGCATATAGATCCTGTCGTATCCCATATTCACTTCACGTATATTCAGATCGTCCGCGCCGGTTACGGTAAGGCATGTTTTTATATCGTCCAGCGAAGATGTGATGGAAGTGTTCTTCAGCAGATTTTGATACGTCACATAGATATCCGTATCCGTGCCTGCGGTATCTTCGCTGTATACATTGATCCTGTTATGGCAGGAATCAAACAGGAAAATGCATTGAAAGGCGGCGGCCATGGCGTCTGTCAGAAAGGAATAGACGTCGGTTCTGCTTTCCTCAAAGCATCGGTGTAATGTTATCAGGGAAGTATCCACATGTCCGATCTCCCAGTCAGGACATTTCTGCAGTACGAGATGCAGCAGACTGTGCTCCGGATCCCGCAAGTTGTAAAAGGGTACATTATCAATGCTTTCTGTGGTCCCCATATTGATCGTGAACTGTTCCAGATATTTTTGCCCCAGCAGGACTTCCTTGCTGATCGCATTGCATCTCTTGGTTTCATACAGCGTTCCGTCGGACGCGGTTTCGCAGGATGTGATCACAAATCTGCCATAGTCGATGACTTCCACAAATTGTCCCTGGATGATCTGGTCATAAAGGGGATTTTTTTCTCCGTCTATATAGAGCGCTGTCTCGAAATTGATCTCTGTCGGAGCGTTAAAGGATATGGAAATGTCCTTTGCGAGACAGTTTATGACGCCGATCCTTTCATTGCTCGGCTTTGTGAGTATATATTGCGGCTCGGTGATCTGCCCAAAATAGTCTCGTTTTAGATTCATACAAACCCGGCCTTTCTCGGAAGGGAATATTTAAATTGTATGGAAATATCCTGATCCGTGATATATGTATTTTTATCGGGGATAAATCTGGGGAAACGCATATTGAAATCGTTGGCTATCAGCCGGTCTTTTCTGGAGGAAAAGATGATCTGATGCCGGGAATCTATCGTGATGACTTCGTTTTCAAAAAGGTGTTTTATGACAGTTTCCCAGTTGTTGTCCGAGATATTTCTCAGGGATATGGATGCCAGCGGGGAGGACGCCCTGACCGTGACGACGGGGTAGACATAGCTGCTGAGATCGTCGGTAGAGATATACAGATTAAAGGGTTTATCCTGCCTGGCTGGAATCGTAATATCCGTTTCCTTTGTCCAGGCAAACTGCGAGTCGCATTCCATGTTCAGGATAATGCCTACGACCTTACCGGCGACTTTCTGATAATTTACAGAGACTGTGCGGACATTATAGAAAAGCTCCTCGTCTATTGCGTTGTGGAAAATCTGCATCCTCTTATATCCGTGATTCCCTGTCAGTCTTCGCAGAATATCTCTGCATTCATGTTCTGAGAAATCCGGAAGTTTATGGACGCAGGGATTCTTTACGACTGTCAGCGTTGGCTTTAACTTGGAGGAAGACTGTGTTCCCAACAATACAGGCGTGGGATTATGGCCGATGTACTCTTCAACAGTATCCTGGTCCATTCCCAGGTCTTCCGTGCTTTCGGAGTTGTCGCTGAATGAGGCTAGGAGGTATCCGTAGTCGCTGAGTTTAAGGTCTCCGATAATGGCGTCTTCTGCAAATATTTCCATTCACTTCACCTACTTTCTTTATTGATTTATTATGTGTAAAAAGGGACTATGCCCATGTCGCAGGGCATAGTCCTGGGGTAAAAATACATCAAAACATTCCGTATTTTCGGGTTTTCTCGGCGGTTTTTACCGCGTTGGTTATGGCCTGTTCGGCAACGGTGGAAATCTGTTTGATAAAGTGGTTGGTGTCGTTTACATCGCCGTTGATCTCGATCAGGTGGTCGTAGTTCATATTGACCGTACCCTCGGCTTTCTTAATGTTATTCAGTTGAGGGAATTGTATATGTGGAGTGATGTCTGCTGGTATTAATCCCTGACCAAGCTGATATAGTCTTTCAACGGCTACATTGTTAAATACTTTATCTCCGGGTTGAAGCCTGGTCAGGATACTTCCGTCTTTTGTACGGTATATGAATTCCTGTCCGGATTCGTTGGTAAGCGCCAGTTGATTACTTGTGATATTTCGTGTACCGGAGGCATATTTTTTCAGTATGCCTGTATTGCCTGCGGCAACTGCGGCGGCCATTCCCGGCAGTGATTTTGTTGTTTCGCCGGGTATGGTCGGTGGGGTTATGGGTTGGAGTGTTGCTTCTAATGCCTCTTTGGCCTTTTGCGCGGCATTGGTCACCGCGTTAAGTGAATTGACTATGTTGCTTACATTGTATTCGCCCTGGAGTGTGTTTACTAAGCTGTTCTGCAGCGCATTGGTCATATTCAGCAGATTGGTCTCCGCAAAGTAGGAGGCATTTAGCTGACCTACCAGATTGTCGGCAGTGGCACCAAACATGTTTGCCAAAGAGAGCGCGGTGATATCAGCGTCAGTCTGCAGCTGGTATATCTGAGTTTCTACGGCCATGATGTTGCCTATAAATGTGCTGGTCTGTTGGCTTAATACTTCCCCGTAGGACGCAATGGCGTTCTCGCCGGACGCCCAGGAGTTGGTCAGGGCAGTGGAGACTTTGATTCCATGCTGGTTCGCGATCTCGGTGATCTGGTCGGCAATGATCTGGGTGTTCTGCCTTACGGATTCCATGGAAACCGCGATGATAGTTTCTCTGTCCTTTAAGGATTCTTCTAAGGACTCGATCTCTTGGTTCCGGGCATCTTCATAGTTCTCGTATTGCTGGTTTAAGGATTCTTTTTGGGTTTCAACGGAGTGTTGGTACTGTGTTTCCTCCAGGTCGGCCCTCGTTTGTGCCAGTTGTTCTTCCAACTGTTTGCGCTTGGCCACGGCAGCGGCGGTGGTGTCATTTTGCATGGCGGCCAGTTGTTTTTCCATTTTGGCAATGCTGCCGCTTTTTTCAGCGATGGAATTCTGGTATTCGCGCAGTTCTTTTTCTGTGTCCAAAGCCTCGGTCTGTGAATCGATCAGTTCTTTGTATGCGTCGATTTCTTTCTGAATACCATCCGATACAACGCTGACTCTGGTTTCGTTTAGGTCTAGAATGGAGTCTTTGGCGCTCTCGGCGGCGTTCACGGCTTTCCACTGTGAGGAACTTAGGTCGGCCAGTTTATCGGCGTATTCTGTGGCGGAATAATTTCCCTTGATGTAATCGGCGTTTAGTTGGTCGATCTCGTTGGCGTATTGGGATGCCCGGTAGGTTGCCAGTTCGTATTGCTGGGCATATAGTCCAAGCTGTGTCAGGCCTTCGTCTGTCCATTGGTTGTCGGGGGTAGCCACTTCGGCATTTTTCATCGTGCCTAACAGGTTGCTGATCTCGTCCGACAGATTTCCGAAGGTGTCCTGTACGCGGTCGAATACTTCCCAGTGCAGATTTTGGATGGCATTGTCGAATGTCTCGATGGATTTTTTGCAGTCGAGGATATTGCCGTCCACGTCGGAGAGGGTCTTGACCATTTCCAGCCATTCTTCTGTGCCTTTTTGGATCCTTCCGGAATTAAGGGCGGTGTTCAGTTGGTTTACGAGCTGGGCTTTTTCGTTTTCCAGTAGGGAGAGCTGTTTTTGGGTCTGGCTGATCTGCTCTTCATAGAAGGCTTTGCCGACTAGCTGTCCGGCCTCTTCAAAGAGGGAGATCTGTTTATCGATAAGGCCTTTTGTGTTGTCGCGTAGGTCAAACTGATCGGTGAAATCTTGGACGATATGGTTGAATTTGTCCAGTTCAAGTTGGCGCAGCTGTGTCTGGAGGCTGGCAAGTTCCTGTGTACAGTCGGCCACTTTGTCGGCCCATCCCTGGTAGTCGTTCATGGCCTGGGTGACGGCTTTGCTGTCCTCGCCGATGTAATCCTGCAGGCTTACGGAGCCGTGGATGATTTTGCTTTGAGTCTCTGCGTCCAGCATAGAGAGGGATTCCAGGGCTTTTTGCTGGTACATTTTGGCGGCGTCGGAGTAGTTGCGGACGCGTTCTTCCAGGATGTTGGAGCTTTGGTCTAAGAGCTGGTTTTTGGCAAAGGAGCCGGTGAGGTTTTTGAGGTTAGCTCTGAGGAGGCTGACAGCGTCGTCCAGGACTTTTACGCGGCGTTCAAAGAAGTCGAATTGTTCTTTGAAATCGTCGGTGGAAGAGGAGCTTGAGGAGGATTTACCTAATACATTTCCCAAGTTGGAGCCAAGGGAAGATTCTAAATCATCAATAAGCTTAAACTGCTTATACGCATTATCCAGTACCTGATTTATGTCTTCATCCGATACTCCGTCTGAGACGGCTCCACCCAGCGCACTTGATAATTGCGCGAACAGGGGAACAGCCAGTCCGGCATTTTGCATGGCTGTATATAGTGAGTTGTTCCAGTGCCGGATGGCAGATTCGTTGTTTGCGTACGCGGTACTGTTATTTTTCACTGCCCGTGTCTGTTTTTCTTCAGACAAACGGTTCAACTCGGTTATCGCCTGCTGGACAACCTGTGCCTTGGCCTCGTTAAGACGTAACTGTGCCAGATCGGCCATGGCCTGCTCATTTAGTTGGAGCTGGCCGTTTGCATCTATCAGGCAGGAGAGATATTGGGGTTCCATCTCCAGTAAAGCGGTGAGTTGGTCAAAGGTGATGTAACCGTTTGCATTGTATGTCTCGATGACATCCGTGAGACTGCTGTAGGCAGACTGTAAATCGGATACATTGTTCTTGTAGGTCTCTAACTGGCGGCTTGCTTTTAGTTCCTCTTGAATGACGTTCCGGATCGTATCCCCGAACCCTGTTCCAGCCATACCCAGCGAGTCGAGCATGGTGTCTACATAGTCGTTTGTGATCTGGTCTATGATGCCATCCAGATCGTCAACATTGGTGATCTCTTCCCAGTTGATCGAGTCCGCTTTGCCAATATCGGCCATAGCACTGTTGATGCTGGTCAGGGCGGAGATCAATTCTGTGGAAGAGTAGTCGCCGTTGTAGAGGGTGGTGAGGGATGACTTTAGGGAGCCGATGGTGGACTGGAACTTGGAGAGGGATTCGCTGGAGAGGGCAGAAGAGAAAGAGAGTGGTTCATCACTGGTAATTTCTTTGGTCTTTTGAATCTTTTCTTGTAACTGCTCAAATGTCATGCTGCCAACATTCTTGATTGTATAAGCAATTTCTAAATCCTCAGACGAAAGTTTATCTATATTATCTTGCCCAAACAATCCAACAAGACCTTGATAGTCCAAATTAGACACCAGATTACGTTTCTTTAACAATTCTATCATTTCTTCGATAGTCATGTTATAGGTATGTGCAATAGCAATCAGTGCTTGATACTGTGCATTGGACTCACCTAATCCGAGAATTTCTTCAGCCGTAAGAGAACGATCATTTTCATCTTTGAGTTCATCTAATACATTTTGTACCTTGCCTTGTAAATCATTTGTATTTGCGTCAAAAGCTACATTAAAATTCCAACCATTAACAATAGATTTTAGTGTAGGATACATATTCTCGAAATATGTAGCAACATCAGAATCCCCATTTGCAATAGCTGTAGTCATTGCCGTTGATACAAAATCGGCATATTCATCGGCGGCTTCTTTTATTTCTGATTTATCTCCAGAAATAAATGCGTCATTATACTTCTGGGCAGCATCAGTAATATTTTTGAATGTATCTGTATATTGAGAATCGTCTGCAAAAATCTTTTCTTGAAGAATATATTGGTCGTAGAAATTCTTATATTTTTCAGTTAATTCTTTATATGAGTCAGCGTGCCTTTCAATATTTTTATATAGATTTCCAAAAGAATCATCTCCATTTATAAGGTTTTGCAAAGAGAGTATTTTATTATATATCTCGTCCGCATTTCCAGTAATAGAGAGGCTTATTCCACGTTGACCAACTATTGATTCGGTTAAAGAATCAAAATCTCTAATTCCTTGTAAATTGTTTGTGCTTACCTTAATATTTACACCGATATTTTCAAGTTGAGCTACCATATCGTCTGTAATCTTTGTTAGACTACCAGCATATTCAGCCCAAGGGAAATAAATAGTCTGTTCGCCATATTCATCAAGCATTCTTTCGATATTGTCTGTACCTTGAAAGAAGTTTGCGACATCATTCCAAAAACCGCCATGAGTAAAATCGTTTTTTGCTTCCTGCCATTTTACTTTAGAAAGTTTGTCTAATGCTTCTGTTTGACCATTGATTGCATCGGTAACATTATTAATAACACTTTCTTCTGTGCCAAACTTATCAATTAATTCATCTTGTACTGATAGGAGAGATTTTCTGGCGTTTGTTGTATCCTCTATAGAAGAACTTTCATCATTAATCACTTTGTATAACTCTTCGATTTTTGACTTATATTCATCTATGGTAGATGAAGTTTCTTTGTATGAATCACCTAATTCTTGTGCTTTATCTCTAACTTCTTTAATGACTTTTGAAAATTTATATAAAACAGCAATTAAAGTAGTTACACCAGCAATTACAGATATATCAAATTTACTAAGCCTTATTCTGTCTTTAATTAGTTCTTTAGTTGCCTTTGCAAGTCCTTTTTTACTTCCAATCTCTAATTTATCAGCATTCACAGCACCAAAACTTGATAAAATTTCTTTCGCTTTTTCTTTGGTAAGTACCCCTCTTTTAACAGTTTCATCTAATAACGCTTTATTAAGAATAATCGTAGAAGCGGTTTCTTCACCATCTGATATGATTGAGAGTTGTGTTTGTATAAATTCTTCTGCTTTTTCCTTATTTAACGCAGACTGTATAATACTTTCTTTCAATTTCTCTGCACTAACAGTTTTTTCCGAAACCAATAAAGATGAACTAGTAGATAATAAGCCAGCCTTTACTAATTGTTCTGCGCCATATTTAGAAATTAAATCGTTTTGTATTACAACTTCTTCTAATTCAGCTTGTGACAAGTTTCTCGTTGACAAAACAAGAGCGGCTTGTTTTGCGGTTAAACCTTCTATTGCAACACCTAATCCTGAATAATTAGGTAATGTTATAGTGCTTATTTTATCAATGGCAACTGCCATTTTATTTATACCTGTTATTGTTGTTTTGAATATCATACTACTTTTTTTTACCGTTGTGGAGACGGTAGTAACTACTTGTGGAGAGTAGTTTTGCGTAACTTGTGGAGAGTTACATAAAGACTATAGACACCTTATATTTTGTATGATAAAATAAACAATAAGATTTTGCAATATTTGGAGGTTAATATGGCTGAAAAATGCATATGCTGCGGAAAGAAAATTGGACTATTAAACGGTTCTCATTTAAATAATCAAATATGTGATAATTGTTATTTTCCGATTGATGGATACTTACATGATATAAGACAAAGTTCTAACATCCAAACAATTGAAGAGAATTATAAGAATTTAATTCAAAAACTTAAAATATCTTCGTATAACGAAAATGGAAAAGAATATATTTTAAAAGTTGCTGAAAAACTTGTTTCTGAAAATAAAAATAGGATACAAGCAAAAGTTAAATTTGAGAACACAAGAAAAAACTTTAAAATAGCAACCAGCCATAAATTTGATGGATATAAAATATCAAACTATTTTGGTATTGTATCTGGCAATGCTGTAATAGGTACTGGTTTTTTATCGGAGGGCAGAGCAGCAGTAAGCGATACTTTTGGTATAGAAGACGATTCCTTTTCAAATAAAATAGAACAAGCAAAAAATTGTTCTATACAAAAAATGATTGACAATGCAATTAAACAGGGTGGCAATGCTTTAATCGGAGTTTCTTTTGATTATATCACTTTTTCTTCTAATATGATTGGTGTTGTCGCTAATGGCACAGTAGTTGAAATTGTAAAACAAGATGAACAAGTAAATGATAATTAAATCATATATCACATCCTTTCAAAAAATAGAGTTTATAGGTAACAATATGGCACTTATTACATCTGAAAGAATAACAAAAACAAATAAAAACTCAAGAATTCAAAAAGTAACAAAATGCACTTATAATGTATTTACAGTTAATGAAATAAAATACATTCAATTTGATACATATGGAACTTCTGAACGAAAGAGTGAATCAAAATCAAGCCAAACAATTCAGTTTGACAAAGAAACGGCAGAACACATAATAGAAATTTTGCAAAAAGAATTTGATTTATAAACCATTTTTTCTCCAAAGATCTGTTCATTAGAGGCAGGTCTTTTTTTGATATCCAAAACATTTCATAAATCACTTATCCATGTTTTGAATATCATACTATTATTTTTCTGCTTGTGGATAGCAGATATGGTGTTGTGGAGACACCGATACTGTTGTGGAGACAGTATTTTCTAACTTGTGGAGAGCTGGATATAGACTTTTATTTTGTTTTACAGTATAATAAGAAAAAGTCAAAGGAGATTGAAAGTTATATGAAAAAAAATCGCAGGTTTAGTTTTATGATGTTGCTTTTAATTGTGTTAGGATTATCAGATTGCTCATCACAAACAACCGATTTAAGCGGAAAATATATTTCTACTTTTAATAATGAAATATATTACATTTTTAACGGAGAAAATTATTCTACAAATAATTTATGGAAGGATATTAATATTACTGACAATGGAAAAGGAACATATATCATCAAAGATGGAAAAATTATAACATATATAAACGAAGATGAAAATTATCAATATGAACTTGGATACATGTATGATAATTATATTGTTTCTTTGTGGGAAGGAATATTACCAAAAACATACGAAAATACTGTCATAACATACTCTCTTGGAGATTTACTTCTCTCAATTTACTTTAAAGATAATAAATCCTATGAATACAAAATAACATCTAATAATGAAATTATTTATACAGAAAATGGAGCATATACAATAAATGAAAATGAAATTATTTGCACAAGCGAAGAGGGTGTAATAACAACCTTTATCAGCGCAGACGATAAAGTCTTTTGCATTGAGTATGTGAAAGAATAATTAAAAGCGTTCTTCAAATATGGGTAAACAAAATACGCGTATTAATATCTCTCCGTTTCTTCCACCTACGGCTAGGAGAAATCCTTACTGATTTTAAGGTA
>CAJUAH010000054.1 GCA_910584375.1 uncultured Acetatifactor sp.
CAAGGTAACCATAAAGAAAAACAGGAAAAATGCCAACGAGTACTTGACACAAACTCGAGTCGGTATTTTGCTGGCAATGTTATATGAGGTATGTTATACTATCCATATAAAAATAAGTTATGTGGTTTAATTAATTTTGTTCGATGAAAATGAGGGAATACGGAGGTGATGCATTTTATAGTAAAAGCAGGGATAAATATTTATGCAACGGTGTGAGTATTCCAATTATTGTGCCAGAGGAAATGAAAAGAATTGACATCAATGAATATATTATTGTTTTTTGTGCAGTACGGTGGAGGGAGATGAAAAAGCAGCTGGACGAGATAACAAGGTGCGACTATATTTATTTTCATTACCCCTTGGATGTCGACTACAGAAAAGATAAGGAGATGGGCATTAATCACAGGATTATTATACCCACAGTGAGAAAATTACGGGAACATTCAACGGTAATGAAGCTTTAGAACTCACTGGCGCGAAGAGCGAGGATGAACTGATAAAACGTCTGGAGACGAAGGAGATTCATACGATACCACGACTTGTAGTTGTTTTGACACCAAAGTGTTCAATGAGGTGCAAGGAATGCAATAACTTAATGTGGGCATTCTCAAAGAATGAAATATGGGGGTATGGTGATCTTGAATACAAAAAAATTATTGTTTCGATGCTTAAAATTATAGAGGCGCTCGATTTCATCCCTTGTGTTGAACTGATTGGAGGGGGACCTTTTTTGGCACAGAATCTGGGCAGAGTTCTGGGATTTCTTTTGAACCAGGAGAAAGTATTGGCCGTAGAGATTACGACAAATGCTACGATTATACCGCAGGAAGAAATATTGGAGCAGTTAAAGAATCCAAAGGTTGTTGTGCGCATCAGTAATTATGGAAACGTAGTGGATCAAAGCAGATTCCTTGACTGCATGGGGCAAAACGAGATCCGGTATCAGACGCTTGCATCTCAGGGGCGATGGGTGTCCCCGGGAGGGACAACGGCGAGAAACAGGGATGAAGGAGAACTTGTCAGGCAGTATTACCGCTGTAATTCAGGGTATTTGTGCAAGACATTGTGGGAGGATAAAATCTATCCGTGCGCAAGGGCGGCAAGTCTGGCAGAGCTGGGAATCGTGCAGGACTGTCCCAATATAAGCGGATTGGATAAAGAAGGGTTGTGGGAAAGGCTGTATTCGTTTTATATCGTGCCGTCTTGCGGCATATGTGACTATTGCGATATGTCTATTGAAAACCCCGTTTATGTCGAACCTGCGGTGCAGATGGAGATTCCGATAAATATGTGAAATATGTGCTAAAGCGCACGGAATCAAGGTATAGAAAATCCTTGGCGGGCTTAAGGTGCGTAAGTTGCGAATTAATTTTAATAGAAGAGAAGGCATCAAGGGAGACCATATGGTGGTAGTGTTAGTTGCTGTAATTTGTATATTGTCTGTTATTTTGATTATTACAGTTCGTGAAATATTTATTGCAGATAAGGAAATAGATAAATCCCTGTTGAGTTCCAAGAGACTTTTTTATATGTTCAATGTTATGAATCAATGGATGCAGGCGCAGCACGCAGGGAAAAGCATAGAACGTTATCTGGCCGAGAATGGATACAAAAATATCGCTATCTACGGAATGCACTTTATAGGGGAAAGACTGCTGGAGGAACTTACCGGATCAGAGGTTAATGTCGCATTTGCAATAGATGAGAACAGGGAAATGAGCAACTATAACATAAAAATATATAAACCCGTAGATGAATTGCCCGAAACGGACTTAATAGTGGTGACTACTGCGCTGTATTTTTATGATATAAGGAAAAAGCTACAGGAAAAGACAAAATGTCCAATTATTTCAATAGAAGAATTAGTTGAGAGAATGGTGTGATATGGAAAAAAAGTATATTATATATGATCCTAATCCTGGTGGAAATATCCGCGATAATCTATATGCTGCAAGAATGGTTGACCTATTGTCCCAATATTATCAGGTAGTAGGAATAGAAAATATCTCAAACGATCCATACAAATTGAGACAGGTAAAATGCGTTTTTTTAAATTGGACTGAATATCGACTTAACGCTTTTTTAAAACGAAGACTATATTTATACAGACTGTATAATATAAAAATCTTCTGGGCTTTCCATAATAGAGTCCCTCACGACTTTGTTGAACAGAAACAGGTTCAAAATTTACGTTGGTTGGCGAACTTCTGCGACCGGATTATTCTTTTGTCAGAGTCCAGCAGGAAATACTTGCCTGATTACAGGAAGAATGGCAAAAAAGCTATATATGTTCCCCATATAAATTACATTGATGCATATCCGAAAACAAACGCAGATATCAGAAAAACTCATGGTATTAATGAGGAGAGCGTTGTGTTCTCTTTTCTGGGAAAATTGCGCCCATATAAAAATATTGACCTTATTATAGATGCATTTATAGAGTTAGATTTACCAAATGCATTTTTGCTTATTGCGGGGCCGATACAGGACAGCAGATTTAACAACGATCTCTTAAGACAGACGGGTCTTGGCAAACGAATTATTGTAGATTTAGGTCGTATATCAAACGGAGATATGGAGACTTATCTTCGAGCGAGTGATGTTTTGATTTTGCCGTATAATAAGACGAGCAGTATGAACTCAGGCGCTATGATAATGGCTTTTTCATATGGCAGAACGGTTATTATACCTCGGATTGCAATGGCGGAGGATATATATGATGAGGGCATAGCTTTCATATATGACTATGAAACGCAGGAAGAAAATTATGCGGCCCTTAAGGCGGAAATATACAAGGCGTATAATCTAAAACGTGAAAATCTGCTTAAAATGGGAAAAAGGGCAAAAGATTATATGGAAAAATATAATGGCGAAATAGAAACATTGGAAACCCTGCGAAGAGCAGGTATTTTGGAGAGTGAGCAGGTGTGATGTTAAATGGATAAACGACTGATTTCTATGGCAATGTATCTTCCCCAATTTCACAGGGTTCCGGAGAATGACGCATGGTGGGGAGAAGGATTTACAGAATGGACGGCGGTTAAGGCTGCGGATCGGTTATTTGCGGGACATGCGCAGCCCAGAGTGCCACTTGACGAAAATTATTACGATTTGCTGGATAAGAAAACCATGCAGTGGCAGGCGGAGTTGGCCAACAAATATGGGATAGACGGGTTTTGCTTTTATCATTACTACTTTAAAGATGGTAAAAAAATCCTGGAAAGACCAATGCAAAATTTGTTAGAATGGAATGACATCAATATTTCATACTGTTGTTGCTGGGCCAATCAAACCTGGGCACGGACGTGGAGCAAACTGTGTGAAACAAACTCCTGGTCAGAAAAGTTTGAGCCAACTGTGAGGGGGACAGATCCTATATTGCTGGAACAGGATTATGGCGGACCGGCAGAGTGGAAAGAACATTTTGCTTATTTACTTCCATTTTTCAGGGATAAGCGATATATTAAGTTAGATAACAAACCGGTTTTCCTGATTTATATACCAGAGGATGTATTCCAACTGGAAGAGATGATGGCGTATTGGGATGAAGCTGCCCGAAAACAGGGATTTGACGGTATCTATTCGATAGGAGTCAACAGTATAAAAGCGCTACCAGGATTATCGGCACGGCTTTATCAGGGGCCTAATGCGTATAGGCTGCCTTCGATTGCGGGCAAAGCAGTTAAAGTGGCGTGGCAGGATGGCGTACAGGTATTTGATTACCGGCAATGCTGGGAAAATGCGGTCAGATTAGGCAAGCCAGATGACATAAAGACATATTTTGGCGGATTTGTGGATTATGACACTACTCCTCGGAGAGGAAGGAAGGGAGTGAGCGCTGGAGGAGTTTCCCCTGAAATTTTCGGTGAAAACCTGTATAAGCTGGCTATAAAGAATATTGTACAGGGAAATGAAGTGTTGTTTATCAACGCATGGAATGAGTGGGGGGAAGGGAATTATTTGGAGCCGGATGAAACAAATAAGTATCAATATCTTGAGAAAGTTCGAGATGTGATGGAACGGTGCAATATCGGTCAATTAGATGCGCAAGAGGAATGGAAAAATATATGCGTACAAAGTTTTTCGGAAGATGATACAACGGAATTGTTAAAAATAGTAGATAAATACAGGGAATTGTATAGAGTGTTAAATCGATGGATGACTCTGCAAGAATGCGGTATAAATTTGGAGGGCTATTTTTCGGATAGAGGATATGTTAAAATACTGATATACGGTATGGCGGAACTGGGAAAGCACCTATACGAGCAATTGTCCTACAGTGGACTTGAGATCGTTGGAGCATTGGATCGGCGGCAAGGGATCACATATAAAGATCTAAAGATATATGGCTTGGAAGAAGAGTTTCCAGAGTGTGATGCAATTGTTGTGACAGCCGTGACAGATTATGAAGAAATAAAAGCGTTTTTATCAAAAAAGGTTGATGCCCCGGTTCTATTTTTAAAAGACATTATTTATTCATTAGTTTAACTTGAAATATAAAGGATGAGGGAGAAGAGCAGAGATGAAGACGAACGAGATCACAGAGAAGGAGTATTGCCTGAGCGTATTTGAGCAGAACTTCCAAAAGGTTAAAGGGGAGAGGATTGCACTGTATGGAACGGGAGCCAATGCTAAAGCCATACTGGATCGATTCCCAGAGTACCGGTTTGAGTGTATTGTGGACGACCATTCGAATGGAAAGTACATTAGGGGAAAATATGTTGTCAGCATGACAGAGTTTCTAATGCTGGGCATAAAGACGTTAATTATCGCTGCTCAGATAGACTCTGCCTGGGCGGTGTTCAAGCGGATATGCCGACCGTGCAGAGACGATGGCATAGCGGTATATGATATGCACGGCAATGATATGTTTGATGTTTACCGAGCGGTCTTGGGTAAACAGATCGATTATTCCAAGCATACTTACAAGGATTTGCTGCGTGAGATCGACGGGCATGATGTGATAAGCTTTGACATAGAGCGAACGCTTATCGTCGGCAGGCATTTATACGCGTCCGATTTTTATGAAGAGATAGAGCGGGAACTGGAAGAACAGGGTATCGCTATCAAAAACTTACCGGACAAGATTTACAAGCTCCAAATTGAGAATGCAATGTGCAGCCTACAGGAGATCTGTATGATGCAGGGAAAGATAGAGCGGATGGACGATCCAATGCTGGAGAGAATGATTCAGATCGTGAACGCGCAATCTGAGAAATTCTTTTATGTCCGAAAAGAGGTTGTTGATGCGCTGGCGTATGCTTTAAAGCAGGGAAAAAAGGTGGCTCTGATTGATGATATGCAGGAATATCGCCAGTCTAAGAATGTGCTGAAAGAAATATTGCAGCAATTAGGTATTTCCGGTTATGACAGTATAATCTCCAGCGCTGATTACAAAAGGAGCAAATTTACCGGCCTTTATCGCATGTTAAAGGAAAGATACGGCGATGTGAGATATCTGCATATAGGAGATCATGTAGAAAGCGATATCGTTGCGCCTGAAATGATGGGCATGGATTCCTTCCTGATATACCGTCCCTTTGAGATCAATCAGATGGTGGGGAGAGTCACGGCTACGCAGGCCAATCTGGATGATGCAATTTTCCGTAAAACGCTGGATTTGTTTATAGAGGAGAGATATAAGGATGTTTGTTTCCTGTCGGATATAGATGCGGGAGAGACATCGAGCAGGGCAAAAACATTGGAAAGCAGACTGGCGATGATGAAAGCCCAGTCGAAGGGAGGGGCGGAGAAAATAACTTATACCCCCGTGCTGTATGATCCTGTGGTTGTGGAAAAGAATATAGACAGGTATTCGAAACTTACATTTAAAACATGGGAGAATCCCACAGTATCCATAGTAGTTCCGGTATACAATCAGTTTGGATATACCTATAACTGTCTTAAATCCATCCTGGAGTACTCGGAAGGTATTGCTTATGAAGTCATTATAGCGGACGACTGCTCTACGGACCAGGTCAGAGAGCTGGAAAAGGTTGTGCCTGGGGTGACCGTGATTCACAATGAGAAAAATCTGCATTTCCTGTTGAACTGCAACAATGCCGCACAGAGCGCCAAAGGCGCATATATCTTATTTTTGAATAATGATACCCAGGTTCAGCCGGGGTGGCTGGCGCCTCTGGCAGATTTACTCGATAACCGGCCGGATGTGGGAATGGTGGGTTCCAAGCTGGTGTATCCGGACGGGCATCTTCAGGAAGCGGGAGGAATCCTGTGGAAGGATGGGAGCGCCTGGAATTATGGCCATATGAAAAACCCGGAGGGACCGGAGTATTCTTATCTGAAAGAGGCAGACTATGTTTCCGGAGCCGCTATTATGATAAGGGCAGAGCTGTGGCGGGAGATCGGCGGTTTTGATGAACGCTTTGTTCCGGCTTACTATGAGGATGTGGATCTGGCCTTTGAGGTGCGTAGACACGGCTATAAGGTTATGATGCATCCGGCGTCGGTGGTAGTACACTTTGAAGGGGTGTCAAACGGGACGGATACCTCAACCGGTTCTAAGGCATACCAGGTGCAAAATCAGAATAAATTCTATGAAAAATGGAAATCTGTATTAGAGAAGGAACATTTTGACAATGGACAGGCGGTATATCTGGCCAAGGACAGGGGGCAGACCAAGAAACAGATTCTGGTGGTAGATCATTATGTGCCGACTTATGATAAGGATGCAGGCAGCAGATGCACGTATATGTATCTGAAAATGTTCCTTAAGATGGGGCTGAAGGTGACTTTCATCGGCGACAACTTTGCCAAGCTGGAGCCTTATACATCGGAATTGAACCTGTTGGGCGTAGAAATACTGTATGGAAAATACTATTATAGCAACTGGGAGGTCTGGCTGGAAGATAACCTTCAATATTTTGATTACATATATTTGCAGAGACCACATATTGCTGTCAAATATATAGACCTGGTAAAGAAATATGCCCGGGGTAAAATATTCTATTATGCCGTGGATCTTCAGTACTTAAGATTGTACAGGGATTATCTGCTGAGCGGAGACGAGCAGGCGCTGGAAGAATCAAAAAAGTGGGAGCCAATAGAATGGGGACTGTTTGACAAGGCGGACGTTGGACATGTGGTTGGTTCCTATGAGCAGGCGATCGCGCAGGAGAAATTTCCGGGAAAGCCGATCCGGAATATACCTATATACATTTATGATAAAATGCCGGACGCTCTGGAAAAAGACTTCTCTAAGAGACAGGATATTTTATATGTAGGCGGCTTTGGACATCCCCCCAATATCGATGCGGTATTATGGTTTGCCAAAGAGATCTTTCCAAAGATCCTGGCAGTATACCCTGATATAGTGTGGCATATAGTGGGCAGCAGGGCCACACAGGAGATCGAGTCCTTTGCCTGCAAAAATATCATCATAGAAGGGTTTGTCTCTGATGAGGAGCTGGAGGCTCTATATAGAAAATGCAGGTTGGCAGTAGTGCCTTTGAGATATGGGGCCGGGGTTAAGGGTAAAGTGGTAGAGGCATCCTATTATCAGATTCCCCTGGTGACTACTTCTATAGGCGGAGAAGGGCTTGACGGCACGATAGGCTCTTTTGTCATGGAGGATGACGCGGATAAGATGGCACAGAAGATCATTGACTTATACACAGATTATGCCGAACTGAGAAAGATATCTGATGCAGGGGAAGTGTTTATACAGAAATACTTCACCGAAAAAGTAGCCGAGGAAACGCTGCTGGCCGATATGCGCGAAGAGGAATAAGATATGGGAAGTAGCTTGATGAGACGGGATATTCATTATTTGCAGGGAATCGAGACTGAAGAGGCTGTGGAGATTGTACGCCATTGCTTTTTCAGTGATGAGGAAATGCAGACAAATGAGCGTATTGTCAGGAGCATGGAAGAATTTCAGAAACAGTACCGCGAGATGTTGAATTACTGGCGGTACGAGCGTTGCCTGGCGGAACTGTATTCCGAATCAAAAAATACAGTATTTAAATATTATGGAAAATGTGAGGTATGCAATTCCATACAGGCATTGGTGGTAGACTATCAGGGCGCGGAGGAGCAAAATGGCATAAAGATACCCAACTGGAGAGAACGCCTGACATGTCCCAATTGCGGGTGCAATAACCGGCAGCGGTTTATTGCGCATGAAATATTTCAGCGCTATGAGCCCGGTATGAGGATTCTGATGCATGAACAGAAAACGCATATTTTTGGTCAACTGCAAAAGGAACTGCCGACATTGGAGGGATTTGAGTATATGGGGAAGGGCTATGTACCGGGCGCGTATTATGACGGTGTGCGCTTTGAGGATCCCTGCAGCTGCACATATGCGGATGAAGAATTTGACATTGTGCTGTCCAGCGATGTGCTGGAGCTGGTTTCAGATTACAGGGCAGCTTTCCGGGAGATCAGCAGGATATTGAGACCGGGCGGGAAATTTACATTTACGGTTCCGTTTAACGCGAATAGCCAGGAGACGGAAATACGAGCGCATATACAGGGAGACGAGACGGAATTCCATGGCGATCCTCTGTATTATCCCAATCCGATTGAAGGATATAAGCCGTTGCCGGTCTATCAGATCTTTGGATGGGATATTTTGGAGGATCTGAAAGGATGCGGTTTTAGGGACGCCTGGGGCAAGGTTTACTATGGGATCAAAGAGGGCTATCTGGGCTATCTGCCGATTTATTTCGAGGCGCAAAAATAGAAGGTGACAGCGATGCATAGTGAGATCAGTAAATATCTGCAGGAGAATATAAAAAGAAAAATTGTGATATATGGCAGCAGGGATAACTGCGAAGACGCTCTGGAGGGCTTAAGGGATATTTATGATGTTTACTATATGCAGCAGGGGATGGAAGGAGAGGGATATCTTTCACTGGATCAGGCTGCACAGCTGCGAATAGACTATATCATGCTGGCGGATCCCATTAACTTTATGCAGGAGGGATTTCAACGTTTACTTGCCTTCTGCAACAGGATGAATCTGCCCCTGCTGGATGCAAAGGGGAGAAGGATCGATCTGATCTGTAATAATGCGGCGGAATATGTGTATCTCTCCAAGGAGAAGATGCTACATGAAATAGAGAACCATACGCATATAAGCTTTGATATCTTTGACACGTTGCTGATCAGGAAAACTCTTTCCCCGGAAGATATCTGGAAACTCGTGGAGGAGAGAGCACAAAAAAGCGGACATACCGTAGAAGATTTCGCGTCAAAGCGGGTTGCGGCGCAGGATGAATTAGGTCTTTCCAATCCTGACATAAATGATATTTATGATAACCTCTGCAAGAAATATCAGATTCTGGAGGAAACGGCAGAGCTGTATAAGGAGCTGGAGATAAGGACAGAGCGCGAGATGCTGACTGTGCGTCAGGATATGGTTGATCTGTTTCATAAAAGTCTGGAATCAGGAAAAAGCGTCTATCTGGTTTCTGATATGTATCTGCCGGAAAGTGTGATCCGGGAGATCTTGGAGGAAAAAGGGGTCACAGGATACAAGGCCATCTATATATCCTGCGACCGAAAATTATTAAAGCTACAGGGATTATTTGAACTGTATAAGGAGCAGCAGGGACAGGGAACCTTTTTGCACATTGGAGACCATACGTTCTATGACGGCGTCTGCGCCGCTTTGGCGGGGATGGATTACTGCCTGGTTCCCAGTCCTCTGGCCATGGCGAAGGGGACATTATTGGTCAATGCTGTTGACAATGCGGCGTCTGTTTCGGAACGTCTGCTGCTGGGAGCAGTCATTTCCAGGGTGATGAACTCTCCTTTCAAGGCGGGATGGCAGAAAAATACATTGGAGATCGATACGGAATATGAATATGGATACGCATTTTGCGCCGCGTTGATCGTAATGTTCACTCTATGGATGGCATCTGTACTCAGCAGGGGAAATTATGAGAAAGTCCTGTTTGCGTCGCGGGACGGATATGTGTTAAAGAAAATGTATGAAATCATCTGCGACTCCGACGACCGTAACTGCCTGCCGGGCAGTATATATTTCTATACGTCAAGAAAAGCGGCGGTAATGACCAATATTAAAAATGAAGCGTATATAAATATGATCATAGATATCTCAGGAGATATGCGTCCGGAAAGTATTATGAGAGAAAGATTCGGACTCAGGCAGGACGAGATAAAGGAATACGACGAGGCCATCTACGGAGACAGTATCCATAAGTATGTATGGGAACATGTGGAATCCATCTTTAAAAGGGCGGATGAAGCCAGGAACAATTATTTCCGCTATATGGGAAAGGCTGGACTGGAAATCGGAAGAAAGTACGCATTCATAGATTTTGTGTCGTCAGGAACCACACAAAAATCTCTTATGCGTATTGCGCCGTTTGATCTGGAAGGGATCTATATGGGATGGAATGGCATGGAGAACAAGGAAGAGGCAAAGGTAAACGCGCTGTTTGACGGAGGGGCCTCTTATTTTATGAGTCATTATAAGATGGTAGAAACCTTCATGTCGTCTCAGGAGCCGTCTTTAACATGCTTTGACGACAAGGGCGATCCGGTATTTTCCGCACAGGACAGAAATGTGAAAGAACTTGCGTATGTTGACAGTATGCAGGCGGCCTGTATAGACTTGCTGCGGGAACTGCTGGCAATACAAAACTGGGAGGAAATCCATATTCGGGAAGAATTCGCAGATCTGCTTTTGGCCGCGGAGGGCTGTGCAGAAATAGCGGCTGACAGCGTATTGCATGAATTGGCCCTGATGGATGACTGGAAACAGGAGAAGAGCCTGGTAGAGGAATTGATCAAATGATTTTGGCGAGACAGGAAGAAAGGATTAAAAATATAATACAAAACTATGCCAGAGATGAATATGACGGCTTGATCAGCAATGAAGAATGGCCGGTATTCCAGGAGCTTACCTCGCTGAGGGAAAACCTGCTGTCGTGGTATCCCTTTACAAATGGGGCGAGGGTGTTGGAGTATGCGGAGGGCTACGGAGCGCTGACCGGGGTTCTCAGTCAGAGATGCGGCAGCGTCGTGGTGGTGGCCGAGAGTATTACAAAGGCAGAATGTATTCAGGCAAGGTATGCTGACCGGGGAAATGTGGATGTGCGGTATGACCGGCCCTGCGACGATCGTGAAAAGTACGATTATATTATCATAGACAGGCCGGTATCTACAAACAGCGAACTGCGTAAAATGTTGGCGGAAACCAGTGTATTGCTTGCGGACAGAGGAACCGTTCTGCTGGTTTGTATGAATCGTTTTGCGCTTAGGGAGTTTTGCGGCGCGCCCAGTGCGGGAGAGCTGCCTTTTGAGAGGGTTCGCAATAATACAGGAACGACATATCAGGGAATTATCAGTTGCCTTGAAGGTGAAAAATGGATTGACTGTTGGAGGATATATTTTCCTTTTCCGGATCATATATTGCCGCAGGCGGTTTATACCAACGAATATCTTCCTAAAAAGAGTGTACGTGACAGAGTAATCCCGTATTATACAGAGGAACAAAGAAAAAGTCTGCTTATACTTGAGGACGAGTTATACGACGGATTGATAGAAAACGGAATGTTTCATGTTCTGGCAAATTCTTTCCTCATAGAATGTAACAGGGAGAAGGCATCCGATCATGTGATTTATGCGGTACTCTCCAAGGACCGGGAAAAGGGACATGGGTTTTCTACTACGATTATGCACAGCGGCCATGTGAGAAAGGCAGCTCTGGATCCCGCTGGGAACAACAGTCTGGTTCAGATGTATCAAAATACGCTGGAGCTGATGAAAAGAGGGATACACTGTGTACCCCTGGAATTGGACGAGGGTTCTCTGCGCATGCCCTATATTAAGGGCAATACGCTGATTGAATATCTGAAGGAATGCTATGCGGATAGTGAGGACAGGGTAGTCTATATTTTTGATCTTCTATATAGGGAAATACTTAATTCGTCTGCACATGTCCCACAGCAGGAGTGCGCGATGGAGAATGTGGATACAGAGCGGACGGATCTCGGCGAGATATTAGAGCGGGCCTATATCGACATGATACCGTATAACGCATTCTATTTGGATGGCAAGCTGTGCTTTTTTGACCAGGAGTTTGTATGTAATAACTATCCGGCTAAATATGTGTTGTTCCGGGCTATTCGATACACATATATATATATTACAGAGGCCCAGGATATAATTCCGATACAGTTCTTGAAGGACAGGTACGCACTGAACGGTTTGTGGGAGACATTTGAGCAGGTAGAAAGCCGGTTTGTTGAAAATAACCGCAACTATGGCGCATTGGGATGTTTTTACAAGTGGGCGGATGTGAACAGGGGCATTCTTGATGAGAATGTAAATAAATTACGGGCTGATACTCGTGCAGAGGGCGCAAACTGGCAGCGAAAAGAGCGAAACCTTGACAGATACTATAAGGATGTCGCACTCAGTAAGGTCAAAGAGGTACACCTGAACCTGCTGAGAAATTTTCAGAGAGTATGCGCGGAGAATGATATGTCATACTGCGCGTTCTACGGTACACTGCTCGGGAGCATCAGGCATGGCGGCGTCATACCCTGGGATGATGATATAGACATCCTGATGCCCCGGGCGGATTATGACAAGCTCTTGAAGATTGCCCATATTGTGTTCGATGAACCGCTGTTTCTGCAGACTCCCGAAAATGACAGGCAGTGTTTTTACGGGGGATACTGTAAGCTCCGGGACAGTAATACATCCGGCATAGAGACAAGAAATGTCGGCCATGCCTGTCATCAGGGAATCTGGATAGATATATTCCCCTTGGACTATGTACCGGCCGACCGGGAGCAGAGAGAGGAGCAGTTTCAGAATATAAAAGCGTGGCAGCGAATGATTCTGGCCAAAGTGTATCCGGAGAAAGCGGAATGGAGAATATATGACAGCGACAGGTATACGCTGGATGAACTATATCGGAAACTCCATGAGGCAATGACGGGAACGGTAAGCGCTGAATCGGATAAGGTTGCGGTTCTGGCAAGGTACTATAATGGAGAGTGGTATCAGGAATATGATGCTGCGGACTTTGCATTTTTGATCAAGCATAAATTTGAGGACGGAGACATCTATATACCGGTAGGGTATGAACACTGCCTTAAAGCGGATTACGGCGACGACTATATGATCTATCCGACAGAGAAAGAAAGACATAGGCATCATGACGCAGTTTACTCAACGGAAATCCCTTATAAAGAGTGGTTGGGGTATAGCTGAAAAGCGCTAACGCAGTTGGCGCTTTTTAGCTGTTATTTTGGAAATTCCTTTGCCCAAGATGAAAGGAATAAAGCATCCTGCAATGTAAACGGTAGATAGTGCGTACCTCGACTGTGAGGAAAACATATGTGACAATAG
>CAJUAH010000055.1 GCA_910584375.1 uncultured Acetatifactor sp.
CTATTGTCACATATGTTTTCCTCACAGTCGAGGTACGCACTATCTACCGTTTACAGACATTTCAGGGTTGCCGACGTTTTTGATCCCGGCAAATAATCCGGCGCCCAGGCCGATGCTGCCCAGCAGTCCCAGCTTATCGGTCAGCCAGTCCAGTCCTTCTCCCAGCGATCCGATGACGTCCAGGACGGACTTTATCTCTTCCCGGCCAAACAGGTTCTGAGCGATCCCCGTGCCGGTTTCCTTGATCCTGTTCATCTTAAAGTCAATGGAATCCATAGCCACTGCCATCTCGGCGCTGGCGTTTCCAGCCGAGTTTGCCATAGACTGCAAAGAGGAAGTTACGGTATCAAAATTGCTCAGGATGGCGGCAAGGGCCTGGGGATTCTGGCCGTCGGTCAGAGTCTCAAGCAACCGGATCTGTTCGCGGTCTTCAAGCTGATCGTATACTTCGGAGATTTCCTGTAACAACTGGCGCGTGGATTTACTCTGGGTATCCGTCCTGTCGGAGAAAATACGGATGCCGTCTGGAGCGGAGCTTAGCTGTTTGCTGACGCTGTTCAGAATCCGGCTTGCCTCGGCGGCGTCTCCTGTGATCCCCATTATGGCGGTTCCGAGGGCGATGGTGTCTTCCAGCGTATTGTTGGCCTCAGCCATGGCGTCGGAAGAGCGGGTCAGGAAATTTCTACAATGGGTTTGCAGGCGATTGCAAAACGCTTCTTTTCTAATACATCCCGTCACTTGCGGAGAGGGTTTCACAATCGTCTGCTATGTGTTTAGGTTCAATACCTCTTACAGCCGGTGGGGGATTCACGGTCCCTGAGCGTAAGGCGCCAGGACAACGGGAGGGGCAGCCTAATTGTCCTTTTTTTCCTCATGAATGGCCTCCGTCAGCCTGGTCACGAACTCCCTCTGCAGCTCGTCGGCGGGAACGTCCTTCAGGGCGATATACAGTTTCTGAATCCATTCCAGCACATCCTTCTGGTTGTCAAGGAGGGCGGCGACAGAGCCGTACAGAAACGCCTTGACTTTCCATTCATTTTTCTTCATTTTTAAGTATGTGAACATAGTTTGCTCTCCTTTTTGATATACCATATTTATGGTTAATATTCCTTACAGTCGGTAAGGAATGAGCTGCGTATCAGTTCTCAATAACAGGATACAGCCCCATGAGATATTCGGCGGACAATCCTTTGTCAAATATTTCGTCAGGTTTCAGCATCCGGGTATGGATGAGTACTTCGCTGTCCAGAACCTGACGGATATCTTTTTCAAACTGTTCCAAAGCGTTAACATTGTCCGGCTTGATCTGAAAAACGCCGTCCTCCGTCTCTTCCCCATACGCAATGATCTTTTCATTCTTAATGATCTCGAAACTGGAGATATGGGATTCGATAGAGCGCATGATTCCCAGCAGCCGGAATTTAAGCAGCGCGTCGGTCTTGACCTTGCCGTCTTCGATGACTGCCTTTAAAACGGTGTTGATTCTCAGCACCTCGCTTAATTTCAATTTGATTTCCATGATCCCTCCTAAAATCCTTCTTTTAGTTTTTGTCTGTAGGCTTCGTTGATGATCTCCATGGATATCTCAACTTCGCCGTTTTCCAGTCCGTTTTCTTCCAATATTTTTTCGTATTTTTCGTAGACATGGATGCAGTGCTTGAAACTGTCTTTGTTACAGGGCTTTCCCTCCGATACTTTTGTGGCGAAGTTATTGATCTCCCAGCGCATGTCGTCGATCTCTTTATCTACAAACATCTGCGTGAGATTCCGGATATCGTTGGCGATCTCCTCATCCCGCCTGTCGGAACGGGCGACGTCCTGCTCGCGCTGCTTTTGCAGAGCGAGCAGGTTCTGCGAGGTTTGGATCAACAGATCCTGTTCCTCGCGCCTCTTTCTCATCCATTTGGTCTCAAGGCCAAGCTTTTCGATCCCCCATTCCAGAACGGACGAGACGGATTTGAGCCCTATGAGTATGACGAAGACGGAGATAAGGACATAGGAAAAATTGATATTCATCAACTCGGTTATACTTTCCATACCGTACTTCCGCCTTCCTATCTCAACCCCAGAAGAGACTTCCAGGTATTTTTCTGTGCCGTGATCTCGCCGTCCGCGATACATCCGTGGGCCTTCTGGTACGCCCGGACTGCCGCGTCGAATTTTGAGCCTGCGATTCCGTCGGCATTTCCGGCGGGATATCCCTGGGCGCTGAGATAGCGCTGCAAAGGTTTAACAACAGTGTGCCGGTTATTCTTGTATCTGGAAACTGTGACTGTTTTTGACAGAGTTTCCGGCCCGGCGATTCCATCCGCTTTTGCGCCGATGGATATCTGTACATCCTTGATGAATTGGGCTCTGCCGTATACTGCATCATTTGAGGAACTCCCGGAAGAGGCCCCGGCGGAGGCCGCACTCCCAGAATGGGAACCGGCGGAGGAGGCCGCAGCAGAGGAGCCAGGATTTTTACAGGTTTCGGGCACGTCGACCGTCCACATATATTTTACCTGTCGGGCAAACAGTGCCCATGTATTTTTAACCCGTGCCGGTTTGGTTGACGCGGGATCGTTGATATACACATAGCCGTTCTCATATCCGTATAGCAAGATAAAGTGGCCGGAGCTGGTCCAATTCCCTTTTCCCATACAGGCGATCACCCAGTCGCCGTTTTTCAGCGCGTTTTGGGCCTGGGTATGGGCGGCGGAAGAGGACTTGCCGTACAGATTGGATGTGTTCAGACGTTTGCAGACAATGCCGTAAGCGGACATCTGCGGGACAAAATAGGAATAATAGGTGCCCTGGTTCAGCGCCTTATAGGAATGGGCCATGGACCACTGGGCCGTTGTGACAGGAGTGACCTGTCTGTCCTGTAGGGTGGCGATCACCATGGCGGCGGAAGTGGGACCGCAGCCCGCGCTGCCAATGGTCTTTTTTTCTCCCTTTGCGGAATAATCGTGATTTTTCCAGCGGGGATCTGTCTGTAGATAGCTAATGGGTCTGACCATAGTTTCCTCCTATGTGCTTGTGATTTCTTTCATTTCCTTCACGGCCGACTCGATCAGAACGTTCATCTGCTCTTCGGTGATGACGATCTTTCTGGAGTTAAACATATCTGTGAGAAAATTGACCACATAGGTCTTTTTATCTTCCCCATGCCCCGTTTCTCTCCAGAGCATTTCCGCCGTCTTCACGGCCAGGCTGGCCCATTCCTTATATTGGGCCAGCTTGGCGGCGTCTATATTCGTTCTGATATAGGGCACGATAAAGTAAGTAATGACTGCGCCCAAAACAGGGATGAGCGCCAAAATGATTTCAAATAATCTGCTGTCCATCAATATTCCTCGCTCTCCGGATCTTCACATTCCAGTTCATCGATCTCCGTATTCAGAGGGTTTGTGTCCAAACCCAGCCTTTTGTATTCTATTTTTTTGTCCATCAGATGTTCGTGCTTGCACATCCAGATGTAGAAACACTGCAGGCCCTTATACCCGGCCCAGGCCAGTGATAACAGGACGGCGATCGCCGACACGTCTTTGTCCAGGGCCACCATTATGATTAAAATGAGACTGAAAATATAGGCTTCCAGTCTGGCATACAGTACGTTCTTTTTAGAAAAAGGTGTATAGTTTGTTATTTTAGATCACTCCTTTATGTAAATCTCTCAAACCGGCGACGCACCGTTCTAACGCGGCGCATACATAGTCCAGTTGTTTTGGGTTTTCCTTTCCGCTGAAAGTCATCCGTATACAGCTATGGATATCTGCCGGAGCCATGCCGATAGCGGACAGGGCGGCGGAGCCGGACATATTTTTGCTGTCACAGGCGGATCCGGTGGAAACCTGGATGCCGTATGCATCCAACAGAAACAGCAGGGATTCCCCCTCCACGCCCCTGAAACATAAGAATAGGTTGTGGGGCAGCCTGTTGCCGGATTGGACGGGCGCGCCCACTAAGTATTGATTGGGAATACTGTGGAGAATGCGATTGTAGACATAATCTCTGCCAGTGGGGGAGACGGAAGAATAATCATGATCCGCGGCCGCTTTGCCCAGGGAGGCGATTCCCAGTATATTTTCCGTCCCAGCCGCCAGACCGCTTTCCTGGGAGCCGTAGATCAGGGGCGCGAGCGTGACGGAGGATCTCTTATACAGCGCGCCGCAGCCTTTCAGCCCCCCAAGCTTGTGCGCGGAAAACCCTATCATATCCGCGTTTAGTTTCCTGACGTCAACGGGGATGGAGGGGATGCTGCCTGTGCAGTCCAGATAGATCACGCCGTTATAAAAATGTGTCAGTTCGATCAGTTTTTCCACATCCTGCATAGTCCCAATCTCGGAATTGGCGTAGTCGGTCACCACAAAGGGTTGTGTGCTGGCAGTCATAAGCCTGCTCTCCAGATCCTCCAGATTCATAAATCCTTCCTGATCCACCTTAAGCGGGCAGGAACCCGGTATGCTCTTCGCACAATTCAATATGGATTTATGCGCGATGGGAGAATACAGGACCGTACACGGATGCATGCTGTAATATCCGCGGATTGCCAAAGTGTTGGACGCCGAACCGGAGGGGGTAAAATATATGTCCTTGGGGCTGGCATTTATGAACGCAGCCACGGATTGCCGCGCGCCGGACAGTATCCGCCCGGTTCTTTCACCCATTGCATAGAGTGAACTGGGATTTCCCCATTGATCCAACAGGGAAATCAGATATTGTTTCATTGAATCGGTCAGCTCTGTAGTAGCCGCGTTATCCAGGTAGATGTTCATGGCGATTCCTCCGTTTAGGCCTCATACTTGGTGTTGGCGTACATCTCAGCCAGGGCCACTTTTTTGGGCTCTTAGTGCCGCCTTGATATCTCGATTTTTGCAAAATAGTCCTTCGCGCATTTGGGCGAACAGGCGACTCTTCTCCAGCGAAACATTGTCCTGTCGTTCTCACAATCCCCACAGGGAGTAAACAGTTTTCCGCAGGTCTTACAGGGTTTTTGTATTTTGTCTGTCATTGGAGTCTCCTTATGCGTAACTTTATAGAGGAGAGCGCGTTATGCGCTCTCCGTTTTGCTGTCAGTTGACGCCATAGACGATCAGATCCCACAGATTGCTGGAACCGGAGCAGCCGCCGGCAAGGGATTCCGCGGTAAAGGAATGCGCGAAGTTCTCGCCGCCCAGGGACAGCTCAAACTCACCGGATACATCGGCTCTCTGGATGATCACCTGGCCCGCGTACTCCATGTCGCAGGTATCGCGCAGGATCACATCGATATAGAGTTTCAGCACCTTGCTGTACTTGTCGGACTCGTTGGAAATCTTTGCCGCCTCGACCTCCACATCGTAGAAGGCCACCAGCTCCGTGCCGTCAGCGATTCCGGAGACCGTGATCTCCTGGGTGGCGGGATCATACTTGAACTTGCCGTCCGCGGCAGCCGCGTCCTGCTCGATCTTAGCCCCAAGGGAGCCGTTGGCGTTCTTGACATAGACGGTTCCGATCTCATCGCCGGCAGCGCCCACAGCGATCTTGGAAGTCTTACAGGTATTATCCTTCACAACCATAACATCCGTAACCCGGACGTTAAAGGTACCGTTCTCAACCTCAGTACCCGTCTGCGCGGCCAGAGCGCCGCCCACCAGCAGGCCGTTTGTGGCGGTGACTGTCACAGCCTTGTTCTTCTTTAAGGAAGCGATCTTCCGGCCGTTTCTGCCGGTGATATCCGCCTTTTCCTGGGTGTTGCTGATCGAGCCGTTCTGCACCTCGTCCATAATGAACTCCAGCTCGCCCGCATTGTTGAAAGCGGTGATCTGGGCTACCTCTGTGATAACTAATTTACTTACATCTACTGCCATGTTTTGTTCCTCCTTGTATTTTTTATTTATATAAAAAAAGACTCATGGCGGGTCTTTTTTTAGCGGATTATGAGTGGGAAAAACAACATCATAATCGGTATATGGTATAAGACAGGCGGCGAAACCGCCAGAACAGCAGTGCCGCCGCCCGTTTTAGATATGAGAGAAACCAGCGAGTTGTTTCGACGGTTTCTTCTCCATCTTGGGGACATATTTTTCCCGCTGAAGTATTGATAAATAAAGGGGTTTGAAAATTCTACTAAGCAGTTTGACTATTAGGGTCGGATCGGACGCCGATCTTATAGAAGGCCGGAATTTGTCCACGGATTTGCCGGAGAGGGGGAAATATGTTAAAACATCCCGTACTTTCTGGTTTTCTCGGCAAGCTTTATGGTATCTGTCATAACCTCCTTCGCAACTGCTCTAACTTGTTTGGTAAAATGATTTGTATCGTTTACATCCCCGGTGAAAGTAAGCATGCTGTCATAGTGTATATTAACAGGACTATGGCTGCTTATATTGTTGGGTAGTACGGGTGGCATGGCCGAACCCTTTAAAATATCATGCGGTACAATCCCCTGCCCGATATTCCATAATCGTTCAACAGCGGCGTTACTGAATACTTTATCTCCGGGTTGAAGTCGGGTCAGGATACTTCCATCTTTTGTACGGTATATGATTTCCTGTCCGGATTCGTTGGTAAGCGCCAGTTGATTACTTGTGATATTTCGTGTGCCGGAGGCATATTTTTTCAGTATGCCTGTATTGCCTGCGGCAACTGCGGCGGCCATTCCCGGCAGTGATTTTGTTGTTTCGCCGGGTATGGTCGGTGGGGTTATGGGTTGGAGTGTTGCTTCTAATGCCTCTTTGGCCTTTTGCGCGGCATTGGTCACCGCGTTAAGTGAATTGACTATGTTGCTTACATTGTATTCGCCTTGGAGTGTGTTTACTAAGCTGTTCTGCAGAGCATTGGTCATGTTCAGCAGATTGGTTTCCGCAAAGTAGGAGGCATTTAGCTGACCTACCAGATTGTCGGCAGTGGCGCCAAACATGTTGGCCAGAGAGAGCGCGGTGATATCGGCGTCGGTCTGCAGCTGGTATATCTGGGTTTCTACCGCCATGATGTTGCCAATAAATGCGCTGGTCTGTTGGCTTAATACTTCTCCGTAGGACGCAATGGCGTTTTCACCGGATGCCCAGGAGTTTGTCAGGGCAGTGGAGACTTTGATTCCATGCTGGTTCGCGATCTCGGTGATCTGGCCGGCGATGATCTGGGTGTTCTGCTTTACGGATTCCATGGAAACCGCGATGATAGTTTCTTTGTCCTTTAAGGATTCTTCTAAGGACTCGATCTCCTGGTTCCGGGCAGTTTCATAGTTCTCGTATTGCTGGTTTAAGGATTCTTTTTGGGTCTCAACGGAGTGTTGGTACTGTGTTTCCTCCAGGTCGGCCCTCGTTTGTGCCAGTTGTTCTTCCAACTGTTTGCGCTTGGCCACGGCAGCGGCGGTGGTGTCATTTTGCATGGCGGCCAGTTGTTTTTCCATTTTGGCAATGCTGCCGCTTTTTTCAGCGATGGAATTCTGGTATTCGCGCAGTTCTTTTTCTGTGTCCAAAGCCTCGGTCTGTGAATCGATCAGTTCTTTGTATGCGTCGATTTCTTTCTGAATACCGTCTGATACAACGCCGACTCTGGTTTCGTTTAGGTCTAGGATGGAGTCTTTGGCGCTTTCGGCGGCGTTTACGGCTTTCCACTGGGCGGAGCTTAGGTCGGCCAGTTTATCGGCGTATTCTGTAGCGGAATATTTTCCCTTGAGGTAATCGGCGTTTAGGCGGTCGATCTCGTTGGCGTATTGGGATGCCTGGTAGGTGGCCAGTTCGTATTGCTGGGCATATAGGCCGAGTTGTGTCAGGCCTTCGGCTGTCCATTGGTTGTCGGGGGTGGCCACTTCGGTGTCTTTCATTGTGCCTAACAGGTTGCTGATCTCGTCCGACAGATTCCCGAAGGTGTCCTGCACGCGGTCAAATGTTTCCCAGTGCAGGTTTTGGATGGCGTTGTCGAAGGTCTCGATGGATTTTTTGCAGTCGAGGATATTGCCGTCTACGTCGGAGAGGGCTTTGACCATTTCCAGCCATTCTTCTGTGCCTTTTTGGATCCTTCCTGATGCGAGGGCGGTGTTAAGTTGGTTTACGAGCTGGACTTTTTCGGTTTCCAGTAGGGAGAGTTGTTTCTGGGTCTGGCTGATCTGCTGTTCATAGAAGGCTTTGCCGACTGACTGTCCGGCCTCTTCAAAGAGGGCGATCTGTTTGTCGATAAGGCTTTTCGTGTTGTCGCGCAGGTCGAATTGATCGGTGAAATCCTGGACGATATGGTTGAATTTGTCCAGTTCGAGTTGGCGCAGTTGTGTCTGGAGGTTGGCAAGCTCCTCTGTACAGTCGGCTACTTTGTCGGCCCATCCTTTGTAGTCGTTCATGGCCTGGGTGACGGCTTTGCTGTCTTCGCCTATATAATCGCTCAAGCTTACGGAGCCGTTGATGATCTTGCTTTGGGTCTCCAAGTCCAGCATAGAGAGGGATTCCAGGGCTTTTTGTTGGTACATTTTGGCGGCGTCGGAGTAGTTGCGGACGCGCTCTTCCAGGAGGTTGGAGTTCTGATCCAGGAGTTGGTTTTTGGCAAAGGAGCCGGTGAGGTTTTCGAGGTTAGCTTTGAGGAGGCTGACCGCGTTGTCCAGGACTTTTACGCGGCGTTCAAAGAAGTCGAATTGTTCTTTGAAGTCGTTGGTGGAAGAGGAACTGGGAGAGGTTTTGCCGGATTGTCCTGTTTTCGGCTTTGTATTTATTCCAGTATTGGAAAACAGTTTGTCTATTTTGGCAATGTCGGTTTCTGCTTTTTTCATGGCGGCATCCATATTTGCCTGTGATAAGGTTCCTGCGGCGACGGCAGCCTCCATAGATGCTCTGGCATCTCCTAATTTTGCCTTTGCCAATCCTTCATAAGATTCTGCCAGGGCATAGTTTGTCGATTTCAGATAATCATTAGCTGCTGCGTCATTTTCAATCTTGGATACGTTGTCGATGACATTGCTGATCGCCTGGATGCGCATATCATTGAGGCGCGCCTGGGTGAGCTGTTCCAGAGATTCTTTATCCAGTTTCAATGCACCGTCTTCGTTTACCAGATAATCAAGCCAGTTATCCCCAAGAGCGATTACGGATTGGAGGGTGTCGATGGAGAATACGCCTTCCTCGTTGTATTCGTCTATGGCATCGGAGAGCGTCTCGTATGCGTTCTGGACTGTGGCGATGGACTCTGAGATCTTGCCGAGGTTGGTGAGGGTGTCATCTGTGGATTCCAGGGAGAAAATGTCGGAGAATGTAATAGGTTCCTTGCCCTCGGATTCTGCTGCAGCCAGTGCATCTTTAAACTGTTTGACCGCGTCAGCGGCATTTTCAGCACTAAGTGTAGATGTCAGCCAAAGCTTGGCTTGTTCTTGTGTAAAACTCTCAAAGTCAATTTCATTCATCAAATAGGAATACTGTTCACGATCTGTTATCCCGTGATTATCTGTAATGGAACGAATAGAATTAGTGAGTTGCTTGGGGAGATCATCAATGGTATCAAGACCAAAAGCAACTTTGAGTATATGTCCTCCTTCATTATCATCTAATTCTAACGTTTTACTAATGGTTTGTACAAAATCGTCAATCTGCTTTGTATATTCACCTATAGGCAAATCTTTTAGTTCTGGATCAAACAGGCCATTCCATGCATCACGAAAGCCATCTTTATTATTTGATAAAGATTGAACTATCTTATTTACAAATGTACTTAGTTCATTATCAGTCTTGATATTTAAAGCATCCCAGATGTTGCTGTCGATAGACGAAAGAAAAGTAGTGATATCATTTCTGATATCTTCATTCTCTATTGCCCAGAACTCATCTTTGCTATATGTTTCCTGAAATAGCGCCGTGCGCACTTGATTCATATCAGATTTGATTTTTGCATTATAGCTCTGAATATAGGATATGATTTTTTGCATTATTGCGTTATATTCGGATTCGGTCATTGACTCTAATTCATCACGTGATTTTCCGGTCAGTCCCAATGTGTCGAAGATGACATATTTTAATGCGTTTTCATGTACGCTGAGGTCTGGCCTAAGTCCATCTTGGGATTTCATTCGTAACATATCCAAATCCATAAGAATTTCATCAATGGATGTTGATTCTTTTAAGTGTTCTAATTCACTGATTATTTCTTTGGCTGTGAAATCATCAAGATCGACAAACCCAAAAGAATTTTTCAAGCCGTACCAGAATTGCTCAAAACCTGTCAATGATTCGTTACTGTCATAAGCATCAAGTATGTCCTGAATACTATTTCCTCCACTATCGCCTTTTGTAACATAGTCATTGGCCTGGTTCCTAATATAATCTTCATACTCTTTATTCAGATCTGCGAGTTCGCCTTTTGCAAACGCGATTTTCTCACCCTGCGCATTAAAGTACATGGTAAGGTCTGGCATAATTTCTGATATCTGGCCGATTATACTCTTGTATCTGTCGTAGTCTTCCGTGGATAATCCTATATTTTCTCCAAGCTGATTTACACCTTTAGATAATGTTTGGTATTCACCGTTTAAATCAGATAATGTAGAGATATTGCCAGACATTGAATTTATACAATTGTTCATTTCTGATGCTAATTCTTTTGCGTTCTCTGCTGCGTGTTTGGATGCATTGGCAAGGTCGTCTAATTTAGTAACAATAAATTCAATCCCCTTGCTGATAGCCCATCCAATAAACATATTCCCAACAGTTGCAAGTGCCTGTAGTGTTACTTTACCTGCTTTGGCGGAGAATGACATCGTATCTATTGATGCTTTGAAACCTTCGGTAGTCATTTCTCCATTTTTACAGGTCTTAGCATAGTCAATAATTCTCTGGTCGACATTCTCCATTTGTTCAGCCAATGCTTCTGCGCTGAGGGAGGAACTGTTGAACTTTTCTTTAAATTCGTCAAATTGTTTTAATGTTTCTGGTGTTAGGATATTGTTTGGCTCTTTTCTGCTGAATAAGGACGCTAAAGCACCGTTTTCACCAAATAGACCATTTTTACCTACATTTGCTACAAATGCACTCCATTTTTTCTTTATTTGATCTATTGTATTTCCGAATATAGCAAGTTCTTTGTTTTTTGTTGTGAATATCGTACTATTAAAATGTATGTTATGGAGAACGCAATTTTTTTATACCATATGGAGTGGTATTTTTGTTTTATTTGTGCTATAATTTAGAAAAACTCTGAGGTAATAAAAATGGATGAAGTGAGATATTGTGAAAAATGTGGTTATGTTGGTCATGTTCTATTTAACAAAAAGTGTAAGAATTGCAAAATTAAAATGAAAATCTTACCAGAAGAGATAAAACAAAAATATAATATTTTTAACGAGAGTTGGTCAAAAATAGGATTCCAAATAAATGGCTTTGCCAATAATACAATTATTGGTACAATAAATGAAGAACTTGCATTGAGGGAAGAATTGATTTCTCGTACTAATAATTTTGTGATGAATGAACTTGCCAAGAGTCCAATGTTTTCTTTAGAATCATATAATAATCAAGTTGAAAAAGAGCGTGAGTTAGGTAAAGAACTTGCAGAGTTTCATTATGAACAAAGTTGTGAACAGCAAGCCAAAAACCTTGCACGAATGCAAAAAGAGAAGGACAAACAGAACTGTATTCCTAAATGCCCTATATGTGGTTCTGCCAATATAAATAAGATTACTATTGGCAGTAGGGCAGTAAAGACTGCTGTTTTTGGAGTTGCTGGTGCGGTTGATGATGCTGGCAAAACATATAAATGTGAGAATTGTGGGAGTAAATTTTAAAGAATTTTTATCATATCCTTTCAACAATCAAGGAGTTATGATTTGACATGTATTAGCCGACCCCTCCGGTTTTACAGGAAATGTAAGAAACTATCAAGCATTTTCTCCTTGTATAGTTTATACTCTGCCCAAAGTGTTTGGAGTGTTATATTAAAACCTCATGTGCCCATAGACTTGAAGACAATGTCACTGTTTTGATAGTCTCCGTTTCTTCCACCTACGGCTAGGAGAAATCCTTACTGATTTTAAGGTATCA
>CAJUAH010000056.1 GCA_910584375.1 uncultured Acetatifactor sp.
TTTGGCGGGCTATTTTGTTTAGTCTTCCACCAACCAGGAGGAATTTCCTATAACACAAAAAGAGCGGGAACCTTGATTATTCAAGGTTCCCGCCGTTAAAACTAAGCTGCTGACGGGAATCGGACCCGTGACCTCCGCACTACCAATGCGACGCTCTACCGACTGAGCCACAGCAGCAGGTTGTGATACTCTCTCAACCACAAAAGATATTTTAACAAAAGTATCCGCATTTGTCAACACAAATCGCACAATTCTAAAAATATTTGTTTTTGGTCCTGCGATGCAGGAATCTGACCCGGTATCCATGCTGTTCACACAGCGTATTGATCACAGCCTCGGCCTCCTGCGCCGCATTGTCGTTAACGCAGAAAATGCAGTAATCTTTCTTGCGCCCCAAGCGAAAAATACCGCCCTTATTCCAACGTATAAAATAAGATATCCTATTTTGCAGCAACTCCCGTTCGATAGCCTGCTTGCAATCCAAATCGCCCACTTCGCACAATTCTATCTCATTGTTCACCTTAACCATACTGTATAAAGTCTGCTGCATCTCCCCATCCCCACATCTCTGCAATTCCTGTCCGCTGCTCACGGGACTGATAAGAGTATAGCATATTAGATGAGCTTTTTCAAGTCCGGCTTTGCCCTTTCCCACCGCAGCTCTCCCGCATCTGATTCAGAATATAGGGTTTCAGTTCCTGCGCCGTGATCCGCCCGATCTCCGGAAAACTGATGCTGGCCATAAAGCATACCAGCTGTGATCCCACCGTATAACAGAGGTATCCGACGGGGATATCCGCCCGCAATTCCCCGCTCTCCACCCCCTCCCGGATCATATTGTTGAGCATGGATACCAGCGTATAGTCCTCCTGTCCCGCCTCCCGGATCCGCTCCTGCAATTTTAGCCCGCAGAGGGAAGTGTCCGTCAGCAGATGGATAAAGTGCAGAAAACACTCACGCTCCGCCATCTTTTCCTCCAGCAGCTCCAACAGACACTCCATCCGGTCAAAAAATCCGGTGCGCAGAGCCAACTGCGCCTCCGCCTCCTCCTGAATGCATACCATGAAATGCACGATGGCGCTGACGATGATCTCCTCCCGGGTATCAAAATAGTCGTATGCCGTTCCTTTTCCGATACCGGCTTTCCGCGTGATATCCGATACCTTGAGAGTGCGGATGTCCACACCCTCTAAAACCAGCTCCATCACACCCTTGTAGAGCTGCAACACTTTTCCCGGTATCTCTTCTTTTGGCTCAAATCCAGTGATCTTTTTCATCTCTCTACTCCGTGTCCTCAACCTCTTCCCCGCGTTTTACCCGTTTCTGCCTGACGCGTTTCACACGCGCCTTTGTTCCGTCTCCTTTTTCCCTGATAAAGATATCATATACGCAGGGAACCACCACCAAAGTGAGCAGCGTGCCGTACAGCAGACCGCCTATGGTTGTGACGGCCATGGGCTTTGCCATCTCCGCTCCCATATCGTCGGAGAGTACCATGGTGGACAGCGCCAGGATCGTGGTCAGCGCCGTCATCAGCACCGGACGCAGTCTGGTGCGTCCCGCCGTCAGGATGGCCTCTCTCTTCTCCATACCCTGTTCCCGCAGCTGGTTCATATAGTCGATAAGCACAATACCGTTATTTACGATGATACCGGCCAGCATGACAAACCCGATCAGCGCGATCACGCTGATCTCACTGCCGCTGAAAAACAGCCCCAGCAGGCCGCCGGTGAAAGCCAGCGGGATCGTGAACATGATAATAAACGGTGAAAGCAGGGACTGGAACTGGGCTACCATGATCAGATACATAAACACCACCGCCAACAGCAGCATCAGCAACACCTGGCCGATCGCGTCGTTGATCATCTCATTTTCACCGGCAAATACCAGGCTGTAACCCTCCGGGAGCTGATAGTCCGCCAGCCGGTTCTCCACTTTGGCGGATACCTGACCCACATTATAGCCGTCGGCAATCTGCGCGGACACCTGGATATAGCGGTTCTGATCCGCGCGGCTGATGGAGCTCAGTGACACCGCCGGAGCCAGTCCGGCGATATCCGACAGCGGGATCTCCACCTCTTTTCCCTCCTCATCCGTTCCCTTGATGGGCAGATCCGCCATCATGGCTCTCGTCAGCGACGTATCTCCGCCGTTGGACACATAGACCACATAGTCCTTATCCGCCGCCGCAAGGGTGGTGGCATTGCTGGAATCCGCCAGCTTGGGAGCGATCTGGGTAAATACCTGGGCCACGGTCAGTCCGTACTGTATGGCCTTATCCTTATCGACGGTAATCCGCAGCTCTTCACCGCTCTCCGCCAGGCCGTCGGATACCTGAGACGTTCCCTCCACTGACTCCACGATGGCCGCCACTTCTCCCGCGATCTGCCGCAGGGTATCCAGCTCCCGGCCCCGCACCTGTATGGAGATACCGCTGCTGCCCATGGCGCTCATATCCATACTGGAGGTATCCACTGTGATCTCCGCCTCCAGATCCGCCGTCCTCTCCAGTATCAGTTGGGCTATCTCCTCGTTGCTCAGCTTTTTGTCCTCACGGGCCACCACATAGATGTCCGTGCTGTGGGTACTGCTGTTACCGCCTCCGGTCAGCATAGCCATGGAAGAAGTGCTGGCCATAGCGCCCACATCCGTGATATCCTCCAGCTCCAATATCCTCTCCACCACCGTGTCCGTCAGAGCGCCCGTCTCCTCCAGAGTAGCGTCGTCCGGCAGATTCACACTGACTGTCATCTGGGTGGAATCCATATCCGACATAAAGGCCGTACCGTTGGTCCAGGCCAGGGCAAAGCTGATCCCCAGCATGGCCAAAGCCAGCACCAGCACCAGGCTCTTACATTTCAGCGCGGCGCCGAGCAGTTTCACATAGCCCCCTGTCATCGCCTTGAAGAAACGCCCTTCCTTCTGCTCTTTCGTCCTGGTAAGCAATTTGGAGGACATGGCGGGCACCACCGTCAGGGCGATGATCAGGCTGGCCAGCAGGGAGTAAGCGATGGTCAGGCCCATATCCACAAACAACTGCCTGGTGATCCCCTCTGTAAATACGATGGGCGCAAACACGCACACTGTGGTCAGCGTGGAGGCAATGATGGAACCCGTCACCTCACTGCTGCCCTCTATAGCCGCCTCCAGGATAGATTTGCCCTCTCCCCGCATACGGTAAATATTTTCGATCACCACGATGGAATTGTCCACCAGCATGCCGATGCCCAGCGCCAACCCGGACAGAGAGATGATATTCAGGGTCACACCGCTGAAATACATACAGACGATGGCTGTGACCAGGCTGACCGGGATGGAGAAGGCCACCACCATGGTGGGCCGCAGATCCTTCAAAAACAGCAGCAGAATCACTATGGCCAGAAGACCTCCCATCAGAATATTACTCACGATGGAATCCATCACCAGGTCGATATACACCCCCTGGTCCATCAGCGTAATGACGCTCAGGTCTTCATCCGCCTCCATCATATCCGCAAAACGCTCCAGCAGCAGATCGGACACCGCTCCGGTGGAGTACCCCGTCTGCTTTTGTATGGACAGCATACAGCCCGGGCTGCCGTTCACATTGGTGTAAATCTCCTCGGAATTATCCGTGAAAAATACATCCGCCACATCCTCCAGGGTGATCACAGGCACACCGTCCATATGCAGATCCATCAGCGGCAGAGCCCGCAGCTCCTCCAAAGTCACCGGCTTATCTCCCACGCGCACCAGATAGTCCACGCCGTCCTCTGTCACATAGCCTCCCGGCATGGAGAAATTCTGGGCAGTCAGCAGATTCTTGATCATATCCACCGTCAAAATCTCTGTCATATCCGCGCTGTCATAAGCCTCCTGACGTGCCTCCTCAAGCTGCTTTTCGCCCTCTTCCAGCTGTTCCCGGGCGGCGTCCATCTGTTCCTCTCCGGCTTTGATCTGCTCCTGGGCGGCGTCAAGCTGGGTCTGCGCCAGTTCCATCTGATATTCCCCCAGATTGATCTGGGAAGTGGCGTTGGCAAACTCCACTGCCGCCGTCAGTTCTCCTTTCTCCACTTCGATCAGTCCGCTGTTGACCTGCCCCAATTTCTCGTCCAGCGACACCGTCGTTTCAACTACCATCTTCTCAAAGGCAGACAGTCCCAGACCGTTGGTGAGAGCGTTCAGCGACTGTTCCAGATTGCTGCGCTGGGACATGATCTGACTGGACGCCGCGGCAGTGATGACTCCCAGTCTCACATAGACCTTCTGAAAATCGTCCGGATTCGTCCAATCCAATTCCTGCAGATCGTCGAGCATTGTCTTCATCTGCTCGTTGGAACCCATCTGCTTTGCGATATCGCTCTTGAAAAACCGATCCCGCAGCTGCAGAATCTGCTCCTTCGTCTCGTCGTCAATATCCGAGTCCGATCCGGAGACGGTGAAACCGCCGGTCAGTCTGTCGTACTCCCTTATATAACTCTCCACTTCGTCCTGCACCTTGTTGATCTGATCTATGCCGGACTGCAAGCCTCTGGCAGTAGCCAGATTGGTGCTCAGCGAGAGCTTGGCGGATTCCAGATTGGTCTTGGCCGTAAGGAGCTGGGTCTTGGTCTCCGCCAGCTTGGCAGCGGTCTCCTCCTGCGTCCTGGTCAGCTCGTCCTTGCCCTCCTGGATATCCTTTTTCCCATCGTTGATTTCCTTGAGGCCGCTGGCGATCTCTTTTTTACCGTCCTCCAGCTCCTGACGGCCGTTCTCCAGCTCCTGGCGGCCGTTCTCAAGTTCCTCCTCGGCCTCCAGCATCTTGTCGTCTATCGCCGCGTATATCTTTGCGTTCAGCGCATCCACCTTTTCCTGGCGGATAACCACATTGACGCTCTCCTCCAGCAGACCCACGGCGCTGGCGCTGGCCACACCCTCCAGGCTCTCCACCTCCGGCATCAGCACATCTGTGACATAGGCGCTGACCTGAGCGTATTCCATATCTTCCACGCCCACGGCCACCATCATCACCGGCAGCATGTCAGGATTCAGTTTCATGATAATGGGATTGCCCACACTGTCGTCCCAGTAAGACTTGATCTGATCCAGATTCTCCCGGATCTCCAGCGACACAGCGTTCATATCCGCGGACTGCGCAAACTCCAGGATCACCATGGAATAGTTCTCCGAGGACACGGAACTGATACTCTCGATATTACTGACCGTAGCCATGGAGGACTCCACCGGCTTGGTCACCACCATCTCCACCGTCTCCGGGCTGGCCCCCACATAGGTGGTCATGACGATCACATAGGGCAGACTGATATTCGGCAGCAGATCCGTAGTCATGCGGGTAAAAGACACCACGCCCAACACTATGGCCAACACCACACCCACCAACACGGTATACGGTTTATGTACGCTGAATTTTGATATCATAAAGGCATTCCTTTCTGAGTTTCCGCGTATTCTCATACGGCAGGCCGGATCCCGGCATGAAAGCGACTGACCAGCCGGTCGGTTATCTGTCTAAAATTATATGCCGTCAGCAGTGGAAAGTCAATTAACAAGTCCTGTTCAGAATATTAAAAAAAAATAAAGAAGACGCTACAACATCTTCTTTATCTTACTCTTTAACCGTTGCAGGGCATTGTCCGTGGATTTCTCCTCTCTGCCCAGTACCTTGGCGATCTGACTGTAGCTCATGCCCGTAAGGTACAGATCCAGCACCTGTTTTTCAAAACCGCTGAGCTCCCGGTCGATCTGTCCCTCCAGATATTCCACCCGCTCCCGGTCTATGAACAGCGTTTCGGGATTCTGATCCTGATCCGGGGGCAGCGCCTCCGCCAGCTCCAACTCCTCTCCGCCCTCCTGGCTGTGACCGTTGCCGTAGAGAGACACATAAGTGTTGAGCGGCCAATGTTTCTGCCTGTGGGATGCCTGTACCGCCGTGTACATCTGGCGGCTGATACACAGATCCGCAAAGGTATAAAAACTGGCGTCCCGACCGCAGTCATAGTCCCGTATGGCCTTGAACAGGCCGATCATGCCCTCCTGGATCAGATCCTCATTGTCGCCTCCCAGAATGTACATGGATCTGGCTTTGCTGCGCACCAGATTCTTATATTTGTCCATAATATAATCAGTAATACGGCTCTCTCCGTTTCGCAGGCGGTCTATCAGCTCCTCATCGCTGAGCCGACTATATTCCTGTTCCATGTGTTCCTTTTTCCCCCTTTACTCCGCCGCACTTTGTTCTGCCGCGATCCGACCCATGTCAAGTCCGTCCCGCGTCACAGCAAGCGCTGTCTGACGATCTCATACGCCAGTACTCCGGCGGCCACGGAGGCATTGAGGGAATCTATGTCCCCTTTCATGGGAATAGCGGCGGTCATATCGCATTTCTCCCTGACCAGGCGGCTTACGCCTTCCCCCTCGCTGCCGATCACCAGACCGATAGGACCTTTTAAATCCAGATCGTACATTCGGGTTCCCTCCATATCGGCGCACACAAACCAGATACCGGATTTTTTCAGTTCCTCTATGGTCTTGGACAGATTGGTGACCCTGGCAACCGGGGTATAATTCAGCGCCCCCGCCGAGGTGCGGGCCACTGTGGCCGTAAGTCCCACCGCCCTGTTTTTAGGTATGATCACTCCGTGCGCCCCGGCCAGATTGGCGGTTCGGAGGATGGCTCCCAGATTGTGGGGGTCCTCAATTCCATCCAGCAAAAACAGAAAGGGAGACTCGCCCTTGTCCTCCGCCGCTTTCAAGATATCGTCCAATTCCGCATATTCATAAGCTCCCGCCACCGCTATGACGCCCTGGTGGCGTCCCGTCTCAGACATCTGATCCAGCCGCTCCTTCGTCACATACTTAACCGGTGTGTCGTGCTTTCTGGCCTCCCGCTTTATCGTCATGACCGGGCCGTCCTGACAGCCGTCCTGAATATAGAGTTTGTCGATGGGTCTGCCGCTGCGATACGCCTCTATCACCGCATTTCTGCCCTCTATTGCCTGTTCCTGATATCCCATAAATATATTCCTCTTGTATATTTCTCCTGTCTCACAGTATTCCTTTTCCCGATTGGGTACACCTTTTCGTAGTCCGGAATTGGTAAACGGGTAACTATATCTCGGGCCCCACGCGGCGTATCCCCTCCTGTATCAGCTCCAGCACCCGCTCCGTGTTCCCGGTCATGTACAGATACCCCAACAGGGCCTCCATACCTGTGGCGTCCCGGTATTCTCCCACAGTGGCGTTCTTGGCTTTTGTATAAAATTTCGCGTTTCGCCCCCAGCGATAGATTCCGGCCTCCTCCTCTGTCAACATATCCGCCAGCGCCGCCATCATCCGGGCCTGGGCGCCCGCTTTCACATACTGCACCGTCTTTCTGTGCAGATCGTTGACCCGGCAGTTTCCCCTCTCCACCACCGCCGTACGAATCACCAGATCGTATATAGCGTCTCCGATATAGGCCATGGTCAGCGGCGAATATGTGCGCATATCCACCTCCCGGCATCCGAAACGGCTGCGTATCCGCTCCGGCAGATTTATACTTTCTTCCATTTTACACCCTCTCGTGTATCCTCCAGCACAATCCCTCTCTCCAGCAGTTCCGCCCGAATAGCGTCCGCTCTGGCAAAATCTTTCGCTTTCTTGGCGTCCCTGCGCTCCTCAATCCGGGACAGAATATACCGTTCCAGTTCCTCGTCAACCTGCGCGTCGGCAGTTCTGGCCTGATAAGCCGTCGTCAGATTCAGGGACAGCACCCGGTCAAAATCCTCCGCCAGCGCGTATTTTGTGGCGTCGGACATATCTTCCTTGAGCATGTCATACAGAACCGTCAATGCCATAGAGGAGTTCAGGTCGTCGCAAAGCGCATCCTCAAAACGCTTTTTGTATGCGTCAAACTTTTCTCCTTCCACCTGGCCTTCCCGTTTCAGGGCCCCGACACGTTTCACCAATTTCTCGTAAGCCGCCGTCATATTGTCCAGAACCTCATAGGAGAACTCCAGCGGTTTGCGGTAATGGGACTGCAGGCAGAACATCCGGTACACCACCGGGTCATAGCCTTTGCTCTCCAGCAGGGACACTGTCAGGAACTCTCCCCGGGACTTGCTCATTTTGCCGGACTTATCCACCAGGTGATGTATGTGGAACCAATAATTGCACCACTTATGCCCCAGATAGGACTCGCTCTGGGCAATCTCATTGGTGTGATGGGGGAAAATATTGTCCACGCCTCCGCAGTGAATATCCATGTATTCACCCAGATGTTTCATGCTGATGCAGGAACACTCGATATGCCAGCCCGGATATCCCAGTCCCCACGGGCTCTCCCATTTCAGCTCCTGGGCGTCAAATTTGGATTTGGTGAACCACAGCACAAAATCACTCTTATTGCGTTTGTTCGCGTCAGCGTCCACATCTTCCCTGACACCCACCAACAGCTCCTGTTCGCTCTGGTTGGAAAGCACATAATAATCTTCCAGCCTGGAAGTGTCAAAATAGATGTTGCCGCCCTGCTCGTAAGCATAGCCTTTCTCCAGCAGTGTCTGCACCATATGGATAAACTCCGGTATGCAATTGGTGGCAGGCTCCACCACATCGGGGGTCTTGATATTCAGTTTTGCACAGTCGCTGAAGAAAGCATCGGTATAGAACTTAGCGATCTCCATCACCGTTTTGTGTTCCCTTTTCGCCCCCTTGAGCATTTTGTCCTCGCCGGTGTCCGCATCGCTGGACAGGTGTCCCACGTCTGTGATGTTCATGACTCTCTTGACGTCATACCCGATATAGCGCAGGGTTTTCTCCAGCAGATCCTCCGCGATATAGCTGCGCAGATTGCCGATGTGGGCATAATGGTACACCGTCGGCCCACAGGTATACATCGCCACCTTTCCGTCCTCATTGGGGATAAAGGTTTCGACTTTTCTGGTCAATGTGTTGTAAAAACGAAGTCTGTTCTCCATATGTCATGTCCTTTCCTGGCTTATCCTGTCAAGCGCCTGTCTGTTGTTCCCATGCCGCATGTCCGGTACCTTGTCTATATACCCTGTCCTCTGAACGAAACGGTTGTATCCTCGGGTTTTCCCTTTTTTTCCTGTCCCCGCAGACGGTTTACCTCGCGCTCCAGGGCCAGTAAACGGTTGGTCAGTTCGGTATTGGCCTTCATCAGCCCCGTGATATCCTCCCGCACCGGGTCAGGCAAAGCCTGGTTCAGATCTTCCCTGGGCAGAGCCCGGTCGTTGCGCTTGACCACACGTCCCGGCACGCCCACTACAGTGGAACCCGGAGGCACTTCGGAGAGTACCACGCTCCCCGCCCCGATCTTGGAGTTGGCCCCAATGGTAAAGGAACCCAGGACTTTTGCCCCTGCGCTGATCATCACGTTGTCCTCCACCGTGGGATGGCGCTTGCCGTGTTCCTTGCCGGTTCCTCCCAGCGTCACTCCCTGATAAATCGTCACATTGTCCCCAATGACCGCCGTCTCTCCGATGATCACGCCGTTGCCATGATCGATAAAGAGGCCCTTGCCAATGCGGGCGCCGGGATGAATCTCGATGCCCGTCTTTCGTACCCCCCTCTGGGAAATATACCGGGCGAGAAAAAAGTGTCCCTTCGTGTACAGCTTATGCGCAATACGGTAGTGCATCATAACTTTAAAACTGGGGTATAAGAACACCTCCATGGAGGAATGAATCGCCGGATCGCGTTCTTTGATGATCTGAATTTCCTCCCGGATATTCCGAATCACTCCCATCTCTCCAACTCCTATCTGCCCGCCGGAGCGGGCGATGCTGTCAGGCTGTCTCACTTTCCATATAAAAGCGGATAAACTCATCCGTTGAGACGAATTTATCCGCCTGTCGCCTTTTCTTTCTACTATTCAGCATATGCAAAAAGGCAGGATTTGTCAACTGTTTTTTATCGCCTGTTTTCCTACGCCTTTGGGCATCCGCCGCATCCCCGACATCTTGCGTAGGTCTCGTCCTCCAGGGCCAGATTGAGCGGGCTGGTCAACATGCAGATCGCCTGAGAGGAAATCCCTTCACCGCTGCCGGTAAAGCCCAGTCCCTCCTCTGTCGTTGCCTTCACATTGATCTGCTCCCCGGAAATCCCCAGAGCCGCCGCTATATTATCTTCCATGCGCTCAATATAAGGCCGCATCTTAGGAGCCTGCGCAATGATCGTGGCGTCGATATTCTCGATCAGAAAACATTTCTCCTCCAACAGCTCCCCTACTTTTTTCAAAAGTTCCAGAGAGGAGATCCCCTTGTACGCCGGGTCCGTGTCCGGAAAATGCTTACCGATGTCCCCCAGAGCCGCCGCGCCCAGCAGTGCATCCATTATGGCATGCAGCAGCACATCCGCGTCAGAATGTCCCAACAGTCCTTTCTCATACGGTATGTTTACACCGCCCAAGATTAATTCTCTGCCCTCTGTCAGGCGGTGTACATCATATCCCATCCCAATTCTCATAACTTCACAGCTCCTTCTCCGCCTGTAACCAGACTGTATTCCTCTCCTGTTTGTCTATATAAAAACTGGAGATACCTTTAGTATCCCCAGCTTTTCATTAAGAATAAGAATCTACATCCCTTAATATCCGAATTCCTGCGCATAATACAGCGTACCGCCGGACTCATATACCGCGATGCTGCAGGTAGACAGTTCGCCGTCCAGAATGTTCGCCGCATGGGTGGGAGAATTCATCCATGCCGTCACCAGGCTGTTGGCATCGGCATATCCCTTCGCCAGATTCTCCGCCCACATCAAATCGCTGTTTACGGTATAGAAGAGCGTATTGTCCGGTCTGGTATGGGAAAAGCTGCTTACAATCTCTGTGGCGCGAATCTGCGCACACAGCTCCAGATTGCCGTCCCATGTGAACGCCGTAAGACCTCTGGCGGCTCTCTCCGCGTTAATCTGATCAAAAGCGGATACCGCAATCAGACGGAGTTCATCGGCTCTTAACTGTTCTGCTTCCGTCATACCCGCCGCTCTCACAGATCCTGCAAGAGCAATGGCCTCATCGTCGATATAAGTAACTCCTTCGCGGGAAGATACCTCGCGGGTTGCTGCAGACATCTCCGGTTTCTGCGCTCCACACGCCATCATGCCGGTAGCCATGGCCGCTGTCAAAGCAACTGCCAATAATTTCTTTTTCATCAGTCTCACTCCTTACCGAAAATTATTTCTTGACTCCTTTTAATATCCATGCCGCCAGTGCAGAGAGGGACGCCAGGAACATCATCATCCATGCGTCGGACTCGTCACCGGTCTGGGGACGTCTTCTCGCTCCCAGAACCATGGCGTCGGACAGAGGAATCTCGTCATCATCGATCCTTACTGTTCTTCTTCTCCGAAGGCCGTTTACCGTAGGGGTTACCGGCGGTGTTTCCGGCGGCACGTCAGGCGTATCCAGCTCCGGGGTCGGGACATCCGGTATTACCGGAGGATCGGTCACCTGAGGAGGCGGCGTTACCTGCGGCGGTTCTGTCGTCTGCGGCGGCTCCGTTACCGACGGAGGAGGTGTCGGAGTAGGCTCCGACGGTACCTCGGGTGTAGGTGTAGGATCTAAGGGGCCGGGTGTAGGCTCCGGTGTCGTCCCAGGATCAGGTGTTGCCGTAGGCTCAGGCGTCGTCCCAGGGCCGGGTGTTGCCGTAGGCTCAGGCGTCGTCCCAGGGCCGGGCGTTGCTGTAGGCTCAGGCGTCGTCCCAGGGCCGGGTGTTGCCGTTGGCTCAGGCGTCGTCCCAGGGCCGGGTGTTGCCGTTGGCTCAGGCGTCGTCCCGGGGCCGGGCGTTGCCGTAGG
>CAJUAH010000057.1 GCA_910584375.1 uncultured Acetatifactor sp.
TCTTACCAAAAAAGAGGTATTTTTTTCCAAAGACACAAACTATTTTACACTACCACCGGGGATTATATATGTAAGAATTTTGCGTCATGTCTCAGATATCCAATGCTTTGATGCGACGCCAATATCGTGCGCGCATTATAACCAATTATGCCCCCTTCTCAGATAATCTTCATAGCTCACAATCTTCCCAATCCCGGCAATGCATACTCTTATTTCACTTACATTACAGTTCTTTTCAAAATATTTTACCTGCATTTCATCCAGTATCGCTCCTCTCAGGTCTAACTTTCTAAGCATTGTTCCTTTAACCGTAACATTTCTTAAGTCCGCTCCGCGCAGATCCGTCCCCGATAAGACGGCGCCTTCCAACTCTGCTCCACGCAGATCCGCCCTGCTCAAAACCGTATCTGTCAAATCAGCATATCTCAAATCCGCGTTTCTTAAATACACTCCCTGCAAATCCAGATTGGACAAATCCATCTCCCGCAAATTCAGCTTAAACTCTAAGTTATATCTCAGGTACTCCGCATTTGTTAAGTCTATCTTTCCTTTCCACATATGCAAAAACGCAAGCATATTGGTAAAAACCCTCAGCTCGCGCCTGATCAGGTCTGTACCGCCCCGGTTGGAATAATATGTCATACCTTTTTGCATCATTATTTGGAAAACATCATTCAGAACAAAAAATATATTTTTCAAATCATCGTTTCTTATTTTATACCGCAAAAACTCGATAATTTCTTCCGACACTATATTTTTATGAAACAGTCTGCCCAACTCGCCCATCAACTTTTCTTTTCCTTCGTTTATCGCATTCCCGACCGCCACATAAATATATTCCGCGGCAAAATACTCATATATAGACTTATGTACAAATTCTACATTGACCGCTGAGCTTTCAAATAAACATTTAACAGGAAAGTCCAATATATTTATAAGCTTACCCTCAAACTCAAAATACGGTACCGTACACTCCTGCCTGAGCAGAAACAAGTCGTTCCTTTCAAACATCTTAAATGCGATGTCATCCAAAAATGTCAGATATACTTTGATATTATCCTGATTTGTTAAAATCTGCGCCCCGCTGCCATATGCGCCTCCTTCATATGAAAATCTGTCAAATATCCCTCCCCTCTGTGCAAAAATGCGGCTGTACAGCTCCGGCTTACCGGGATTCCGGCAAATATCTGCATGGGACATAATTGCCATATACAGTATCACCGGTATCCCTAATACCTCTATATTTGATTCGATCTTTTCCTTCTGTTTTAATTCCTGTTTTGTGATCACCCTGTAGAATTTTTTAATCCTGCTGATATCAAATTCCCGGAGCCTGACCACGTTATGAAATTGGCTCTGGTCAATGTAAGCAGGTCTTGACATCACGATACACTTAAAATTGTCAAAATCTTTCAAGGCGCTGAAAAAATCGATGAGCAGTTTCTCTCTTATATCCAACGCCTTCATTTCGTCAAATCCGTCTAAGATAATAATACTGCTCTCCAGGTCCTTTCTTTTGCAGTCCAATACATCGCATATGGCCTTTAATATTCCCTTCTCCAACTCTTCACTGTCCCAATCACGGAACCTTAATATGATAACCCTGCCATCCTCTTTATATTTATCAGCCATCCAGGAAACAAGCGTCGATTTACCCATTCCCGGAACACCGCTGATCAGCATGGTTGAGGTCTTATCATAGTCTATAAATTTTTCTATTACACGCTCAAAGGTATCACTATTGGAAAATCCAATCCTGCTTACAGCCCGATGCATTTCGTAATCCGGCATAATGAAAGCGTCTTTTAATGTTATGGGAGGCTGGGTATTATCCGTATGGAGAAACAATCTTTCATGCCAGTTTTTAATGTAGTTTTCCTTTTTGCTGTTCTTATTTTTCGTGTTTTTGTCTGCAAAATCCTGTTTTTCATTCTCCCGAGCGTTATTTTTTTGAATCTGTTCCAAAATGTTCTGCAATATACTTAATACCGTTTGGTTATTGACATCCAATTCATAATAATTCTGCCGTGTATATTCAGATAGTTTTTTTATTTCAAATGAAATATCATCGGCAGAATTACTTATTTGCAGCAACACCTCTTTCTCAAAATTTTCGCTTTTCAGCGCCAATTCGAGCAACGTTTTGGCAATACAAGACAGACTCTTCCTGATCTCCTCCTCGCATTCGATATAACCTTTCTTACCCTCACAATATTGATTCCATAAAAAATCTCTCAGCTCCATACTGTCGTATCTGCACTGCCGGAACGATTCACTGCCAATATTAATTGTCGAAAGCAGCTCCTGCATCTCCGCCGCTACATATTCCCGTTTCTCTTCCGGCACATTCATGGCATTCATGTTTTCTTCGGAAAAAATATATTGAACCGCAGACTTCTCCGTATCCATAAAATGCGAGATATCGTCTATACCCTTTTGAGATATTCCGTCTATTGAAATACCTATCAGTTCTCTGGCCAGCCCGTCCCCAAAGTGATCGCCCACCGCCGAACGCACTACTGCCGATACAATATTTGCCGCTATTCCCATTCCTTTATCCCCCTTTTTCATTGTGTCAATCAATACAAGCCTTTTCACCCCAATATGCCACGCAGTTTCAAAGAAAAAGCGCCGGACATATCTCTGCGTCCGGCACTTTGCCATCCTATGACTGCTCCGTTTCTTTAATACATCTCTCAAATACCAAAACTGTCTGGCAAATAGTCGCATTAATACTCAATCCCAAAAAACCGATACTGGATGATGTTGCGTTTTTACCTACTTCATTAACAAAAGCAGTATGCAGTCTCCAACCTTTTGACGAATAATTATCAATGGTATGTTGTATGACAGTATTATTTATTTCTCCAGTTTCAAGGTCATTGACGACTTCAACCTTATATTCGTATAATGCATTCTTTTTTATTTGTAGCTCTCTTTGCCTTTCAAGCATTTCCTTCTGCTTTTCAATTACTTCTCTCTTCTTCTCTTCCTGTTCCTTTATATTTCTACTTTCTTGGGAAGTAATCACTCGCCCATGTAAATAACTATAATGGCACTTAAAACATTCCTTTACACTATCTCCTAATAACTCACCGCAGTTTGGACAATTCTTCATATCGCACCTCGCATTTTTTTCTTCTGCTATTCTATACACAGGGGATTTCTTCTGCGTATATACGCACATTCCTTCATGGTATTAATCATACCACAACCAAATTCTCCCACAATCATCAACTCGGTTATTCCTCTATACCGGGAGGATTATTCCCCTGATCACTTATCCCAAGGGTTGTAACGGTTTTCCGGTAACCGTCACCTGGCGGTAGCTGTTTACCTCTGCCATAAAATCTCTCACAAACGCGGCAAACGCCTGCTGCTCTTCCTTTTGCTGGATATTGACGGGATGATACTTATCTGATCTGGTATTGTAGTAAGCCACAGCAAGGGATACGATTTCCTTCCTCTCCAAATCATAGAAAGATGCCCAGCTTTCACCTGCTTTTGCATTCACCATGCCCAGATTCTCTTTATTGAGACAGATGGGGTCTCCATGGCTTACTGCACTCCCGCTGTAGGAAAGAGGGATCACATAGATTGTTCCCGGCTTAAATGCCACGGCATAGTACCAATAACGCGTGGTCGTGGTGATACTCCTTCCACCGCCGCCCCAATTTTTCAGCTCCCAGTATGCATACGCGGCCATATACTCTCCCGCGTCAGGCACCAGCTTGTTCACAATATCCCTGATCGCCTGTTTGTCCGCACTGTCCATTCCCTTTTTCTCGTTAATGCTCTCTCTGATCCAGAAAAAAATAAATAAAAGTACCACTACAATAACGCCAATAACGATATAACTTGTCTTCATCTTTCTTTTCCTTTCCCTTTCCCTGTATCTTTGATACCCCGGCACAGCCTCTCTTTTCCCTGCGTCACTCTTTTCCGGTTGCATGTCACACAATGCTCTACCATTGTATGATATGCAACCGTAAATGATAAAGCAGAGGTTACTTTTTCTTACTCACAATCCCTTTCTCCGTTTAGGAGTTTGCCGTAGTGCTATTACGGTAATACGGAGCTGTACATCCCCCTCCCTGGGGAACGGAATCTGAAACAGCCACGGCATCTCTTTCTGGTACTCAAGCTCCGCTCCGCAATGGCAGGTATCCGTCCTGAATCGGCTCAGATTCATCTGGAGCCTCGCCGCCTGTCATTCCCATCACAACTCTGAGCATAAGTCAATCAATTCCCTCCGCCAAATTTCGGTTATGGTTCAATCCAAATATAATGTTTGTCTGCTGTGACTTTTTCTATTTCCCCTCCATTTGCCAATGCAACGTGGGTAGACGGTATATTTTGATTTCGAATGGTTAGCAGTAATTTCGCCACACCAATTTCTTTGCTTTCAGCAATCAAAAAGGATAAGAGCTTCTTTCCCAGGCCCCTTCCCCTTGCGGAAGGACTAATAGTGTATCCCACATTTCCGCCGTTTTCCAGTAAGGCGTCTGTCAAGAAATGCCGTACTTTGCCAAAACCTATGGGGCTGTTATTTTCCAAAAGCCAAAAGATAGTTTCTGGGACTTTCCATCCGTCAATGACACCAACCTGATCAGAGTTTTTAGCTGACCTTCTTAACCATTCCTTGTACTCATCATAAGTTTTGTTGTTCACTGAATTGATGAATCCATTTTCTTCTGCGGGTAATTCCTGAAGCATTTCGTAGATATCACATCCATCATCTATGCTAAGTTTTCTGATCTCCAAACACATAACAGCACCTCCAAACAGACTCACACGCCAAAACGGTATTCCTTTTCTTCCTTTTCATTTGCAACAAGCCCGAATTTTTCTATGATCATATCTGCCACTTCATCCGGACGGAGACTTGTATTATCTATCTTAATATGATTCTGAAACCATATTTCTCCATCATTTGAATTCAGTCTATGCCTTTCAATGTCTCTTAATAGATTGGATTTGCTCCATGCGATGTCCCTTTTTGATGCTTTACGCTCCATTCTGTGAGGAGTTTCATTTCTCTCAAGTCTTGCTTCGAGACTCGCACTTAATTCAGCAAAATAAAAATTGCCGCCATTCGCTGTAAATAGATCCGCCACCCCCGACAGATACGACCGCTCCTGCGGCATCTCAAAAGCACATACATAGGTGAATATCAAATCGACATCATGCTTTACCGCGAGTTCAAAAGCCTTTTCTCTAAAAGCGGCGTTAAACTCTTTTTGTGCCGGAGTTCCAAAACCAAATATCTTATCAGACACTTCTATGCTGTCATGGTTCATCATCATGTTGTACTTCAATTTATCCCTCAGATTTTCCGCAACCGTCATTTTCCCTACTGCTTGAGGGCCGCATATTATAATTAAATTTGCCATGTTAAGATTCTCCATAAACTCTTGTTTTGCCGCCATCGGCAACACAAAAATCATATCAATCAACTACCCCGGTGCAAGCACTCAAGCACTGTGAGCGGCTCCTACGTCGCCTCTCACATCACTTGACTTTTTCGCTCGCTATGCTCCCTCAAAAGCGGGGTATGGGGTTTCCTCCCCGCTGTCTTTACATGTCAAACAAAGTTATCTGCCCTTCCATTCCTTCATTTCTGTATAGCTTCTTATACTCATTCCCTTGATTCTTTACATAATTTGCTATTACATCCTCATTCCCATGCTCACTCACGGTTGTCAAATAATAGCCTGATGACCAGAAATTCCCTCCCCACAGCTTCTTTTTTACTTCCGGTCACTTGTTAAATACTTCCCTTGCCGTTATACTTTTTATGATCTTGGCTATCTGGGCCGGACTGTAGGTTGGCACTGACTGTACAAGGAAATGGACGTGATCTTTATCCGTTCCTATCTCCATGAAATTTACTTCATACCTTTTTCCAATCTCCATACAGATTTCTTTTATTACTTGGTCTACTTTTTCATCTATTACCACACGCCGATACTTTGTCGGAAACATAAAATGATACATAAGCTTCGATATGTTGTGCGATTTGTGTATATTTTCACCCATCTACAACTCTCCTCTCCACTTACATTATACCACCATTTTTGTTTAGGGAAAAGTTTGTAGCGATGCAAGCATCGGGGAATGTACCCCCTATGATTCAATAACATCTCCACAGTGATTACATTTTATCATATTTATAATTATCTTTTGCAAAGTTCCACCGCCCTTTCATCCTTTTTATTTACCATGTCTATTATAAGCCATTGACCCGGAAATTGCAATTACAACTACGACAGTTCCTATCTCATTAGACCTGCGCCATGATTTGGCGCGGGTCTTTAACAGTTCCACAATAAGAAAAATACCTACAGACCGCATAAGGCCTGTATTTTTTATGTCAAATATTTTGTTCTTATGCATTCAATATCTGGTAATCTGTGGTATAATAACCAGATGGAGAAAACATATGAGAGTTACTACTTCGAAATCTAAAAATTCTGAGTCTTTTTATATAACCAAAGGGTTCATCAACGAAAAAGGGCTTAGCACTTCCTCTGTTGTCCGCAAGCTCGGAACCCTCAACGACCTGCTCAAAGACCACGGCCCTACACGTGATGATGTGATGGCATGGGCGCGGGAACAGGCTAGATTGGAAACAGAAAAATATAAAAAAGACCAGGAGACAAAGACCGTCCTGATACCTTTCCATGCCGACAGACAGTTGGATTACGACCGCCAAAAACTCTATAAAGGCGGCTACCTTTTCCTACAGTCCATCTACTACAGACTCGGATTTGACAAGATCTGCAGGAAAATCAGAGACAGGCACAGGTTCCACTACGATTTCAACGCCATCCTCTCCGACCTGATCTATACCCGGATACTGGAGCCCGGCAGCAAGCGCGCCTCCTACCGCGCAGCCATGGACTACCTCGAAAAACCTTCCTACGGAGAGCATGACGTCTACCGCGCCCTGGACGTCCTTGCCGAAGAATGCGACTTTATACAGGCGGAAACTTTCAGGAACAGCAACTTCCTGATCGACAGGAATGACAGCATCCTTTATTACGACTGCACCAACTATTACTTCGAGATCGAACAGGAAGACGGTGCAAAAAAATATGGGAAGAGCAAAGAACACCGCCCGAACCCCATCGTCCAGATGGGAATGTTCACGGACGGGGACGGGATCCCCCTGGCCTTCTCCATCTTCCCGGGGAACCAGAACGAACAACAGTCCCTCAAACCTCTGGAAAAAACCATCCTTCAGGAATTCGGCCACTCCAAATTTATCTACTGCTGCGATGCGGGCCTGGGCTCGGAAAGCAACCGCGAGTTCAACCACATGGGCAGATCATTCATCGTGACACAGTCCATCAAAAAACTGCCCGCCGAAGACAGAGAATGGGCGCTTAACGGCAGCGGCTTTAAACGCCTGTCCGATGACAAGCCGGTAGACCTGTCTGAAATCAAAGAAGAAAAAGACGGCCTCTTCTATAAAGACTGCCCCTACACGACCAAAAAGCTGCACCAAAGGCTGATCATTACCTACTCCCCCAAATATGCCGCCTACCAGAAAGAGATCCGCAACAGACAGGTAGAATGCGCCGAAAAAATGGTGGCATCCGGGAAACGAAAAGCGGAAAGGAAGAACCCCAATGACCCGGCCCGGTTCGTGGGAAAACTGGCAGTCACAAAAGACGGCGAGGCAGCCGCCATCCAGTATTACCTGGATGAAGAAAAGATAGCGGAAGAATCCAGGTATGACGGACTGTATGCCGTATGTACCGACCTTTTGGACGACGATGTGGCCCCCATCCTGAAAGTCAGCGAAGGGAGATGGCGGATAGAAGAATGTTTCCGCATCATGAAGACAGATTTTGAAACCCGCCCTACATTTGTGCGGCTCGAAACCGGATCAAGGCCCATTTCCTGACCTGTTTCCTCGCGCTCCTTGTCTACCGTATTCTGGAAAAGAAACTGGGAGACGGCTATACCTGCGAAGAGATCTTAGGGACGCTGAAAGGAATGAACTTTGCAGATATAGAAGACCAAGGGTATATGCCACTTTACAGACGTTCAAAACTGACCGATGCCCTGCACGAGGCCTGCGGCATCCGTACTGATTGTCAATTCATTACCAAACAGAAGATGAGAACGATCCAAAAAAAGAGCAAAGGCGGGGAATAAATTACTATATTTCATTACCGAAAGCCAAATCGCTGTATCCCGCATAAATACTGGGGGTACAGCGATTCATTGTCCTCGTAACTGTCAAAAACAGGCATATATACCGAAAAATAGAATCTATGTTTAGAAATTTTTTTGCCAGGAAATTTCTTGTAGAAGGTTTTGGGGAAATCTGGAATCCCCTGAAATATTCCAGAAAAACCATTGCATTTTCGCGAAAAGGTTGTAATCGCTATATTGATGTCCTCACAGGTTATCAGCACACTGTCTGGTTCAAATAACGATCCTATCTATAATTATTAATTGTTAAAAAGCTAAAAAAGATTTCAGCGAAAAGGAACTAAATCAATAAGGAATCAAAAATAACATAGAAACTCTAAGAGCCATATAACTTACAAAAAATGGATATACGCTGGTCAATACTCCATTGCTTGCAGTGCATTTTTAATTTTACGCCTCATTAAAAATCCATTTCTTCAACTAAATCTTTCATCAGCTTTCCAAGCGGTACATTTTCTGTCTGTGAGATATTATATGGTGATAGCAGGAAAGAGATCACTTCTTCCCTAGATGAAAACAGATTCGGATATGTTTTTAATAAATATTCAATATATCCATCGTCATAGATATATCTTTTTTTAATAAATCCTGCCACAACATCCCTGTGATATTGATAGGTTTCTCTTATTTTAAAAACATCATGATTCGCTTTCATTTTCTGCCAGTCTTTTTCCGTCTGATTGTATTCCAGTTCAATATCAAAATCTTCTTTTCCCAAAAAGCAGTATGTGCTCTTTGGCATATATGTAATTCTATATAATTTGTCGGCGTTTATCTCGTCAAAGGGATGAAAGTTGCCTTCGTAAGTAAATTCCTTTTTTCCTTTCAGACTTGAATTACAATATTTGCAGGAAGGCACCAGATTATAAATGGATATTGACAAATATGGATATACATTTTTTGCAAAAAAGTGATCTAAATCTGCTCTCATTTTGCCTTCCTCAGAGTATATCGGCAAAACATAATTTCGGTTGCAATAAGGACATACCTTAATTTTCAGAGATAAAACATAGGCATAGGCACCCCACTTAAAATTATCCTCTATACTGTTAAAATTCTCCGAAGTGATATATTTAACAGCTTTTTTGATTTCTGATGGTTTCTCTATGAAACCATGGTAATCTACGAATTGATCATATCCAAAGGTCTGATAAATATAATCAGCATATTTCTGGTTTGTTTCGATTGTCCTCTGAACTTCTCCGTACTTCTGATTGACTTTTTGAATAAATGCATGTAGATATACCGGAGTTCCGACAAATATATTTTTATTGTTTCCCGCATCCATTTTCTGATATTCTTCATACAGACAGTGGCAGAATTGTGAGTGTTGTATTACAAAAATCTCTCCAAATTCTTCTTTCAGAGGTAACCGCCAAATAATGATGCGGTCCGATATAAAATCGCCCCAGCCCTTTGCG
>CAJUAH010000058.1 GCA_910584375.1 uncultured Acetatifactor sp.
TTTTAATTTGACGTTTTTGTGCGGGAGATAAGAACTTTAATTTGCTGGGCAACATTATGTCCCTGTCCGGTCTGCTTTCTTTCCTTCCCCTGTTGCTGCTGCTGGGGTTTGGGGGAACCATGGCGGCCCGGGGAGAGATCAGCATTGGGACTTTCTATATTTTTATCAATCTCTCAGGGCAGGTCTCGGGATTCTTGCAAAATATGCCCAATGCCTATGCGGGTTTCAGAAAATTTGAGGCGTCCGTCGGCGCTCTGGAGGGAAAGCTGGCGCTGGAAAAATAGAATGGAGAAGACATGTGCCAATATGCGATTTATTTAGAGGATATTTCCTATTCTTATGAGGAAAATAAAGTGTTGAGAAACCTGTCCGTAAAAATCAGGCCAGGGGAGCATGTGGGCATCCTGGGCGACAGTGGATGCGGCAAAAGTACCCTGCTTAAAATACTTTCCGGCCTCTACGAACCGGACGGCGGAAGGATTGCCGTAGCTGGAATGGAGGCCCCGGAAAAAATAAGGGAGCAGGTAGCGCTGGTAATGCAGCAAAACAGCCTTTTCCCGCTGTCCATCAGGGACAATATTACCTGCGGTCACCGTGTCTCCGAGGAAAAATTGTGGGCCGCCTGCGAAAGCACCAACATTGCCCAGTGGATTGCCAGCCTCCCCCAGGGGTTGGACACCCATGTGGGAGAGCGGGGAAACCAAGTGTCCGGCGGCCAGGCCCAACGCATCCAGATCGCCCGGGCAATCTGCAAAGACGCTCCGGTAATCCTGCTGGACGAGCCGGTCTCCGCCCTGGATCGGGACACGGGATATTCCGTTCTGGGCGCGCTCCATAAACTGACAGCCGGAAAAACCGTGGTTCATGTCACACACCACCCGGAGACATTGGGAAAGGCGTATACCCTTTACCGCATGGAAGGGGGGCGGCTGAACCGTGCATGCATATTTTGAGCTGATAAAACGGTTGCATATCAGGCGCAAATACTGTATGCTGTTGCTGCTCAGATCACCGTTTGACGTGATCAGGGCGTGGATGCAGGCAGCTCTGATAAGATCCGTTTTTTCCTGCCTGGAGACGGAAAGCGCGGACCGGCTGCCGGCGGTCTGCACAGGATGGGGATTGCTATGCGCCCTGCTCTTTCTGTATAATGGAACTGTATGGAGCGTCTATGCGGCCTTTGCCGCCGAAACCGAGGCCCGCCTTCAAAAAGACGTGACAGACAAAACCCTGTCCCTGCCCTACAGGCTGGTACAGGGGCGGTTGGGCGGGGAATGGTTCACTCGGCGAAACGGCGATATACAGGCGGCCATCGCCATGATGAACGGGCCGCTCAATATTCCCCACCTGGTGACGGCATGTTTCAATATGATCCTGTCCTCCTTTTTGATGCTGAGGGCCAGTCCGGCGCTGCTTGCGGTGACCTGGGCTTTCATCCTTCCGTATTTGCTGGTCAACTACCGGATCGTGCTAAAGCCGCTCAACGGACTGAAGGAGCGGAGCCGCAGCGCCATGGCGGATATCTCCTCCTCTATAAAGCCCCTGATTGCGGACGCGGAGGCCATCCTGCTGTATGACGCGGGCAGTCTGCTGCTTGAAAAATGTGAACAGGAAAGCCGTAGGCTGATGAGAACCAACCTGCAGATACAGACGCACCGTGGGCTGAGCGATATGACCTCCCGCCTGTTTGGCATCGGCGGCTATCTTGCCCTTCTGCTCACAGGATTTTCCATGATAGCCGGGGGAAAGATGGCGCTTTCCGGCTTGCTGTACTGTTCCCAGCTGCGGGGCTCCATTCTGGCCAGCGTACTTATGCTGGTCACCTGCAGGTCCAACATAAAGGCCAACGCAGTCTGTGTAAAAAAGGTGAATGAGGCGCTTGAGGAGTAATCTGTTGTACGTACCCTGTTTTTCAAAAACAGAGCGGCAGCGCAGATGCGAACCAGGGCACTTTAACAAAAAATTTATTTATGGCATTTCGACATATTTTATAGAAGATAATACAAACGGAGGACGCCTATGAAAAACGGTCTCATGATGATAGGGGAAATTGCGGAATTTTTTGGAATATCCAGAAAAGCCATTCGCCTGTATGAAAAGAAAGGCATCATCAAGCCTGTGGAGGTGGACGCTCAAAACGGGTACAGGTACTACAGCGCTGCCCAGGTACAGCAGCTGAACGCCCTGCTGGAACTCAAGTCCCTGGGTTTTTCCCTGGAAGAGATAAAATCCCTTCTCGACGGCGAGACAACGAAGGAGAGGCTGGCGGACGTGCTGGAGAAAAAGCGGCGGGCCTGGCTGGAAACTGTGGAGACAGCCAGATACAAGTCTGAATGTCTGGAAAGCATTCTCGGAAACCTGCGCAGTTCCCAGGAGGCAAATGACATAAAGGAAATGACCGACGACCAGCGGGCCTGGCTGCTGGTGAAAATGGTCTGTATCGAGGACGTCCGGGCGCAGAAAGCGCTGAGCGAGGCTCTGTGGCTATAGCGGGACACGTTCTGCCGCGCCACGCTGTAATTCTGCGTGTAACCCGCGTATTCCGGGGCATAACTCGCCCCAACCTCTCATACACTGTATAAAAGTATTCTGAGGGGATTACCTTTGAAGGATTATATTGAAGAGCGTGCGATCAGCATTGCCAATTATATTGTTGACCACAATGCCACAGTCAGACAGACAGCCAGAGAGTTTGGCGTGAGCAAAAGTACGGTACACAAGGACGTGACAGACCGGCTCATGCAGATTAATCCCACTCTGGCCAAAGAAGCAAGGAAAGTACTGGACGTGAACAAATCGGAGCGCCATATCCGGGGAGGACTGGCAACAAAAGAAAAATATCTCCACCAGCATGTGGGGTAAAATCACATAGCGCACGGCTAAACCACTGCGGAAGGATCTGCGGTGGTTTTTTTCAAGTTTCTTTTGACTTTGCCGGGGGATAAACGTATAATGATATATATTTTAATATACCGTACAGTCAGAAGGGACAAGTCCATATTGCCCTGTAAAAGCAGGGGAGGAGAATTTGAATCTGACGTTTCAAATTCTGAGTGGAGCCATACTGCGGATAAGCGTATGCGGGAGAGAGGTAAATATGAGCAAAGAACTGGTAGTAGTCATTGACTTTGGCGGCCAGTACAATCAGCTGGTAGCCAGAAGAGTCAGAGAGTGCAATGTGTATTGCGAGATTTATTCCTACAAGACCGATCTGGAAAAAATCAGGGCCATGCGTCCCAGAGGGATCATCCTGACGGGAGGGCCAAACAGCTGTTATGAAAAAAATGCCCCCACCTGTTCCCCGGAACTGTTCCGGCTGGGCGTTCCCGTTTTGGGCCTGTGCTACGGCGCGCAGTTGATGTCCCTGGTGCTGGGCGGACGGGTGGAGCGTGCCGACGCAAAGGAATACGGAAAGACAGAGGTTCACGTGGACAATGCCTCCCCGCTGTTTGCGGACGTGCCGGAGGATACGATCTGCTGGATGAGCCACAACGACTATATCGCGCAGATGGCTCCCGGATTCAGGGCCATCGCAACCACTGCCAACTGCCCTGTGGCGGCGGCGGAGTGCGCCGAAAAAAGGCTCTACGCCATTCAGTTCCACCCGGAAGTTCTGCACACGGTGGAAGGTTCTAAAATGCTGTACAATTTCGTGCGTGGGATCTGTGGCTGCGGCGGAGACTGGCGCATGGATTCTTTTGTGGAGGAGTCCGTCAAAAATATCCGGGAAAAAGTGGGGGAAGGCAAAGTGTTGCTGGCCCTATCCGGAGGCGTGGACAGCTCTGTGGCGGCCGGTCTGCTCTCCAGAGCCGTGGGGCGGCAGTTGACCTGCGTATTTGTGGACCACGGCCTGCTGAGAAAAAATGAGGGAGACGAAGTGGAGGCCATTTTTGGCGAGGGAGGCCAGTTTGACCTGCATTTCATCAGGGTCAATGCCCAGCAGCGGTATTACGGTAAGCTGGCGGGCGTGACGGAACCGGAGAAAAAGCGTAAGATCATAGGCGAGGAATTTATCCGTGTATTTGAGGAAGAGGCCAAGAAGATCGGCACAGTGGATTTTCTGGCGCAGGGCACGATCTACCCTGATGTGGTGGAGAGCGGTTTAGGCGGCGAGAGCGCGGTGATCAAATCCCACCACAATGTGGGCGGATTGCCGGATTATGTGGATTTTAAAGAGATTATCGAGCCCCTGCGCAATCTGTTTAAGGACGAGGTGCGCAAGGTGGGACTGGAATTGGGTATACCGGAAAAGCTGGTGTTCCGCCAGCCGTTCCCCGGCCCCGGGCTGGGGGTCCGCATCGTGGGAGAAGTGACGGCGGAGAAAGTCAGGATCGTACAGGATGCAGACGCAATCTACCGGGAGGAGATCGCCAATGCCGGTCTGGACCGGGAGATGAATCAGTATTTTGCCGCACTGACTAATATGCGGAGCGTGGGCGTTATGGGAGACGAGAGAACCTACGATTACGCCGTCGCCCTGCGGGCTGTGAAGACCGTGGATTTCATGACAGCCGAGGCGGCGGAGATCCCTTTTGAGGTACTGCAGAAAGTGATGAGCAGGATTATCAATGAGGTCAAGGGCGTGAACCGGGTGCTTTATGATTTGACCAGCAAGCCGCCTGGGACGATAGAACTGGAATAGGGGGGTATTTGGACTGGAAACCTGATAAAATAAGGGTTTTCCAGTCCTTTTTATATCTCTGTGATGTTATTGTGATGTTAAAAATAGAGCCAGCTACTTTTCCTACTCCAAAATGGATGCGGTTGAAATCTCCGTCGGAATGTGGTAATATCTCTTTGGGACTACCAGGATGGTAGGCGGTTAGCCCTCCCCGGAGGGACTGTGACCCTCCGTTTACATAGAAACCTGAAAGGGAATCTGGGAAAGGAGGGCTGAGTGGATGTTGACGATTGGAGGATTGATAGCCGTGATCAGCCTTGTGCTGACAGCGTTTGGTCTCGGATATGCCATCGGAAGCAAGGATAATCATAAGACGCAGAAATAGCCGCCCTGGTCTGACAAACTAAGCGGCTATTTTGCTTTACATTGTTGGGCTAACCGTCTATCGGTGGCTCCTGAGGCGTCTGTTACCAGCAGACGCCTCTCTTTATCTAAAGAATAGCACAATCTGTGAGAAAGTTCAAGGATTTTCTTCTTCTGGCGCTGCCCTCCGGAACTGGTTGAGCCGGTTTGCAAGCTACTGATCCTTGTCCGGGTAAAGGTGGGAATAAGTGACTAGCGTAGTCTTCACGGATTCATGCCCCAGCCGTTCCGCTATCTATGTGAGACCAGCATAATACTTGCAAATGAGTTTTACACCTTTCATTTCAGATTCAATATCCAAATACTGGAATTTAGAGAATTGTGAAAATACTAAATCCGATATATAATTATATACAGCAATTATGGGACTACTTTTTTGTTTCTGAGACAGGAGCCGTGCAATGGGATTTACATATGACACAATTCAAAGGAAAATAGAGCAGCTTTGCGAGTATATGGATGACAGTATACTGGTCAGTCTATTGTTGCTGCGGCAGTTATCACAGGATGGCTCATTCCCTCTGTATCAGGTAAACAGTGATGCGGAAAAAACAGGATATCACCTGTGGAAGATTGTTCTAACCAATCCGGAAGGCGATTACATTTTATCAATTAAAAGAGCTCTTACTATAGTGGAACGCTCATTCCCTTTTGTGCATAAACTGATTGTGCAGCTTGAAAGGCAAACTGTGGAAGACAGTGATCTGCGCCAGTTAATTTACCTGTTATCAGATATCCCTGCAAATGATTTGTCATCTGCAGCTATTTTTGAAAAGCATATGCAAAGGAAAGGTTCTGCCTATTGTATAACATCATTTGGAGATCTTTATACTCCCCAAGGTATTACACAATGTCTGGCAGGATTTTTGAATCCTGAGCAGGGCACAGTATATGATCCCTGCCCAGGAAGTGGCGCGTTGCTATTGGCGGCCCAAAGATGCGGCAAACAACGTTTGAAATTATATGGACAAGCGACAGACGAGGATTCTTATTTGCTATGGCAAATAAACCTTATTTTACACGGGACATACGTTGACTTGGGTAAGACGGTTGCACCTACATTGCTGGACGATCAACATAGAGACAGGAAATTTGATTATATCATTGCGAATCCTCCTTTTAACAGGGCAAATTGGTTCAACAGCAATCGGCCTTTTCCTGATGGCAGATGGCGCTGGGGTATTCCTCCCGAGTCAAACGCCAATTATGCGTGGCTCCAGCATATTCTAAGCCACTTACAGCCAAACGGACGAGCCGTTGTGATTATGCCGAATGGAACCCTGACCACTCAAATACACAGAGAGGCCGACATTCGCAGAGCTATTATACAAAATAAGCTGATTGAAACAATTATTGCCCTCCCGCCGGGATTGTTTTATTCGACAAAAATCCCATGCTGCGTCTGGATACTTGCAAACAGCGATAACAAAAGCGGTGAGATACTTTTTGTTGATGCCGCACATATGAAACCAGAGATAAAAAAAGATTTCACGCGCGTACATATCATGAAACTTATGGAACTTGTGAGCAAACACCGACAAAGGAAACTGCATACCTGCACGGAATGGTATGGAGTTGCCACTTTAGAAAAAATTGAGCAAAACGGTTTTATACTAAGTCCAAATCTATATACTGCTGTTTTACGGCCCGGAGTAACAGAAATACAAAAAGAACATGGAAAGCTGTTGGACGTCATAGATAAACTTTCTGTGTCGCATATCGACGGAACGCTGTTACCATATATAGTGCAGTGGAAGAATGCAAAAACGGCAAAATGCTGGCAGAAAGCAACTTTGTTTGAGATATATGATGTATTTGGCGGAGTGACAAAAAACAAAAGTTCCTTTGGCAAAGGGGTTCCGGCATTGGATGTAAAAACAGTGATTAGTTCCGCCTATATACCGGATAGTTTTTCCTCAAATGTGGATGTGAAGGAAGATGAAAAGCGAAAGTATGGAATAAAATACGGGGATGTGTTTTTAAACAGGACAAGCGAGACAATCAAAGAGCTTGCCTGCTGCTGTGTTGCGCCGGGAGATCGGGATGCGGTCTTTGGCGGCTTTATTAAACGGTTGCGCCCTAAGGACAGGCAAACAATAGATCCTCTTTACGCCGCCGGTTATTTTCGCAGCGAGATTTACCGATGGGAAGTTGAAGATGTTTCTATGGTATATACCACATATGCAAGTATTGATAACAGGAAACTTTCTAAAATTACTGTTTACTATCCGGATATGGAAACGCAAAAGAAAATTGGCAGTACATTATTTGAGGTTTACCAATTCCCAAAACGATGCTCGGACAAGTCACAGGGGAAACTGCTGCAAGAGTTTGGGCGGTTACTGATTCAACAGTATATTACATATCCCATATTACAGGAACCGCTTTGCGACCCCTGTAATTGAACGCGGCGCATTCAAAGTAAGGAAGGTGATGATCGGTGCAAATGAATCAACAGGAACAAAAATGGCTGGTACTACTCTATTCTCTGATAGAAATGGACGGGGGTAGTCAAAGAAAGAATGTGTTACAGCATATTCAGGAAAAAGGATATTGGTACAAAAATGATCAGAATGACGCCCCTCTGTTGACCAGAAATGAAAAAGCATGGCGAGATGATTTTTCCTATGAGCGCCAGCATCTGGTGGAACACGGGTATATGCAGAGTGGTGGACAGGGACTCTGGAAAATTACAGAAGAAGGAATAGAATACGTAGAGTCTCAGGCTCGCAGGCTCAAAGACATTCCGTTCGAGGATGCTGCCTGTTTTACCGCGATTTTCTATCAAAAGTTCTTCCATACACAGGTTCATTCAGAATTTACGGCAGATCAGATTTTGTTGGAACAACTGTCCCAAACAGAGGATGCTCAGGATGAGCTTTTGCCTCCTCTTCTGGATAAGCCGATGCCCAAAGGAGCGGTCTTGCATAGTTCAGGGAGTAAAAATACCTATCTGCGTGATCCGGCCGTTGCGCGACGCGCGTTTGCCCGAGCCGGACACTGTTGTGAAGTGGATAAAACGCATACGTCATTCCTCCGAAAAAATGGCTCCCACTTGTATATGGAACCGCATCACCTGATTCCAATGTCCATGACGGATTATTTTAATGTAAGTCTGGATAGAGAACAGAATATCTTTTGTCTGTGCAGCAATTGCCATAATCAAATCCATTATGGAACAAAAGAGGATGTACGGAGACTTATTTCCAAGCTTTTTACCTCCAGAGAGAAGGAAATATGCGCAATACTGGGAAGAAAAATAACTCTTGACGAGATTTACCGAATTTACAAAGTTATATAGTGCCTGACATCTTAAGGCCAAACAGTTGTCGAAAATCGGCGCCATATAATTATATATGTCCATAGAGGAAAGTTAGTGTAAAATTTTAGTTGGCAAAATAAAAGGAAGAGGCCGAAACCCCTTCC
>CAJUAH010000059.1 GCA_910584375.1 uncultured Acetatifactor sp.
CGGGCCTTTGCCCTATTGGAATCAAGATTTTGAACTTGTTTCGCAATTACCTAGGAAAGAGTCAACAGCAAAGCCATTATAACATACCATACCGGGGAAGTACATCAAAACGTGACAGGATATGCTAAGAAGCGAGGAGTCAGCGGCACAGAGAGATCTATCCTGTTCTATACAGGAAGGCTAGAGGGTGCTATAATAAATTGGAAGACCAGCAATCGTGACGGATGGGTATAATCTGCATGAAAAAGTACAGAAAAGGCGAAAAGAGAAAACATATAACGGTTCACATATTTATCGCCGCTGTTTTGCTGCTGTTTTGCGCCGCCTTGACAGCGTTGAAGATAATCCGTATAACCCCTTACTTTGCGGCCCGATATTCGGTGTGGGGAGTGGACGTTTCTCATTATCAGGGAGAGATCGACTGGCGGCAGCTCAGGCGGCAGGGCGTTGATTTTGCTTTTATCAAGGCTACGGAAGGGAGCGGCTTTGCAGACGAAAGGTTTGCCGCGAATTGGGAAAATGCCAGAGCGGCAGGGATGTACGCAGGCGCTTATCATTTTTTCAGCTTTGACAGCCCCGCGTCTTCCCAGGCGGAGCATTTTATTTCTACGGCAGGAGATCTGAGCGGGGCCCTTCCGCCCGTGGTGGATATTGAATATTATGGGGATAAACAGGACGATCCTCCCTCCAGGGAACAGGTGATTCCCCGGCTGCGGGAACTGCTTTGCGCTCTGGAGGAAGAATATGGCGTGAAACCCATTATCTATACCACAAATACGGTATATAATCAATATATACGGAACGGATTCGAGGATTACCCGCTCTGGATCCGCAATGTGTACTATCCGCCGATAGATATAGGCAGGCAGTGGACTTTCTGGCAATATTCCGATACCGGAACGCTGTCGGGTACTTATGGCGAGGAAAAATATATAGACCTGAACGTATATCAAGAGAGTATTGATGAACTGGAAAAATTGCTGGTTCCCTGAGAAACGGTCTGCCTGGAAAACCAACAGCGTTATGAAGACATGCGATAGGAGGAGACGATGCCGAAAATATATCTGATGCGTCACGGAGAGACTGACTGGAATCTGGAGAAACGCCTGCAAGGGCAAAGGGACATTGCGCTGAACGCCAACGGCATGCAGCAGATGCGGGAGCTGGCTGTCCGTTTGCGCGACAGGGGCATATCCTTTGACAGAATCGTGTCCAGCCCGCTGTGCAGAGCCTGGGAAAGCGCCAAAACGGTGGCATCTCAGACGGGATATTCTGTGGAAGACATTGTGTGCGAACCGCTTTTGAAAGAGCGCGATTTTGGGGCGGCGGAGGGGATTTTATACCGGGAAAGGCATACCCGGAGCGACGGGGAGTGGGGTATGGAGAGCATAGAGGAGCTGCGTTTCAGGGCGTTGTCGGGAATAAAGAGACATCTCGGGGCAGACAGAGGGAACGGCGTATTGTTCGTGGCCCACGGCTCGGTACTGAAAGCGGCATTAGTGGCTCTGACGGAGGGAAAGATAGAATACAACGACGTACTGCAGTTCAGGCAGGGAGACATATCACGGCTGGAATACAGCGGGGAACATGTGACGGAAATACACATGAACCTGTTGGGCGGTTCAGACAGCCCCGTATTTCTGTCTTAATTAAGCAAAAATTTATAATCTACATGCAGAGATCCATGTTTTAATTGAAGAAATCATATGCGCAGAGACAGGAAAGGGCGCGTGATGGAGATATTTTGATCGCAGTGCCGCGGAGAGCCGCGGCATGAGGGAAGGAGAGCAATTTGAATCCAAAATTAAGAGAAAAAACCCTGGAATCTCTCTCGGCAGTTCTTCCGATTACCGGAATCGTGCTGCTGATCAGTATATTTCTGGTACCCATGGAACTGGGGAGCCTGGTCATGTTTGTGGTGGGCGCGATCATGCTCATCCTGGGCATGGGATTTTTCCAGTTGGGCGCGGAGATGGCCATGACGCCCATCGGAGAGGGAATCGGCGTCCAGATATCCAGAACTCGCAGAGTATTGCTTATCCTGCTGATCGGTTTCATCATGGGAGCGCTTATCACCATATCCGAGCCGGATTTGCAGGTGCTTGCCCAGCAGGTGCCCTCTGTGCCCAACCAGGTGCTGATTCTGACCGTGGCGGTGGGCGTGGGAATCTTTCTGGCCCTGGCGATTATCCGGATTAAATTTCAGATCGATCTTTCCAAAATGCTGATCATACTGTATCTGCTGCTGATTGCGGCCTCCTTCTTCGTGCCTGGAGAGTTTCTGGCGGTGGCTTTTGACTCCGGCGGCGTCACCACCGGTCCCATGACGGTGCCCTTCATCATGGCGATGGGTGTGGGCCTGGCCTCCCGACGTACCGACAAGAATTCCTCCAGCGACAGTTTCGGTCTGGTGGCGCTGTCCAGCATAGGCCCTATCCTCGCGGTACTGATTCTGGGATGCTTTTACAGACCCACGGAGGCGCTGTACTCTCCTGGGGAAGTGGCTGCGGTGGAGACTACCCGGGATGTGGTCAGGGTATTTGGCGTCAGCCTTCCGGCCTATGCGCGGGAAGTCCTGATATCGCTGCTGCCCATCGCCGCGGTGTTTGTGATCTTTCAGCTCATCACCCGCCGCTATCACAGGAGACAGTTAAAGAGGATTGCGGTGGGTCTGATCTACACTTATATCGGCCTGGTGCTGTTTTTGTGCGGTGTGAATGTGGGATTTGCGCCGGTGGGTTCCTTTCTGGGGCAGGAGCTGGCGTCGCTGCTCTTCAAATGGATTCTGGTTCCCATCGGTATGCTCATCGGCTACTACATAGTGAAGGCGGAGCCCGCGATCCAGGTGCTCAACCATCAGGTGGAAAATGTGACCGACGGCGCGGTCTCCGTCAAGGCCATGAACCGCTGCATGTCCCTGGGCGTGGCCATCAGCGTGGGCCTGGCCATGATGCGTGTGCTGACCGGGTTGCCCATCCAGTGGATCCTCATTCCCGGATACCTGATTGCGCTGATCCTGTCCCGGTTTGTACCAAAAATATTCGTAGGTATCGCTTTTGACTCCGGCGGCGTTGCCAGCGGTCCCATGACCTCCACCTTTCTGCTGCCCCTGAGCATCGGCACCTGTCAGGCTTTGGGCGGAAACCTGATGACGGACGCTTTTGGCGTGGTGGCGCTGGTGGCCCTGACGCCCCTCATTGCCATACAGATCATGGGCATTGTGTATCAGGTCAAGACCAATGCCATGCGCAGGAGGGCGCTGCAAAACGCCGCGTTCCTGGACGACTGCGACGATATCATAGACCTAGAGGAGGGAAGAGCTTATGGAAAATCATGAAAATGCCCCGTCCTTTCAACTGTTGGTGCTGATCACCAATCCCAAGCTGGCCGATAAGGCAACCAGGATATTCCGCAGGAGCACTCTGCCCGTACAGTACAGGCTCAACGCCGAAGGGACGGCCTCCAGCGAGGTTATGGATATGCTGGGGCTGGGCAGTATCGACAAATGTATTCTGATGAGCACAGTGCCCAGGGCGCTGGGAGACGCCATGCTGCTCAAGCTGCGGGCCGAGCTCCACCTGGGCGCGGTCAACAGCGGGATCGCTTTTACCATATCCCTCACCGGGCTGAATAAACAGCTCATGCGTATGCTGACAAAAACAGACGAGGAAAATACAACCCATAATATAAGGAAAGGCGGGAATATTATGACCGATACGAAATATGCGCTGATCGTTGCCACCGTGAACATAGGATTCAGCGGGGACGTCATGGACGCGGCCAGAGCCGCCGGAGCAAGCGGTGGAACCGTGATACACAGCCGCTGGATCGGCAATCAGGAGGCCGCTGTCTCCTGGGGGTTGAGCATGCAGGAGGAAAAAGAGATCGTGCTGATCCTGTCCGACACGGAGAAAAAAGTGGAGATCATGAGCGCAATCAGCGAGAAATGCGGCATGCGCAGCGAGGCGAAGGGGATCGTGCTCTCCCTTCCCATCGACGCCGTGACAGGGCTCTAAAAATTTCGATTTGAAAATCAAGGGGGAACCGACCGGGAAATTATTCACATGTCCGGCGGTTCCTTTTTGCATATTTTTCCAAGATATTTTTTGAGAACAAATATTGACAAATCTGGTTGGTAAGTATAAACTAAAGAAAAAAGGTTTGTGATTACCAATCAATGCCTGATCAGGGCAGACAAGACAATTGTGAAATTATGATTCTGCCTATGCAGGCAGTTGAAAGGAGACAGAATGGAAGACTGTAGACTGTGTGAGAGCGATTTTCGCTTTATGAGCGTGATATGGGACGAGGAGCCGGTGCAGTCCGGGGAGCTGGTAAAGCTCTGCGCCAAACGGCTGGGCTGGAAAAAGCCCACCACTTATACCACGCTGAAAAAACTGTGCGACCGGGGTTTCGCCCAAAACGTGGATACCGTGGTGACGTCCCTGATACCCCGGGAACAGGTGCAGGCCTACGAGAGCAGCCGCTTTCTGGAGAGAACTTTTGGGGGTTCCCTGCCGGGATTTCTGGTGTCTTTTCTGGGGGAGCGCTCCCTGTCCTCCCAGGAGGCCGAGGAGTTGAAACGTCTGATAGACGAACACCGGGAACCGTGACAGGCGCATATTGTATATCCCATAAGCAAGTCTTCTCGGGGCGCGGGCATGCCTGTGTCGGGATATACAATGTGTACAATGGCACAGGTACAGTAGAAAGGAGTAAGGGATGTTGCTGATACGAGTGTTGAATATGAGTCTGACCGCGGGATACTGCATTCTGGCGGTGCTGATCGCGAGGCTCCTGTTGCGCCGGGCGCCGAAAAAGTTTTCCTATCTGTTGTGGCTGGTGGTGGCGTTCCGGCTGTGCTGCCCGGTATCGTTCTCCTCCCCGGCCAGTTTGTTTAACCTGGCATTCTTTGACAGGGAGGTGGCGGGCGGCCACACCATGGACTACCTTCAGGAGGACGTGGGGATGCAGCCTGCGCCCCAGCTTTCCACGGGTGTGACCGTGTCTGCCTGGCAGAGCGCGGAGGGGAGTCACGGCGGGAATGCCCCGGAAGGCTCTTTTGCCCTGTCGGAGAACGCCAAAGAGGCGCAATCCCTGAAGATTCCGCTGCCCTCCGGGAACCCGAATAACAGCGTGAACCCCGTGCAGGTATGGGGAGCGGTCGGTTTTCTGCTGTGGCTGGCGGGCATGGGCGTCATGCTGCTCTGCGGGGGAGTCAGCTACCTGCTGCTGGGACGCCGTCTGCGAAACGCTGTGCTGCTGCGGGAGAACATTTATCAGTCCGAGCAGGTGAAATCTCCCTTTATCCTGGGATTTTTCCGCCCGCGGATATATATTCCCTACGGGCTGGAAGAGCAGACGCTGGAGCTGGTGCTGGCCCATGAGCGCTGTCATCTGCGCCGCAGGGATCACTGGATCAAGCTGTTTGCCTATCTGCTGCTCTCGGTCCATTGGTTTAACCCACTGTGCTGGGTTGCCTTTGTGCTCATGAACAGGGATATGGAAATGAGCTGTGACGAGCATGTGCTGGCCGAGGTACAACATAGCTGCAAGCCTTATTGCAGCGCGCTGCTGGACTTTGCCGTCAGTCGGCACAGCCTGAGTCCAAGCCCCCTGGCCTTTGGGGAGACCGGGGCAAAGGGGCGGATCCGCAACGCTCTCCGTTGGAAAAAACCGGGAATGGCTGTCAAAGCCGCAGGCGTATGCCTGTGTCTGCTGACGATAACGGTATGCAGCCTCAATCCCAGCGCATCCGCTCCCACACCGGAGGGGGAAAACAGCGGCATGCTCCCCGGAGATACGGAGCCGGGGAACGGCGGCGCTCTTTCCGGGGATGCGGCGGATAGATCAGGCCATGCACCGGATGCGGAAAACGAGGAAGAATCGGAAGGTTTCGAACTGTGGGAACCGCTCGGCATGCGGTCTCGCCACTGGTATGGGGAGGCGCTGGAGGAAGCCAGGGCAGGGCAGAGGATCCTGGAGAGTGACGGGACAGATTTTTACGGGGTGGAGCAGGTGCTGCTGGAGCCCAGCTGGGAGGCGGAGGAACTGGCAGTCCATGTGGAATGTTTTGATCTGACTGACACGGCGGCTGTGCTTGCATGGGAGAGCGATTATGTGTTGCAAAGACAGAACAGGGGTTTTCTGATCAATATCACGGGGGGACAGGGAATCTATGAAAAGCTGTCGGGAGCCGGGCAGGAGATACGCATATCCTTTTCCCATGAAGGCGCCGAATATCTGATAAGGGGTACAGTTCCCTTGCAGGGCAGCGAACGGAGGGAGCTGGACAGTGCAGAGCCGGGAACCGTCCAGCATCTGCAAGGGCTGATCCGCGGCGTGGAAGACCGCAATATAGTCATCGATGAAAAGAAACTCATCAGCGTGGGGGACGACGAGTGGGAGGAGTGGGCCGCGCTCTGGGATCCTGAGGACATCTGTGGCGGCATGGCGGTCAGGGACACGTCAACCCCGGATCGTTTGGCTCCTGTCAGCGAGGACTGCCGGATCGTTATTCTGGAAAACCACTGGCAGCCGGAACGGGAGATCAGCTGGAAGGAACTGCTCTCCTATATGGAGGAATGTCCCTGGCATATGCTGTGGAATTTTACCGTAGAGGACGGGCAGATCACGGAGATCAGCGAACAGTATCTTCCCTAGGGCAGACGGTCTTTTTCCCCGAAAAATGCAGACAGTTTTCCGGGCAGGCGCTTACGCATCTGCCGCAGCGGATACATTCGGGGGAGAGGGAGATCTGGCGGACGGAGAGCCCCACGGGGCAGGCCCGCTGGCAGGCTCCGCAGGAGACGCATTTTTCCTCCTCCCAATGGATCTGTACCAGGCTGAAACGGTTGAACAGTCCATAGATGGCCCCCAGCGGGCACAGATACTGGCAGAACGGGCGGCAGATAATCACCGAGAGGAGCAGGATAAAGATCAGCGCCGCCAGTTTCCACAGAAACAGCGCCCCTGTCAGTTCCCGCAGCTGTCCGTTCGCGGCCAGCAGGGGCAGCGCGCCAAACAGCGTGCCCGAGGGGCAGAGATATTTGCAGAAAGCGGGAACTTTGGCAAATCCGCCGAACAAAAACAGGGAGCCCAGGATCACAAAAAGTACCAGAACCAGATATTTCCCATATTTTAAGATACGGTGCAGGGGCAGCCGTTTTCTCTTATAAAAAAAGGGAATCCTGTGTAATAGATCCTGAACCAGCCCGAAAGGGCACAACCATCCGCAGACAAATCGCCCCAGGAGGCTCCCAAACAGGAAGAAGAAACCCAGCGCCGCAAAGGGCATATGATATCCCTGGCGGTTTAACAGGGCCTGGAGCGCCCCTATGGGGCAGGAGGCCAGCGCGCCGGGACAGGAATAACAGTTCAGTCCCGGCACGCAGGTATATTTCAGGTTCCCCTGGTATATTTTTCCGCGCAGATAACCGTAAGTGTAGCCGTTTGTGAGTATGGTAAAAATAAGCTGTACCGCCAGTCGCAGTCTATCCATATTTCTCATCCAATCCCAATACATTCCATACAGATCATGATCGCTTTTCTCCAGATAACGGTAAATTCGCCAAAGGCAAGCCCCATACCCAGAAAGGCGATTCCTGCCAAAGTTCCCCAGAGCCACCCGGGAGACTTACTCTTTTTCCAAAAACCCATTGATCTTTTCCTCCCAGGCGGATTTCTCCATGGCTCCGATCACCGTCTCCAGGACGCGGCCGTCTTTGTCTATAAAAAAGGTGGTGGGAACTGCTGTCACATCGGTAAGGAGCGAGTCGTTCAGAGACCTGTTTAAGAGCAGATGGGGATAGTCGGCCCCGGTCTTCTCGATCAGCTCCGCCACCAGCTCCAGAGTTTCCGGCTTGACGCTCTCCGGCACATCACTGATGATCCCCAGAATCTGAAACTCTTCGGACTCATATTCCCCCGCCAGTTCTCCCAGCCCCGGCATCTCCTGCAGGCAGGGTCGGCAGTAGGTGGCCCACACATTGACCATGGTGAGCTCAGTCTCTGAAAACACGTCGGCGGTGACGGTGTTTCCCTCCATATCCACCGCCTCAAAACTGATTGTCTCCGCCTGGTCGGCAGCGGACTGCCCGGAGTCCGCCCCGGGGGAGTCGGGCGAGGTTCTTGAGAGTTCGGTCTTTGCGCAGCCGCCCAACAAAAGCAGCGACGCGGCCAACAGTATGCATAACGGTTTTACTCTGTTCATAGCAACCTCCAAATCTTCTATGTCATCTACAGTAACTATAGATAGAAAGAGCGGGATTGTCAAGTCTCGCGGCAACCCGGTTTGTGTCAAGTACTCGTTGGCATTTTTCCTGTTTTTCTTTATGGTTACCTTG
>CAJUAH010000060.1 GCA_910584375.1 uncultured Acetatifactor sp.
TCGAACCCTCGTGCCCCGGAGGGCTAACGCATTTCGAGTGCGCCCCGTTATGACCGCTTCGATACGGCTCCGTGTATTACGTTACTTATTCTATAATAGATCGCTCCGTTTGGCAAGCGATATTTTTCCATTAAGTCTTGTTCGGAGGAAAGATTTGGGGTATAATTACCGTATCGAACCACAGCGCAACGCACGGATAGCGTGGAAAAGGAGGATTGGGATATGAAGAGAATCGGTATGTTGACCAGCGGCGGCGACTGTCAGGCGCTGAACGCCGCCATGAGAGGCGTGGTAAAGACCCTGGCGAACTCAGGAGAAAAGGTAGAGATCTACGGTTTCCTCGACGGCTACAAGGGACTGATCTACAGCAATTTCCAGATGCTGACAGGGAGGGATTTCTCCGGTATTCTGACCAAGGGCGGCACGATCCTTGGGACTTCCCGCACTCCTTTTAAGACAATCCATGAGCCGGACGACAACGGTGTGGACAAGGTAGAGGCCATGAAACAGACCTACCACAAACTGCAGTTGGACTGCCTGGTAATCCTGGGAGGCAACGGTACTCACAAGACTGCCAATCTGCTGCGGGAAGAGGGACTGAATGTAGTCACGCTGCCCAAGACCATCGATAACGATCTGTGGGGAACCGACATGACTTTCGGTTTCCAGAGCGCGGTAAATATCGCTACGGATGCCATCGACTGTATCCATACCACAGCCGCGTCTCACGGCCGCGTGTTCATCGTGGAAGTCATGGGGCACAAAGTGGGATGGCTGACGCTGAACGCGGGCATGGCGGGCGGCGCGGATATCATTCTGCTGCCGGAGATTCCCTACGATATAAACAAGGTGATCGACAAGATCGAGGAGAGAGAGAAAAACGGCAGCCGTTTCACCATCATCGCGGTGGCGGAGGGAGCGATCTCCAAAGCGGACGCCAAACTCTCCAAGAAGGATTATAAGAAAAAACTGGAAAAATATACGTACCCTTCCGTCTCCTACGAGGTGGCGGCCATGATTCAGGAGAAGACCGGGCGGGAGGTTCGCGTGACGGTTCCCGGCCACATGCAGAGAGGCGGCAGCCCCTGCCCCTATGACAGAGTCTTTGCCAGCCGTCTGGGCGCGGAAGCGGGCAAGCTGATACTGGACGGCCAGTACGGTTTTATGGTAGGCTACAAAAACCGTGAGATCGTTCGCGTGCCGCTGGAGGAAGTGGCGGGCAAGTTAAAGACGATAGCCCCGGACGCCGCTATTGTGAAGGAGGCTAAGCTGCTGGGGATCAGCTTTGGAGATTGAGTAGATGTCGTATACAGCGTTATACCGTAAATTCCGCCCCGACACCTTTGCGGATGTGAAGGGGCAGGATCATATTGTTACCACTCTGAAAAACCAGATCCGGGCGAACCGTATCGGACACGCGTACCTGTTCACCGGGACCAGAGGAACCGGCAAGACCAGCGTCGCCAAGATATTTGCCCGCACCGTCAATTGCGAGAATCCCACCGAGGAAGGACCCTGCGGGCAATGCGCCACCTGCCGCGCCATCGCGGCGGGGGCCAGCATGAATGTGATAGAGATCGACGCGGCCTCCAACAACGGCGTGGACAATATTCGGGAGATCGTGGAGGAAGTCTCCTATTCCCCGGCGGAGGGCAGGTACAAGGTCTACATCATTGACGAGGTGCATATGCTGTCCATAGGCGCGTTCAACGCGCTGCTCAAGACCCTGGAGGAGCCGCCGTCCTATGTGATTTTCATACTGGCTACCACAGAAGTACACAAGCTGCCCATCACGATCCTGTCCAGATGCCAACGCTACGACTTTAAGCGGATCACCATTGACACCATTGCCGACAGAATGCGGCAGCTTGTGGAAGTGGAACAGGTGCGGGTGGAAGAGAAAGCGCTGCGCTATATCGCCAAGGCGGCGGACGGCTCCATGCGTGACGCCCTGAGCCTGTTGGATCAGTGCATCGCTTTTCATCTGGGTAATGAGCTGACTTACGACAAAGTATTGGATGTGCTGGGCGCCGTGGACACGGAAGTGTTCAGCCGTCTGCTGCGGTGTGTACTGGAGCGGAACGTGCTGGGCTGCGTACAGTTACTGGAAGATATTGTCATGCAGGGCCGGGAACTGACCCAGTTCGTGACGGATTTTACCTGGTATCTGCGCAATCTGATGCTGGTGCAGTCCTCGGACAATCTGGAGGACGTCATTGACATGTCTTCGGACAACCTGGCACGGCTGAAAGAGGAGGCCGCCATGGCGGATATGGACAGTATCATTCGCTATATCCGTATTTTTTCCGAGCTGTCGGGGCAGATTCGGTATGCCAGTCAAAAGCGGATTCTGGTGGAGATCGCTCTGATCAAGCTGTGCAGGCCCGGCATGGAGACTTCTCAGGAGGCGATTCTGGAGCGGATCAGAGACGTGGAGGACAAGGTGGAAAAGGGAGTGGCTGCGCTGCCTGCGGGATATGTGCCGGAGCAGACGGCAGGAGCGTCCCCGGCGGGCGGCGAACCAAAGGCCAGGCCCCAGCGTCCTCAGGCCATTCCGGATGACGTAAGGGAAGTGGTCAGCCATTGGGCGGCAGTCGTGGGCAATGCCGGGAATCCCATGAGGATCTATCTGAAGGACGCGGTTCCCAGTCTGAGCGGGGACGGCCATTTAATGCTGGTACTCACGGACGGGGTGGCGTCGGATTATTTTACCCAGCATCCCCGGAATAAAGAGATGTTGGAAAATCTGATCGCCGACTATACCGGCAAGGAGATGGAAGTTCATCTGCAGGTGGCGGGGAATGAGCGGGAGCTGGAAGAAAATTATTACGATCTGCGACAGGGAATGCAGAGTATCAATATGGAGATAGTGGAAGAAGAATAAACAGAAAACGGAGGAGCGGACCCATGGCAAAACGTGGAGGCTTTCCCGGCGGCATGATGCCGGGCAATATGAATAACCTGATGAAACAGGCGCAGCGCATGCAGCGCCAGATGGAGGAAGGGCAGAAGGAACTGGAGACTAAGGAGTTTACGGCGACTGTCGGAGGCGGCGCGGTAGAGGCGACCGTGTCCGGCAAAAAAGAAGTGCTGCGGGTGAAACTGACCCAGGAGGCAGTGGATCCCGATGATGTGGAAATGCTGCAGGATCTGATCGTGGCGGCGGTCAACGAGGCGCTGAAACAGGCGGATGAGGCCAATGAGGCGCTGATGGGGAAGATGACCGGAGGCTTGGGAGGTCTGTCGTTCTGATGGAGTTGTACAGCGGTCATATCAACAAATTAATAGAGGAGCTGGCGGCACTGCCGGGTATCGGCGGCAAATCCGCCCAGCGCCTGGCGTTTCATCTGATCAACATGCCGAAGGACAGAGTGAACCGCCTGGCCCAGACCATTCTCGAGGCCAAAGAAAATGTCAGGTACTGCCGGGAGTGTTTTACGCTGACCGACCGGGATATATGTCCCGTATGCGCCAACGGCAAGCGCAATCACCGCCTGATCATGGTGGTGGAAAATGTTCGGGATCTGGCGGCCTATGAGAAGACCGGCAAATATGAGGGAGTCTATCACGTGCTGCACGGCGCCATTTCCCCTATGCTGGGAATCGGCCCGGGCGATATCAAGCTGAAGGAACTCATGGCGCGCCTGAAGGAGGATGTGGAAGAGGTCATCATTGCCACCAATTCCAGCCTGGAGGGCGAGACCACCGCCATGTATATCAGTAAACTGATCAAGCCTACAGGCATTAAGGTGACGCGGATCGCCAGCGGCGTGCCGGTGGGGGGCGATCTGGAGTACATCGACGAGGTGACGCTACTGCGGGCGCTGGAGGGGCGCGTGGAGATATAGGGATCCATTTACAGGTAATCACATTACAGGAGGGCGAGAAATATGGCTATATCTATTACAAAGAGAAGGTTTGGTACGGACGCCCAGGGGCAGGAGGTCACGCTTTTTACCCTGGAAAATCATAACGGCATGAAAGCGGAGGTGACTGATCTGGGCGCGATCCTGGTCAATCTGTATGTACCGGATGCGGAAGGCAGGCTGGAGGACGTAGTGTTGGGATTCGACAGCGCGGAGCAGTATCTGGACAACGGCAGCTTTTTCGGCGCGACCATAGGACCCAACGCCAACCGTATCGGCGGAGCGCGTTTTGAGATCGACGGCGTGGCTTATACGCTGGATGTAAACGACGGTCCCAACAATCTGCACAGTCACATGGATAAGGGCTACCACAAGCAGCTCTGGGAGGCGGAGACCGGGGCGGACTGCGTCACCTTTACAATCAGAGACACAGACGGCAATATGGGATTCCCCGGCAACAAGGAGCTGCGGGTGACTTATACGCTGGATGAAAATAACGGGCTGGAGCTGCACTACCACGGCATCAGCGATAAAAAGACCGTTTTGAATCCCACCAACCATACTTATTTCAATCTGAACGGGCATAAGTCCGGCAGCATCGAGGGACATCGGCTGCAACTGTTGGCGTCCCGCTACACTCCCGTGGTGGAGGGCGCTATCCCCACCGGCGGCGTCGCCCTGGTGGCAGGCACCGTGATGGATTTCACCCAGCCCAAGACCGTGGGAAAAGACATCGGTGTCGATTATAACCAGCTGCTGTTGACCCAGGGATACGACCACAACTGGGTGGTGGACGGCTGGGACGGCAGTCTGCGTCAGATAGCCGTGCTGACCGCACCGGAGAGCGGACGGCGTATGACCGTCAGTTCCACGTTGCCGGGAGTGCAGTTCTACGCGGGCAACTGCATCACTCCCCAATCCGGCAAGGATGGCGCGTCCTATAAAAAGAGAGACGGACTGTGCCTGGAGACTCAGTATTATCCCGACAGCATTCACCAGCCCCTGTTCCCCTCCTGTGTCTTTGGAGAGGGCCGGGAGTATGACTCCACTACGGTATACCGCTTTGAATGAGAAAAATGTCGAGGGCTTTTTTGATCCTCACGACAAGGAATGATAAAATACCTCTCACCTCCATGCTATATTTATAGCTGATATCGGCTTTAGCGGTCAAAAAGCATGGGATGTGGGAGGTGTTTTTATGGAATTACCGAAAAATATTACGCAAATAGGGGAAGCGGATCGTACCTGTAAGATCTATGTGGAAGACTATGTGGTTTCTTACATGAAACAGCTCTGCCGCGGCACGCAGGAAAAGGGGCTGGCCATTGCTCTGTACGGAAAATATACCAAAGAACAGAACCTGTCATATTTCTTTGTTTACGGAGCCTGCCGGGTCCTGTCCATCAATAAGGAAGTGCGCCATCTTTCCCAGGCCCAGAACCAGGAGGTGGAGCGTCTGAGACAGCGCTATTTCCCGGAATATGAGTTCCTGGGATACCATATCTTCGACGGCGATATGGTGGAAGGAATGCATATTCAGGAGCAGGACACCTGCCGATATATAAAAGGATATGCGTGTTTCTATGAAAAAAATGACAGTATGCTCGCTTACATGGTGGACAACAATCCTCAGGAGCATGAGCCGGAACAGTACGGGCAGGAAAAATATGAGAGAGCGCGCGCCCGCCAGGAGGAGCGCCGCAGCCAGCACGAACAGAGGGGAAAACAGACGGCTGACGCTGCGCCGATGGTGGACAGGCTGAAAAAGCGTTCTGAAAAAAATATCAGGGACGCCGCTCAGGAATCCTCCATGAAAATGATGCGCATGTCGGCTGTAGCGGTTTTTGCGGTATTATGTCTGATAGGTGTGGCTGCCGTCACCCGGGAGAGCGGGGACAATGACGTGGGGGAGCGGGCCAGGCAACTCTGGGCGCAGTTTTGGGACAGGCAACCGGAATCCGGCGCCCCATCCCGGGAGGACGGCGCACAGGAGGCTACGGCGGAGGTACATAATTCCGGCACGCTGATGGCTGAGAACAGTCTGGCAGACGCCATCTTGCAGGAAAATCAACAGGCGACAGCTGTGTCAGGACAGGCGGTGACGGGCAGTACCCCCCAGACATCCCCCACCCCTCAGCCCACCCAGAGTCCGGCTCCTCAGGAGATTACGGATAATCCGGTCTCTCAGGATCCTGTCGGAAACGGGGATCCTGCTGGAAACGGGGATCCTTCGGAAACGGGGACGCCTCCGGACCAGCCCCAGGAATCGCTCAATCCTGACGCGCAGGACAACGCCAATCCGCAGGAGGTACCTGCCCAAGGGCCGTCCGTCGCGGACATCGAAGCCCAGCAGCCGCAGCCGGTAAGCTATGTGATCCAGCCCGGGGATACGCTGACCGGCATTAGTATCCGGCAGTACGGCAACGACAGCCATGTGCAGGCCATATGCGAGCTGAACGGTATTGCCAATCCCGACAATATCCAGACAGGCCAAAAAATCCTACTCCCCTAGGAAAAAATATGCTATACTAAAGAATAAGGCGGAAATATACAGGCATGTTCGCGCAAGCGGGCAGATGGGAGATACCATGGCGGATATCAGGAATTTTATACAGGAGAGGGAGAAGAGAGAAAAGGGACAGGCTGATTATCAACATAAGCTCCGACGCTACAGGCTGTCCCATGTGTATCGGGTCCTGCTGGTGGCAGCGGCGCTGATTGCTCTGATCGCCCTGGTGATCCTGCAATATAAGAATCATATTTACACGTCCTATGAAGTGACCGGCACCGTGGATGTAGCGGTGATAAACGGAACGGTCAGCATGCCGCTGGGCAGCCACATCATGACCTACAGCAACGACGGCGTCCATTGTATGGACGCCAGGGGCAATGCGCTGTGGAATCAGACGTATGAGATGCAGAACCCCATTGTCGCCACATGTGGAAACGTGGTGGCGATCGGCGATTACAACGGTCGCGAGATATATGTGTTGGACGAAGAGAAGAAACTGGCGGAGTTTTCTACCAACATGCCCATCCGCAGTATCGCGGTATCGCAGACGGGGCGGGTGGCCGTGACAGTGGCGGACACAAAGATTACCTGGATCTATATTTACGATCCGGACGGAACTGTCTTTGCGGTGAGGACCACGATGAACCAGAGCGGGTATCCCGCCGCGTTCTCTCTCTCCCCCAACGGTGAACTGCTGGGATTATCCTGTATCTATGTGGATTCGGGAGTGGTCAAATCCCGGGTGGCTTTTTATAACTTTGGCACGGTGGGTGACAATAAGAGCGATTATTATGTAAACGGATATACATACCCGGACGCTATTATTTTGGCCATTCGTTTTATGACCAACGGAACGGCCTATGCGCTGGGAGATGACGGCCTGCGTTTTTTCAGCGGCACACAGATTCCCACGCTGACAAATACCTATCTATATGAGGAAGAGATACAGGGCGTGTACAGCGACGATAATTATGTGGGTGTGCTGTTCCATAACAACTCTGCGGAGGCCCAGCATAAACTGCTGATATACAGTGGGGCAGGCGAGAAAATAGGGGATTACCTGTTTAATCTGGATTTTGACCATCTGTTTTTTGGACAGGAGAATTTTGCCGTATACAATGAGCAGGAATGCCTGATACATACGTTTGACGGAGTGGACAAATACCAGGGGGAATTTGATAAGTCCGTGAGAGTTATGATACCCCAGGGAAACAGTTACAGATATCTGATCATGACGAACGACTCAATAGATACGATTCAACTTAAGTAGCCGGGTATTCCAAAGACCGGAAAACGACAGCAGGAGGATATACTAATGAACATTATGCTGATTCTTGTGGCGATATGCGCTTTATGGAAAGTCATCGACGGATACAGGAAAGGGATGGTAAAAGAGATTGTCTCCCTTGTGACATTGACCGTTATGGGGATCATGGTCGTGCTGATCAGCAAAGGTCTGCATAGCTATATGGAGAAAGAGATCGTGGGAGTAATCATCGCGGTGGTGCTGATGGCTTTGCTGGGGATCGTCCATCATCTGCTGAACGTGGTCCTCTTTTCGGCCAAAATGATCTCCAAGCTGCCGGTGATCCACTGGCTTAACAAAGTGCTGGGAGCGGTTTTCGGTATACTGGAAGTGGTCTTGATACTGCAGATCGTCTATGTCTTTATCATGTATTTCGGCCTGGGGATGATAGGGCAGCAGATATTGGAATACACCAGAGAAAGCGGAATCCTGACGAAAATATATCAGTACAATGTGGTGGCTAAACTGGTGGAAAATGTTATAAGTCAACTTATGACAATTTTTTGAAAAATTTTTCCGAAAAGCAGTTGACATCGGGAGCATGATGTGGTAATCTATTAAAG
>CAJUAH010000061.1 GCA_910584375.1 uncultured Acetatifactor sp.
ATAAACTCAAAAAAAGTGAAAGGATCGTCCAGGGCACAGATACACATTAAGTTTGCGTCAGGATGATTAAGGCTTTGCTCCGACATTTCCGGATAACGATTCCAGTTAATAATATGAAATTGTGTCTCCGGTTTTAGGGGCAAAGAGAGTATTTCGTCTGTATATTCATATTCATAATAAGTTACCCCCTCATCCTGTATGCCATATTCCGCAAGTTTTTCTGTTTCCGTACCAAAGACGAGATCAATGGGATGGATATATAATTGATCGTTTTTCCCATCTGCTGAAAGATAGATTCCCTTTAGATAGAACTCATAATCATAGTCCGCAACATATGGATAAAGATCGATCATATAAGAATCGGATGCCATGTTCTCTAAATCCGTGGCGGTTTTACCGGAAACGGGAACAGAGCAAATATTATAAATTGCTAATATCAGGAAAACAAATACGGCTGATTTGACAATACTTTTATTCATAAATTCACCTTCTACAAATTTATCAAGTAAATAAACAAATATTATATTTTAGAACTTACTTATCACATTAGCTGATATGAAAGACCAGTCGCAATAATCTGATAATGCACGGAATAAATATCAGCGAAATTCATAAAAAGTAACATCTAAAGAGCTACTATAAATATGATATACATCGGTTTTTCTTTTGTCTGAATGATCAGAATACTTAATGGTACTCCCGTCACTGTAGGTAACGATAGCTACGTGACTTTGGTTATTCCAATACATAAGAGCACCCCTGTTTACTTCCTCTGAGGATATGGTCTTAAGCCAGCCTTTATCTTTAAAGTAAGGAATTACTCCACCATTATTTTTAGCGCCAGTACGCATCCAGTTTGTTCCACAAGTGTTATAATTTCCCCATACGGATGCGGGATACCATTTCCCGGCTACATCAACAGGTATATTTCCAGCATTAATGCATTTTGATACAAAGTTTGCACAGTCACTATTTCCGTTACCAGTAAATTCCGGCTCGTCTGTAGCGTGCTTTATAGCATAATTTACAGCAGAGGACGCATTGTATCCGGATATAGAGATTGGCCCATAAGGCATGGGTTCTGTGAGCATTGTATCAATATAACGTGCTCCGTCATCATAGGTAAAGAGTTCCTGATACACTTTGTCGTCCTCTATTTTTACATATATGGGTTCTTCTTCCCCGTTGAAATAACAGTTGTATATCTGCGGTTGTATTCCTTCAACCATATCTATATGATATGAAAACGCTGTCTCATAGGGAACCTGATAATAGGGCAGTACTTCGGCAAGATAAGCGTCGATAATCTCCTGGGTTATCTCCTGCCTGACGGTGTCGGTATAGTCTGCGGCGGCAGATTTCATGCCCAGTACATAAGGACTTTCTGCCGGATCCCGGCTCAGCGCCATATTTACGGTAACGGTTGCGTCTGCCGATAATGCGGTGCCCGTTTCCGTCACGTTTTCATATATAACGGAAAATCCGGAAAGCGTGTAAATGTCCTGATAATATGTGGACAAATGCTCTTCCAGTACATTTGAGATTTCATCCTGCCATTCAATATACGCAGTATATTCATTAGCAGATACATTTGTCATGCCAGAATAAAGTAAAAACTGGACAAAGCAGACAATTAAAAAGATTTTTTTGTCATTGTAGAATCCCCCTTTTACAATTTTGAATACATGTTTAGATGCCGTTAAAATTTATCTGTAAATCTGGTACAACAGAATCGCCCCCTTCCCACACAAAAAATACATTATATATATTATAATAATCTAATTAAGAATACCTGTCAATGCGATCTTTATAATTTTTGTTAAAAATGGATAAAAGTGCTTTTAAAAGGCATCAGTATTACACCAACGCCTTTTTTCACAGTTTTGTAACATATTGGATTTATAGCTAAGACAAGGAATTTCTGCTAAATATCCAACTCCGGGGGAACATCTATGTCGTCCGAGACATATTTCCCGTTCTTCTTGCGCTGTCTGACACACTCTGTCAGAAGATATTCGATCTGCCCGTTCACGGATCGAAAATCATCTTCCGCCCAGGCGGCAATGGCGTTGTACAGCGTCGTAGACAGGCGCAGGGGAATCTGCTTTTTGCTGTCGGCCATATCAGTACAGGCTCCCTGAGTTTACAATAGGCTGCGCGTCCCGGTTGCCGCACAGAACTACCAACAGATTGGAGACCATAGCCGCCTTGCGCTCCTCGTCCAGCTCCACGACATTTTTTTCATTCAGGCGTTCCAGCGCCATCTCCACCATGCCTACCGCGCCGTCCACGATCATCTTGCGGGCGTCTATGATCGCCGAGGCCTGCTGCCGCTGGAGCATCACGGCGGCGATCTCAGACGCGTAAGCCAGATAAGTGATCCGGGCCTCTATGATCTCTATGCCCGCCTCCTGCACCCGGGCCTGGATCTCGTCCCGGATCCTGGCGGCCACCACTTCGCTGGAACCCCGCAGGCTCCCCTCGTCCGCGACGCCGTCGCCGGTGGTATCCACATTGGGAGACACGTCGTAAGGATAGATGCGAACCACGTTGCGCAGGGCGCTGTCGCATTGCAGAGAGAGAAATTCTTTATAATTTTCTACATTGAACACGGCTTTTGCCGTATCCACGATCCTCCAGGTGACGGCGATCCCGATTTCAATAGGGTTGCCCAGACAGTCGTTGATCTTCTGCCTGCTGTTGTTCAGGGTCATGATTTTCAGGGAGAGCTTGTTGGAGCAGGCCGTCACGTTTACACCTGTTCCCTGCACGGCCAGGGCCGCCAGATTGCCGGTCTCGGATACGTCTCCGCTCTGGTTTAACCGGGTTTTTGCCGCCGGATTGACGCCTGTGCAGAAGGGATTGACAAAATAAAAACCGTTCTCCTTCAGCGTGCCCACATATTTACCGAACAGAGTCAGCACCAGGGCCTCCTGCGGTCTTAATACTTTCAGGCCGCACAGGAATATCCATGCGGTGAGAAATATGAGGATGCTCGCCACCAGCGCCGCCACCCACCAGGGGTGAACAGAATGCTCCAACTGGCCCACGGAAACCGCAAACAGCGCGATATCCAGCACATAGACCAGAAGTACTGCCAGCAACACTTTCATTCCATTCTTTTTTCCTTTTAACACTTTTTCTTCCATTGTAATAGGGCTCCTTTCCTGTAGCGGAATTTTTTTGATATCAAAATCATATCACAAAGATTTCTGCGACGCAAGGGGTATTTACATATTATTTATAAATTTAATATAAATTCTCTTTCGGGCGGGCGGATTATGTGCTAGTATGAACAGAGACACAGAGATACCGGAATGGCAGGGACTGACAAAAAAGGAGGACGGATGTATGCTGGCATTGAAAGCGCCTATGGGATGGAACTCATGGAATACCTTTGGAAAGGATATCAACGAGCAGTTGATCATGGAGATGGCGGACGTCATCGTGGAAAAGGGGTATAAAGATGCGGGTTATGAGTATGTGATCATCGACGATTGCTGGTCGCTGAAAGAGAGGGTGGACGGAAAGCTGGTGCCGGATCCGGCGCTGTTTCCCCATGGGATGAAGTATCTTTCCGATTATGTTCACTCCAAAGGGCTGAAGTTCGGCATGTATTCCTGCGCGGGTTTCATGACCTGTGCCGGATATCCCAGCAGCTACGGGCACGAGTTCGAGGACGCGAAACAGTTTGCCCAGTGGGGCGTGGACTATCTGAAATACGATTTTTGCAATTTCCCTTCCAGCGGCAACGGCAAGAACGCCTATCTGACCATGGCTATGGCGCTGCGGGCCAGCGGCAGGGATATCTTGCTGGCGGCCTGTAACTGGGGCGTGGAGAACCCTTCCGGCTGGATGCGCTCCCGGGGAGCCCACAGCTACCGTTCCACGGGGGATATTTTTGACGTCCCCAAGAGCTATAAGGATATTTTCAAGAGCCAGGTGCAAAATATAGAGAACAACGCCCCCGGGTGCTACAACGATATGGATATGCTGATCGTGGGTATGCGCGGCAAGGGCAATGTGGGGCTGGACGGGTGCAGCGACGTTCAATATCTGCAACATTTTGCCATGTGGGCCTTCCTGGGTTCGCCGCTGATCATCGGCTGTGACCTGCGCAGTCTGGACCAGGCCAATGAGAAGACCCTGCTGTGCAAAGGACTGATTGAGATCAACCAGGACGAGGAATACAGGCCCGCTTTCCTGTTGGGACATAATGGCGAAAAGACCTATACTTTGGGCAAGATCATGAGCGGCAACCGCGTAGCACTGGGCTTTTTCAATCTGGACGCCGCTAACGAGTGGGAAAATACCATGAGCATATCCTTTGACGATCTGGGGATTCATTCGGAGTCCGGCGTGGCTCTTAAGCTGACCGACGCCGTCACAGGAGATAATCTGGGAATCTACAGGGACGGATACCGCTGTAACGTGGCTCTGGATGACTGCAAGATCCTGGTGGGGGAACTGGTCTGTGAGTGATGAGATTGCCGCCCAGGAATCCGATGCCGTCGGCAGGGAGAAAAGGTGCAGGAACTGCGGCAGGACGCTGACCCGTGATGAGGTCGGTCTGTACAAAAAGCTTTTCAATCGGGCGGCGGACTCTTTTCTGTGCATTTCCTGCAGCGCGGAATACTTTGGGGTCGGCACAAGGCTTTTGGAAGAGAAAATCCGGCAGTTTAAAGAGATGGGATGTACCCTGTTTGAACAGCAGGGTACATCCCCTTAAGGCGGATCATTTACTGTCAACATAGAATCGTTCTCCGGTTTCCAGGCACATGCAGGCCAGCCTGCCGCAGGCGAAACCGCAGCCGCAGTCCATCATATACACGTTGCCCGCCTCATTGCGCCAGATAGAAGTTCCCTCCTCATCGCAGTAGGCTCCCGGAAATGCGGAAAATCCGCCGGTATTGTTATGGCCGCAAAAAGAGATATATTCCGAAATGCCCGCTGTTACGAACAGGTCAAAATACCAGTCCCCCATCAGATAGTAATTCGCCTTTCTCCATCCGCCGGGGGCGGAGGTCATGGCATGGGCAAAGAGGTATTTTTGCTGCTCCAGCTCCAGCCCGGTGTGCAGGGGGAGGCTGTTTATAAAAGTCTCCAGTTGCCGCATATCAACCGGGGTAAGGCGCTGCCGCATCAGGTCAAAGGAGTTGTATGAATAGGGCGCGCATTTTTTTTGTTCCCGCTCAGGCAGGGAATAGTATTCACGGATATAAGCCGCCAGCCAATGGTCGTGGTTGCCCCGCAGGGCGGTGCAGCGCTCCCCCAGCTCCAGTACCGTGAAATACACCCCCACCGGGTCCGCATCCTCCCCGCCCCGGTCGAACAGATCCCCCAAGATATAGAGACGGTCCTCTTTCCCGAAAGAAATCTGTTTCAAGAGCTGGCGGAGTTTTTTGTTCTCATTGTGAATATCGCCTACTACTATAGCGTATTCAAAGTTTATGTGGAAAATCATATCTCAAGCTCATCCATTTTGT
>CAJUAH010000062.1 GCA_910584375.1 uncultured Acetatifactor sp.
TTCAAGAATAATAGAGTTGCAAATATAGGAAATATATAGTATAATGCAAATGCCTTTTAAATAGGCGAGTATCAATAATAATATAGTTAGAAAGGTTAAAATAAATGAAAAATGCATTGATCACAGGAATCTGCGGCCAGGACGGTTCGTATCTGGCAGAGTTATTACTGGAAAAAGGTTATAAAGTGTACGGTCTGATGCGGAGAAAGGCCGTAGTGGACTATGGAAATGTGGAGCATATCAAGGACAAGCTGCACCTGATTTATGCGGATATGACGGACCTGGCCTCCCTGGTGAACGCCATGCGGATATCTGATGCCGACGAGGTGTACAATCTGGCGGCCCAGTCTTTTGTGGCTACGTCCTGGGAGCAGCCTCTGGCTACAGCCCAGATCGACGCGCTGGGAGTCACCAACATGCTGGAGGCGATCCGCATGGTGAAACCTGCCTGCCGTTTTTACCAGGCGTCCACATCCGAGATGTTCGGGCTGGTACAGGAGATTCCCCAGAAGGAGACCACTCCTTTTTATCCCCGCAGCCCCTATGGGGTGGCCAAGGTATACGGTCACTGGATCACAAAGAATTACAGGGAGAGCTATGGGATGTATGCCTGCAGCGGCATCCTGTTTAACCATGAGAGCGAGAGACGGGGCAAGGAGTTTGTGACCCGCAAGATTACCCATGCGGTGGCCAGGATCAAACAGGGCGTTCAGGAGTATGTGGAACTGGGCAATCTGGACTCCAAGCGCGACTGGGGGCATTCCAGGGATTATGTGTATGCCATGTGGCTGATGCTGCAGCAGGAAGAGCCGGACGATTATGTGATTGCCACCAATGAGACCCGGACAGTGCGGGAATTTGTGGAGAAAGCATTTGGAAAAGCGGGCATCACAGTACAGTGGTCCGGCACCGGCGTGGAGGAAGTGGGAAAAGATGCCGCTACCGGCAAAGTGGTCGTAAAAGTCAACAAAGAATTTTTCCGCCCTGCCGAGGTGGACATCCTCCTGGGAGATCCGGCTAAAGCAGAGGCCAGACTGGGATGGAAGAGGCAGATTTCTTTTGACGAAATGGTAGGGCGTATGGTAGATACGGATATGGAGCTGGTAAGGAAGGAAATTGCTTACGCGGGCATTCAGTAAGCATAAATAAAGTTATCAGCTAAACGGACAAAGGAATTCTGACCAGGAATTCCTTTTCTTGTAAGGAGATAGAAACATGTCAAAGGGATTGGTAATAGGAGCTGCCGGATTTGTGGGCAGTTATCTGATAGACGAAATGCATTCCTGCGGAATGGAGGCTTATGCGACCAAGCTTTCTCACGAGCGGATGGCGCATGAGCGTGCGGGGATATATGATCTGGATATTTTGGACAAAGACGCGATCGTGGCGTTGTTGCTGGAGATACGGCCGGACTATATTTTTCATCTGGCGGCTCAGAGTTCGGTGGGTCTGTCGTGGAAGAATCCGGGACTGACCGTGGATGTAAATATCAAGGGAAGTATCAATGTGATGGATGCGGTGCGGGAATTGTATTACAAGCCCAGGGTGCTGCTGATCGGATCCGGGGAGGAGTACGGCCATATCCGCCCGGGAGAGACGCCCATCAAGGAGGACAATCTGCTGCGGCCGGGCAATATCTATGCCGCCACCAAGGCATGTCAGAATATGATAGGCAGCATATACGCCCAGGCCTATGATATGCAGCTGATGATGGTACGCTCCTTTAACCATATCGGTCCGGGACAGGCCCCGATGTTTGTGGTATCGGATTTTTGCAAACAGGTGGCGGAGATCGAGAAGGGGTTGCGGGAGCCTGTGATGTATGTGGGCAACCTGGCGGCAAAGCGTGATTTTACGGATGTCCGGGATGTGGTCCGGGCATATGTGCAACTGATCATGCAGGGCGTGCCGGGGGAGACCTACAATATGGGTTCCGGACATGCGGTGGAGATCCGCAGGGTTCTGGATATGATCATCTCCCTGTCGGAGAAGGAGATCCGGGTGGAGACCGACCCCAACAAGATCCGTCCGGTGGATGTGCCGATCATTGAGGCGGATATCACCAAACTGCATGAACTGACGGGCTGGGAACCGCAGATCAGACTGGAGCAGACCATCCGGGATACATTGGACTACTGGCGTATGCATGTATAAGGAGAAGGAAATGATAAAGAGTGAAGGATTGTTTACCACAGAGGGAATGACAAGCTCGAACCGCTGTCTGCACACCCCGGGAGATTTTGCCCGGCGGAATCTGCTATATGTGCAGGAAGTGGGAAGGCTTAAGAGCCTGAAACCTCACAGATGTATACGGGAAAAACTGGAGTCCTATCTGTTTATGGTGGTACTCCGCGGCCGGGGAAATCTGATAGTGAATGACCGCACGTATGAGATGAAGGCCGGTAACTGTGCCCTGGTGGACTGCTGGGAGCATTATGAGCATATCAGTGAAGAGAATGACGGATGGGAGCTGGCCTGGGTACATTACTATGGCAATACGGCGCGGAATTTCTATGAGCTGTTCCGAAAGGGGAACGGAGGTTCCGCAGTGTTCCATGTGTGGGATGTGGAAGAGTGGGATAAGCTGGTCGACCAGTTGCTGTATCTACAGGGAGACCGGAATATACTGACGGAGCTGCAGTGTGGAGAACTGTTGCTGCATCTGCAATGCAGGATCCTGCAGGTGATTTCGGGCAGCAACGCTCTGGCGGACGAGCAGGAAAAGCAACTGGTCAGCAGCGTCAGAGAATGGCTGAACGAGCATTATGCGGAAAACGATCCGGCAGAGGGGCTGGGGCAGGATTTTTCGGTGGAATTTGAGGAGATAGACCGTTCCTTTGCGCAGCATTACGGAATCCGTATTGACGAGTATATAGACAACAGGCGTTTGAACGCTGCCAAGGAACTGTTGCGTTTCAGCATCAAACCGGTGGCGGAAGTGGCAGTGGAGTCAGGGATTGGCGACGAGGCCGCAATGCGGCAGATGTTCCGGGAGAAAGAGGGCATGAGCGCGGAAGAATATCGGCAAAAATGGGCCCAGTGGATCAGATAAGGGGTGGAAGAGGAGAAAGGATATGATGAACATTATCTTGTTGTCCGGAGGCAGCGGAAAGAGGCTATGGCCTCTGTCAAACGACGTCCGCTCCAAGCAGTTTATCAAAATGTTCCGAGGAAGTGACAACGAGCTGGAGTCCATGCTGACACGCGTGTTCCGACAGATCAGGACGGTCGACCCGGAGGCCAGGATTACGATAGCCACCAGCAGAAAGCAGGCCAGTACGATCAAAAATCAACTGGGGGAGCAGGTCAATATCTGTGTGGAACCGGAGCGGAGAGATACCTTTCCGGCCATCTGTCTGGCCGCAGCTTATCTCCATGACGAACTTGGGGTGTCGGAGGAGGAGGTCGTGGTGGTGTGCCCGGTGGATCCCTATGTGCAGGACTCTTATTTTGAGGCTTTGAAACGTCTGGCAGAGCTGGCCCGGCAGGGGGAGTCCAATCTGACCCTGATGGGCATCGAACCCACCTATCCCAGTGAAAAATACGGGTATATCATACCGGTTACGGCCGACCCGGTAAGCACGGTCAGCGCCTTTAAGGAGAAACCGGACGAAAAGACCGCCAGGGAATATATCGCCCAGGGGGCGCTGTGGAATGGCGGCGTGTTTGCGTTTAAGCTGGGCTATATGCTCAAGCGTGCCCATGAGATGATCCGATTTAAGGATTATCCGGATCTGTTTGCCGTATATGGCGCGCAGAAAAAGATCAGTTTTGATTACGCGGTGGCGGAACGGGAAAAACAGATTCAGGTATTGCGTTATAATGGGGAATGGCTGGATCTGGGGAGCTGGAATACTTTTACCGAGGCCATGGACTCTGACACTATCGGTAAGGTGACGCTGGACAATCACTGTAAGAATACCCAGGTGGTGAACGAACTGAATATCCCCATTCTCTGTATGGGCTGCCGGGATATGGTGGTAGCGGCCAGCGTGGACGGCATTCTGGTGTCCGGTAAAGACCGCAGCGCCCATATCAAGCCCTATGTGGAGGCGCTGGAGCAGCAGGCCATGTATGCGGAGAAGTCCTGGGGGAGTTTTACCGTGCTGGACGTGCAGGAGGACAGCATGACCATCAAGGTGGAGCTGCTGCCGGGGCACAGGCTGTCTTATCACAGCCACAGCCACAGGGACGAGGTGTGGACGGTCATGGCCGGGCAGGGCTGCGTGGTCATCGACGGCATGAAACGGATCGTGCGGTCGGGCGATGTCATCACCATGCCCGCCGGGTGCAGGCATACCGTGATCGCCGACACGCGTCTGGGGCTGATTGAAGTGCAGTTGGGGACGGAGATCAGCGTCGAGGACAAGCAGAAGTTTGAGGATGTGGACTGATGTGAATTTTACATTACAATTAGTAATTTACTCAAACTTCCCACATCCCAAACCAGATAAAATCCCTTGAGCTTCCGGCT
>CAJUAH010000063.1 GCA_910584375.1 uncultured Acetatifactor sp.
AAGGGATACCGTGAGGAAGGGTTTGAAGGCCTGCGTCCGGCAGGCAGGACGAAAAAGAGGCGGCAGGGGCTCCCGGAAAACTTTGAAAGGATCATGGAGCAGGCGGTGCAGCTGAAACGGGAGGTCCCAAAGCGGAGCGTGCGCCAGATCATAAAGATACTGGAGCTGGAAGGATGGGCACAGCCGGGGGTTTTAAAGCAGTCTACGATGCAGAGGCACCTGTACGATGCGGGTCTTGGGAAGAAGCAGATGAAGCGTTATGCCGAGAAGAGGGAAACATCATCAAGACGTTTCTGCAGACCGCACCGGATGGAGCTTTTACAGGGGGACATAAAGTACGGGCCGGATCTGCGGACAACTTCGGGGGAACTGGTAAAGACCTATTTATCCTCGCTGATCGATGACCACTCCCGTTACATCGTGCAGTCAGAGTTTTATGATAACCAGAGACAGGGGATCGTGGAGGACACGTTCCATAAAGCGGTATTAAAGTCCGGGAAATTCGACTGCGCCTACCTGGACAATGGTGCACAGTATACGACGGAGCATCTGGGAAAAGCCTGCGCGAAGCTGGGGATACGGATTGTCCATGCAAAACCAGGCGCGTGCCAGTCGAAAGGTAAAATAGAAAAATTCCACCAGAAAGTGGACCAGTTTATGGCGGAGATCCGCGCAGCGCACGTGCATTCCGTGGAAGAACTGAACCGCAGGTGGAAGATATTTTTAGAGCAGGAATACCAGAAAGAGGCACATGCAGGGATAAAGGAGTATTATGAATCCTATGGCGCGTCAGTCCCTGCCTGCGGGATCACGCCGGAGCAGGAATGTATGAGGGATACCCGGGGGCTGGTTTTTATGGATGTATCCGTGGTGGCGGAAGCGTTCCTGCACCATGAAACACGCCGGATAGACGAGGCCGGGTGTTTTTCTCTCAGGGGAAGCCGCTATGAAGCGAGCGCTGCGCTGGCAAATATGGAGGCGGAGATCGCCTATGACCCGATGGATATGGAAACGGTGGCGGTAAGATGCCGCGGTACGGAGCCGCTTCAGGCACACCGGATGGAGATAGGGGTGTTTTCATCCAAAGTGCCGCCAGTACCCATGGGGATGACGGGAAGCGTTCCGGAAACATCAAGGCTCCTGGATGCACTGGAAAAGAAATATAAGGAAGACCACGGGAAGATGGCGCGTGCCCTTTCCTTCGGGGAGTACGGGAAGGAGGCGGGGAGGCATGTATGAGAGTTTTTTTGAAATGGAGCATACGCCATTTACAAGGGACATCCCGGTGGAGAGGCTGTACACATCGCCGCAGATAGAGGACGCACTGGGAAGGCTTGTTTATGTCGTAGACCACCAGATGTTTGCTGTGGTGACGGCAAATCCGGGATGCGGGAAGTCCACCATGGTAAGGATGCTGGACGGAAGGCTTGGAAAGGAAAAATACCTGCTGTTATACCTGTCCGATTCGAAACTGACGCCGAGATGGCTGTATGCAGGGCTTTTAGGGCAGCTGGGCCTGGAGCCGCATTATTTCAGCGGGGATTCCAAACGGCTGCTGCAGAAAGAGATCCAGACGGTCAGTACGGAGCAGAAAAAGAAAGTGGTATGCGTGCTGGACGAAGCGCACCTGTTAGGGAAGGACATGCTGGAAGAACTGAGGTTCCTGCTGAATTACAGGTTTGACTCCACAAGCCCGATGTCGCTGGTGCTTGTAGGGCAGACGGAATTATGGGAGCAGAAACTGAAGCTGCAGGCCTATGAGGCCATAAGGCAGCGTATCGACATGAACATCGTACTGGGAAGGCTGGACCGTGCAGAAACAGGAAAATATGTTGCATCCCATATGGCATATGCGGGTGCAGGGAAAGAGATATTCACCAGCGGTGCGGAGGACGAAGTCTATAAGATATCTGCGGGCATACCGCGGATGATAAACCGCGTATGTGAAAAGGCGCTGATGTATGCGTGCCAGCAGCAGAAGCGGCTGGTGGACGAGCACATGGTGCGTTTTGTGGCGGACCATGAGATGCTGGGAGGTGTGGGATGATGACGTGGCCGGAAGGGCGCATGGAGTTTGTATGCACCGAGCCGGCGGAAGAAGGAAAAAGGGAAGAAAGATGGCTTGGGGAAGTGAAAGTCAGAAGTTACGGCCCGGGCATGGCGGAGCTAATTATTTATGGGAGGGACAGCTGTATCAATGCAGTGATCGGGAAATATATGAGCGGCCAGTATATCTGTATGCCGGACATCGATACAGGATGCCCGCTTAGCAGACTGTCCGACTTATTCTGGAACAAAGAGAGGCTGTCAGCGAATATGAATGAAACAGATGCTGTAACCGTTGCCCACGCCCTGCGGGCATTATCCGGGTATACAGGGAAAGACTGGCTGTAGGGAAGCATGGCAACTATACGCAAAACAGAGGTTAGTCGAAGTGTGCGGGGAATTGGGACAATTACATAAACTGGAAGAAAAACAGGCCGTCCGGGATATCCCGGGCGGCTTTCCTGCATGAATTGTACATGGATGTTGGAACAATTTCCGGCGCAGATAAGAGAGGCATGGTTCGAAAGAGTCAGACAATATAAGATAGAAACATGGAAAATGCAGTTCGGAGAGCTGCTGTAGACTGGAAATAAATAGTTGTATATACAATTGATTGTGTGACAGGAAAATGGGTGATTTCACGACAGCAGGTGAGGTTGAATCTGTGACAGCTCATGAAGTTATTAACAACAATCCGAGTATGACAGTATCGGCAGGGAGCAGACCAAAACCGCCACAGAATTAGCGTATGCGGAAGTTATCAGTTACAACAGAAAGAACCTTGAGAGGGAACTTCAGAACGAGAGCCGACAGCACAATAAACAACAAAGTAAAACTAAGCGGAGGGAGGAAGAAATTTAATGTGAATTTTATTGTAAAGATAAGCGTTTTTTTGTATAATTGAAGTGTAGCAGGAGCAGGATATATTATATCTTGTACCACAAATTTTTAGAAATCGAGGTGGTAAGGTGTCAGACGATACAAAGCAGACACAGGAAGTTAAGGCAAAACGTACCGCAAAAAACAGTGTGTTTTTAGACCTTTTCCAAGATAAAAAGAATTTGTTGAAACTGTATAAAACATTGCACCCAGAGGATACAGACGCAACAGAGGACACGCTGGATATTGTAACGATAGACAATGTTCTGACAGATAATCTCTATAATGATTTGGGCATAATGGTAGGTAACAACAGATTGCTTTTGTTGTTGGAAGCGCAATCGAGTTGGACGGTAAATATTTTAATCAGAATACTGCTGTATTTAGCACAGAGTTACC
>CAJUAH010000064.1 GCA_910584375.1 uncultured Acetatifactor sp.
TCAAACACCAATCTATATTGTAAAGGATAATCTCGAATTATCTCTCATATTAATCTAACCAAATTCCATGCACTATTTACATAAATAATAACACATTTCTTTACAAAATGCACCATTTTTTTAAAGTATTCTTTAATTTTATTTTTTGCAACATAATTTCGCTATTACTAATTGCATTTAAGTTTTAGTAAAATTTGTTCTATTCCTCAAACATTCCCCAATCACTCCGCCGCATTATTTTACACAATATATACCTTGACAGTCGATGTATTTCATTTTATAATTTATCTACAATATTAATAATACTATGGTCAGGTTTCCCCACCCTTACTACACAGCGGCGCTCAGAACCTTGACCTCCCCTAAAAGAAAGGCCACCCCATGTCGATCACCGCCGATATCATCCGTGGACACACGGAAACCATTATTCTGGTCAGCCTGATAGAACACGACAGTTATGGCTACCAGATCAATAAGGACATCCTACGTAAGACCGGAAACCGCTACGAGTTGAAGGAGGCCACCCTGTACACCGCCTTTCGTCGGCTGGAACAAGCGGGCTATATCACTGCTTATTGGGGTGACGAAAAAGTAGGGGCTAGGCGCCGTTACTACTCTATTACCCAAGCTGGCCGCAAGGCTTGCGAGCAAGGACTGCGAGAATGGAACGAGGCCAAAAATATGATCGACCGCCTGCTGGAGCCCGCGCCAAATTCTCAACGGCCTACATAAGAAACCATTTTCTTTGAAATATTATACTGCTTGACAAAGTCTCTGGAAATAGGGACGGTAATTCAATCATAGAGTCACTGACGTGCATACAACACATTTAAAGCTTTATAGATCAAGTGGCAATAAGTAAACCGTTTTAATTCTACTACATAATATTTGACAAAAAGGAGGGGGCGCGGGCAAGCGCCTGGCATTATGGACAATCTGCGAATCAGGAAGTATATGGATCAGTTATTTGAGAACGCGCCGGTAAATCACCGTACATTGGAGTTCAAGGAGGAGCTTATTGCCAATGCCCTGGAGAAATATAATGATCTGGTTCTGCGGGGATATGGCGAGGACGAGGCTTTTCAGACGGTGGTAGGCTCTATCGGTGATGTGCAGCAGCTTTTTGCAGAGATGGGGATCAATGACGATTATTCCCATGCCTACTATCTGCAATGGGCGAAGGAGGCTCAGGAGAAAAAAGCCGCCCTGACCGCCGTATCCGCAGGCCTTTTTCTGCTGGCCGGGGCCGTGGCTGTGATCTCCTTCCTGCTGTATTGGTATAATGTAAAGCTTATCTATATCAATGGGCAGAACCTGAATCTGCTGGGGATAGGCATTGCGCTGCTGATCTGCATTGTGCCCGTCTCGCTGCTGGTATATGCACGCAGGATACAGCCCCCTGCGGAGTTAGCCGAGTACGCCGCAGGCCGGGGATTGCCAACGAACTCTGAGAGCAGAAAACAGCGCCGCAGGCGCTTTAAACAGATCAAGGGCAGCCTGGAAGGATTGATGTGGCTGTTGATCGTAATCATTTATTTTGTAGTCAGTTTCAGCACCCATGCCTGGTACATCACCTGGATCATATTCTTAGGCGGCGCCGCCGTGGAATGTCTGCTGGATGCACTGACAAAGATTTTCTATCCCGCCGACAAAGGGGTATAAGCATGAAACGGAAAATTTCGTATACCTTGCTCATTATATTTCCTCTACTTGTTCTATCCTCTTTAGGCGGGTATCTGCTCACAGAAAACAGGGAACACCCAATCTCCAAGTCTCCGAAGACCCCTGCGGCGGAGGGTATAGCTGTTACGGTTATTCCCACAAACGGTCTGCCGCAGGAAGATACACAACTGCCAAAAGATGCTCTGCCTGCAGATACGCCTCCGGAAGTTCCCGAAGATGAGCCCATCCCTTTTTCAGCAGTTCCCGCCGTTCCCGATCCGGCATGTTTTACTTATGAGGAGCTTGCGGACGGAACGTTGCGGATCACCGGATATGACGAGGGAAAAAATATATTGAATCCTTATCAGGTCATCATCCCCTCCGCGATAGATGGCAAGCCCGTCTCCACATTGGGGACCCAATCTATTGGCGCGCACAAAATTCTGGAGCTGATCATTTCTGAAGGAATCACCACACTGGAAAACAATGTTTTTGCGTCTGCATGGGATCAGTGTCTTGTAGCGCTCCCGGACAGCGCAGTCAGCATCGACCCCAAAGCCTTTTATCACTGCGCATCAGATCATGTCATGCCCATTATCATTTCCTGTAGCAGTGAAAATACCTGCGCCTATCAATTCACTGTGGATAGCGGCCTTGCCTGCCGTCTTGAGAACCCTGTCCGTGAGGAAAATGCATTCCTCCGGGATTATGCTGTCGGCCCTCACACTTACCGTCCTTACATTTCCCATATTCGGGAAAAAGGAGACGTATTTGACTATATTGTCATGGAATATGTGGACATCGCCGAAGGTCTTCAGGACAGCATGGAATCCGACTATTACAGCTCTTCTTCCATATGGCAACGCAACGAGTTTGCGATCCTGGTTCTGGATAAAGAATCGGGTTCTGTTCTGCAATGTATAGATTATTCCTCCTTTGATTCGGAGCGTATAAGTCTATACGATCTGCCCTGGGTGAGCGGTGACAGTCTCCTCTCCGTTGCGGACTGCAATTTTGACGGTTATCCGGATCTCTGTGTGTATCTGGGAGTTTACGGAACAGGGGCAGTTTCCTATGATGCCATTTTTCTCTTTGACGAGAAACAGGGACTCTACGAAGATCATTGTTTCTATATGCGCAACATGGTTCTTAATCCGGATAAACAGTGTATTGACTGCTATGAAAGAAACGGCCCTATGGAACACTTCGTGGACAGATATCAATATATAGACGGGACTCTCACCCACGTAGCCTGCCTGGCGACTTATTATTTCCGGGAAGGCGACACCGCAGGCGCGGGACTCAGAGATGAGCGGCTGCAGGGCGACGACTGGCAGATATATTGGGAGGGAAAAATTTATACGGAGGGAGATTATTCCGATGAGGCCTACCAGGAGGCATACGAAGAACTAAAAAGCCTGTATGCCGATGACGGTTACTGGGAGCTATAGACAGAAGGGATCAGAGGCGGCTGTCTATAGCCACTCCTAATCCCTTCTATCCTATCCTAAAAGTCGGATAATCAGTACTCAAAACATCAGAACGCTGGAACCCCCAGTTT
>CAJUAH010000065.1 GCA_910584375.1 uncultured Acetatifactor sp.
CAGGTACTCAGGGATTATTCTGCGTCAGTGTAACATATGTTTGACAAACCTACATCTCCACAACATGCAGAATAAATAGGTATCCACAACCTATAATTTATAGTATGATATTCAAAACATTTGACAGTAAAATTGATAAATGGACTTCTAAAATAGGTATATTCGGAAAATCATTCAACGAACTTGGAGCTGCTATAAATGACGCATTTAAGTCAGCTATTGATAATCTTGATAATTCTGATGAAAATGTTGGATTTTGGGAAAGTTTAAAAAATAATCTTTTTTAAAAAAGCAGATAAAGATTGGATTAAAAACTCTTTGGGAGATATTATCTCAAAAGAAAATATTGATAGTTATATTGCAGAACTAGATTTGGATTCTGCAAAAAGAAAACTAGAAGATGTATTTAAATGGGATGATATAATCCAGAATAGTGATAAGAATTGGCAAGATTATTTCAACACATTAGATGATGGCGAAAAATACATAATCGACCTCATCAAAAACACCGATGACCTGTCCAAACTTACAAACGAAGACCTCGTTAAAGCCAACCGCCAAGCCCGCGCCTCCGCCCTCGCTCACAACAAAGCGCTCAAAGCCCAAACCCTCTCTGCCAAAGCCAGCACTATAGCCTTCAAAGCCCTTTCCATAGCGGGCAACGTGATCGCCATGTGGGGAATCACCAAAGCTATCTCTCTGGCCGTATCGCTTTGGGACCATTTTAACGTCACCGTCAAAGAAGTCCAGGAAAACATCGATACCCTTACTTCTAACATCAACGCCCTGAATACAGAACTGAATGAGTTAAACAATAAAAACAATCTGACGGATGCGGAACAACAAAGACTGCATTATCTGGAAACCAGAATTGATTTAGAAGAACGCCTGTTAAAGATTGAACAGACAAGATTAGCGCAGGAACAGCTTGGCAAGTCAACAAAACTTACCGACTGGTTTGACGATGATTCATATGTCAAGAAAGCAACAAATGAATTTGGAATGTATGCCCTGGAATCCAGCTCTTTATCAAATCCTGGTTTCAATCCTGTTCCCCTCGCCATCCTAAACGATTATAACGCCTCCCGCAAAGGAGCGGAGGCAGTTCTCCGCAGGGGAGATGTGCAGTATAAAGTACTGGAATACCTGAACAACAAATACGAACAATTAGTGAAAGAACGGGATTCCTTTGCCGTCGATTCACAGGATTGGCAAATTGCTGATGAACGCGTCGCAAAACTGGCGGGCAGGCTGGATACATTTCAGAAAAAGATCACATCTGAATCATATGCTGATCTACTGGAAAAATACGGACAATACACAAAAGAAATAGAAACCCTCCAAGGCATATTATCAAATTCTGAATACCTCAGTCCCAACGAGCGAAACCATGCCCAGCAACTACTGAATCTATATTCATCCAATGCTGATAAAATCAAAGAACTGATTAACAACATCGCCATATCTCTGGGCGATCAAAGCCTATGGATAGGCTCAGATCTTGAACTGCTGGACTCTAAAACAGATGAGCTGACCGTCGACATGATACAGAAATATTTTACAGATGAAGAGAATAAAATACTCGCCCACTTGGATTTTGACAGAAACGCAAGCGTCAACACCTTGAGAACACTGTTAAAAGAGGAACAGGAAAAAGCAGGCAACGAACCCATCATTTTATCCAGTATCCTCTCCTGCAAATCCGTGGACAAATTCCAGACAGCAGTAATCCAATCTAGTAGCAAAACTGCTTAGTAGAATTTTCAAACCCCTTTATTTATCAATACTTCAGCGCCTAAAAATTCGCCCCTGATATGGAGAAGAAATCGTGGAAACATCCCTCTATCTTTTCAGCACTGGCGGTGGTACTGCTGTTCTGGCGGTATCGCCGCCTGTCTTTTGTCAAATACCGATTATGATGCTGTTTCCCCACTCATAATCCGCTAAAAAAGGCCCGCCATGAGTCTTTTTTATATAAATAAAAAACACAAGGAGGAACAAAACATGGCAGTAGATGTAAGTAAATTAGTTATCACAGAGGTAGCCCAGATCACCGCTTTCAACAATGCGGGCGAGCTGGAGTTCATTATGGACGAGGTGCAGAACGGCTCGATCAGCAACACCCAGGAAAAGGCGGATATCACCGGCAGAAACGGCCGGAAGATCGCTTCCTTAAAGAAGAACAAGGCTGTGACAGTCACCGCCACAAACGGCCTGCTGGTGGGCGGCGCTCTGGCCGCGCAGACGGGTACTGAGGTTGAGAACGGTACCTTTAACGTCCGGGTTACGGATGTTATGGTTGTGAAGGATAATACCTGTAAGACTTCCAAGATCGCTGTGGGCGCTGCCGGCGATGAGATCGGAACCGTCTATGTCAAGAACGCCAACGGCTCCCTTGGGGCTAAGATCGAGCAGGACGCGGCTGCCGCGGACGGCAAGTTCAAGTATGATCCCGCCACCCAGGAGATCACGGTCTCCGGAATCGCTGACGGCACAGAGCTGGTGGCCTTCTACGATGTGGAGGTCGAGGCGGCAAAGATTTCCAACGAATCCGACAAGTACAGCAAGGTGCTGAAACTCTATATCGATGTGATTCTGCGCGATACCTGCGACATGGAGTACGCGGGCCAGGTGATTATCCAGAGAGCCGATGTGTCCGGTGAGTTTGAGCTGTCCCTGGGCGGCGAGAACTTCGCGCATTCGTTTACCGCGGAATCCCTTGCCGGCGGCTGCTCCGGTTCCAGCAATCTGTGGGACCTGATCGTCTATGGCATCAACTGATAGCAGGGAGGAGAGCGCATAACGCGCTCTCCCCTACAAAGCTACGCATATCCCCTGCCCCCACGCAACCGTTTGGGATAATCGACTATGTCAATTCCAGGATTGGGATCGTGCAAAATATCAAAAAGGAGATCAAACGTAAGCGCCAAATATTCCTGCGGATTTTCTAATCTCATGAATTCCTCTATGATT